>JANQSF010000056.1 GCA_028284155.1 Phycisphaeraceae bacterium
CGGCCGCGAACCTGACGGGCACGCAACTCGGGCAGACGCAGCAGACCGCGGCCGACCGGGCGGAACGCATCACGCAACTCGAGGCGGACAACCGGCAACTCATGCAGGAGTTGAAAACGACGCGCAGCCAACTGGCGGAGGCGACGAAGCAGGCCGCGCTAACGCAGGAGCAGGTCGAGCACCTGACCGCGCAGGTCAATCGGCAGGAGCAGACGCACACCGAGCGCAAGGGCGAGCAGTCGACACTGGTCGCGACGTTGCGCGGGACGATCCAGGAACAGTCGTTGCGCATCACGGGACTGGAGCGCGACCTGGACGCGTCGGCGACGGAACTGAAGACGGCGCGCACACAACTGAATCAAGCAAACGACGCGCTGCTGGCGTCGGGACGCGACCTGGCCCAGGCTCGGCAGGACTTGTTGGACGCCAAGTCGAAGCTGGCGGATGTCAGTTTGGAGTTGCGTGCGGCGCAGCAGTCGCTCGGCAGTGTGACCGAGGCCCGTGACACCCTGCGCGAACAGTTGAACGCTGAATCGCAACGCCACACGAAAACGAAGGAGACGTTGGCCACGCTCGAGTCGCGGGTCAAGACGTTGGAGCAGGACCTGAAAGCCCAGCAGGAAGCGGCGCGTAAACGCGACGAAACACCTGCGGACGACGACTCGAAGCCAGGGACGGGTAAGCCGGAAACGACGACGGCGGCGGATGCGCGGCTAAATGAGTGACGGCTACGCCGTCACCTTCGACTCGATCAGGTGGTACGCGAAGGCTTCCGTGATCGCTTCCCAACTCGCGTCGACGATGTTCTCATTGACACCGACGGTCGTGAAGGTGCGGATCGGACGGGCGTCGGCGTCGTCGCCGTTGGGGACGACGGCGAACTCAGCCAACACGCGGACCTTCGCGGCCGACTCGGCCGTCGGGTTGACCACGCGGACGCGGTAGTCGCGCAGGTGGACGTGGACCAGGTCGGCGAAGTGGGGCGTCAGGCATTTGCGCAAGGCGCCGTCCAGGGCGTTGACCGGGCCGTCGCCCTCCGCGACACGGTGTTCGAGCATGGAGCCGACCTTCATCTTGACGATCGCCTCGGTGACGGCCGTTTCGCCGTCGCGCTTGAGGATCACACACCGGTAGTGGTCGAGCGACCAGAACGTCGGCCGCGTGCCGAGCACGCCGTGCAGCAACAACTCGAAACTCGCCTGCGCGGCCTCGAACTGGTAGCCCTCGTGTTCCAGGTCCTGCACGCGTTGGAGCACGCGGCGTTGGACTTCTTTGTCCGCTTCGATGTCGAACTTCTTGCCGAGTGTCGCGGCGATGTTGCTCGCGCCGGACAACTCGCTGACGAGGATGCGTCGCGTGTTGCCGACCGTTTCAGGGTCAACGTGCTCGTAGCTGTGCGCGACACGTTGCACGGCGTGGACGTGCATCCCGCCCTTGTGCGCGAACGCGCCCGAGCCGACGTAGGGCTGACCTGACACGTAGTTCATGTTGGCCGTCTCGTAAACGTACCGGCTGGTCTCGGTCAACCGCCGCAGGCTGTCGGGCAGGAGGCAGTCGTAGCCGAGCTTGACACGCAGGTTGGCGGCGACGGTGGTCAGGTCGACGTTGCCGCACCGCTCGCCGATCCCGTTGATCGTGCCCTGCACCTGCACGCAGCCGGCCTCGACGGCCGCGAGTGAGTTGGCCACGGCCAGCCCGCCGTCGTTGTGGACATGGATGCCCAGTCCGCCCGCGGCATCGACCAGCTGTCTGTAGCCATCGCCGAGCGCCGCGGTCAGGCCGTCGATCGCTTCGACGACCCACGCGGGCAGCGAGCCGCCGTTGGTGTCGCAGAGCACAAGCCGCGTCGCGCCGCCGGCCAGCGCGGCGCGCATGGTCTCGACCGCGTACTGCGGGTTGGCCCGGTAGCCGTCAAAGAAGTGCTCGGCGTCGTAGGTCACTTCCGCGCCGGACGCGGCGCAGAACGCAACCGACTCGCGGATCATGTCCAGGTTCTCTTCCCGATCGACACGCAACACCTCGTCGACGTGCAGGTCCCACGTCTTGCCGACGATGGTGATGACCGGCGCGCCCGACGCGACCAACGCCTGCATACCTTGATCATCTTCCGGGGGGATGCCACGCCGCCGGGTCATGCCGAACGCGCAGACGCGGGCGTGCTTGAGGTCCAGGTCGCGGACCTGCTCGAAGTAGGCGACGTCTTTGGGGTTGGACAGTGGGTAGCCGCCTTCGACATAGTCGACGCCCAGGGCGTCCAGGTGCTCGGTGATGCGGAGCTTGTCGCGCAACGACAGGGCGACGCCGATGCCCTGCGTGCCGTCGCGGAGGGTGGTGTCGTAGATTTCGATGCGTCGGCGGGGCGTGTCGGTGGGCATGGGTGGTGTCTCGTTCTGAGCACTAAGCCGCGAGCGGCGTGGAGGCTATGGATCAGGTCGGGTATCGGGTCGTTACGGGGCAACAAAAAACCCCGCCTCGCGGCAGGGTTGGCTTCGTCGTTGGGTGTCGCACGATCGCCGGCCCTACCGCAGGGGTGGGTTGCTGATAATGGCGATAATGATCGTGCCGTTGGGTTGCATTTCGCGGCTATTCTAGACGTCGGCCCCATCGGGGCAAAACGAACTGTCATCCATCGACGCCGGTCATTCCTCGGCCGATTCGCACAGCGCCTTGACTTTCGCGGGGTCGAGCTGCTTGCCCGGGGTCAGGGCGGCATACCGGCGAACCTCGTTATCCGAGCAGCGCAGCATCGAAAAACCGATATGCGGTTGCATGCAGTTGGGGCACTTGGGCGGCTCGGCTGGAGCCGACTGGCCGGGCTGGCCGCCGCCGACGCTTTGCCCCGACTCAGCCGAGCGAGACGCGCTGCTCCGTGCCGTCAGGTCGTCCCACGACATGGCGAAGCGGTGGTCGCAGTTGATGCAGATGACATTGTTATTGTCGGTCTTGCTGACTTCGGTGTCGTCGCCGCCGAAGATAGCGTTGCTGATGAGGAACGCAACGACCGCGCACACCACGCCGGCTGTGACAATCAGGATCGGTTTGAGTTGGGCGCTGGACATCGGGCTTGAGCTTTGTTCCGGCGAACACTTCAGCGTCTAGAAGTTGTGGGCGCGGTAAATGCTGTTCATGAACTGCCAATCGACGCTGCCGGGGTGTGACTGGTTAAAGAGCTGCAACTCCGACGTCTCGAGCGTTCGCTTGTCCTGCCATTCATACGCCTCGACGTGGCCGTCGGCGTAACCCATGTTGTCGAAACCGTGGTGGAAGTTGGACACGTAGTCGACCCAGTGGTCCGTGCCGCCGAGGATCCACGAGCCGACGTTCCAGTTGCTGCGGTAGTCGTTCTCTTCGACCCAAACGAGTTGTTTGCCCGGTCGCGTCAGTTGTGTGAGCCGACGCATGAATCCATTGGGATTGCTCGGTGACCAGCCTTCGCCCCACATCGGCCGGATGATCGAATAGCTGCGATCCGAGAGCGGTTTCGTCGGTGAGAAGTTGATGCCCGCCTCTTCCGACGGACACACGAAGCCCTCAAGCGCGTTGACGTAAGGGTAAAGCCTGCCTTGTTCGATCTTGTCGTCGCCGTCGCCGCGCAAGACGAACGCCCACTCACCGACGGGAAACCCGCCGGACGTCTCATTGAGGTTGCGCGGCATGCCGTGCATGATCCAGTCGTCGTGATCGTTCGGGAACGCGGACCAGCCCATCGCCAACTGCTTCATGTTGCTGGCGCAGACGGCGATTTGGCCCTTCTCTTTCGACAAGTTCAAGGCCGGCAGCAGGATGCCGATCAGGACCAGGATGATCGAAATCACCACGAGCACTTCGATAATGGTGAATGCGGACCGGCGGCGGGATTGTCCGAGGTTGCGGATTGGCCTGCAGAACATGAGCATTCCCTACACGCGAAAAACCGGATTGGCCGAAGCCAAACGCTTTCTGCCCTGTTTGCAACCGAACGGCACGCGGGCAAACGGGGCGAGCCCCCGAGTCGAAGCGTGAGTATAGCATTATGATCTGTCTTCCGCACGTTCCCCATGAGCCTTCAGGAGACGTTTGATGGCCGGCCAATTCACGCGACGCGACTTGCTTTCCACGACCCTCGGCGCGGGCGTCGCCCTTTCGGCCGGCTGCGCGGTCGGGTCCCGGGCCGACGCGGCTGATCGGCTCGGCAAGCCCGGCTCGTTTACCTACTGCCTCAACACCAGCACGATCCGTGGCCAAAAGGTCGGCATCGTCAAGGAGATCGAGATCGCCGCCAAGGCCGGCTTCCAGGGCATCGAGCCGTGGATCGGCGGGATCAGTAAGTTCCAGCAGGACGGCGGGGCGCTCAAAGACCTGGGTAAACGGATCGCCGACCTCGGCCTGACGGTCGAGAGCGCGATCGGCTTCGCCAACTGGATCGTGGACGACGACGCCAAACGCGCCGCCGGCCTCGAGCAGGCCAAGCGCGACATGCACCTGCTCAAACAGATCGGCGGCAAGCGCATCGCCGCGCCGCCGGTCGGGGCGCACCGCGGCGGCCCGAAGCTCGACCTGTTCAAGGCGGCTGAGCGTTACCGCGACCTGTTGAAGGTCGGCGACCAGGCCGGCGTCGTGCCGCAGGTCGAGGTGTGGGGGTTCGCCTCCAACCTGTCCCGGCTCGGCGAGTCGATGTTCGTCGTGCTGGAGGCGGGCCACCGTGACGCCTGCCTGCTGCCCGACGTGTACCACATCTACAAGGGCGGGTCGGACTTCGCCGGGCTGAACTGCCTGAGCGGCCGATGCATCCAGGTCTTCCACATGAACGACTACCCCGCCGACCCGCCACGCGACAAGATCGGTGACGCCGACCGCGTCTACCCCGGCGACGGGGTTGCACCGTTGACGCCCATCCTGCGCGACGTCGCGGCGGGTGGTGGTGTGACGTCGCTGTCGCTCGAACTGTTCAATCGCGACTACTGGAAGCAGGACCCGCTGGAAGTCGCTAAGACGGGCCTGGCAAAGATGAAGGCGGCCGTGGCGAAGGCGGGTTTGGCGTGAGCACAGGCCACCGGGACGAGTATCCAACCTGCGCAGAGACATACTCAACATTCATCGTCTACTCGGACTTGATTGACCCGGATGAGGTCACGAAGCGGTTAGGGATCATGCCAACGGAGGTCTGTCGCAAGGGACATGCGCGAAATCCCGGTAACCCCAATTCATTCGTTTACAAACGCAACATGTGGGGTTTGAGTACGCGTTGTTACATCGACTCTCGCGACACGAGGCGCCACCTCGACTGGTTGCTAGCGCGGCTGAGTGACAAGGCACTTGAGATCAATGAACTGGTGCGTCTTGGAGCCGAAGTGACTATCAGCGCATATTGGGCGTCGGCATCGGGGCAGGGGGGGCCGATGATTACGCCTGAGCAATCGAGCCAGCTTGGTGAGTTGGGAATTGAGTTGTGGTACGATGTCTATTTCTACAACGAGGACGACAATCATGTGGATTCATAGCACCCTCTTGGCAACTTCTTTGCTACTTGGTCTGACCTTTCAGGCTTCGCTTGCCGCCGCTCCGAAAGCCGCGAAGAACAAGGTGATCGTCGACCCCGCGGTCGCCGCCAAGGACGTCGAATACCAGATCCAAGGCGAATACAAGGCCGACTGCTGCGGCGCGCAGGTCGTGGCGCTTGGGGACAACAAGTTCCGCGCCGTGTTGTTCGACGGCGGGTTGCCGGGTGCGGGATGGAATCGGGGCGACGAGAAGGCCGAGGCGGAGGGCACGCTGGCGGGTGGCGAGGTCGTATTCAAGGGCGGCTTCGAGGGCACGCTCAAGAACGAAGTGCTCAACATCAAGGGGCGGGGCGACCTGCAGAAGGAGACGCGGAAAAGCCCGACGCTCGGCGCCAAGCCGCCGAAGGGCGCGGTGGTCGTCTTCGACGGCAAGGCCCGCGCGATCAAGGGTAACGTCACCGACGACGGCCTGCTCAAGGAAGGCGCGGTCACGACCGACAAGTTCGGCTCGTTCAAGATGCACGTCGAGTTCCGCACGCCGTTCGAGCCGCACAAACGCGGCCAAGGACGTGGCAACTCGGGGTTCTACATCCATAACCGTTACGAGGTGCAGGTGCTCGACTCGTTCGGCCTGGAAGGCGCTTACAACGAAGCGGGTTCGCTGTATCGCTTCAAGACGCCCGACGTGAACATGGCCCTGCCGCCGCTGGTCTGGCAGACGTACGACATCGACTTCACCGCCGCGAAGTTCGATGCTTCGGGCAAGAAGATCAAGAACGCCCGCATCACCGTCCGCCACAACGGCGTGGTGGTACAGGACAACGTCGAACTGCCCAAGGGCACGGGCAACGGCGGCCGACGCGCCGAGGTGCCGGCCGAGCACATCCACATCCAGAATCACTCGAACCCCGTCCGGTTCCGCAACATCTGGATCATCCCCAAGTAAGCCCGCTCGCGGCTTAGACGTTGTATCACAACGTCTGCGAGACGGGCCGTGTCGGCCCGAAACAGCGTCGTTGAGAGGTTCTGAAACAGTCTCTTCGCGCGGCGCAACTGTGTGAATGTCCGATGACCAATGACCAATTGTCGTCCCTGATGGGTCATTGGACATTGGTCATTTCGATCCCCATTCTGCACACAACCCGCCACACAAGCCGATCCCACATCGTGTGAGGGGCGGCCTGTGAGCACGCACGTTGTCTGATTCGACTGTCATCCCGCCGACCCACTTCGTCACCGTCGTCTGGGGCGACGACTACATCGACCGTTACCTGAACGTCGCGCTGTGTAGTCAATTGGCGACGGGCAACCTGCCCGCGTGGTCGGACGTTGAGGGCGTGAGCTACAAGGTCTACACGACGACAGTGTCGGCTGCCCGGTTGAACGCGTCGCCGACCTTTGCCACGTTGCGCGAGGTTTTGGGCGTCGAAGTGCTGGTCAACGACGACCTGGAAAGGCAGGGCGGCAAGTACGCGGCGATGAACGCGTGTCACCACCACGCGGTCTCGAGGATCGATGCTTCAGAAGGCGCGATGGTCGTCCTGTCGCCCGACACGGTGTGGGCCGACGGGTCGCTCGCCGCATTGCGACACGTCGTTGAGTCCGGCAAGCGGGTGGTCATGACGCTGGCGCTGCGGACCCGACTCGAGTCGTTCCTGCCCGCGCTGTTGCGGGACGACCACGGCAACGACGGTGCGGCGTTGTCGGTCGACGCACGCGACCTGGTGCGACTCACCATCGACCACCTGCACGACTACAACCGCAGCATGTTCTGGGACGGCGACGACTACAACCGCACGCCGAGCCACGTCCTTTGGCCCGTCTGCAAATCGGGCATTCTCGCGCACAACTATCACCTGCACCCGCTGTTCATCCACCCGAAGCGACGCGGTGTCACGATGGCGCAGACCATCGACACGGACTACTTCACACGAGCGTGCCCCGATCTGGATGACTATCACATCGTGACCGACAGCGATGAGTTGTTGGCGACGGAGTTCTCCGCGAGTGACGACGCGACGTTGAACAGCCATATCGGGCCGGATGGGTCCGCGAAGCTGCGAGCCGCGCAGTCCGACCCGCGATGCCCGCCGGGCGCTGACCTGAAAGCCGCGGCGGTAGCGGTGTTTGGTCAGGCGTTCGCCACGCCGATGCACCGAGCGTTTCTACGGGAGCCGATACGGCTGCACGCCGAAGCGATCGACGAGAGGTGGATTGATGTCGAAAGTCGAGCGCGCGACGTCGTCACGTCGATCGACGCGTGGCATGACAAGGACGCGCGCTCATTGTTGATGGAACTGTTTGGTGGCGTGCTGTGACGACGCCAAGCGTCGTCACATTTAGCCGCGTCGCTTGCGACGCGTTCGGTCTACCCCACGCGCCCGACGCGCGTCGCAAGCGACGCGGCTAAACGGGCCGAGCGCGTCAACCGACGCGTTCGGCCTTCGGCGCACGCGTCATCAATCGTGCGATCGCCTCGATCGGGTCCAGTTCCTCGAACAGCACCTCGTTGACGGCCGCGGTGATCGGCATCTCGACCTTGTACTTGTCAGCCAAAGCCACCACGCTGCGCGTCGTGGGCACACCTTCGACGATGCCGGGGATATCTTCGAGGCACTGCTCAAGCTTCTTGCCCTTGCCGAGCATCTCGCCGCAGGTTCGGTTCCGACCTGTCGGGGAGAAACAGGTCGTCGCCAGGTCGCCGACGCCGGTCAGGCCGAAGAACGTCTCGCTGCGCGCGCCCATCGCGACGCCGAGGCGGGTGATTTCCGCTAGGCCGCGCGACAACAGCGCGCTCTTGGCGTTGTTGCCGGCTTGCAGACCGTCCAAAATGCCGGCCGCCAGGGCGATGACGTTCTTCGTCGCCCCGGCCAACTCCACGCCCAGCAGGTCGTCGTTGGTGTAGACGCGGAACCAGTCGGTCGTGAACGTCTCCTGCACGCCGTTGGCCAATTCGGTGTCGTCGCTGGCGGCGCAAACAGTGGCGGGCAGGTGGCGAGCCAACTCGTCAGCCACGGATGGGCCGGACAATGCGCCGAGCGACCGCGCCGCCCGGTCCGGGTCGTCGCTGCCGGCGCATTGGGTCAGCACGTCGGCGATGATCTGGGTCGGGCGAAGGATGGTGTCGTTCTCGATGCCCTTCGCCACGGAGACGACGGGCACGCCGGCGGGCACACTCGGTCCGACTCGTTCCCACACGCGGCGGATGTACTGCGTCGGGATGGCCGAGACGATCAACTCCACCCCCTCGCAGGCCGACGCGTCGTCAGCCGTGAGCCGAATCGATTCCGGCATCGTCGCGCCGCCGAGGTAGCGGTCGTTGCGACGGGTCTGGAGCATCTGCTCGATGTGTTCGGGGAACGGGCCCCACAAGGTCACGCCCAGCCCCTTGGCGTCGAGCAGCAGGGCGCAGACCGACGCCATCGCCCCGTCGCCGATGACCGTGATGCGTTCAAACATGTTGACCTCGTGGCGCGTCGATACGCCGTTATGAGCATTGTGTCAGTTCGGCCGTGGGCTGACAACCGCGACCCGTTACAATCGTGGCGACCACCACCGCCCCGGAGACCGTTATGCGAACGATACGACTGTTGGCCTGTTTCGTTGCCCTGTTTTGTGTGACCTCGGCGCACGCGGCGGAGATCGCTTTGGCCGGGCCGATCCGGACGATCCGCGCGGTCGGCGCCAAGGGTGAGGGCAACGCCGCCGCCGCCAATGCCTGGCAGACGATCGTCAAGCGGGCCGACCCCGGCGACCTGATCGACTTGCTCAAGTCGATGAACGGCGCCAACGACCTGGCGACGAATTGGTTCCGCTCTGCCGTCGAGGCGTCGACCGACGCTGCGCTGAAGGCGGGCAAGAAACTGCCCGTCAACGACCTGCGTGCGTTCCTGCTCGACCGGGACAACGACCCGCGTCCGCGTCGTTTGGCGTACGAGTTGATCGCCCGCGTCGACGGCAAGCAGGCCGCGTCGCTGATCGACGGCTTCCTGGACGACCCGAGCGTCGAACTGCGGCGCGACGCGGTGGCGCGTGTTCTGAAGCAGGCCGACGGAGCCATCAAGAAAGAGGACAAGATCGGCAAGTTCCGCACGGCGTTAAACGCCGCGCGTGACGTGGATCAGATCGATCACGCCGCGGAGCAACTGCGCGAGTTGGGCCAGCAGGTCGATTTGGCCCGCCACTTCGGCTTCATCCTCCGCTGGTCGCTGATCGCGCCGTTCAACAACGCCGACGGCGTCGGCTTTGCCGCCGTGTACGCGCCGGAAAAGAAAGTCGACTTGCGTTCGGCGTTCGAAGGCAAGGACGGCAAGCCCGCCAAGTGGGTCAAGTTCGTCAGCGATGACGCGTACGGCATGGTCGATTTCAACAAGCCGTTCGGTGAGTTGAAAGGCGTGGTGGGCTACGCATTCACCGAGTTCCACAGCGACAAGGCCCGCGAGGCGGAGATCCGGCTCGGCTGTAAGAACGCGTGGAAACTCTGGGTCAACGGCAAGGAAGTCTGGGCTCGCGAGGAATACCACCGCGGCATGCGGATCGACCAGTACCGGCTGAAGGTCAACCTGAAGAAGGGCAAGAACACGATCCTGTTCAAGGCCTGCCAGGACGAACGGACATACTCGTGGACCAAGCAGTGGCAGGTGCAATTGCGCGTCTGCGATGCGACGGGCACGGCGATCCTTTCGACGGATCGGCCGAGCCAGGTGGCCTCGCGCTGAAATTGAATCAATTGAAGAGTTGAAACGCAGAGACCGCAAACGCGCTGGGGCGCAGAGCAGACAGTTGATATACGGGAAGAAAACACCAATTCTCCCTCGCCTTCGCGCCTTTGCGTTTCAAATCTTCCCCGTGTTGTAAGAGTTATCAATCGACCCCGGAGCTTCAAATGCGTCGTATCGCACTAACCGTTCTGCTGATTTCGATCATCATCCCGCTCGGCGGGGCCGACTGGATGCGTTTCCGTGGCCCCGGCGCGACGGGGCTTGCCCTTGACGCCAAAGTGCCGACCAAACTCGACGCCAAGAAACACATCGCGTGGAAGGCCGACCTACCGGGGCGTGGTCTGTCCAGCCCGATCATCGTCGGCGACCGCGTGATCGTCACGGCGTCCGGCGGTCGCGATCAGACGCGGCTTTACGTCATCTGCTTCAACGCCAAAGACGGCTCGAAGCGGTGGGAGCGCCAGTTCTGGGCGACCGGCCGAACGATGAGCCACCGCAAGACGTGCGTGGCCGCGCCGTCGCCGACGAGCGACGGCAAGTTCATTTATGCGTTTTACAGTACCAACGACGTGATCTGCCTCGACCTGGACGGCAACCTCCAGTGGCTGCGCGGCCTGACGCACGACTACCCGAACGCGAGCAACAGCCTGGGCATGAGTTCGTCGCTCATGGTTGTCGGAGACACGTTGATCACGCAGGTCGAAAACGATTCGGAGTCGTTCGCCGTCGGGCTGGACACGAAGACTGGTGTCAACCGCTGGAAGATGAGTCGGCCCGCCGCGGCCAACTGGACCAGCCCGATCCTGCTGAAGCGCAAGGGCGGTGACCTGGCGTTGCTCCAGTCGAGCGCGGGCATGACAGCCGTTGAGCCGAAGACGGGCAAGGTCCACTGGCAGTTCCGCGACGGCGCTTCGACGATCCCGTCGGGCGTCGTGGGCCACGGCCTGATTATGATCCCGTCGAACGGCCTGACCGCGCTGCGTCACATCGAAGGCAGCGAGGCGCCGGAGATCGTCTGGAAGCAGAGCCGGCTTGGCCCGTCCACCGCCAGCCCGATCGCGGTGGGTGACCATGTGTTCGTGACGAACAAGGTCGGCGTGATCTCGGCTGCGAACGTCAAAGACGGCGAGGTCGCTTGGCGGCTGCGCATCCAGGGCCCGTTCAGTGCGTCGCCCGTCGCGGCCAATGGTCACCTTTACTTTGTCAACGAGAAGGGCTTGCTGCAGTCGGTCAAGATCGGGGCGGGTGAGGGCGAATTGGCCGGCTCGATCGACCTTGGTCAGACAGTGCTCGGCACGCCCGCCATTGCCGGCGATGCGCTGTATGTGCGGAGCGACCGGACGCTGTGGAAGATCGCGGAGTGAGGGGCGAGATATGCAGGTTCTGACTCGTGCCACGGCCGTGTCGGCCGTGTGGCCACCTAATGCCGCACGGCCGACACGGCCGTGGCACGAATCTGAAGCGCCACGTGGCAATCGGCAGGTTCGGGGCCTACACTTGTGGCTCGATTGACTGTCGCCATTCGCCCGGTGACGCCCCTGACAGCCCTGCCCGGAGCAGCCCCGCCATGATCGAAGCCTTGAAAGGTGAAAAGATCGTTGACCAGGCCGGTGGTCGGTTCAAGCTGACCGCCCTGATCCAGCACCGCGTGCGTGAGCTGATGGAAGGCTCGCGACCGCTGGTCGAGCGCAAGGGCCGCAGCGACATCGAGGTCGCGATCGCCGAGATCGAAGAGGGCAAGATCACGCTCGAGATGGCTGAGGAAGCCACCGAGGACGAGGCCGAGGAATAGCCATTCCACCGGCTCCGCGGAGCCACCCCATGCCTGATGCCGACGTCACCCAGACCGACGCGACCTGGTCCGGTCGCAAGGTGTTGCTTGGCGTGACCGGCGGGATCGCCTGCTACAAGTCAGCCACCCTGGTCAGCCGACTCGTCCAAGCCGGCGCGGATGTCCGCGTGGCGATGACCGAATCGGCCACACGTTTTGTCGGGCCGGTCACCTTTCTGTCGCTGTCGGGTCACCCGGTGCAGACGAGCATCTGGGATGTCGACGATCGCCCGGACGCGCAGCACGTCGGTTTGTCGCGCTGGTGCGACCTGTTCATCGTCGCGCCGGCCACGGCCAACTGCATCGCCAAACTGGCGACGGGGTTGTGCGACGACCCGGTGACGCTGGCGGCGTCGGCGCTACCCGAAGGCACGCCAACATTGATCGCGCCGGCCATGAACGCGGACATGTGGGCGAGTCGGGCGGCGCAGCGCAACGTCGCGACACTGCGCGACGAGTTGGGGTACGCGATGGTCGGGCCGGAAGCGGGGTGGCAGGCGTGCCGCACGCAGGGCGCGGGGCGCATGAGCGAGCCAGATGCGATCATTGAGGCGGCGGGGGCGTTGTTGGGGCGTTGATTGCGGGACGCCCGCCCATTGGAATGGGTGGGTGTCATGTCGCGCCCGGTCAGGTGCGCGACATGTGTGCGTTCACAACCCAATCTCCGCTTTCCACCCGAACCCTTTTCGGTTGTCGATCAGGCGCAACCAGGTCGGGGTGATGCGGTAGACCGTTTCCGCGTCGACGCGGGCGCGGATGGCGTCGTCGGCCTGGATGAATGGGTAGCGATCGGCGAACACAGCCAACGCGGCTTCGCGCTTTGCCTGGTCATCCAACGCCGCGCATCGGCCGTGCAATTGCACACCGTGGATCTCGGTGGGCGAACGGACCTCTGCATAAACCGTGGCGGCGATCTGATGGTTGCGTGCGATGTGCAGGCTGTGGGCCGACGCCGGGTTGGAGAGGAAGATCAGCCGCAGTTGATCGTCGATGGCGTACTGAAGGTTTGCCGCGTGTGGCTGACCGTCGTCGTCCACCGTCGCCAGGCTGAGCGTCAGGCAGTCGCGCAGCAGGATGTCGATCTCGCGCAGGGTCTCGGGGCGGTTCAAGGGGCGTGCTCCAACTCGGACTCGACATAGGTGACGTCGCGGCGTCTTGCCGTCAGGGCGATGGCGGGCACGGCCAACGCCAGCGCGACGCCGAACGCCATGAAAGCGTAGCCGATGCCGAACGACTCGCCGACCCAGCCGGACGCGAGACTGCCGAACGGCACGCCGATGCGGATGGCGAGCATGTAGTACGCCATCACTCGGCCGCGCACGTGCTCGGGCAACGAATGCTGGATCGCCGTGTTGATGCGGACGACCGTGCCCGTCCAAGCCATGCCGGACGCGACGAGCAGGCCGAGCGTCAGGTCGAATGACTCGCTAAGCCCGATGGCGACGAGGCAGCCCGCCATCGCCAGGGCCGTCAGGTACGAACGCCACGGCGTCGGAGCGCGTTTACCACGCGCGGTCAGCATGAGCGAGCCGGCCAGCGCGCCCAGGCCGAACGCGCTGACAAGTTCGCCAAAGCTCTGCGGCCCGCCGCCGAGCTGTTCCTTCGCAAGCGGCGCGAGCATGGTCAACGTCGGCGACGCCAGCGCGCCCAGCGCGACGATCAACGTGAACATGGTTACGATGTCAGGTCGCGACTTGATATACCTTGCGCCCTCGACCAGCTTGTGCCGGACGGTCTCGTGCGTTCGTCGGTCGTCGACGCGCATGGGCCGAACGACGGCCAGCGCGGTCATCATGACCGCACAGCCCACGGCGAAGACGACAAAACATCCAGCCGGCTTGAGCAGCAGAATCGCCACACCGCCGAGTGCCGGGCCGATGATGCGCGACGTCTGAAACTGCGCCGAATTGAGCGCGATCGCGCTGGGCAGGTCGTTGCGTGCGACCAGCGTCGGGTAGAGCGACTGATAGGCGGCGATACGCAGGCCCTCGATCGTCGATGTGACCACCGAGGTGGCCAGGACGTGCCACAACTGAATCCGCCCCGTGCCGGCCAACCACGCGAGGGTGAGCCAAACGACCGCGTTGGCGAAGTAGGTAAGCACCATCAACGCGCGCCGATTAAAGCGGTCGGCCAACGCCCCGCCCAACGGCAGCATGAGCACGACCGGCACGCCCAGTGCGAACATGTCGTAGCCCAGCCAGCGTTCGTCGTGCTTGGCCAGCTCGTCGTAGAGCAGCCACTGCTTGGCGATCTGCCGGACCCAGAATCCGATGTTGCTCGTGAACGACGCGGTGATGAACAGCCAGAAGTCGAACCGTACGGGCAGCCGTGCGCGAAAACCCGCGCGGGGTACGATCGGAGTGCCGTCATCAAGCCGTGACATCGAGCGGGATGGTAGACAGCCGCTTGCGGCTTAGCGCAGGTCACTCACTCAGATCGTCAGACTCCGCGACCCCCACAGCCGCGCCACGATCAGCACGGAAACCGCGGCAAATACCATGATCAACGACACGGCCACCGCCGCCGCGATGTCGCCGACGCTCAACTCGAGGAACACCGTCGTCGACAGCACCTCGGTCTTGCGTCGCGTCGCGCCGGCGAAGATGAGCAGGGGGCCGAACTCGCCCAGCGCCCGCGCCCACGCCAGTGTCGCGGCCGTCAGCACGCCGCGCCGCGCCTCGGGCAAGACGACCAATCCGAACGCCTGCGCCCGCGTGCAGCCGAGCGTCAGCGCGACCTGTTCGCGTCGCGCGTCGATCTGGTCGAACGTCGCACGCATCGTCCGCACGGCGAACGCGCACGCGACCATGAACTGCGCCAGGACGACGGCCGGGATCTCGTACACGACGGCCCGGCTGACCGTCGGCGGTACGTACTGAAACACGATCAGCAGGCTCAACCCCACGACCAGCGGCGGCAGGACGATGGGGATGTCGAGCACGGCATCAAGGAAGTTCCGCCCGCGAAACTCGTGACGCGACATGAGGTAGCCGATCGGCACAGCCACGAACACCGACAGAATTGCCGTGATCGTGCACGAGATCAACGTCAACGCGATCGAGTACCGGATCGCGTCGTCGCGCAGGGCGTCGACGATCGGATTCTTTGTTAGCCAGTCAACAAACGACGTGCCCGACGTGACCGTGCCCTGGATCATGTAGACGAAGTCGGCCAACAGCATGAGCAGGATCATGACGACGTAAGTCGCGCCGATCAGAGCGAACGCCATGTAGAACGGCCGATCGCTGCCGACGGTGTGGCCGTTGTCCGTGTCGTGAGATGAGGGCGATGCGTCGCGCGTGCCTGTGGCAAAGTCTTGGCGTGCCACTGGCCGGTCGTCGGATGTGTTCGGGGCATCACTCACGGCGACGCCGCCTTGTCGTCGCGCTTGAGCCGCCAGTGGAAGCCGGCGTCTTCAAATGTCGCGGGCGAGCTTCGGATCGCGTCGAACAACCGACGGCTCAGGTGCTTGTGGTCGCTGTTTTTAGCGATGGTGAACGGCTGAATCGCCTTGGCCAGCGGCGAGACGATGTCGATGACGTGCAGCCGATCGCGCTCAGCCAGCGTGTCGGTGCGATAGGCCAACACGGCGTCGGCCGCGTTCTTCGTCGTCACCTGCGGAACGAGCAGGGCGGATGTTTGCGTCCGCATGACGACGTTGTCGCTGATCTTGTCGTACAGGTCTTCCGCTTCGAGCAATCGACGTGACAACGCGCCGATCGTGCACTGCTCGGCATTCCCCAGCGCTACGCGCACGCCCGGCTTGGCCAGATCAGCCAGTTTCGTGATGCCGGCCGGGTTGTCCTTGGGCACGGCGATGACGATGTCGGTGTCCGACACCTGCACGCCGGTCTCGAACCAACTCTGCACGGTGTCGAGGTAGTACTCGTCGCAGGCCAGGTACGTGTCGGGGAATGCCGTCTGCAACTCGCCCGACTGGATCGCCTTCATGTCGCCGGTCAGGATGCCGCAGCCGTTGTACTTGGTGTTGATCGTCACACCCTCACGCACCTGGAACGCCTCGATGATCGGTTCGATCGCCCGACGGTTCACCGAGCCGATGAAAAAGGACAGCGTCGGCCGCTCAGCCCACTTGTCCCCCTCGACGATCTCGAAGCCCGTCTCCTTGAACTTGAGCAAACCCTTGTCGCGCGCACCAACATAACGAGCGAACTTGAGGGCGGATGTCGCGTCGAACGAGCTGTTCAGCACACCGATTTCGACCGACGCCTCGCCCGCGTCCAACTCCGGCACGCGCACAGCCTTGAGTTCGGGATACATCGCGACGGTCGAGTCCCAGACAATACCCGCGTCCATGCTGCCGAGCTTGATCTTGTTCGCCACGTCCGGTGCATTGCCGACGAACACGCCGCCGCGCTCCCGGATCTGCTCCTCCAACGCGTCCCAATGCCCCGACCTCTTGAACAGCTTGCGCGCCTTCTTGCCAACCGCCGCCGCGTCAGGCTCGGCCATGACGACCTTCACGCCCGGTTTCAGCAGGTCTGCCACGGACCTGATCGAATCGTTGTCCTTGTGCACCGCGATGACCGGCCGCATCTTCGCCAGCGGGATCGACTCGCGTAGCAGTTCCTTGTCGCGAGCCAGGTGGATGTAGCTGTCGTCGCCCGCCAGGTACAGGTCGCCCTTGCGGCTGACCTCCACCCGGCTCAGCAGCGTGTTCGAACCGTCGAAGTCGAGCCGGACCACGACGCCGTACTCGCGCTCATAGTCGGCAGCGATCTTCTCCATCGGCTTGCGCATGTTTGACGCGCAGTAGACGAAGATCTCTTTCGCGTCGCCCCCGCCGCCCCAGCGGTGCGACAACGCCCAAAGTCCCAGCGACAGTATGGCGATCGCGATCAGCCCGACGGCCGCCATGACGTACATCGGGTTGCCGCGCCCGGGGCGGGCATGAGTTGTGTTGACAGCGAATCGCATGACGCGAGTGCCCTTCATGGTGCGGGAGGCCCACGCATTGTAATACGTCGGCGTCAGAACGTAGTGAGTTCGAGTCGGCGGCGTCAGCCCGCATGACGTGACGACGTCACCCCGTCGACTCGTCCCCCTCATCCCGCTGCTTCGCCTCCGGCGAGACGCCGTAGATGACGAACCGGAAGCTCACCGGGTCCCACCCGTGCTCGGCGCAGATGCGGTCGCGCAGCTCGGCCAACTCAGGGACCTCGAACTCGATCACTTCATGCGTCTCGGGGCAGACCAGGTGGCCCTTGGGGTCTCGGCCGAAGCTGAGGCGGTAGTGCGACAGCTTCGAGTCGATCAGCACCTCGGTGATGATCTTCGCCTCCAGCAAATGCTTCAGCGTGCGGTAGATCGTCGCCTTGCTCACCCGGTGGTCAGCCTCGCGCATCTCGTGCAGCAGTTCGTCGGCCTCGAACACGCCTTCCTTTGCGAGCACAGCGTCAAGGATCAACGCCCGTTCCTGCGTGAACTTGAGCCCCTGCCGCTTGAGAAAGCGACGAAAGATCGCGCACAGCGGCATGATCAGTTGCCGGTCGTTGGGTGTGACAGCGGGTGTGGACATGGCTGCATTGTAGGGTCGACACAAGAGAAAACGACCACGAATCGTAATCGTCCTCGTAATCGTAATCGACCGGACACGAAGGAAGCCGGGCCTTTCCGAAGACCCGGATCAAATGCAACCCAAGAAAGACAACCGCGGATGACGCGGATCGCGCGGATGGCATTCGAGTCAGAACATCCGGCTCCCATCCGTGCGATCCGCGCAATCCGCGGTCACTCCCGTTCGATCCGGGCCTTCAGGTTCCCCGCAAATCAAAGAAGCCGGGCCTTTCCGAAGGCCGGGATCACGTGTCGAGGATCGCGCAGGCAACGGACGCGGTGGCGTTACCGATTACGAGTACGATCACGAGGACGATTACGATGATGGGCCCTCGTCAGCGGCCGATCTTCTCACTGAGAAACCTCTCAACCTCATCGATCGCGATGCGCGACTGCTCCCCCGTGTCCCGCTCGCGCACCGTCACCGTGTTGTCGCTCAGCGTGTCGCTGTCGACTGTGAAGCAGTAGGGTGTGCCGATTTCGTCCATGCGTGCGTACCGCTTGCCGATCGCCTGCTTGGCGTCGTACTCGCACGTGAACTTATTCCGCAGGTCGAGGTACAGCTTCTTGGCGACTTCGGGCAACCCGTCTTTGTTGACGAGCGGGTAAATGCCGGCCTTGATCGGCGCCAGGTGCGGCGCGAACTTGAGGATGTACTTGCTGCCCTTGCGCTCCGGCGTGGGTGTAAACGCCTCACAGATCACAGCCAGCGTCGCACGCGTCAACCCGGCGGCCGGCTCGATCACGTGCGGGATGTATCGGCTCCGCCGCTTGATCTCGTCCTTTTCCACGCCCTCGTTCTGCAGCCTGACCTGCAACTCCTGGTCGAAGTAGCTCAGGTCGGCGTTCGAGTCGGGGTTGTTGGCTTTGCTGTGCGCGTTGAGGTCGAAGTCGCAGCGGTGCGCGATCCCCTCCAGCTCGCCGTACCCGGGCGCGGTGAACGGCCACTTGTACTCGATATCAACCGTCCCGTACCCGTCCTTCGCGTAATGCGACAGCTCGTCCTTGTCGTGCTCGCGGAAGATCAGGTTGTCGGCGCTCAATCCCAGCGACCGGTACCATTCCATTCGCTTCTCTTTCCAATACTCCTTCCACTGCCCCGCGTCGTCGGGGTGACAGAAGAACTCCATCTCCATCTGCTCGAACTCACGCGAACGGAAGACGAAGTTCCGGGGCGTCACCTCATTACGAAACGCCTTGCCGACCTGCGCGACACCGAACGGCACACGCACACGCATCGTGTCGAGGACGTTCTTGTAGTTCAAGAAAATGCCCTGCGCCGTCTCGGGGCGCAGGTACGCCTTCGCATCGTCGTCACGGATCGCGCCGACGAACGTCTCGAACATGAGGTTGAACTCACGCGGCTCGGTGAGTGATCCCTTCTCGCCGCATTCTGGGCATACGAATTCTGACCGCCCAGATTCATTGAGCTTGGTGTACTCGTTGAATCCAGACAGTGTAAATCCTTGGCCCGCTTGTCCTTTGGACAGTTTGTCAATGCGCTTCTTATTCTTCTCGATGATCTCCTCTGGTTCACCAATGCCACAAATCAAGAAGTGTTGATCTGATTCGGGGAAAATCAACTCCAAGGCCAGCAAGTGATCGGCACGAAAACGACTTTTACAAGCCTTGCAATCAGCCATCGGGTCGTTGAATCCACCGACGTGCCCACTTGCGACCCACGCTTTGGGGTTTTGTACGATCGCTGAGTCCAGGCCGACGATCTGCAAAGGATCACCATCTGGCCCGATCGGCGGGCATTCGACCATCGCCCGCCACCACGAGTCGCGGATGTTGTTTTTCAGTTGGACGCCCAGCGGGCCGTAGTCCCAGAAGCCGTTGATGCCGCCGTAAATCTCCGACGCCGGGTAGACAAAGCCGCGCCGCTTGCACAGCGCGACGATCTCGTCCATGCTTTTCTGGGCGTTGTAGGTAGCATCGGGGGCGGTGGCGGTTTCAGACATATCGGCGTCCTTTCAAGCCTTGCAAGGCCGGGATGATAGCAGCAAAGCGACGAGCGAAGAGCGACAAGCCACAAGGTCTTGGAGAATCGCTCACCCCATTTAGCCGCGTCGCTTGCGACGCGCGTCGTCCGTCGCGATCGGACGAACGACGAGAGACGATCTGGCGCTGTCCGTAGGACACGCGTCGCAAGCGACGCGGCTAAATGAACGATGCCGGATCGCCCACTCCGTGGGTCGTGGCTCATGGCTCGTCCCTTCTGGCTAACCGCTGATCGCTCATCGCTAACCGCTCTCCCCGGAATAATCCCCCGGCCCCACGTGTACCCACCCATACAATGCCCTCCGTGACCCGTTCGATTGCACTGCCCACCTTCGACGCCGCCGACCCGTTCGCCCACCGCCTGGCGGTGGACGGCCAGCGTCTGGCGCGGCGTTCGCTGCGCACCTTGCAACTCAACCTCGGCAAGATGTGCAACATCGCCTGCGCCCATTGCCACGTCGAGGCTGGGCCGAAGCGCAAGGAGATCATGACGTGGGACACGATGCGCCGCGTCCTTGATTGGATCGACACGCAGGGCGGGCCTGCCGAGATCGAAGTCGTCGACATGACCGGCGGCAGCCCGGAGATGAACCCGCACTTCCGCGACTTGGTCGTAGAGCTGAAGCGACGCGGATTGCACCTGCTGGACCGTTGCAACCCGACGATCATCGAAGAGCCGGGCTACGAAGACCTGCCTCAGTTTCTGGCTGAGCACGGCGTCGAGATCGTCGCGTCGCTGCCGTGCTACCTCGAAGACAACGTCGACGCACAGCGCGGCAACGGCGTGTTCGAGAAGTCGATCGCGGCGTTGCGGAAGTTGAACGCGGTGGGGTATGGGGTGGAGAGGCACGTGGAGGAGGCGAGGCACGGAGGCACGGAGGCACGGAGGCACGGAGGGGGGGGACAAGCGGGACGAGAGCAGGGGAACGCGGCGTCGCCCCTTCAGCCCCCGGTTCTGCCGGGGGACCGGTCGTCGTTGGACGCCGGTGGCGCAGGCGACCGCTCCACCGAGCCGGGCACGTGCGGCGCGACCGATCCCCGGGCGACGCCCGGGGCTGAGTTAGGGGAGTTGCGTCTTGATCTTGTTTACAACCCCGTCGGTTTCGGCCTGCCGCCGGCGCAGGCGGCGCTTGAGCGTGACTACAAGAAGCATCTGCGCGAGACCTACGGCATCACATTCAACACGCTTTGGACGATCACGAACATGCCCATCAAGCGCTTCGGGCATGCGCTGCGACGTGACGGCAGGTTCGACGCTTACATGGGCAAGCTCATCGACGCGCACAACGCCGACAACGTCGAGGCCGTCATGTGCCGTGACCTGGTCAGTGTCGGTTGGCGGGGCACGGTGTACGACTGCGACTTCAACCAGATGCTGCAGATGCCGCTCGTACCCGCGTCGTTCGGCCCCTGTGACGACGAGCACACCGTCGAGTCGGAGGGGCGGAAGCTCTGGGACTATTCGGCTGACGAGTTGCACGGCAGAGCGATCCGCACAGGGGCACATTGCTTCGGCTGCACCGCTGGGGCGGGGTCAAGTTGCACAGGCGCGCTTTTGACGTAGCAATCAATGGATGAGAATTCCGCAGTTGTATGATCCTCCGTGCCTCCGTGCCTCCGTGCCTCCGTGCCTCCGTGCCTCCGTGCCTCCGTGCCTCCGTGCCTCCGTGCCTTTCTGCCTCTCCCCCACGATCGGGCAATCCCCCATGCCGGCGCGCTGCACGGCTGCCCTAAGATCGTCTATGTCCACACATTGCGACATTTCGTGCCGTTCGTTCGCTGTCCTTTTGGCCGTCGCGGCTGCGTCCTGCGCTACTTCGTTCGCACGCGCCGACGAACCCTGGCAAGGCCCGCCGATCAACTACCGCACGGCCACCGCCAACGACGCGATCGCCAAGTTGCAGGCCAAACTCGACAGCGGCAAGACGTGGCTGACCTACCGACCCGGCCAGGGCTACCTCAAGTCGGTCTTGAAGGCGTTGGACATCCCCGAGTCGTCGCAGGTGCTCGTGCACTCCAAAACGAGCCTGCAACGCAGCAAGATCTCGCCGCGCACGCCGCGGGCGATCTACTTCAACGACGATGTCTACATCGGCTGGTGCGTCGACGGCGACCTGATCGAGGTGTCGAGCGTCGACCCGAAACTGGGCGCGTTGTTCTACACGCTCAGCCAGGAGCGCGTCACGTCGCCGGCTAAGCCGCGTTTTGTCCGCGACAAGGGGCAGTGTTTGGCCTGCCACGCGTCGACGCGCACCGAGTCGGTGCCGGGGCATGTCATCCGATCGGTCTACGTCGACGGACGCGGCCTACCCGTGCCGGGGACGAGCACGTACACGACCGACCACGAAAGCCCGATCGAGGAACGGTTTGGCGGTTGGTACGTCACCGGCACGCACGGCCAGATGCGACACCTCGGCAACGCGCTGGTGACCGACCGGTTCGATCCGGAGAAGATCGACACCAACGCCGGCGCGAACTGCCGCGATTTGAGCAAGCACTTTGACGTCAAGCCCTATCTCACGCCGCACAGCGATATCGTCGCGCTGCTCGTTCTGCAGCACCAGGTCAAGATGCACAACCTGATCGCGCGTGCCGGCTACGAGACGCGGTTGGCCATGCACCAGCAGCGGGAGATGAACAAGGCGCTGGGCGAGCCGATCGACCAGATGCGCGAATCGACTTACCGACGGATCAAGTCGGCTGGCGAGCCGTTGTTGCGCTACATGCTGTTCGTCGACGAGGCGGCGCTGACCGACCCGGTCGTCGGCACGTCGTCGTTCGCGAAAGACTTTGTCGCACGCGGCCCGCGCGACAGCAAGGGCAGATCGCTGCGCGAATTCGACTTGCAGCGTTGGCTGTTCCAGTACCCGTGCAGCTTCCTGATCCATTCCGAGGCGTGGGACAACCTGCCCAAGCCGATGCTCGACTACCTCTACGAGCGGCTGTGGACGATCCTGAACGGGCAGGACCAGTCGGGCCGGTTCGACATGCTCTCGACGGCCGACCGCGAGGCGATCCTGACGATCCTGCGCGAGACGAAGCCGAACCTGCCGATGTCTTGGCGGACGGAGAATTGAAACGCAAAGGCGCTGAGACGCGAAGTCGCAAAGAAGCAAAAAAGGGGGTGGTTGGAGTGGGTCGATGGGCGGTGGGTGCGTTCAGGTCGCGGGGAGTCGGGCTTCTGTTTGATCGAATGGCTGAGACACGTCGGCTCGATCAGAACTCAACGACATTCTGTTTCCTCGGGCTTGTTTTCTAATCTCCGCACCTCTGCGCCTTCGCGCATTTGCGTTTCATTTCTTCAGTTCAGAAATCGCGCTAAGCCGCGAGCGGCTACATGAGTAGCTGCACGGCGTGGTCGAGTTTGGAGACTTCGATCAGTTCGCAGCCTTTGGGCGCTTTGACTTGCATGGGGGGGCAGACGACCTTGCCGAAGCCGAGGCGGGCGGCCTCGGTCAGGCGTTGCTCGATCGCGTTGACGTGACGCAGTTCGCCGCCGAGGCCGATCTCGCCGACGGCGCACCAGGGTTTGGTGGTGTCGTCGTCGCCGAGTCTTTTGTTCAGGTGCGCGCCGGCGATCGCCAGCGCGAGCGCGAGGTCGGCGGCCGGCTCGACGATCTTGATGCCGCCGACGCTTGAGGTAAAGACGTCCTGGTCAGCCAACCGCAGTTCAGCGCGCTTTTCGAGCACGGCGATGAGCATAGCCAAGCGGTTGCCGTCTACGCCGCTGGTTTTGCGCTTGACCGAGCCGAGGAAGCCCGGCGCGGTCAGGGCTTGCAGTTCGACGAGCAGGCAGCGCGAGCCCTGCAACACGGGGCAGACGACGCTGCCGGGGTTGGATTGGTACTCGGCCGCGACAAGGCCGGAGCCGGGGGCTTCGCGCAGGCCGGCGTCGGTCATCTCGAACAGCCCGACCTCCAGCGTCGTGCCGAAGCGGTTCTTGATCGCGCGGACGATACGGTGGCTGTGGTAGCGGTCGCCCTCGAAGTAGAGCACGGTATCGACCATGTGTTCGAGCAGGCGTGGGCCGGCCAATTGGCCTTGCTTCGTGACGTGCCCGACGAGGAACACGGCCACTCCCGTCGCCTTCGCGAGGTAGACCAGTTCCATGCAGCACGAGCGGAGTTGCGACACGCTCCCGGGGGCGGCGGTCAGGTCGCCCTTGTAGATCATCTGGATCGAGTCGATGATGACGACGCCGGGTTGGACGCGGCGGACCTGCTCGATGATGCGCGCGATGTTCGTGTCGGCCAGGACGAACAGGTTGTCGCTGTCGACGCCGAGGCGCTGAGCGCGCAGACGGGTCTGTTGGGCTGACTCTTCACTTGACACATATAGCACGGGACGGGCGTCGTCGTGTTGTTTTGCACGCGTGTCGCCGTTGTCGCTTTCGCCCGACGCCAGGCGGTGCGCGGCCTGCAGCAGCAGCGTCGACTTGCCGATGCCCGGGTCGCCGCCGACCAGCACGACCGAGCCGGGCACGACGCCGGCCGAGCCGTTGTCAGCCGACCGTCCCAGCACGCGGTCGAACTCGGCGATGCCGGTTGGGAGACGCGGGTGAGTCGCCTCGTCGACTTCGGTGATGGGTGTCGCCTGCGGCGATTGGCCGCCCTCCGCCTCGATGATCGTCGCCGCGACAGCGGCCATCGGCGCGTCGTCGTCGCCGCCGGCGGTGGGGCGGTGTTCTTCCAGCGCGTCCCACGCGCCGCAGTCGGAGCACTTGCCTAGCCAACGCGCATGCACGGCACCGCACTCACGACAGACAAACTGGGCGCGACGTTTGGCCATGGCGGCATGATACGGATTTGGAACCACTGATGGACACAGATGAACACAGATGGGAATCGAATCAATTCCTTTCGTCTGTGCCTGTCTGTGTCCATCTGTGGTTCCTTCTGATACGATCCCGCCATGCCCGAGCCGACCGACATCAAACTCATCGTCTTCGACGTGGACGGCGTGCTCACCGACGGGTCGATCCTGATCGACGAGCACGGCGTCGAGTCGAAGCTGTTTCATGTGCGTGACGGGTTTGCGATCCGCGCAGCCCAGTCGGTGGGCGTCAAGGTCGGTGTGCTCAGCGGGCGGGCCTCGACGGCCGTGGTGCACCGCATGAGTCAACTCGGGGTCGAGCACATCCTGCAGGGGCAGCGCGACAAACTCGTTGCTTTCGAGACGATGTGCCAGCTCGCGCACGTCGATGCCGAGGCGACCTCCTTCGTCGGCGACGACCTGATCGACCTGCCGGCCATGCTGCGCTGCGGCTACCCGATGGCCGTGGCCGACGCGGTCGAAGAGGTCAAGGCCGTCGCGCGGTACGTGACCGAACAGCACGGCGGCAGGGGCGCGGTGCGCGAGGCGATCGAACACGTCCTGCAAACACAGGGGCGGTGGGACGAGGTCGTGGATCGGTATTCGGTGTAGGGGGAATGTCGAAATTCGAAAGTCAAATGTCGAAAGAATGACGAATGACGAAGCACGAAGTGCGAATCGGCTCCCGCATAGCACGCCCAACGGCAATCAGACGATTGAAACCCGTTTCGTCATTCGGACTTCAACATTTTTTCGACATTTGACTTTCGACCTTCGACCTTCCCGTCCCGAATTGCCTTGTGTTACAATACCGAATCACGCGCGAACAACACCCGATGTCAGTCACACCGAGGAATGACCATGCCCCGCAAGCTCTCCCGTCGTCAGTTCACCGCCGCGGCCGCGGCTTCCGCGTTGACATTCAATTACATCCCCAGCCGCGTATTCGGGGCGAATGAGCGCCTGCTGGTCGCGGGCATCGGCGTCGGCGGCAAGGGACGCGGCGAGGTCAACGACGTGTCTCGTGCGGGCGGCAAGTTCGTCGCGTTGTGTGACGTCGATCACAGCCGGGCGGGCGGGACGTTCAAGAACTACCCTGACGCGAAGGTCTACAAGGACTTCCGCGTCATGCTCGAAAAGGAGAAGGGCATCGACGCCGTGACGGTGTCCACGCCCGACCACATGCACGCGCCCGCCTCGATCGCCGCGATGCAACTCGGCAAGCACGTCTACTGCCAGAAGCCGCTGACGCACACGGTGCACGAAGCACGTGTTATGACCAAGCTGGCCCGTGACATGAAGCTGGCCACGCAGATGGGCAACCAGGCCCACGCGGGTGAGCCGATCCGCCGCGCGGTCGAACTGGTTCAGGCGGGCATCATCGGCGACGTGACCGAGGCCCACTGCTGGACCAACCGCCCGATTTGGCCACAGGGCATGTCGAGTCGTCCGCCGAAACAGGACATCCCCGACACGCTCGACTGGGACCTCTGGCTTGGCCCGGCGCCGCAGCGTGACTTCAACAGCGCGTACCTGCCCTTCAAATGGCGGGGCTGGTGGGACTTTGGCACGGGGGCGCTCGGTGACATGGCCTGCCACATCATGGACATGGCCTTCTGGGCGCTTGACCTGCGCTACCCCGAGTTTGTCATGGCCCAGCAGGGCGGCAACACCGCCGAGTCGCCGCCGAACTGGTCGACCGTGACTTGGCTATTCCCGCCGCGCACGGTCGAACGCAACGGCAAACCGGTCAAGCTGCCGGGCGTCAAATTCGTGTGGTACGACGGCAAGAAGGACGGCCAGCAGAACTACCCGTCCAAGGCCGTCGTCGAGCAGGACGGCATCCCGCACCGGCGTATCCGCGAGTTCGGCACGGTGCTGGTCGGCACGAAGGGCAAGATGTTCTTCAACCGCGGCAAGACGAACTGGATCGTGACGCCGAACGAACGGCTCGAACAGTTTGCCAACACGCCGAAGACGATCCGCCGCGTGCCGAACGAGGACGCCGAGTGGGTCGAGGCGTGCAAGGGCGGGCCGGCTGCGCTCTCTGCCTTCGACTACTCCGGCCCGCTGAGCGAGGCTGTGCTCTTGGGCAACGTCGCGATCCGCACGGGCAAAGGCCTCCGTTTCGACGGCCCGAACCTCAAGATCACCAACGACGAAGCCGCGAACGCGATGCTCACCAAGCCGTACCGCTCGGGTTGGGGGCTGGGCGTGTCGAAGGTGTGAGGTGGTTGACGCTCAGCGGTCAGCGGCGAGTGGACAGTTTGTGTCCCTTTCTCGGATGTCACACTTTGGCTTTGCAAAGTGTGCGGTCAGTCGTGTGTGCGCCGTCCGCGTTTCGGCACACTTTGCAGAGCCATGGTGTGGCACCCCCACAGCCGCGACTCATTGAGTCGCATCAGCGATTTGTTTCGCGTTACAATGCCCGCATGACACGAAACGCTCTCTACCGGTTGGTGATCGCTGTGGCGGTCGTTCTTTCGATATTCGCCTCGCGCCCCGCCTTCGCCGCGGCCGACGACAAGTTCGAGCCGTTTGAACGATGGTTCAGCGTGCTGATGGACGGCAAGCCGGCCGGCTGGATGCACCTGTCGGTCTCGCAGGCCAAGCCGGGTGGGCCGATCGTCTCGAAGCAGTCGATGAAGATGTCGATCCGTCGCGGGCAGACGGCGATCACGATCCTGACATCGACGTCGTTCCAGGAGACGCCCGACGGCAAGCCGATCGCCGCTTCGAGTGAGCAGACGCTCGGCGCGCTGGCTATCAAGACGTCGGTCAAGTTCGAGGCCGACGGCATGAAACTCACGTCGAGTCAGGGCGGCGTCGAACGCCAGCAAACATTGCCGCTGCCCGAGGAAGACTGGCTGCCGCCATACGCGGCCGGCAGAGACGTGCAGCGACAGGTCGAGGCGGGCAAGAAGCAGGTCACGATGCGGACGATGGACATGTCGATGGGCCCGAAGGTCGTCGAGATGGTCCGCACGTTCAAGGGCAAGGAGAAGATCGAACTGCTGGGCAAGACAGTCGAAGCGCAGCATTGGGTGTCGACGATCACCGGCATGCCGATCCAGATGAAAGAGTACACCGACGAAAAGGGTGAGTTGCTGCGTTCGACGATGAGTGTGATGGGCATGAACATGACGATGGTCGCGGCCGACGAGTCGATCGCCAAGGCAGAGATCAACCCGCCGGAACTGTTGGCCCGCACGTTCATCAAGCCGGACAAGCCGATCAAGCGGCCGCGCAAGTCGCGGATGGCCATCTACGAGTTGACACTCACGCCAAACGGCGACGACAAGGGCAAGTTCAAGCAGGACGAGTCGCTGGCGAGCACGGGCTACCAGCGCGTCGTCTGGGGCGACGAACGCACCGCCCGGGTCGTCGTCGACCTGTCCAACCCCGTCGCCCCCGGTAACGACGCGCCGAAGGATAAACACCGCCAGGCGTCGTCGACGGTGAACACCGATGACCCGGCCGTCAAAGACCTGCTCAAGAAGGCGATGAGCGACGAAGCTGCGCGCAAGGCCGTCGCCAAAGCGTTCAAGGAAAAAGACCCATCGAAGCTGTCAAAGGCCGCGCAGGCCGAACTGCTGCGCCGTTTCGTGCACGAATTCATCGACGCCAAGAGCCTGGAAGTCGGCTTCGCCACCGCCAGCGAGGTCGCGCGCACGGCCAAAGGCGACTGCACGGAGCACGGCGTGCTGTTGGCCGCGCTACTGCGCGCGGCCGACATCCCCAGCCGAACGGTGACGGGCCTCATCTACGTCGACGAGTTCGCGGGGGCCGAGGGCATTTTCGGCTACCACATGTGGACGCAGGCCTGGCTGCCCGTCGGCCCGGCCGACGTCGGCGCGACGCCGCGTGGCGGCCGATGGGTCGACCTCGACGCCACGTTGCCCAAGAACACGCCTTATGACGCAGCGCACATCACACTCGCGACGAGCGCCCTCGAAGAAGGCGCGATGACCAACGACATGGTCAAGATGGTCGGCGTGATCGGGCGATTGAAAGTCAAAGTGATCGATGTGACAAACGAGTGACGATCCGCGCACGCGCGTGGCCAGTACCACCGTTTAGCGGCGCGCCCGCAGGGCCGCCTTCTTCTCGGCTTCCCAACGGTCGCTCCGCCCCGCGTCGCAATACGCCCCGCAACCCTCACGTTGGAATCAACATGACCATCCACCCCACCCGCCGCAATGTCATCCATACGCTCACCGCCGGCGCCGCCGCGCTCTGGACGCCTGGCGTCTTCGCCGAGGAGTTGACCCAAACGCCGCGCTCCACCGCCGGGCCGTTCTACCCCGACAAGCTCCCGCTGGATACTGACAACGACCTGTTGGTCATCAACGACGCGACAACGCCCGCGATCGGGCAGGTCACGCACCTGACCGGCCGTGTCCTGACGGTCAAGGGCTCGCCGATCCGCAACGCGATCGTCGAGATTTGGCAGGTCGATGGTGAAGGGTCGTACCTGCACAGCCGCGGCGCGAACAGCCGAAACGACAACAAACGCGACAAGCACTTCCAGGGCTTCGGCCGATTCCTCACCGACTCGAAAGGCCAGTACTACTTCCGCACGATCAAGCCCGTGACCTACCCTGGCCGAACGCCGCACATCCACGTCGGCGTGAAGCTCAAAGGCCGCGACATGTTCACAACGCAGTGCTACATCAAGGGCGAGCCACGCAACGAGCGCGACTTCCTCTACAACCGCATCCGCGACCCCAAGGCCCGACAGAACGTGACGCTCGACTTCAAGCCGATCAAGGACTCGAAGGCCAAGGAACTGGCAGCGCACTTCGACATTGTGTTGGGGTTCACGCCGGAAGGGTGAGGCATACGATCAGGTGTGTCGCGTCGCGCCCCAAGAGGGGAGCGCTTGATGTACTGCCTGCACTGTCAATACCCGCTCAGCCAGGTGCCCGGAAACGCTTGTCCAGAGTGTGGGCGGTTGTTCGCGCGGTGTGACAAGACGACCTACTCCGGCAGCGCCCAGGCTTGGTTGTATGCCGGTGTCATTGTCGCCGCGGTATGCGGTGTCCTATCAGCATTGTTCGTGTGTAGCGGTGCAGTCACTTGCATGACAATGGACCATTGGCGGGTCGCGGAGATCACGCCGCCTGCGTCCTATTCACGCATGTACGGACATGGTCAGTTGTTTGTCATCTTTGCTGCATTTTGGACGATTGTTGCTTGTTGGATTGCGTGGCGAATGCGACACACAGTGCATGCCGCCGTTACACGTCGTCTCGCCATCGGAACTGTCGTTTGGTGGTTCGCTTGGGTTGTGCTATGGCAAATTGGTTGGGATGGGTTGGGCATCGTTGGTTGACGGGTTTGGCTCTTGGGTTCAGCGCCCTCACGCCGTCAACTTCCGCCGCATGATCTTCCCCGTCGGGTTGCGCGGCAGGGCTTCGATGTGTCGGATCTCGCGCGGCACCTTGTACCCCGCTAATGACTCCCGGCACCACGCGCGCAGGGCTGTCTCGTCGAACTCGGCGTCTTCCTGGATTTCGACGAACGCGATCGGCACCTCGCCGCGCACGCCGTCGGTCTTGCCGATCACCGCGCTGTCAGCCACGGCCGCGTGCTTGTTCAACACCTCTTCGATCTCGCGGGGGAAGACGTTTTCGCCGCCGATGATCAGCATCTCTTTCTTTCGGCCGGTGATGTAGAGGTAGCCTTCTTCGTCGAGCTTGCCGATGTCGCCCGTCCGGAAGAACCGCACCGGCTCGTCGCTGTCGTCGTCGGGCGTCAGGTCGATGAACACGGCGGCCGTCTCATCGGGCAAGTTGTAGTAACCGCGCATGATGTTCGGGCCGGTGATCATCACCTCACCCTCGGTGTTCGGCGGCACGACTTTGTTGTGCTCGTCGACGACGATCACACGCACGTCCGGCAGCGACGGGCCGACCGCGTGGCGGCGGTTGCGCTGCGGCGTCGACCAGTTGCTCACCGGTGACGTTTCGGTCAGGCCGTACCCTTCGAGAATCTGCACGCCGAAGTCGTTCAGGAATCGTTCGTACGTGTCCTGAGGCAGCGCCTCGCCGCCGGAGACCGCCATACGGACCGACTTGAAGTCGTCGGCGCTGGCGCTCTTGACGCTCAGCAGCGCGCCATACATCGACGGGATGGCCATGAAGATGTCGGGGCCGTGCCGCTTGATCAGTTGCACGATCTTGCGCGGGACGAAGCGGGCTGAGTAAACGACCTTCGCCCCGATGCGCAGCGGTAAGAGGGTCAGCGCCGTCATGCCGAAGCTGTGGAACTGCGGAAGCACGCCGAGGAACGTGTCTGCCTCGGAGATTCCCGCGTGGACCATGGCGCCATCGACGTTCGACCGCAGGTTGCTGTGCGTGAGCATGACGCCCTTGGGTCGACCGCTCGTGCCGGAGGTGTAGAGGATGATCGCCAGGTCGGCGCCGGACGGGTTGGCCGGCCAACGCAGCGGCGGGAAGCCATCGAAGTCGGCGTCTTCGAGTTTAAGCAGGTCAACGTCGTCGGGGATGCCCTCCGTGCCCAGGTGTTCGAGCATCAACTTAGAGGTGATAATCGTGTCGAGCTGCGCGTCCTTGATGACGTACTGCAACTCGTCCGGCGCGAGCAGGTAGTTCAGCGGCACGACGACGCGCTTGGCGAGCCAGCCGGCCAACAGGGCCATCGGGAACGCGCCGCTGGTGGGCAGCAGGACGCCGACGTTCGGCCGATCGGTCTGCGCGTCGAGTTGCTCAGCGAGGAACATCGCGCCGGCCAACAGCTTGCCGTACGAATAGGTCGAACGGTCGTCGATGACGGCGATGCGGCGGGGGTGGCTGATGGCTTGCGAGATGATGGGCCAAACGAGGTTCATGGGCAGGTCGTGTTGCGGTGGTGTGCGTGGCGTTGCGGCTTGGTCGCGTCGGCGGCCGGCGCGCGACGCCGGATCGGCATTACACTAACGTTGAACGATCCTCCCGGCGAGTGTGAGCACGGTGCATCTTGTACGGCACGGCGGGCGGACCTTTATTTCAATCACCATGCTGGTCGTTTCGGCGGCGTTGCCGATCGGCTGCGAGACGGCCAGCCCGCCTTCGCTTCAGCAGGCCTACGCCGACCACGCCGCCGGGCGGCATGCGCAGGCTTGCGCCGCGGCGTCGCGCGTGGCCGCCAGCCACTCCGGCCGGGTCGGCGAGGAGGCCGCGTACCTGGCTGGGCAGGCGTGTGCGAAGGTCGGCAAGACGGCCGAGGCTGAGCGACACCTGATCCGCGCGACGCGCAGCGGCGACCGCACGTTGGCCGGCCAGGCGATGGCCGAACTCGGCCTGCTGTATGAGCGGACCAAACGGTACGACCGCGCCGCGCCGATGTTCGAGCAGGCGGCGGCGCGGCTCACCGGGCGGGACAAGGCGCACGCCTACCTGCACGCCGGGATCGCCCAGCAGCGGCTGGGGCAGTGGGACCGTGCTCGCCGCAACCTGACACTGGCCCGCGCGTCGTCGTCGGACGCGACGATCCGTCAGCAGGCCGACGCTCGGCTGAACGCGACCGGCTACACGATCCAGGTCGGTGCGTTTTCGGATTCAGCTAACGCGCAACGGTTGGCCCGGTCTGTGGCCGGCCGAGCCACGTCGCTCGGCTACGGGCCGCCGCGGATCGCCCGCAGCCCGGACGGCAAACTCCTGCGCGTGCAGGTCGGCCGATTCCAGACACTCGTGCAGGCCGACGCCGCGCGGTTGCGGTTGGGGCAAAGCGGGAGCGTGGTCGTGACGTTGGGTCAGTAGGGGGGCGACGCGTCGCGGTCGTTTTCGCGTGCCACGATGCGGCCATCGGCCGAAGGCCGGCGGCAGCGTCGTGTCGGACGGCCCTGTGTGTTCAAACGTCATTCGCGCGCCCGACATCACACTGCCTGCGGCTCCGCCTTGGCCGTGTGATGGCACCCCTCCGGCACATGTGAACGAAGCACTGGCGGATTTGGCGTTTGCATTCCCCGCGCGACCCGCGATCATGCACGCATGTCCAACCGTTATGACGTCATCGTCGTCGGTGTCGGCTCGATGGGCGCGTCGGCCTGCTGGCACCTGGCCCGCCGCGGCGTGCGCGTGCTCGGCTTCGAACAGTTCGACATCCCCAACACGCGGGCCAGCCACCACGGCTTCTCGCGCATGATCCGCCTGGCGTACTTCGAGCACCCCGATTACGTCGCGCTGCTGCGCCGCGCGTACGAGGTGTGGGACGACCTCGAACGCGACGCGGGGCAACAGGTCCTGCACGTCAACGGCGGTCTGTACGTCGGCCGACCCGACAGCGAACTGGTCACCGGGTCGATCGAAGCCGCCCGCGCCTACGACCTGCCGCACGAAGTGCTCGACCGCGCCGACGTCGCACGCCGTTTCCCGCAATTCCATGTGCCGGACGATTCGATCGCGTTTTACGAGACCAAGGCGGGCTTCGTCGTGCCGGAGCGGGCCGTCGCGTCGTTCGCTGAACAGGCGTTGCGTCACGGCGCGACGCTGCGCGCACACGAGCCGGTGGAATCGTGGTCAGCGAGCGACAGTGGTGTGTGCGTGCGGACCGCCAAGGGCACGTACGAGGCCGACCGCCTCGTCATCGCCGGCGGCGCGTGGTCGAATCAACTGCTGCACGACTTGAAGGTGTCGTTAACGGTCACGCGGCAGACGCTGGCGTGGGTTTGGCCGAAGCGGCCTGACCTGTTTGCGATGGGCACGTTCCCGTGCTGGGCGCTCGACCTGTCGCCGCGCGACGCTTTCCGCGGTGTGCATTACGGCTTCCCGATGGCCCCGCCTGACCTGGCGAACCCGGGCTTCAAGCTCGCCCTGCATTGGCCGGACGAGCCCTGCGACCCCGACACGGTCGACCGTGACGTCCAGCCGGGCGATGAAGAACAGGTGCGGGTCGCGCTGAAAGCCCATTTTCCGGGGGCGGACGGCGATCTGCTGGCCATCCGTGTCTGCCTCTACACCAACACGCCCGACGGCCATTTCGTGATCGACCGCCACCCGGAGCACGACAACGTGACGATCGCCTGCGGTTTTAGCGGCCACGGCTTCAAGTTCGCCAGCGTCGTGGGCGAGGCGCTGGCTGACCTTGGGCAGCGGGGCGAGACGGACCTGCCGATCGGGTTCCTTAGTGCGGGGCGATTTGCCAAGACGTCGTGAATCTGGGCTCGTCTTGAAGCGTCTGAACAATCGGCGTCTGGTCGTGCGTGGTTCGTATGATCTGTAGCCCCCATTCCCACTTGTCGAGTTCAAGACATGCGCAGCAAAACCCTCGCCGTCCTTCTTGCCCTGATCTGTGCGACCTCCGCCCACGCTGCGGACTACGTCATCGCCGTGTCGCACGCGACGCACAGCGACCCCGCCTGGAAGCCGGTCGTCGAGGCGTTGAAGGGCAGGCACGCCGAGAAGGGCGTTCACGTCGCCGTCTACAAGTCGGACGTGGGCGACGTGTTGGCCGAGTTGCGCGAGCATCACCCTCGCTTCACCTGCTTCGTCGCGACGCCGGCCGAGGCGACGCGGGCGTTTGTCGGCAAGGTACACCGCCTGACGCGCCATCTCGACGACGACCCGTACACCGACACGCGGTGGGGCGTGCTCACCGGTTTCGACGCGGCCAACGCGCTGCGCATCGCCAAGCACGACAAACCGCTGACCATCCGCAAGGCCGCGTCGGGCACGGAGATCGAACTCGACCTGTTGCAGCAGGGCATCTGGTATTGCGAGCTGAACAAAAACCACATGGTCCGCAAGGGCAAGGACGGCAAGCCGGCGGCCGGGAGTGGGCCAAGCGATACGACCAAGGCGCTGGTCGATACGTTGAACGAGTTTCACGCCGACCTGTTCGTGACGTCCGGTCACGCGACGGAGCGCGACTGGCAGATCGGCTACCGGTACAAGAACGGCACGTTCCGCAGCAAGGCCGGCGAGTTGTTCGGCCTCGACACCAAGGGCAACCGCTACCCCATCAAGTCGGACAACCCGAAGGTGTACATGCCGATCGGCAACTGCCTGATGGGTCACATCGACGGCAAGGACGCGATGGCGCTGGCGTGGATGAACTCGGCCGGCGTCAACCAGATGATCGGCTACACCGTCGTGACGTGGTACGGCTACGGCGGGTGGGGCGTGCTCGATTACTTCGTCGAGCAGCCCGGGCGGTACACGTTCCAGGAGGCGTTCCACGTCAACCATCATGCGTTGATCCACCGGCTGACGACCAACTTCCCGACCTTTGCCGCGGCCGAGATGGACGAGCGCGGGCGGATCCGATTGACACAGCGCCCACAACTGAGCGACAACGCCCGCCGCGCCGGCTTGCGGTTGCAGGACGGGCAAGGCCTGCGTTTCGACCGCGACGTCGTCGCGTTTTATGGCGACCCGGCCTGGGAAGCCCGCGTCGCGCCGAACAAGCTCGCGTGGGACCAGAAGCTGACCGTCAAGGACGGCCTGTACACGCTGACGATCACGCCGAAGCGCGGGTCGGACACGTTCAAGCCGATCAACACCAACGGCGCGCAGCGTGGCTTCAGGCCGATCGTCGAACTGTTGCCGCATCGGGTCAAAGACATCAAGGTCGTGAAGGGGGCCGACCTGTCGCCGGTCGTGACGGACGACTTCGTGCTGATCCCGCTGCCGCGCACGACGGACGTGAAGGACGTTTACACCGTGTCGTTCCGCGCGACGCCGGTGGAGTGAGGCGTTTGCGGTCTTGAGGCATGCAGCGTCGGGCTTTGTCCGAAAAGTAGGGTGCGCTTCAGCGCACCACGATGAACGGACCGTTTCCCCGCAGCCTTTGTGCGCTAAAGCGTACCCTACGGGTGGGCCGGTGAGATTTCGTACAAAGCCCTGTACCGGTGCCTCTTAAGCCGGGTCTGTCCGCAGACCCGGATCGCATAGGACGGTTTGATCCGGGTCTTCGGAATGACCCGGCTTGGGGATGTTGAAAACAACCGCCGGGTATGTGTTCCCCCATTGAACGACCAAACCCCGCCGGGTGACGGGGTTTGGGGTCGTTCGGATTGTCGGATCAGTCGCAGTACTTTTTAGTTTGGCTGACCGCTCCGGTCTCACGGCTTGTGCGCCTGGTGGCAAGCCTTGCAGTCCATGCCCAGTGCCAGGGCTTTCTCGCCCTTCTTGTCGCCCTTGTTTAACAGGGTGACGGCCGCGACGAGCACGTCGGTCTTGGCCTTCCAACTGCCGGCGTCGCCCTTGGGGGCCTTGTGCTTCTGCAGCGCGGTGACGTATTCGAGCAGGAGCTTGAGTTCGTCCTTATTGGCTTTGCCCTCGGACGCCTTCTTCGCCAGGCCGCCCTTCATCGCCTTCTGCATGATCTCGGCGCGGGTGAACTTCGGCGCGTTGGGGTCGACGGGCTTGGGCTTGGGGGCTTCGGCCTTCCAGCCGAGGTTGATGTAGAGGCCGGGGATCGCGGCTTCGAGTTTCTTCGCAGCGGCGTCGGTGACCTTGGTTTGCCAGAGGTAGAGCCGCTTGAGTTTCTTGAGCTCTGCCAGCGCCATGATCGACTTGTCGTCGACCTGCGTGCCGTACAGGTTGAGGTAGCGCAGCTCCTGCAGGTTCTTCAGTTGGCCGAGGCCCTTGCCGGTGATCTTGGTGCGTTCGAGGTGCAGGCGGTGGAGGTTGGTCAGCCCGGCGACGTGCGCCAGCGCGGCGTCGGTGACCTGCGTGCCGCCGAGGTCGAGGTCGACGAGGTTGGTCATCGGCTTGACGACGGCGATGTCGCTGTCCTTAATCTCCTTGCCGTGCAGGCTGAAGTCGACGCGTAGCCAGTTAGTGTTCTGCGCGAGGCGCATCGCCAGCGCGCCCTTGGCCTGCGCGTCGGACACAGCCTTCTTCTCGGCGTCGGTGATCGGCTTACCCGGCGTGTTCAGCGGGTCCGGCGGTGGGCCGGCCTTCTTGGGGAACTTCAGGTCGACGCCGTCCGGCCAATTGGCGCCTTCCTTGATCCAAGTCTTGATCAGTTCGATCTGCTCCTTGGTCAGCGGGTCGCCCTTGGCGGGCATGATGTCCGGGTCGCCGGCCGGCAGGGTGATGAGTTCGACGATGTAGCTCTCGTCCGGCTTGCCCTTGATGACGGCCTCGCCGTCGGAGCCTTTGAAGAACGACGCCTTCGTGTGCATGTCGTACTTGCCCTTGGGCTTGACCGGACCGTGGCACTCGGTGCAGCGGGCTTCGAAGATCGGTTTGATCTGCTTGTTGAAATCGACAGCGGCCTCGGAGTGGCCGGTCAGTCCGACCATGATGAAGGTCACGGCGAGGGCAAGGGTCTGAAGGCGACGTGTTCTGCGACAAAGCATGTCGTTCTCCGGGGTGGTGACGTGGTCGGCCCGCCGACGACTTCGGTCGAGCGGGTCCACCAGATTAACGCATGGCGATCTTATGCGCCAAGAGCTCTGTTTAGTTGCTACTTTGTGTCGGACGGTTTGGGTCTGCGACTGCATGTCTCGCAAGCAATCCGGGGATGGGGGCCAATTGGGGTCTTTCCCTTACCCGAGGTGGGTGTTTTAAAGTCTAAGTCTCTGTTCGACATGAGTTTGACAGTCAGTGCCGACATGGGTTAGTGAACGAGATTGGCTCAATTCGGAGCAAATTGGCGGACAATCGGAATTCGGCTCTGGTAGTCTGGCCGTCAGCTGTGACGCATTCGCCGGCCCGATGGTCGGCGCGGCAGGCATCCGGATCGTGGGATTGATGAGCATTGACGCCACCCTTGTCAAGGAGTCTATTTGATGAGAGCTTTCAATCTGGCCCTGGCTTGTATCGCATTGGTCATGGTGTTTGTTGCGCCGGCCCATGCGGTGATCACGAACGCCGATATCGCTGCGTGGTACAGGTTGGACGGTGATGCGATGGACAGCAGCGGCAACGGTGCACATGGTGTTAACAGCGGCGCAGCGTTCGTCGCCGACGGTGTGCGCGGCACGGTTGCGTCATTTAACGGGACGAGCAGTTCGATCAATGTGTCGTCCAGCGGTTTCAGTGTGACCGAGCACCCGAACCTGGGATTCTCGACAGCGTTCTGGATCAAGCCGACCGCGCGTCAGGACTTTAACCCTGGTGGCGCGATCGATGTCAATCCGCTCATGGGTGGTACCGGTCCGACTCGCGGCGTGGTTGAGATCGTCGGCCATGGATCGTGGGGCGGCATGGGTGGCTCCAGTGCATACGGCGGCGTTGGTGTAAATTCTGGCGGCGGTGCGGGAAGCACGGGCAAACTCGCCGCTGTCGATCTTTACGACGGCAACTGGCATCACGTCTTGATCCAGTGGGAAGACCCGGACGGTTCGATTGCGGGCAACACTGGCGCGGATGCGCAGGTCTTCATCGACGGTACTCCTGCGCTCGACGCCAACGGCGGAACGTACAACGGCAACAACGGCAACACTAACCCGGCGCAGTTTGTGTTGGGTGGGCCGGTAGTCTTTTCCAACGGTGGGGGGCAGAACAAGTACTACAACGGTCTGATGTCGGACGTGTTGTTCTTCAACCGGCAACTCACCGCACAGGAAGCGATCGAGGCGATGGCTTACCCGGCCGCCGCGCCGCCACCGCCGCCGGTGCCCTTCAACTACGACACCGAGGTGCTGATGGACAACCCGGTGGTCTATTACCGCTTCGACGAAGCCCCAGGCGCGCCGATGGCGATCGACTCGTCGGGCAACGGCAACGACGGGACGTACCTGGGCGGGGTGACGCTGGGCGGCCCCGGTGCGACGCCGCACTTGAGCGGCGCGGCCGAGTTCGACGGCTCATCCGGTTGGGTCGATGTGCCGGCGCTGGCGCCGGGCGGCCTGGCCCAAAGCACGGTCGAATTCTGGGTCAACGCCGACGCGCTGGCGGGCGGTTGCTGCACGTCGATCTTCTCGACCGACACGTTCGGTGGCGGCAACCTGCACTTCAACCTGAAGGGTGGGCTTGACATCGAGCACGCCATCGCCGGTGGTGGGCCGAACAACGCGAACACGCCCGACGGCGCGATCAGCTTTGACGAGTGGGCCCACGTCGTGGCGACGTATGACACGCTCAACGGCGGCGAGGTGCTCTTCTATGTCAACGGTCAACTGCTGGCCACGTCGGCTCACAACAACGCGAACATGATGACGCTGGTCGACGCGGCCATCGGCGCATGGAATCAGAACGGCAGCAATGTCCAACGGTTCTTCAACGGCGAGTTGGACGAGTTTGCGATCTACGATTCGATCCTTGCGCCGGAGCGCATCGAGGCGCACTACCTGGCCCGCGATGGCGCGACAGCCGGCATCCCCGAGCCGGCGACGGCGACGCTCGCGTTGCTCGGTTTGCTGGGCCTTGCAGGCCGACACCGACGGTGTCATGCCTGAGTCGCACGCGATTGATTGATCATCAACCAACCCTCCGCCGTGATCGGCGGAGGGTTGTTGTTTATCATTCGACTGAACTTCACACATGTGTCCCGCGAAGTACCCGGGAGGTCGTGAGTGTTCTGTAGGGCATGCAATTACGATCTGCGTGGCTTGAAGCGCCGGCGATGTCCGGAGTGTGGGCGATCGTTTCATCCGGAGTTTTCATGGACCTACCTTGATCGCATCCCGAGCGTGAGGCATCGGCTGAGGTGGGTGTGGCGGCCGTTTCTCGTCGTCCTGATTGCCTTTATGCACGCGTCTTTTCTGGTCAGCGGTCTGCCCAATCGAATGCCGGTCCTGTTTCTTGTCGAGTCGGCATTCTGGATGACGGCGTTTTGCATTTATATGCCCAAGTGGTTTGTGCCATTGATTATCTGGGTCGTCCTTACGGGTGTGGACGTAGCGGTCGCCGATGTTGTCGAGGCGCAACCCGTGTGGCGACTTGCATCTTGGGTGTTTCAACTCCTTCTTGGGTACCTGGTGGTATTGGCCAAACGGGCGGAATCACGCCCGGGCGTCGTTGATGAGGTGTAACCCCCATGCGACGCGCGGCAACCACCTACAGGGCACGTTCCTGGCGGGGCAAAGGCCTGCTCCGCGGCCCTCGCTCCGCTGATGCAACGTCAGTGTAAACCGACCTTTAGGGAAGAAAATGGTCGACCCCGCCCCGTGGAGCTTGAGTTCGACCCGTGGATGACCTGATAATAACCCCGACAGCCCGTTACGCTGTTTGGTTTTAAGGATGGTTCTGTGTAGATCAAGGAGTCGGCGTGTGACACAGTTGCGAATCCGCCAGGCGTTCCTGACCTCTCTTGCAGTGCTCCTGACCGTCGGCCTCGTCTGGGCCGAGTCGGCCCGGGCGGCGACCCCGCTCGATCGGGCCATCGCGGCTGACAATCAGGGCAAATCTAACCTGACCGTCGTCCCCGTCATCGACGACTTGGCCTACCTTCGGCGGGTCACGGTCGACCTGATCGGGCGCATTCCGACGGACAAGGAAATCCAGCAGTACCTGCGCTGGTCGCCGAGCGAGCGTCGCGGCAAGGTCGTTGACAAGCTCATGGATGACGCGCGGTTCGCCGACCGTTGGACGGTCTTCTTCGCAGACATGCTCCGCATCCGCACGCGAGCCACGGGCGGGCAGCAGTTGCTTGCTTACGTTCACAAGGCGGTGCGCGACGACAAGCCTTACGACGAGTTGGCGCACGAGTTGATCTCAGCCAACGGCAAGTCGTCTGTGACGCCGGCCGTCGGCTTCGTGCTGGGCGACAACGCCGAGCCGATGGCGTTGGCCGGCGCGACGGCGCAGACTTTCATGGGCATCCGCATCGCCTGTGCCGAGTGCCACGACCACCCGTTCGACGAGTGGACGCAGAAGCAGTTCTACGGCTTCGCCGCGTACTTCGGGAAGACACGCCGCGTGCAGAGCCGTTTCTCGCGGAGCATCTACACGACCGAAGGCAAGGAGATGACCGTGCTCTGGCCGCCCGAGCGGCAAAAGCCCGAGTCGCGTTCGCCGGTCGAGCCGAAGTTCCCGTTCGAGTTAATCAGCTACAAGCAGACGCCGAGCCACATCGCGCGCCTGGAAGCCAAGCGTCGCGCGATCGCGGCGCGCGAAGCGGGCAAGGTCAGCGCGGAAGCGGGCGTTGATATTGACGACCTGGTCGATTCCGCCAATGCGACCGTGGACCGCAAGCGCGGCGACTTCGACGTCGCGGCCGAGGCCAAACGCGACCTGCGCAAGATCAACACGCAGGCCGACCTCTACACCGAGAGCCAACTGCGGCAGCGGTTAGCTGAACTGGTGACCGACCCGCGTAACCGGTACTTCAGCCAGTCGTTCGTCAACCGCGTATGGAACGAGATGATGGGTCGCGGGTTCGTGAACCCGATCGACGACTTCAGCAACGAAAACCCGCCGAGCCACCCGAAGGCGCTCGCGCACCTGGCGGACGAGTTCATCGCTTCCGGCTACTCGCTCAAGTCGCTGGTCAAGCTGATCGTCACGAGTGACACGTACAGCCGCGGACACCTATCGGCCGACGTGTCGAACAAGGTTCGGATGGCGTCGGAGAACGCGTTCACCGCGACGCCGATCCGCCGCATGATCAGCGAGGTGCTGTACGACTCGGTCGTCGTGGCCGGACACCTCGAAGAGCTGAAGTGGAACAAGGGCGAGAACGTCCGCACGTTCCGCGAGCGCATCCGCGTGATCATCGGTGAAGAAAAGGTCGAGAACGAACCGGAAGCGCCCAAGCTGCCCGCGTCCGTCACCGGCGCAACGGGCGACAACGCGATGGCGAACAAAATGGCCAACGGTCAAAAGCCCGGCAAGGGTTACGACCTGGAGAAGTCGGTCGAGATCGACTTCGACAAGGCCCTGATGGCCAAGGACGACGAGCCGCAGATTCAGATGATGGCCGTCAAGAGCAAGGAACAGATCGAGGCCGAGCGCATGGCCGCCGAGGCCGCGATGCGTCGCCAGCGCACGCGTTACCAGTACACCTACAAGTGGCGTGAGTACCAGCGTGACGACAACCCGCAGTACGGCACGTCGATGCGCATGGCCACGCCGGCGCCTCGCCCGCACTTCCTCCGCGTGTTCGGCCAACCCGGCCGCGAGGAACTGGGCGACTTCCGCGAGCACGCCCCGAGCATGCGTCAGGCGTTGATGATGCTCAACGGCAAGCTGACGCACGAGGCGTCACGCGTCGGCACACTCGAGCCGATGCACCGCCTGATGGTCGGCCCGAAGGCCAACCTCGACGCCGCGATTAAGCTCGCTTACCGAGAGATCTACACCCGCGAGCCAAACGCCGCCGAGGTGGCTGAGGCCAAGGCCATCATCAAGGACGCCGACAGCGATCTGGAGGGCATGGCGGACCTGCGTTGGGTGATGCTGAATAGTCACGAGTTTAGATACCTGCCGTGATGCGGAATGACGAATGTCGAACTTCAAATGTCGAGAGAATGACGAAGTTCGAATGACGAGTTGTAGTGGCCGGTAATGAAGGTTAGTTTGATGCGGTACAGCGAAAAAGACCTACAGACTGTTAGTCAGTTCGCGTCACTGCTTGTGATCGTTGGTTTGTTGATATTGATCGTAAGTGGACCTGCGATGTTCATGCTGGCCGGGCCTGTGTCCCCGCCGCCAGAGGTCCACTTTCTTGTAGGACTTGTATTGACCTGTTTGGCTTATGCCTTGCGATTGAAAATCCGTGAGATCAGCCAAGCGGGCGGTATCGAACCGGCCATGACAACCAAGACATGACTGAGTTCAACGAACAACCTTTGATTTTTGTGCTTCGACATTGTTTCGACATTTGACATTCGACATTTACCCACTTGGGAGTTCCACATGTCCAAGAAGAATCAGAACGGCTGCCGCGGTTACCGCATGACCCGTCGTGCGATGATCGGGACGACCTCGGCGAGCATCCTCGGGATGCACGTCGGCAACCTCGTCGCCCGCGCTAACGAGACGGGCCAGGCCAAGGCCGAGCACGTCATTCTTTTCTGGTGTGGCGGCGGCATGAGCCACATCGACACGTGGGACCCGAAGCCCGGTCGGCCGACACAGGGTCCGTTCGACGCGATCAAGACCTCGGCGGATGGCGTGCAGATCAGCTCGCTGTTCCCCGAGCTGGCCAAGCAGATGCACCACGCGACACTGATCCGCTCGATCGCCGGCACGAACGGCGACCACGGGCGGGCGACGTACAACCTGCAGACCAGCTACGCCCCGTCGGGTAACCTGCGTCACCCGGGCCTCGGCTCGGTCGTGGTGCACGAGAAACCGCGGACGGGCGACCTGCCGGCGTACATCTCGATCAGCGGGCAGGCCCCGCGTGCGGCGTACCTCGGCCAGAAGTGCGAGGCGTATTACGTCGGCGCGCCGGGCGAGCGTGACCCGTACCTGGCCTTCCCCGAGGGCATCACCAAGGTGCGCGGCAACAAGCGGCTTGAGATCCTCAAGAAGATGAACTCGCGTCAGGCCAACGCCATCGGCGCCAAGGACCTCAAGGCCAACGACCAGGCGGTGAAGGACGCGGTCGGCCTGATGCGCAGCCCGGCGCTCAAGGCGTTCGAGATCGACAAGGAGTCGCCCGAGACGCTCGGCCGATACGGCGACAGCGACTTCGGCCGAGGCGCGCTGCTGGCCCGCCGGCTGGTCGAGACCGGCGTCCGCTTCGTGCAGGTCAACCGCGGCGGGTTCGACAACCACGGCAACATCGAGACCGCGATGACCAACCACGGCGCGATCATGGACCCGGCGCTGGCGTCGCTCGTCGCCGACCTGAACACGTCCGGCCTGCTCAAGAAGACGATGGTCATCGTCCTGTCGGAGTTCGGCCGAACGCCACGCGTAAACAACAACGACGGCCGCGACCACTGGGCCCGCGTGTTCAGTTCGTTCATGGCCGGCGGCGGCCTGAAGGGCGGCTTTGTGTACGGCTCGTCCGACGAAGACGGCGCCAGCCCGAAGGACAACCCGGTCCGCGTGCCCAACATCCACGCGACCGTGCTCGCCGCGATGGGCATCAACCCGAACAAGGAAGTGATGACGCCGCTGGAACGGCCGATGAAACTCGTCGACGACGGCGAGCCGATCAGCGCGTTGTTTGCCTGAGCATCGTGCCGCGGCGGCGCAGCGACATCCCGAAGCCACAGACACGAGCCCCGCAGGCCGATCGGTGGGGGGTCTTGACCCGAGGCCCCAGATCAACCCACCGCCCGCACCGAGGGGCTCGCTTTTATTGACCGACCCGACCCGCAGCCGCTTGCGGCTTAGCGCTTCCCACCCGAGGCCGAACACCATGTTCAATTGCGAGTTACGTTCTAGACGGATCTCAAGCGCGCTCCCGTTCGCGATGGCCGTGGTCATGCTCATCGCTGGTGTGACACAGTCCGCCCTCGCCCAACCCGGCGGCCCCGTTCGGGGCAGCATCGTCGAAGACCGCGCGGCCAAAAAGCTGCTCGAGGCGGGCGACTCACGTTACGAGGCGGACGAGCAGACCAAGGCTGTCGAGATCTGGAAGTCGGTCATCGAGCGCTACCCGCGAAGCAAGGTTCGGTTCGACGCGCACATGCGGCTGGGCGATCACCTGCTGACCAAAGAGCGCGCGTACGACCAGGCCCGGCTGCAGTTCGAGGCCGTCGCCAGCGAAGACAACCGCGACGAAGACCAGCGCGCCGCCGCGACGCTCAAGACCGGCGTCTGTTGGTACGAGGCCCGCACGTTCGGCAAGTGCTTCAAGGTCATGCGACAGGTCATCGAGGAGTTCCCCACCAGCGGGCAGGTCAACGAAGCCTACTACTACATCGGGCTGGGCCACTTCCAACTCGGCCACTACAGCCGGGCGATCGCCGCGCTGGAGAAGGTCGGCACCGCGTTGTCGAAGGACGACAAGAGCCTGAACAAGGTCGAGGCCGGCAAGCGTTTGTTCGTGAAGATCGAGGACGCCGACCTGGCCGCGCTCGAGGCCGGTGAGACCGTGAAGGTCGAGGTCCGCGCGACCAGCGGTGATGTCGAGGAGGTCGAGTGTTTGCCCGTCGGTCGTAACGTCCGCTTGGTGCTCGGGTCGATCACGACCGACCTGGGCAAGCCGAAGCCGGGCAACGGTCGGCTTGAGGTCAAGGGCGACGACAAGGTTGACATCATCTACATCGACCGTCACACCGCCGACCGCACGTTCAACGAGAAGCGCTTGCGCACGATCACGGTCGTCGGCAACGGCCTGGTGAAGATCACCGACGGCGCTTACCTCGAAGCGTTGCGCGGTGTCGTGCTCGGCAAGCAGGTCAATGTGCAGATCACCGACGCCGACCTGGACACGACCGACAACCCGGACAAACTCGCGGCCGTGATCGAGGTGTATCGCCAGAAGACGGAAGAGGAGATCGAGGCTGAACTGGCCGAGATGATCACCAAGGGCGAACTGGTCAAACCGCAGGAAGGCCAGCCGCTGACCAGCCTGCTCGACGGCGAAGAGGCGCCAAAGATCGACCGGTACAAGCGCGTCGACAGCGTCAAGATCGACCTGACCGAGGCAAAGATCGAAAAACGCAAGCGCACCGCGCCGGGCACGCTGCCGCCGCCTCCGGGCGGTGAGCCGACGGAGCCCGCGACACCGGCTGCGCCGGACGCCGCGCCGCCCGCAGAGCCGCTCGACCCCGGCGCGAAGAAGGACGATGTGGAAGACTTCGCCGCCGACGTCGAAGCCGACGCCAAGGACGACTCGACCCACTCGGGCGTGTTCCGCACGACCGTGTCGTTGGAGAAGGCCGAAGAACCGGTGGTCGGCGACGGCAAGCTTCAAGCCTTGCCGGGCGACTTGGTCCGTGTGACGTATGTCGACAAGCTGCACACGGGCGAGGCCGAGCGTCAGGTCAAAGCGTCAGCCAAGACGGTCGAGGGCAACCTCGGCGGCGTCCGTGTGACCCGCGCGCAGATCAGCGACGAGGAGCTTCGCCTCAAGACCAAACTCCGCACGGCCAGCGCGTTGACGCAGATCGGCAACCGCTACAAGGAATTCGGCCTGGCCGTCCGCGCCCAGAACAAGTACGACGAGGCGCTGGTCGTCTGCGAGGAGATTGTCGACGACGCGCGCAAGCTCGGCGGACAGATCCTTGAAGAGACGTACGTCCAGCTTTGGCGGATCTACTTCGAGATGGACAAGCTCAACCTCGCCGCCGCGATGGCGGGGCGGCTGCAGCGCGAATTCCCCAATTCAGGCTACGTCGACGAGGCGATGCTCCAACTCGGCCGGGTCGCGCAGAAGAAGAACGACTTCAAGCGGGCGGTGAGCATCTACAACCGCATCGTCAACTTGAAGACGAGCAGCCTGCGCGGCGAAGCGCAGTTCCAGATCGCCGAATGCTACGAGCAGATGGCCAAGGCCGCGACGGAGAACAGCGCGCAACAACTGTTCGACCGCGCGTTCCAGGAGTACAAAAAGGTCTTCGACCAGTACCCCGAGTCCGGTCGTGTGGGTGAGGCCGTCGCGAAGATGGCGGCGTTCTACTACCAGAAGAAGGACTACGCGCGGGCTGTCGACGTGTTCGAGGCCGTGCTGGCCGACCACCCCGACGCCAAGTTCCTCGACGTGATCCTGTTCAACTACGGCCGATGCCTCTACCGCATGAACAAGAAGCGCGAGGCGCGGACGAAGTTCGACCAACTGATCGGCGACTTCCCCGAAAGCCCCCTGGCCGGCGACGCCAAGCGGATCAGCGACGCGCTGGTCAAGGGCGGCTTCTAGTCGCGCCTTTTGTACAAGTGTGACCGATTCAAACGCGAATGACGAAACGACTCGCTAACAATTGACTCCCAGGTCGACCATGAAAAAGACACTCGCCACCGTGCTCGTCGCCTTGCTGCTCGCCGTGCCGGCTCACGCTCAGAACGTCGGGCTGGACGACGTGAGCAAGCGCGCCTCCGACCTCGAAGCGCAGGTCAATCAGGTTTTGGACACGTCGCCCGAGGCGGCCAAGGCCATGATCGAACTGGTGGACTTGTACCACGAGCACGGCCGGGTGTTCGGCCTGGTCCGCACGGCCGAGCGGTTCATCAACGCGCACCCAACGCATGCCCAACACAAGGGCGTGATGCTGAAGCTGATCGACGGCCTGTTGGCCACGTCGCGCAACCAGCAACTGGTCGCGGTCGCCCGGCAGTTCGTCGAGCGTTACCCGAACGACGGCCAGACCGAGCGCGTGCAACGCGCCCTGGCCCGCGTGCTGCGGCGGGACAACAAGAGGCGTGAAGCCGCGGTCGTTTACGAATCGCTTTGGTCGCGCCTGGGCGCGAAGGCCCGCGACGCCGGTGTCGAAGCAATCGCGTTGTATGCCGAGTTAAACAACAAACAGGGCTACGAGTCTGCGGCGCGCGTCGCCGCCGACATGCTCAAGAAACTGCCCAAGGGCGCGTTCCTCGACGAGGTCGCCTGGCAGGGCTTCCACCACTTCCGACGCAGCGGCGACTACGCCGGTGCGAACAAGATGGGCTCGGCCATGTTCGCCAAGGGTCTGCCCTTGGACAAGCCGCGGCAAGCCTTGCTGCACAGCTACATCTCGGAGAACCAGTGGAACCAGGGCCAACGCGCCAACGCCGCGGCGTCGATCGCCAAGGCCCGGTCGATCGAGGACAACCCGTCCCGCCTCAAGGCCCACCTGGACTACCTGTCCGGCGCGCAGGCCAAGCCGGCGCAGATCAAACCCGTGGCCGACGAGTACGCGAAGCAAAACCCGGACGACGCCGGCTACGCGTCGATCATCCTCGCTTATGCGCACCACAACCATGAGGACGACGACACGGCCATCAAGCTACTGGCGCAGGCACTGCCGAATGACGCGTACTCGCACCACGCGGCGGTGCGGTTGATCGAGTGGTCGGGCAAGGACGAGAAGAAGCTGGCCGCGGCCGAGCGCATCCTGCTCGACGCGTTGCAGAAGAACGCGAAGCCCGCGCACAAAAACCGCATCCGCTACGCCTTGGCTTTGCCGCTTTACCGCGACCGGCTCAAGGACACGGGCAAGGCCCGGGCCATGTGCCGCGACCTGATCACCAAGAGCCCGGGCAACGACAACTACACGTGGTACTGCATCAGCCACCTGCTCTACAGCGCGCCGGACGACGCGGCGTTTACGAAGGACGTGCAAGCATTGATGCAGTCGCAGTTCGAGCACTACGACCTGTCCAACTTCCGGCAGTGGCTCTACTCGTGGACGCGCGAGGCCCGTCGCAATAAGCAGCACCGCGACCGCGCCGCGATTGCGCAGAACCTGTCCAAGCAATTCTGGGACGACCCGTTCCGCAAGGCCGTGGCGCAGGCGTTCACGACGCGCGGCTCGGGCATCACGCAGGCCCGCGCCCGGCTGCTCGAGGGCGCCAACTACAAGAAGCTGACCGATCGGCTGGCGCGTCACGTGCTTGGCGGGCAGTCGTACTACTACCGCCACTACGCGGGCAGCAAGCAACGGCACACGGCGGTGAGCCTTTACCAGCGGTTAGCGCAGCGATTCCCGAAAGAGCTGGAGTTTGCGTCGCGATGGGCGGAGTCGGCGTATCACTACGGCAAAGACGTGGACGCCAAGTCGGCGGTGGCGCACCTGATCTCGCTGCCGCCGACGCGCGAAGGCGGGGCGTGGAACACGGCCATGGCCGGCGCGGTCAAGGCGAAAGACAACGCGCTGGCCAAGCGCGCGTTCGCGTGGGTGTTGGCAGGTCAGAAGCTGGGCAAGTTCAACGCGTACCAGGCGCACGACATCGGTGAATACGCGTTCAACGCCGGGCTCGAAAAGGAGGCGATGGCTTACTGGCGTCAGGCGATCGACGCCTCGCCGAACGATCACTACGGCTACTACTCGGCTGAACGCCTCGTCAAACGACTCGAAGGCGCGGCCCGCCTTTCGACGATCAAGCAGTTGGCCGAAATGGACAGCAACTACCACGGCGCGTACGCAGCGTGGCTGGCGAACGACGCCTTCCAGGCGGGCGATCTCGACACGCTCGAGCGCGTACTCCGTGATTCGAAGAAGCGACAGGCCGAGCGGCCGTTCCAAGGCTGGGGCATGGGTGATTACCCAGCCCAGTACTGGATCGACGGCGTCCGCCGCAGCGACTCGAAACTCACAACGGCGCAGAAGGCGCGTGTGCTGACCGTCGTGCGCGACATGGGTATCTGGCGGGCGTCGGCCACGGCGCAGGCCGCGTTGCTGTTGCTGCCGGACAACCCGCAACCGCTGCGCGGCATGGACCGTTTGCTCGCCTACCGCTCGACGGTCGATCGCGTCGGGACGGGCTCGCACGACTGGGACCGTTTGTACCCCTACGCGCAGGGCGCGCTGGTCGCCAAGGACTACACCGGCGCGGCCACGCTCGCGACCGCGTTGCTGAACAACGTCACGCAGGTGGACGGCAAGCGTAAGGACGCCGCCCGCGCGATGGTGGGGCAGGCGTACGCCCGCATGGGCGGTGTCGGCCTGACGATTGACGAGAACTCGCCCGTCGCGCCGCTGCTCAAGGCCGCGCTCTACCTGCGGCTGGGTGACCGCAAGCTCGCGCTCGACGCGTACGACCGCAACCGCAACCTGTTCGACGAACACCGCGACACGCTGCCGGTCGATCTCGTTTTGTTCGCGGCCGAGACGCACATCGCGGCCGGCGGCGAAGAGAACCACAACCGCGCCGAAGACATCCTGCGTGGTTGGATGCTCAAGAACAGCGAGAAGCAGACGATCGAAAACGAGGTCAAGGCCCGCGTGCAACTGCTGCTGGCCCGCAACTACTACAAGGCCGGCCGATACGAGGTCGCGCGCAGTGAGTTCACATCGGTCAAGAACCGCTACCCCAAGACGCGGCAGGCCGTCGAGGCCGAGTTCGGCATCGGCGAGTCGTACATGGCTCAGAAGATCTACGACAAGGCTGAGCAGGTCTTCGAGACCTTGGCCAACAGCCGCGAGCGCGACGTCGTCATCCGGGCCGAGTTCCTGCGCGGCGTGTTGGCCAACCGGCGGGGCGACCGCGACGAGGCCCGCGACATCTTCCGCAGCGTCCTCGAACGCGTGCCCGACATCACGCTGGCTAATCAAACGCTCTACCAGTTGGCCGAAGTGTACGGCCTCGAGCAGCGCTACATGGATCAACTCGAACTGCTGCGCACCGTCGGCCGACTCGGCCGAAACAGCAAGCGTTGGCATGCGCCCGGCACGCCGCTGTCGATCGTTGTGCAGGACAGCGACCTGGGCATCAGCCGCGGCCACTCGAAGATCCCCGTCCGCGTCGTGACCAAGCCGGGCAACGACGCCGAGACGATCTACCTGCAGTCGGGCGGCGCGGGCAAGGGCCTGTTCCGGGCCGACATCGACACGCGGCTCGGTTCGGTGACGAAAGACGACGGCGTGTTGCAAATCACCGGCAACGACGTGATCACGGTCGACTACCCCGACGAGTTCAAGCAGCAGTTCCGCTCCGTGCCGTTGGCCGACGCCGAAATCCGCATCGCCGCCGACGCGGTGTTCGACGTGCAGTCGAGCAAGATCGTCGATGTCGAGGCCGAGACGTTCAGCCAACGTCTCGAACGCGAGCAGGCGATGGCAGACGAGCCGAAGGAACAGCGTCAGTCGCAGAAACGCCCACCGAATCAGATCAAGCCGGGCAACGTCGTATACATGCGTGTGAAAGACGCCGACCGCGACCTGTCGGACGACCCCGATGAGGTCATCGTCAAGCTGACAGCGTCGAGCGGTGACCAGGTGCAGGTCACGATGAAAGAGACCGGCCCGCACACCGGCGTCTTCGAGTCGACCGCGAACACCGGCGAGCTGCCGGCCGGCGCGTTGGCCAGCGACCACGCGATCGACCACAGCCCGCTGATGTCGATCGACCGCGACCGCGCGACGTTCTGGGCCAGCGAGCCGGACGGCGCGACGCCCAAGTCGCTGACCGTCGACATGAAAGACCTCAAGCACGTCGGGCGCGTCAGCGTCTGGACTCCCGACCCGGCCAACCAGTCGCCGGTGCGCGGCCGACTGCTCGGCTCGCACGACGGGCGGTTCTGGTACACGCTGGCGTCGAACCCAGAGCGTCCGCCGGCCGCGGATGTGCAGGTCGAGCCGGGCAAGACCGGCACGGTCACGCAGCAAGTCTACGACCTCGGCCGAAGCACGCCGATTTTCAAGGAAGGCTACGCCGGCTGGCAGCAGGTCGTTGAAATGACCAAGGGCCGCAAGCCGACGGGTGAGTGGGACGGGCCGGTCGAGGCGATGAAGTGGGCGCTGCCGAGTGACCACGAGAACGCTTCGTCGAACCGCTACTACGCGGTCATCTGGCGGGGCAAGTTCGTTCAGCCACGCGACGGCGCGGTGCGGATCAACATCGGCGGCGCGTTCGCCGCGGTCGCGGTGGACGGGCAAATCGAGATGCCGGTGACCAAGTCGGGCGGCGCGGTGGACATCTGGATGCCACGCGGTTTGCGCGACGTGACCGTCTTCGCCGTGACGACGAACGCAACGCAGGGCGTGACGGCGACGCGGGCGCGTGAAAACCCGAATTCGGCGCAGGTCACGTTGGCGGCGTTCCGGGCATCGGACTTCGATCAGGACGTGCCGGAGGCGAAGGTTGATGGCGCAGCTGAAAAGAGCGCTAAGCCGCAAGCGGCCGCTGTCGAGGCGGCGGTGGTGCTTGGGTTGGACGATGTGAAGTTGGAGAAGAAGTCGGGCGAGTTCAAGGTGGCCGAGCAGGACGGTCAGAAAATGATCGGTTACTGGCGTGACGGTGACGTCGCGTCGTGGCAGTTCGACGCGCCCAAGCCCGGCGTGTACGACATCTGGATCGATCAGTCGAACGACAGCGGCGGCAATACGTACGACGTCAAGATCGGCGAGCAGACGGTCAAGGCCGTGGTCGAGAGCACGGGCGATTGGCGCAAGTTCAAGCAGGTGCGCGTCGGCACGGTGCGCGTGTCGAAGGCGGGCAAGCTTTCGCTTTCGATCACGCCGACCCAAATCAAGAACGGCGGGCTGATGGACCTGCGCAGCGTCGCGCTGCGCCCGGCTACGGGTTCGGTCATCGCCACGGCCGACGGTATGTGGGCATTCCGATTCAAGCCGCACAAGCTGCGCTACGTCCGCATGGTCGTTGACGAGTACATCGGCGAGGCCGTCGCGATCAACCACGTCGAGGTGGCCGGGCCGGACACCCCCGACACACCGGGCAGCGTCTACATCCCAACCAGCGCCGACGTGCTGGCTTTGGCCAACAACGACGTGCTGGAGATCGCCGCGGGCGACACGGTCACCGCCGCGTACACCGATGAGTTCACCGCGTTCGGTGCGCAGCGCAACCGGTTGCTCACCAAGGAACTGTTGGCAACCTACTTCGACGGCGGCGTCAGCCCGATCGGATTCAACTTCTCGCGATCGGGTTCGGGCGCGGTGTCGCAGCAGCGTAAAGAGCTGATGCGTGTCGACCCGGGCGAGCGGATCACCATCGAGGTCGTCGACTACGACATGGACACGTCCGACCAGCGTGACACCGTGCAGGTCGAGGTGGTCGTCAATGACGGCCCGCCGCTGACGTTGACGGCTACGGAGACCGATGCGTACACCGGCGTGTTCCGCACGGAGGTCGACACGCAGAAGCCGCAGGCCGATCAGCCCGACTCCGCGGCGGCGAAGAAGGCCGAGGGCGATGACCAGCCGGCCGAGGGGCAGGTCCCGCAGATCAAGGTCATGCCGGGCGACCGCGTGTTCCTGCGCTACAGCGACCAGCAGAATACGTTCCCGGGCCACACGGTCAAGCGTGAAGCGGTTGTTTACGGCAACGTGCCGACCGAGGGCCGGGTGCGCATCGTTGAGACACGCTACATCCGTCCCACGCTGCCGGCCGATTCGGCCGCGGCGACCAACAACCGGGCTGTGCGGGGTCAGGCCGTTTATATGGCACCGCGTGATGTCGAAGTCGCGGGTGTGGCGTACGAGATGCCGATGACCGTCGAGGTGATCGACCCGGACATGGCCAAGGACTCGCTCAGCAGCGTGGTCGTTGCCGTGAAGACGACCGACGGCGCGACGGTGAACGTGCGTTGCGTGGTGTCGTCGCAGTTCGCGTCGCGCACTGACATCCCGGCCGACGTTCGCAATTGGGCGTTGCTGGAAGGCCGCTTCGTCGGCCAGGTCAACATGCGTCTGGGTTCTGCCAAGTCGGCCAGCATCGTGCCGCGCACGGAAGAGTTGCTGGGCAACCTTGTGGGCGGGCCGGTGTTTACCGAAGAAGAACTCGAAACCAACGACCCACGCGTCGTCGCCCGCGTCCTGCATCTGACGGGTAAGGACCGTGTCGACGGCACGTACACCGATCAACGCAACCCAAGCGGCCAGGCGATCTCGCACAACCACAAGGCCCGGCTCATCGCCGACGGCCAGTTGCGCGTCGTGGACCGCGACTATGAAGAGGACATTACGTACGTCCACGTCGGTGAGAAGCTGTACCTCATCGTTACCGATCCCGACCTCGACACGACCGACGAGCGCGACAAGGCGGCGGTGCGCATCACGACTGAACGCGGCGAGGACGAGACGATCGACCTCGAGGAGACGCTCTCGCACTCGGGCGTGTTCACCGGCTCGATCGACTTGAAGCCGCGCGAGAAGCCGACCCCGGGCAACAGCCCCAAGGCCGCGGGTCAGTCACCGGAGGTCGAGTGCTTCTTCGGCGATGCGTTGGTGGTGACATACATCGACAAGATCGCCAGCACCGAGACGGGCGAACTGACGCTGACGCGCACCGTGCCCGTGGCGATCGGGACGAACGGCCTGGTCGCGGCGTTCAGCAAGGTGTTCGGCAATGAGAAGTTGGCCGTCGAGACGCAGTTCCACATCGCCGAGAGCTACTACGAGCTGTTCAAGAGCCACAACAAACTCGGGCGGGACGACGAGTCGAAGACCGACTTGGAAGCGGGCCGGCGTGTGCTGCGTGAGGTGATGGAAGACTACCCCGACCCGAAGTACGCGCCGCGCGTGGCCTACCTGCTCGGCCAATTCGCGCAGGAGTTGCAGCAGTGGGACGAGGCGATCGAGGCGTACCGCACGATTGTCCGGCAGTACGCCGACCACACGCTCGCGGCCGACGCGCAGTACAAGCTGGCGCAGTGCTATGAAGAAGCGGGCGAGTTCGAGGAGGCGTTGGAGGCGTATGTGACGCTGGCGGCGACGTACCCCAAGAGCCCGCTGATCGCCAACGTCATGGTCCGCATCAATGAGCACTTCTTCAAGAAGGAGAAGAACTACGCCGTCGCCGCGCAGGTCGCGCTGAAGTTCCTCGAGAAGTTCGAAAACCACGAGTGGGCGGTGCGCATGGCGTTCCGCGTCGGCCAATCCTTCTACAAGGACGAGCAGTTCGTGAAGGCCGCCGAGGCGTTCGACCTGGTGGTCAAGCGCTTCCCGGATGACGCGTTGGCGTCGGAGGCGTTGTTCTGGTCGGGCGAGTCGTACCGCATGGCCAACAACGTGCCGCTGGCGTTCCGTCGGTATAACCGTTGCCGGTGGGACTTCCCCGCGTCCGACGCGGCGAAATACGCGCGCGGTCGGTTGGCGTTGCCCGAGATGCTCGCGCAGTTTGAGCGAGAGGCGAACCTGGAGGAGTAGCGCTCCTTCAGCCCCGGGCTCTGCCCGGGGACCAGCCGGCCGGAGACGTGAAGATTGCCATGAAGGACTAGTATCAACAGAACGTGATTTGCGCGTCCGATCCCCGGCCAAAGGCCGGGGCTGAAGGAGTGGGGCGCTCGACAACACGAATCACACGATAGACCTCACGAGACGAATCCTTGACTGACTTTCTTTTCATACTCGCACAGGCCGAAGACGAGGCCGCGGCCGACGTCGGGGCCAAGTGGTACGAGTCCGGGGCGCTCGGCCTGTTGTTGGACGGCGGCTTTTTCATGTGGCCGATCCTGATCCTCGGTGTGCTTGCGCTGGGCGTCATGATCGAGCGTTGGCGCAGCCTGAAGATGCTCAACACGAACGTTGACGAACTGCGTGGCGACGTGCTCAACCTGTTGCACGAAGACCGCGTCGAAGAGGCGTTGAACCGCTGCGACCAGGAACAAGGCCCCGTCCCCGCGATCCTGTCGGCCGGCTTGCGAAAGCTATTCGTCCTCCGCCGGCTGAAGTACGACCCCGGACGGATCGAGCCGCAGGTCGTCAAGTCGATGGAGGATTACGGCGTACACGTCGTCGCGGCGCTCGAGCGTCACCTGCCGATCCTGGGCACGGTCGCGGCGGTCGCGCCGATGATCGGCTTCCTCGGCACGGTGCAGGGCATGATCGTGGCGTTCGGCGAGATCAAGGCCCAACGCGACACCGGCGGCGGCGACATCATCCAGGCCGCCGCGTCCGGCATCGAAACCGCGCTGCTGACCACGGCGTTCGGCCTGGTCGTGGGTATCCCGGCGTTCATGGCGTTTAACTACTTCACCAGCGTCATCAACCGGTTCGTGCTCGACGTGGAAGAGTCGGCCGCGGAGCTGATCGAGGCGGTGACGTTGCAGATGACGATTGAGGGGCAGGACGCCGAGGCGCCGACCGAGTCGCGCGAGCCGGCGGGCGTGGTGTAGTTGAAACCAGGAGAACAGGAAATCAGGACAGCAGAAAATGAAGTCAACACCGATGAAACGCCGAACCGTTTAGCCGCGGGGCTCGCCCCGCCAGTGACCTTGGAGCCCACCCGCGCTATCCGCGTAATCCGCGGTCAATTCCGGTGAACGACAGTCGAACGACTCCATGAAACTCAAACGCTCCAGCCTGATGATCGAGATGCCGTCAAGCGCGGTGAGCGATGTCGTTTTCATCCTGATCGTGTTCTTCCTGGTTTGCGCCAGTGTTCAGCCGGACAAGGGGCGGGCGCAGGAGATCCCCAACAAGGACGAGAAGGAGCAGAAGGAAGAGCAGAGCCAGAACATCGAAGTGGCGCTGACCCGTGCGGGCGCGACCGTGAACGGCGAGCCGATGACCGACGACCGTTTCGAGGCGGCAATCCGGCGGGCGTTGGAAGAAAAGAAACGACAGGAAGACAAGGTCGTGATCGTCAAGAGCCGCGAGGACGTCCCGTACCACCGGTGGATCACGATGACCGGCCTGATCGAAAAGGCCGGCGGCATCATCACACTCGAACTCGAAGAGGAGCAGACGACGATCGTGGAGTGATTTGCGATTGACGATTTCCGATTGTCGATTGAATTCAGCGCTCGGATGATCAAAAGTGTTTGGGTCACGGGCCTTCAATCGCAAATCGGCAATCGAAGATCGACGATGCCATGAAGATGCAGCGCAAGAAAACCGAAGTGTCGATCCCCGTCATGGCGATGGGGGATATCGCGTTCCTGCTGCTCATCTTCTTCGTGATCCTGGCCAAGGCGACGGACGACAGCCACGTCAAGTGGGAGCCGGCCGAATCGGCCGACCTTGACAGTACGACCTACTCGCCGGCGAGCGTCGCGATCGATAACGAGAACCGCACCTGGCTGAACGGCAAGGAGATCGGCCACGCCCAGTTGGCCGACGCGGTCAAGGACATCATCAGTTCCGTGCCCGACCCGAAGCAGCGCGTCGTGTTGCTCAAGGTTCACAGGGAAGCGACGGCGACCTATTTCGAACCGGTGATCGAGGCCGTCAGCGAGGCCGGCGGTAAACTGGTGCACGTGTTGGAGCGTGAACAGGCGGGGAAGCAGTAGGGCAGTCAAGCAATCAACCATTGAATACAGAAATGTTCAGCCTCAACGTTCAGCGGCGTGCCCGACTCCGGAAAGGCCGCCTTCCAAGACGCACTGACAACCACGCGACGCCAATTGGAGCCAACCCATGCCCGATCCCAACGACCGTTCGACCGAACCGGGTCAACCGATGAGCATCAAGCGCGACATGGCCAATCTCCGCCGCAACAGCGGGGCGTCGTTGGACGAGTTGCGCCAATTCGTGCGCGACCTGCGCGGCAAAAGCCCGCAGGAAATGCTTGGCGCGGTGGCGCAGAGCGACCTGGTGCGCAGCACGGCGATGGCGTTGGTGATCTGCGTCATCCTGCTTGGCGTGTTCACGGGCGGACCCCTCGTCTACGCGAAGATGCAGGAGAAGAAGGCCGAGAACGCGCAGGCAGACGGGGCGGAGAACGGCGCGCAGGACGGCCAGGGCGACGATAAGTCGCAGCAGGCAGACGCCGACAAGGCCAAGCCCGACGCCGACGCCGCGGCCGCGGCAAAAAAGGCCGACGACAACCTGGCCGACACACTGGGCATCGGCGACGCGAAGCCGGCCGACCCGAAAGTCAACCCGCTTGAGAATCGGACGGACGACCTGTTGGACGGGTTGGATGACTAGAAGAACGCATAGAAGCGATCCAGTCGCGTGAACGACGAACGCAAGAACATCATCCAGCTCGCGCTCGACCCGGTGAATCGGCCGATCACGTTGACGGTCGTCGCGGCGGGCGTCTGGCTGTGCTGCTGGTTCGATTGGCTGAAGTCGCACGTCCTGTCCGGCATTCACGAGTGGTTCGGATACGTCGCGTACAGCCTCGTGTTCGCGCTGGGCGTGGGTATCGCCGCCACGTGGCTCAAGCGGCTGTGGCGGGAGGTGCCGCACGTCAGGCTGTTCGCCGCGGCGATGCTCGCCATGACCGTTTGGCAGGCGGGTGTCTACTTCACCGACCTGTTCGAGTGGTTCGTGTTGCGCGTCTGGGCCGCGCGGCTGGGGTTGGCCGCGTTTTTCGGCGTCGGGTTGGCGTGCCTGATTGCCTTTATCGAGTTCAAGTCCAGCGGCTACCGCCGCGCGCGGATGGCCGCCGAGTTCGAGCGGCGCGGCGGCCGACCGGCCGTCGCCGTCGCCGGGTTGAGTCAGCCGTCCGTTGGCGTACCGGCACAAGGAAGCACGACGGTTGGCGGCGCTGCTCCGGACGCTTCCGGGGGGCGCATCACCAACCCACTCGATGAAGAGGCGTACTACTACGGCAAGAAGGCCAAGAAGTTCAACCAGTCTGTCGCCGCCATCGTCGTTTACACGCTCGTGTTCGTCATCGGCTTCTGGATCATGAGCCTGACCGGTTGCCAGGAGATCTACGAGATGCCGGCCGGCGGCGGCGAGCAGGCGCAGCTCCCGCAGGTCGTCCAGGTCAAAAAGGTCAAGCGGCAGAAGTTCGTCATCAACCCGCTCAGCGTCGTGGACTTCAACCCGCCGCCGGTCGAGGAGACCGTGCTCGAGTTGTTGAAGATCACGAAACACGCATACACGGTCGGCTACGGCAAGGGCAAGGGCGCCGGTTTTGCCGGCGGCACGCGACGGGGCATGGTCCGTTTCATTCGGCTGGAATACCCCGGCGGTGATTGGAATCAGGACATGGGCTCCAACGGCATCGGCCCCGACCTGAACATGCTCGTACAGTACGGCGTGCGCACGCAGCACAAGGTCGCCAAGCTGCCTGAGACACGCACGATCAGCCAATTGGGCAACTTCAAGAAGTACAAGAGCCCGCCGTTCGTGTACATGACCGGCGAGCGGAACATCTCGTTGTCCAAGGGTCAGATCGAGACGCTGCGCGACTACATGCTTGACAAGCACGGCATGATCTTCGCCGACAACGGCGGCAGCGGGCAGTGGCACGGGCAGTTCGTCGCGATGATGCGCCGCATCCTGCCGAAGGTCGAGCCGGTGCAGGTGCCGTTGGACGACCCGATTCACCTGTTCCCGTACCCGATCGGCAAGATCCCGTACGTCGCGCCGCACGGCGGCACGCGGGCGTTGGGCTGGAAGGTCGACGGCCGATGGGTCGCCTACTACCACCCGGGCGACATCGGCGACGCCTGGGCCGACGGCCACGCCGGCGTCCGCCGCGAGGTATGGGAGTCGTGCTACCGGCTTGGCACGAATGTCATCTACTACTCACACCATGAGTACAACAAGTGGCTGGACGCGCAGAATCAGGACGAGGATGATTGAAACCGTGCAGAACAGCAGGAAAGCAGGAGAGCAGCAAAACAGCAAATCGGAATAACGCTCCTGACCCCCGTTTACCGGCGTGCCCGCACCCGGAAGGGCCGCCTTCCGGCGTTGCACTCACAAACCGAGTAAACCGCACGCACTCATCGAATCAGACCTTCACCCCGCGCACTCGCGCAGGACCACACCATGAATATGACACGCTCAATGATCAGTAAACGATACACTCACTACTTCCTCCATTTGTGTCTATCTGTGTTCATCTGTAATTCCCTCACAGTCACGGCAAATGCCGCAAAACTCGGTCCGCTCGAGCAGATGCGCGTCGAGGACTACGCCAAACTGCGCGAGGTCGAACGCTACCAGCTCAAGATCGCCCAGCAATACTACATGAAGGAAGACTGGAAGGTCGCGGCGGGCGAGTACGAGAAGTTCCTGCAGCTCTACGAGCGCAGTGTCGGTGCGCCGTACGCGCAGCTCATGTGGTCGAACTGCCAGGTCAAGCAGCGCAAGGTGAACACGGCCATCAAAGAAGGCTATCAGTCGGTGATCGACTATTGGCCGCAGTCGCCCGAGGCGACGGTCGCCGCGTTCGCAATCGGCCGAGCGTACAAGGCGTCCGGCGAGGTGCGCAAGGCCAAGAAGGCCTACGCGACCGTGATCGAGGAACACCCGAAGCACATCGTCGCTATCCTCGCCAAGCTCGACCTGCTTGCTTACGCCAAGGTCGAAGACGACCAGGACCGCCGCATCGCTCTGCTCAAGAACCTGACGTTCGACACGCCGCGGACGAAAGAGAACGGCTCCTACTGCTCGAACGCCGCGCGTGAGTTGGCGTCGATCCATTTCTACGGCAACGCGTTTGACGAGGGCGTCAAGGCTCTGGAGACAACGTACAAGGACGGCTCGCTGACGTACTACATCTACGTTTACACACGCTCGCCTGTCAGCCACATGACCGGGCGCGAGTCGCAAAAGCAAGCCGGCCTGAAACTGGCCGACCGCGTCATCAAGCTGCTCGAAGCCGAGGTCCCGACCGACATCAGTGAAGACAAGGCCAAGGCGTCGGCCCGTGAATGGCTGTACCGCGTCGCCAGTATGCACAGCTACGCCCGCCGACAGGCCGACGTGCTCAAGACGTACGAACGCATGGTCAAGCTGTTCGGGGCTGACGACGACCTGCGCGGCAACATCGCCTCGTGGTACATCTCCCACAAACGCCGCGACCGCGCCCGGCAGCTTTATGAGCAGTTCGACGACAAGATCAAGGGCCTGTCGCTGATCGCCGGCATGCTGCGTGAGGACGGCAAGTGGGACGAGGCGATCCAGGTCTACACCGACCTGATCAGCCAGGACGCCGACAACACCTCGAAGTGGACGTGGCAGATCGCCGAGTGTTACGAGAGCTCGAACCGGCTCAAAGAAGCGATCAACACCTACCGCCAGACCGACAACTTCCCCAGCAACTACAACGCGATGGCCAAATGCCACCGCCGACTCAAGCAGTGGAACGAGGCGCTGGTGCTATACAACCAGGTCATGAGCGTCCCCAGCGCCGCCCCCGCCGCCGCGCTGGAGATCGGTCGAACCTACGAGCAGGCGGGCAAGAAGGAGAGCGCGATCCGCTCGTTCCAACGCGTGTGCAAGCAGTTCCCCAAGACCGGCCAGGCCAGCACGGCCCACGCCCACCTGCAACGCAAGTACAACATCACCGTCACCCTCGGCGGCGCGAAGGACGATTGATTGCCGCCTGTGGCTTAGCGCGCTTGCTACAGTGATGACAGAGTCATAACCACAAAGCACCACGTCATGGTCAGAGAATCCGGTTCAACTCCGCTCGACGAGTTCCAGAAACACACCGCAGCCGACCTGGAACAACTCACGCGCGACGGCGCCCCCCGCGTGGTCACCGTCGATGGCCGACCGCGTTTTGTGGTTCAGGACGCCGAGGCCTACGGACGCCTCGTCGAGGCGCTCGACATGGCAGAGGCCGCCGCCGGAATCCGCCGCGGCATGGAGTCGAAGGCTCGCGGCGAGGGCGTCCCGATGCGCGATGCTTTGCGGGCATTCGCCACCGAGGAAGGGATCGATCTGGACGAGTCCTCGTGAAACGGCATGACATCGATGCTCTGCCCGACGTCCCCGATACAGTCTCTTGCGACAAAATTCGGCCAGTCTCAACTCGTGCTCCCCGACTCTTGTGCAGCTTGCGTAGGGGCGATGCACTCGCCGTGCGGGCCTCTTTAATCGCCAGAGTGGCTCGGACTTCACGCCAGTTGGCAACAGTGTTTCGCCCGCGATGACCCGTCCCGCGCCGCACGCGCCTCATGCGCGGGCGACCCCCGGAGGCGTCCTTTCCGCAGCCTGCCCCACCCCGGATAATCCGCCCGGAAACCGCGGAAGGTGAGGCGCGCGATTGGCGTTCTTCATATGGCCCGACTTCCGCGGGGGAGCCGAAGGGGGTTTGGGGGAAGCGGCGGCGAGCGTCCCCCAATTCAGGTGGTCTTCACGGCGCAGCCGTTCCGTTGAAGCGCAGCGCCAAGCCCCTGCGGCGCTTGAGCAGACCCGCCCGGCAGGGCACCGCCTCCAAATGAGCGACGGAAAACCCGGGTGGTCCCAACTCACTTCCCATTCACCACCGCCGCCCGCGCGCCCGATCCCGGTACGTCGATGACTTCCACGCGCAGCCCTGCCTTGCGACGCGGGTCGACCGCGAACGTCAGCACGTGTCGACCCTTTGGCAGGTCGAGTGTGACCTGTTTGTCGGCCTTGATCGCCTGCTCGCCGCGCCAAAGGTTGACGCCCGATGGCTCGTTGATCGCCAGGCCGACCTTGCCCGCCGTGGTCACCTCAATCGTCGCGCGCAGGAAATGGAAGAAGGGCGAGCCGCCCGCGCCGCCGTGGTAGACCTGCACACGGGGCGCGTCGCCGACCGGCAGCGTGCCGTCGACCTTGCTGTAGACGCTCGTCCACTTGAACGCGGGGTGGTCGATCGCGGCTTTCTCAATCCCGTGGTGACGCAGCCAATCCTGCGCGGGCAGTGTGCGGAGCATGGCCTTCCACGTCCGCACGACGCGTGCCGAGCCGACGTTGTAGTCGCCCGGCTTGCCCAGCCGCGACAGGAACGCGACGAGGTCGGCGAGCTCCTTCTGCGTCATCGCGTCGGTCAGCCCCTCGGGCATCAGGCTCCGCGCAGCGGCCGTGCGCACCTTGTCCACGTCGCCCAACGGGATCGTCAGCAGTTTGTCTTCGGTGTCGCGGAGCAGGACGGCATTGTCGGTTTGCCGGACCAGCACGCCGGCGATCGCGTCGCCGTCGAGCGTTTCGACGATCGTCGTGTGGTAGTTCTCCTTGATCTTCTTGTTTGGCTCCAGCAGCGAGTCGACGATGTAGTCGGCCGGCGCCGACGCGCCGAGGCTGGAGATGTCCGGCCCGACCACGCCGCCCGACCCGCCGATCGCGTGGCACTTGATGCACCCGAGGTCGGCACGCCGGTACACGGCCTCGCCGCGTTTCGGGTCGGCCTTGGCGACCATGTTCTTCAGGAACGCGTCCATTTGGGCCGAGTTGAGCGCGCGCTTCGGGTTGGTCAGGCCGCCGGCCTTACGCAACGCCTCGGCGAGCTTCGGTGATTGTTGCGCGCCGCTCGACGCGGTGCGCAGCGCGAGCTTCGCGACGTCGGGTTTGACCTTGCGGTTGGTTAGAGCGCCGGCCAGCGCGTCGGCTGCGCCCTTGCGGTTCAGGATGGGTCGCAGCATGCCCCCCGGATTAACGTCGGCCGGCAGGTCGGCCAGAATCGCCGCCGCGGCGTTCGCGCCGTCATTGACCGACATCGACGACAGGGCGACGGCGGCTTCCATGCGGACCCAGTGGGACTTGCCGGGCGCGGCGAGTTGGGAAAGCGTGTCACGGCTTTGCCGCCCGCCGAGGCGGGCCAGCGCGCCGAGCGCCGACTGACGCAGCCGCCAATCGGCCTTGGGGTCGACCAACGCAACGAGTTCAGCCCGCGCCGACTCGACCTTCCACGCGCCGACCGCGTCGACAGCCGCCGCGCGCAACTGAACATCATCGACCTTCATCAAGTCTTTGAGCCGGTTCAGATCGGCGTTCGGTTTCACGTTCCGCTGCCGACTCGTCTGCGAAAGCATGTCCAGCAGGGCAGCCTGCTGTTCGCGGTGCGCACTGGCCTGCTCGGTGGACAGCCCGACCTTCGGCCCGGTCAGCGCCTGTTCAAAGACAAGCCCCAACTCGTTCGGCCCGCCGATCGCGGCGAGCAGTTCGAGCATCGCAAAGCGCCGCTCCGCGTTCAGGTCTTTGCGTTTGAGTGAATCGACGATCGACTTCAACCCCGCCTTGCCCGCGCCGCCGACGGCCTTGAGGGCGAACGCCAGGTGGTCCGGCCGTTGCGCCAGGCTCGTGCGACCGGCCTGCAAAGCGGGCAGCCAGTGCCCCTGTAACTCGCGGACGGTCAGCCACAACGCGTAGTCGAGGAAGCGGTCCATCGGCTTGTTGAGCGCCTCGAGTGCAAGCTCGGCCGCCTCGGCTGACGGGACGCGCCCCAATGCTCGCACGGCTTCGAGTCGCACGCGCGCATGGTCGTCGCGCACGCCGGCCGCCAACTGCGGCATCGGGTCGGAGACCTGCGGCAACCAATAGAACAGTACACGCATCGCCGCCGCGCGGGCGTGCGGCTGCGTCGAGTTCAGCACGTCCGAGAGCAGGTCGGTGTTAACCACGTCGAGCCCCTGATACAGCCAAAGCGCTTCCAGACGATTTCGCTCGAACTTGGCGTCGTCGCGGTCGAGCTTCGCGGTCCACGCGTTCAGGTCGGACAACACCTTGTCCTTGCCGCGGTGGACGAGCAGACGCTTGGCCCGGTTGCGCGTCCATTCTTCTTCACTCTTGAGCGCGTCGAGCAGCGCGGCGTTCGACGCACCGACGAGCTTTGGTTGATCGAGTAGCGGGCCGTTCTTGGCCTTGAAACGCCAGATTCGGCCGTGCTCGTGGTCGCGGCGTGGGTCGCGGAAATCGACCTCGCCGTGCTGGATGATCGGGTTGTAAAAGTCGGCGATGTAGATCGCGCCGTCCGGCCCCATCTTCACGTCGATCGGCCTAAATGCGACGTGCGAAGAGCTGACCAGGTCGGCCTCCTTGCGCGCCGCGTAGCCCGAGCCGGCCTCGCTGAGCGTGAAACGGTTGATGCGGTTGCCGCGGAAGTCGTTGGTAATCACACTGCCACGCCATGACTCGGGCAGGTGTCGTCCGGTGACCAAGGCGAGGCCGCAATGTTTGGGGTTGCCGGGTGCCAGGCCGCGCAGTGTGCGCGCCGCGCCCACGGCCGTGACATACGCTGCGCCGGGGAATGTGTAGTTCGGCCCGTCGCCGTATGCGCCGTCGGTGGCGAACTGCGCGCCCCAGTCGTCCCAGTGGTGACCCCACGTGTTGACGAAGCCGCGGACGTACACGTCGAGTTCGAGCGTGCGCGGGTTGAACCGCCAAATCCCGCCGCCGTTCAGCCGCTTCACGCCGCGCGGCGTTTCGATGTGGCTGTGGATGTAGATCGACTGGTTCATGTAAAGCCGACCGTCGAATCCCCAGCGGAACGTGTGCAGGATGTGGTGCGTGTCCTCCGTGCCGAACCCGGACAGCACGACCGTTTCCTTGTCGGCCTTCCCGTCGCCGTCGGTGTCTTCGAGGTAGAGCAGTTCGGTTGAGTTGGCGACGAAGGCGGCGTCGTGACCGCCGGTGTCGTGCGGTTCGATGGCCGTGGGGATGAGCAGCCCCTCGGCGAACACCGTGCTTTTGTCAGCCTTGCCGTCGCCGTCGGTGTCTTCCAGGACGACGATCTTGTCGTCGGCCTTCTGGCCGGGCTTGATGTGCGGGTAGGTCGAACTCGTCGCGACCCACAGTCGGCCGCGCGCGTCCCAGTTCATTTGGATCGGCTTGGCGATCATCGGGTCGGACGCGAACAGGTTGACCTCGAACTCGGGGTGAACCTTGAACGTCGCCTGCTGCTTGACCGGGTCGGGGTCGGGGATGTCTTTGAGGCCGCGTTGCGCATGCGTCGTCGAGACACAGGTCATCGTCGCAAGCAGCAGGGCGAACAGGCGGGTCAGTCGTTGCATGGTGTGGTCCGTGTGGTTGTGCATCACTCGCCTCCCTTCACGCGCTTCAACTCGTAGGTGCGCTCGACGGGGACACGCAGCGTGGCGATCTGTTTTTCTTTGGCCAGGATCAGCGGGTCGAACATCGGCATCTCCTTGGCGTTCTGCCCCTGCTCGTGTTTGCGGAACAGGAACAGGTACGTCACGTTTTGCGGGCGCCACTGGTGGAAGAACAGCTCGTTCTTTTCGACGATTGTGTTACGTAGTTGCTCAGCCTGCTGCGCGTCGGGCGTGTCGTTGAGTCGGACGCCCACAGACCAGTCGCCGGCCGGCCGGGTGGTGACGGCCTTGCCGTCAATGTTGAGCGTGTAGCGCCCCGGCTTCAGGCCGTGGATGTGGATGACGCGCTGCTTTTCGTCGTAGTGCGGCGCGGGCGGCAGCGGCAGGTGTGTGGCCTTGGATTTGAATTGGACCGACTGCGCCGTCGCCTTGAACGCCTTGAGCGTCGCGCCGTCTGCTTCCTGTTTGTTCTTGTTCAGGTCGATCATGATGTGCCAGCGTGCGGCGGGCGTCTCCAGTTGGCTCAGCATCGACTTGCCCAGTCGCCAGTAGCCATACGGCGTCAGGTGCATGCTGTTGCTGGTCAGCGGCACGTCGCGTTCGGTCTTGCTCGGTCGGCCGAAGTAGTTGAATAGGTCAACGAACCGGTGTCTATTCTCTCGGGCGACGCGGCCGATCTCGCCGGTGTAGGCGGTGAGTCGTTTGTTCTGCTCAGCCGGGTCGGGCAAGGGGGCGCCCAGCTTTTCAAGGCGCAGCGGCGACAGGATGACCAGTCGGGCCCTGGTCTTGGCCAACTCACCGATGAGCCGCTCGAACTGTGCAACGAACGGCTTGAGCCCCGCGTCGCCAGCGAACGCCGCGTTGCCGCCGTAGCCGACGACGATGACCGTCGGCTTGAACGCGGCGACGGCGTCGATCAGCCGTTTGAAGGTCACGTCCCGCCGGTTGACTTCGAAGACGCCACGCGACGTGCCAAACACGTCGTCGCCCGACCAGCCGAAGTTGCGGTAGGTGACGTTGCGGTTCGGCCAACGCAGGGTCAGCGCGGTTTCGACGTAGCCCTCACGTTGTTCGCGCTCGATGAGCGTGTTGCCCACGAGCGCGACGCGGTCGCCGTCGCGCAGTTCGAACGGCGCGGCAAATAGCGGGGCCGCGGCGAAGATGATCAACAGAAGGGCGGTCAAACAGGCACGCGGTGGACGGTGTGGTGTTTCTCGCATGTCGTCTCCAGTGCGTAGCGGGGCGAGTCGTGCGATTCTACACGGTCGCCGCCGTTCCCATAGACTACCGCGCCCCGGACAGGAGCCGCATGAATGCCCGACCTCGAACCGCCCGGCCCGTTGCCCAAACGCCAGTTCGCCAGCGACAACTACGCGGGCGTCTGTCCGGCCGCGTGGGCGGCGATGGAGCGGGCCAACGCGGGGCACGCCGTCGGCTACGGCGACGACGCGTGGACGAAGCGGGCGTGCGACCTGATCCGCAACGTGTTCGAGATCGACTGTCAGGTCTTCTTTACCTTCAACGGCACGGCCGCCAACGCGCTGGTGCTCGCCTCGCTCTGTCGCAGCTATCACAGCGTGATCTGCCACCGGCACGCGCATGTCGAGGTCGATGAGTGTGGCGCGCCGGAGTTTTTCTCCAACGGCACGAAGGTGTTGGTCGTCGAGGGCGAGGCCGGCAAGGTCGATTGCGAGGCGGTCACGCGGTGCGCCAAACGGCGCAGCGACATCCACTACCCCAAGCCGAAGGTGCTGAGCCTGACGCAGGCGACGGAGTTGGGCACGGTTTACGACACAAGCGAACTCGACGCGGTGAGCGAGACGGCCCGCCGGCTTGGGTTGCGTGTGCATATGGATGGCGCGCGTTTCGCTAACGCCGTCGCGTCGCTGGGCGTGTCGCCCAAGGAAGTGACGTGGAAGGCGGGGGTCGATGTGCTCTGCTTCGGCGGCACGAAGAACGGCATGGCCGTGGGCGATGCGGTCGTGTTTTTCGATAACGACCTTGCGGCGGAGTTCGACTACCGGTGTAAGCAGGCGGGCCAACTCGCGTCGAAGATGCGATTTCTGGCGGCCCCGTGGGTTGGGATGTTGGAGGACGACGTTTGGCTGAACAACGCCCGGCACGCCAACGCGATGGCCGAGTTGCTGGAGGCGGAATTGCGCAAGTTGCCCGATGACGTCGGTGTCGAGGTCACAACACCGCGGCAGGCGAACGCCGTGTTTGCCCGCATCCCGTCGGTGATCGACTCGGCCATGCGCGGCGAGCGGGGGTGGTGTTATTACGATTTCTACGGACCGGCCGGGGCGCGGTTGATGTGTGCATGGGACACGACGGAGCGGGACGTGACCGACTTCGTCCGCGACCTGCGGCAGGTCGCGGGTGTAGCCGGGTCGTGAATCCTGTTGATTTCGCAGGAGGAGATGAAAAGCCACCGCGCGGACTCGAACCGCGGACCTGATCATTACGAATGATCTGCTCTACCAACTGAGCTACGGTGGCGATGACTTGATTGTCGGGACAAAAGGGTATCCCGCTTGAGGGGAAAGGCAAGCGGGGTGGAATGTCTGCTGAGGGGAGCGCTAAGCCGCAAGCGGCTGGGGGAGGGGGACGGCAGATAGGGTCACTCGATCTGCAGGCCGGCCAGGGCCATGGGGACGTCGGGCGCGAACTCGAACAGGCGGTCGATCTCCATCGTGGTCAGGACGGTCCTGTTGGGCGCGGACATGCCAGCCAGCACCAGTCGTCCCTCGCCGTCGACCAGCACCTTGCGCAGGCGGAGCAGTTGCGAGACGTTCGAGCTGTTCAGGTGGTCGACGCCCGACAGGTCGAGCACGACATTGGGGCGTGGGGCGGTCTTGGCGGCCTGCTCAGCCGACCCGGACAGGTCGTTGGACAGCGACGGTTCGTTGGCCAGCGTGACGAGCCAGATGGTGTCGGACCAGTGTTCGATCGGCATGAACGCGCTCCCGTGGGGGCGGGCATTGTAATGGAAACCGGGAATCGTCGCGCGTTAGAACGGGGGACCCACGACCGGTCGCACCGGTTTAGCCGCGGGGCCTGCCCCGCGCATGGATTGGGAAGAGCGCTAAGCCGCAAGCGGCATCGGTGTGGGGCGGCATCACGCCGGCGCGACGTTCGGCGAGCCTTTGCCGCCGGGCTTGTCGCGTTTGCGCTTGGGGGTCGGTGGGGGCGCGCTGCCGGGCGGTGTGACGGCGGCGTAGCTGCGCCACCATTTCAGCGGCATCATGCCGATGGCGATCAGCACGAGTTGCGTCGCGCCGAAGACGACCAGGCCGGTCGCAAGCACTTTGCTGAAGCCGTATGCGTGCAGGCCCGCGCCGAGTTGGTTGGTCCCGAACCACGACCAGGAGACCATGATGTTGCCGAAGATCGCGGCCACGGCGATGCCGCGCTCGCGGAACCAGCCCGCCCACTTGGCGTGCAGGATCAAAGCGCTCCAGATGACGATCATCAACGCGCCGTTTTCTTTCGGGTCCCACCCCCAGAACCGGCCCCAGCTCTGGTCGGCCCAGATGCCGCCGAGCACGGTGCCGATGAAGCTGAGCAGGACGGAGAAGCAGACCGTGCCGTAGATCATGCGGGTGAGCATGCGGCGGGCGTCTTTGTCGAGGATCGGCGTGAAGACACCGGCAATGACGAACACGATGCCCAGGAAGCCGGCCAGGTACGTCGCCGAGTAGCCGAGCGTGACCGTCGTCACGTGCGTCGCCAGCCAGAAGTTGGTGTCGAGCACGGCCTGCATCATCTCGAGTTGGTCTTTGGATTCAAGCCGTTGCAGGTTCTGTGCGACGATCAACGAGGCGATGCCGATCACCGCCGCCATGGACAACGCCAGGCCGTTGCGGAAGAACCGTTCGATGACGAGGCCGAACACCACGCCGCCGAACGCGATGAAGATGGCGGACGAGTAGAGATTGGTCACAAAAACGAGCGGGCGATCCATGAGGTACATGCGGACGAGCATCGCCCCGAAGTGGACGACGACGGCCAGCACGAGCAGCCAGAACGCCGCGCGGTGCAGCGGCCTGGTCCAGCCGAGCCAGCCGAACGCGACCAAAAGGAACGCGGCGATGTACATCGCGATGCACTGGATGAAGAATTCGGCGTTGTTGTAGAACAATTCGACCCTGATCGGATTCTTGAGCGAGTCGTCGCGCGCGTGGATCATCGCGTTGTATTGGCGGATGCCCGTGTTGAACGAGCCGATGTCGCCCTTTTTGTAGTCGGCCAGCACTTCCGTCAGGCCCGGGCCGATCGGTTTCTTGTAACCGGTCACCTCGGTCTTTCGGCCGTCCCTCGACTCGATCACCTTGGGCTTGATCGCTTCACGCCAGTCGGTCGGAACCTCCAGCGGTGCTGCGCCTGCCCGGATGCCGCCGATCGTGCTCAGGTGCCGGCGCACGTCGAACAGCGCTTGCTGCGTGGTGGTCATGTCGTCCGGGTCACCCCCGATCAGCGGGTCGGTCAGCCGCGTCAACTCGTTGTAGGCCGCGCCCTCATTGCGGAAGAAGTCGTCGATCGAGTAGCGGAAGCGGTGACGTTGCGGCAGGCCCAAGGCGTCGATCACATCGAGGTCTTCGATCCGGATGACCTCGTATTGCTTGGACGCATCCGTGTCAGCCATCACTTCGAGCAGCCAGGCGATGGCCGGCCGCTCCTCGCCCTCTGCCTCGTCCTGTTTCACCCCGGGCACGGGGTCGTCGCGTCGGCCGTTGGCGATGAAGGTCGTCCGCTTGCTGATCGACAGCAGCGTCGTGCGGGCGAAGGTGTCCATCGGCTTGGCCCGGCCGCCGGCCAGGACGGGTGTGCCCGCCAGCGCGTTCAGGTCGAGCGGGCCATCGTTGCCGCGCGGCATCGAGCTGCGCAGGACGTACAGGCCGAACACAGCCACCACGGCGACGACAAAGATCGTCTCCCAGTGTCGGGCGATCGTCGCGCTGAAGCCCTGCGGCGACAGGTCGTTTTCGTCTCGGACTTGGGCAGGGGGCGTCTTGGCTTTGCTCATGACGGTTTGCTCCTGCGCGCGAAGCGGTTCAGCATGATCCCGAAGTGCCAGCACATCCCCACCGCCACCACGACGCAAGAGATGTAAGGCAGCAACCAACCCGGGTTGCGGACAACCTGAAGGATCGTGCCGTGGCCGCCGCGGATCCAGTTCGACTGGAAGAACGTCAGGCCCGCGTACCGCAGCGGGTGGTTCATGTAGATTTCGACCTGCCGGTTCTCGCCGGTCGTCGGATCGACGAGTTGGCAGGTGCTGTGGAAGTGGCGGGGCTTTTCCGTGCCGGGGTAGTAGCCGTTGTCGAAGTCGGTCAGCGTCAGGGCGAACGGGTAGTAGTAGCGTTCGAACCTCAGCCAGAGTTCGTATTTGACGTCATCGACTTCAACGACTTGCGGCATGGGCGGGTTGGCGGCGGAGAACCAGTGCGACAGCAGGTAAGTCCCCATCGACTTGCCGTCCTTGCCAATGAGCTTGACGTAGATGGAGGGCACATCAACAGCGCTTGCTTCGCTGCCCACGCCCGCGAATTCGCCCTGTTCAATGGCGATGTATTGCAGTGCGAGTCCCGAGTCGCCCGGCTGCTTGGTCGGGTCGATCCCCTCGGCCATGGCCTCTTGCGCACTGAGCGCCGCCGAGTTGGTCATGAACTGCACGACTTCGATCTTGAACGGCAGGTCGTCATGATCGATCGTCGCGCCGTCCTCAAGCATGTGTTTGGGGACGGTGACGACGTGTTCGTTTTCATCGTCGATGGAGCGGACGACGGCCAACTCGGTACTGCGGATGTCCTGGCTGAAGTTGACGGTCTGGTCTTCGTAGATCGTCATCTGGCTCTCGACGGCGAACATGGCGGTGACCAGTTCGCCCACGAGCATGAGGATGATGCCGACGTGGAGACAGATCACGCCGCCGCGGTTCCAGTTCAGCTTGAACCGGATGGCGTGCGCGGCCAGCAGGTTGAGCATCATGAGCCAGCCGAGCAGGTAGCCGCCGGGGAAGGGCAGGGTCGTCTCGCTGACCGCGTCTTTCGACGTGCCGAAGAAGGTCTGCCCGAAGCGGATCAGGCCCTGCATCTCGACGTCGGCGACCCACGTTCGGAAGTACTTGCTCAGGATCGTCCAAATGCCGGCATCGACCTGCGCCAAGGTGCCGACGAAGATGAGCACCAGCGACAGGGCGAAGAGGACGACGGTGAATTTGAGCGACGCCAACGGCTTGAGCAACGACTTGTTGCCCATGCCCGCGACAATCGCGCCGGCGACGAACCAGACCGCGCAGCCGGCCGTGCCGACCGCGGCGATCCAGTCGAGTGTTCCCATGTTGGCCGCGAGTGTGGTCATGCGAGTCTCTTTAACCTCGGTAGCGAGTGGGGCGCGACATCATTCGCGCCAACCCCGCGAGCCGGGCCGCGTTGGCCCGAAATTGAGTCAAAAAGGCGTTCAGCCGCCCGCCTCGTCGTTACGCTTCAGACGAAACGGCTGCACAAACTGCGTGAGGAACGTGTCTTTGTGTTGCGCGACGTCGGCACCCGTGCCGCGCAGCAGGAGGAACCAGACCTGGTCACCGAGGATGATGTAAGCGCTGACCAGCCGCTGGGCTTTGGGGTCGTCGGCGTCGGCGGCCATGTCGACGACTTCGGCGTCGGTCTCTTCGACGCCGGGCATCTCAACCGGTTTGATCTCAACCTTGTCCAACGCGTCGAACGGCGCGACGCCGAGGTACGCGCTGCGCCACCGGTTGATGTTCTCCAGCCGGTAGCGGTCGAGGTCGGCCGCCTGTTCGGCCCGCAGCGGCAGTTTGGAGACGGAAACGGTCGCGGCTTCGTCGCCCTCGCCGAGCCGGAAGCGTGCGTGGACGCCGGCGCTGCGTGAGATCGGCGACAGCGGCACGGGCGACCAGCCCTGCGGCACGACGAAGCGCGGGGTGTAGTCAGCCATATCGGGTGCGGCGGGGCGATTGATCGCCTCCCGCTCCGCGTCGCGCGCCATCTGCGAGCCGGGGAACCCGAGCGAGTCGGAGAAGGCCAGGAAGTCACGCAGGTGTTGTACCATGACGGTGGCCGGCCCGGT
>JANQSF010000076.1 GCA_028284155.1 Phycisphaeraceae bacterium
GGCCACCCGGGCCTGCGGTGCCTTGCTCATCGGCTTCGGCGGCGCGAACGCCACCTCGACCGCGTCGCGCATCGCCCGCGCGTGACCGGCATCGGCGGCCTCCACCGCTCCTGACAGATCGGCAGACCCCTTGCCCCCCTCAACGCGGAAGGCCGAACCCGGTTGCCGCGCATAGACCGAACCCGCGCACTTCAGCACAGCCCCGCTTTCAAACCACACCTGCGCCTCGAACGTGTCCTCCGACTCGATCGGCTGACCCTCCGTCGACATCGTCGCGGCAACCTCCACCGGCCTGCCGAGCAGCCGGATCATCAGGTCGAGTTGATGGATGCACTGCGTGATCACGACGCCGCCGCCGGCCACGTCCCACCGGCCCCACCAACCCGTCCCGAACTTCCCGGACAGCATGGAGAACCGCTCCATGGAACCGCCTGACAAGTCGCCCAGCCAGCCTTGTTCAACCAGCCAGCGCAGGCGTTCGAATGAAGGGTCGTGACGCAGTTGGTGCGACACGCACAGTTTCCCCGGGTACCGCTCCGCCGCGGCGATGATCCGGTCCGCCGACGCCAGCGTATGCGCCAGCGGTTTCTCGCAAAGCACGGCCTTGCCTGCTTCCAGCGACTCGATCACCAACGCCTCGTGCGTGTTCGGCGGCGTGCACACGGTCACCAGGTCGATGTCCGGACGGTCCAGCAGCTCACGGTGATCCGTCCAGGCCAGCGGCGCGAAGTGCCGCCCCCAGAACTCCCGCAACCGGTCACCGCTCAGATCGGCCACGCCGATCAGCCGCGCCCGCCTGCCCACATCGGCCACGCCACGCGCGTGGTCGCGGGAGATGCCGCCGGCGCCGATGATGCCAATGCCTACACAATCCATGTCTTTATCTTCTGGACGGTAACGAACACTTCAGCGCGTCACTCGCCTGACAAATCGCCGAATCATCCCACGCTTTTGAGATGCGGCCTCCGGGGCCGACCCCTGCATCTCATCACGCCAAATCTTAAAGTAAGTGCGTTGCACGCCACCAAACTTACGAATGTACGGTTCGAATTGCTGCATACTCGACCCCTCAAAGTCGAAGCACTGAGAGACCGCTCCCGCAAACTGAATGGACCCCCACTCCAGCAGCGGCTTTGCACCGCTATTCCTCAAGTCTGGATCGGCTCCGCCCATAAGCGAAATGGTGCACTGTTTGTCATACACAACTAGACAGCACGCGTGTGTTCGGCCCTGAGAGTCCTCGGCGATGGTTATCCGACAACCTCTATTAGGCCCATTGATCTCGGCAATACGTGCAACCAAGTCCAAGTCGTACGGAATACTCCTGCCCTGCCGCGCGAATGACATGCTGTTGATCGAGTAAAACAGTTCCACATCATCTGTTTCCTTCTCCACAATGCCACTCTTCTTGGCCTTCCGGATCTTCGTCCTGACATCGCCGTGCATGTCGCCCCACACGGTATCCATGTCTGACATGTCCTCGATCAGGTAGGTGTACCGCGTCGTCTGAGAATAGCCACGCCAATGCAACGGCAACCAGTTCGTAAAATCATAATGAAAATTCTGCTTAACCCCTACATCCTCAGGAATGCAATCCAGCAGCGTATCCATAAGGCGCATTTCCGAAGACAGCCGGGCCGTGTACTTCGCATCTGAATGCTCAAACAGCATGCCCAAGTGCTTCGTCAACTGCGGCTGCGACACCGAACCCGTGCGCGTCGCGCCGGCGTACACCAAAGGCCATGCCGCTTTGATCTTCCCCGACTCTCGGATGACAACAATCTCATAACAATCGGGTGCAAGTGTATCGAGCCACCATGTGTGCTGAAAGAGAATGCCTTGTGGTGATGCGTCAATGAATTCGTTGTATTCGCTTTTCAGAGCGGGATCAGAATCGGCGTGAAGCCGGACGACACCATCCGTTTCCGCAGGAACGGTATGCACAACTTCCGCCATGACCTGGTCAGGTTCTGTTGTTCTGGCCATCACCGTTACCTAGCGTTTTCGACCCCAGACGCAATCGAACAATACCCGCTTTAGACGACCAACAAACCGTACAACATGAATCTGTGTCCACTGCTTGCCGGTCACAAAAAACGCGTCTTCCACCGGCGTGTATGCCAAGCCATTCAGCAGCCCCGCGCCCTTTGCGCCGACTTTGCAGTCCCGCAGGGCGCGGCAATCGATCACTTCGCGAACCTGCCCCGTACTGGGGCATATCCCGAATAGCTCATCTCGACCGTATACGTTCGCGTAGATCTTCCCTTTCGCCAGCGCGAGATCATTGATCTTCCTCAGCGGTGTGCCCTGAAACGACACTGACACACGGCGGACCGCGCGACAATCCTGGTCCCGCCAGGTGAGGATCTCTGAACCGTCTGACGTGATCAGGCCCTTTCCATCTCCGGTCGCTCCCCAACCCTCGCCGTCGTAAGGCAGTTTCTCTTTCGGAACCAATCCTTCTCGTTGATAAGTGAGGGCAACCTGTTCCCGCCAAGTAAGCTGCACCAACCCATCGCCGACAATCGCAACGCCTTCACCATACAAGTCACCACACAGCGCTATTGAGTGCCTGATTTCACCTGTGTTGCTGTCGATCTCATGCAATCCAGACGTGCCATACAAGCCTGTGCTCTCATACAACGTGCTCTCCTGGCATGCGAGCCCCTGCGTCCATCCCTGTGTCGAATGGGAGATGCTTCGGACTGGACACGCTTCGAATGACTTCATACGGCCGAGTCAATATAAAACTGATTCCTCGTCATGCTCGATTGGAATGTCGCTGGGCGCGTTTACTAGACTGGACTTACATGAGTGCCAAGCGACGTCGTGGCAGGGCGGTTTCACAAGGCACGTTCACACCATAAAGTCTTTTCGACTTGTCTTGCCACACCTTGAGTTCCGTTCTGACATTGCTGCGAACAGTCCCTTTAAGTCGCACTGTTGTTGACAGCCCTTCGACTGAATAGCCAAGAGATTCTTGAAGTTGCGCTGGGCTCTCCGCGACACTCACATTCGAATTCGCATGCAACAATGCACGACCTTCTGCTGACAAACACACTGTACACATCATACTCACAACGTCGGAAGTCATTTCCGTTTCATGCTGCCCTACACTCGACGTGCTGACTTCACCAGCGGCATCGCTCCGCCAACCGTCGAGTCGGCTCAGATTGCCATTGCTGTCGTGCGATGTTGGCTCCCAAAAAGAGTCACTAAGGGCAGTTTCTCCCAACCACTTAACAAGGGGAATGATTGACCCCTTCGGATCAGCAACGAGTTCCTCGTATCTCAACTCGTAGTAGTTGGACAAATTCCTATACTGAATCCCTGCCAATGTAGAGTAGTACCAACGACTAACTGCACGGAATGGGGTTAGACCCCGTCGCACAAGCGACGCAACACAATCCCGTCCATCGCGGATGATGTGCACAAAACTCGCATCAGGAAAGACTTCATTGATCCTGTCAAACGCAAAGACGTTTGCGGGTGTCTTTTCGAGCCAGCGCCCCGCCTTCGACATGACGCCCCCAAATCGCTGCAGCAAGTCGGCATAAGAAGATGAATCAAGTGCCAACTTGACTACTTCATCTCGGGTAATCGAGTATTCCTCTAGATTTGTGAAAAGCTTCTGGCCAGATCCGAGATAACTCGTCGGGTATCCCTTGTCCAACCAGTATTTGATGTTGCGTCGGTATTCCTGTGGCGAAACGTCGTACAGGCCCCGCTTGTCAAGAATGGATAGTTCGCCGGCACCGGTGATCGCAGGGTGTCGCTGCAGCATGACGCGAAGTAGGCTGCTTCCGGCGCTTGGAGCGTTACCAAGGATAATCGGACGCAGTGCCATTAGTTACGCCACACTTTCTTGACATGCCCAACGGTGATCCACACAGATGCCACCTCGTTGATCGTTAAATGTCCGACCTGTTCCAAAGTAATCGCCAGATTCCACCATCAGCTCGGCCGCCCGCTCCACATTGTCCGACTTCATTCCATTCACCTTGCAATGGAAGTTCAGGTGGTATACGCCTGGTGTTAATGGAAGCTTTGGGATGTCGCAAACGAATTGGCCCGCACTTGCCGAGACCTGGAAAAGCGAACTTGCCAGTTCATTGTTACATTTAAAGACTAGGCGATTGTGATTGTCAAAGAAATTGAGCGTAAACCAAACATTGGCGACCGGGACATGACTCGACCGGTAGTGCATGCGGATGCGTAGTGGATGACCTAACCGTGCCGCGGCAATCGGAGCGTCATACTCATCCTGATAATCAATCTTGATGATCCTTATGGGTCCGTCCCCGGTACGATCCGTGCGATCGGCAAGTCCGGTTGCGCGCGTGTGGCCAAAAAGCGATGAGTAGGCATTTAAGGCTGTGGTGATGTCGCCGGCGGCGCGTATCGAGCCGTTATCAAGTAACAATCCCTTGGGACAAAGCGTCTCGACCATGGCGAGATTGTGACTGACAAACAAAACGGTCCTGCCGCCCTGCGCTACTTCACCCATCTTACCGAGACACTTGCTTTGGAACCCCGCGTCCCCCACCGCCAACACCTCGTCCACGATCAGGATTTCAGGGTCCAGGTGAGCCGCCACCGCGAACCCCAGCCTCACACGCATGCCGCTCGAGTAACGTTTGACGGGCGTGTCGATGAATTTCTCGACGCCGGCGAAGGCGACGATTTCGTCGAATTGGGCGGCGATCTCGCGGCGGGTCATGCCCAGGATCGAGCCGTTGAGGTAGACGTTTTCCCGGCCGGTCAGGTCCGGGTGGAAGCCCGTGCCGACCTCCAGCAGGCTGGCGACCCGACCGAACACGTCGGCGCTGCCGGTGGTCGGGGACGTGATGCGTGAGAGCACCTTGAGCAGTGTGGACTTGCCGGCACCGTTTCGGCCGATGATGCCGAGCACCTCGCCGTGTTTGACCTCGAAGTTAATGTCCCTGAGTGCCCAAAAGTGGCGGGGGCTGTCTTCGTCGACGGCGTCGGCCGAGGGCAACCCGTCGTGCGCTTGGCCGTCGGGTGTGCCGTTGCCGCTGATTGCACTGGATCGGCCGAACAGCTTGCGGAACGGCGCCGTGGCAACCTTTCTGGCCACGCGGGGCAGGTCGCGGACGGTGACCAGCTCGCCGATCTCGTAGCGCTTGCCCAGATTCTCAACTCGTATGGCGATATCGGACATGGTCAGGGGTCGGCAGTGGTCGGCGGGGATCGCCCGGCGCCGGGTAGGTCAGACGACGTCTGCGAAGGTGACTTCCGTTCGTCGGAAGTAGAAGAGTCCCGTACCCAGGATGAAAAGCAGACCGGCCAACGACACCCAACTCAGCGGCGTCGGGCCGGCGACCCGCTCGCCAAACGCGGCCCAGCGGAAGCCTTCGACTACGAGGAACATGGGGTTCAACTGATAGACCGCCTCGAGAACGGGCTGGAAGCCAGCGGGCACCTTGGGATTGTCGAAGACGACCTCACTGGAGTAAGCCACGGGTGTGAGCCACATCCAGAAACTGATCAGGAACGTAGCCGCGTACCCAATGTCTCTGAACCGGACGCTGAGCGCCGAGATCCACACGCCAACGGACAGACCGGCCAGGATGGCTAACAACACGAAGGCGGGCAGCGCCAATAGCGACCAGGACGGCGCGATGCCGGTCACGAGCATCAGGACGGCGAGTGTTCCCACGCCGAGCAAAAAGTCGAGCAGACCACTGACGGACGCGGCCAGCGGGATGATCAGCCGGGGGAAGTAGACCTTGGTGATCAAGTTCTGATTGGCCTTGAGGCACGCGCTGGACGTGCTGAGAGCCTTGGCAAACAGGCCCCACACCAATGTGCCCGAGAAGACGAATACCGGGTATGGAATCTCGCCGGACGGCAATCCCGCCAAGACGCCAAAGATCAGACTGAACAGTCCCGACGTCGCCAAGGGCATCAAGATGATCCAAATCGGCCCAAGAAGCGTTTGCTTGTAACGGGCCTTGATGTCGCGGAGGGTGAAGAACCAGAGTAGTTCGCGGTAACGCCAGACCTCGCCCAGGTTAAGCAACGACCATCCGCTGGCCGGCCGGATACGCACATGTGGAATCGGTTCATCGACGGTCAGCACCGGAGATGCAGGCTCATCAAAAGAAGCGGTCGGGGACATTGCAACCCCTCGTTGCGCCTCCGTTGCCACTGCCATCTCGTCGGTTTTTGTACTCACTGTGCTCAAGTGCGTACCTAGGCGTTAACGACGCGATCGTGTGTGAAGGTGACGTCTGACATCGCGTTGCGCGTATCCACAATCAGCGTCGCGTGATCGGCGACCCATTGCCAGTCGTACGCGTCGTGGTTGGTCGCAACGACGACGACGTCGTACGAGGCCAGCTGCTCCTCACTCAAGTCCACGCTGTTCATTTGCAGATCGTAGTTTCTCATAGCGTGCGTACGCGGCACATGGGGATCGTTGTAGTCGACCCGGGCGCCGAGTTCAATCAGCGCTTCGATAATCTCAAAGCTCGGGCTCTCCCGAACGTCATCGACGTTGGGCTTATAGGCAAGGCCCAGGACGAGGATCCTGGATCCCGACACGGCCTTGCCGCGGCTATTCAATGCCAATACGGTTCGCTGTACAACGTAGTCCGGCATTGAATGGTTGACTTCCCCCGCCAACTCGATGAAGCGCGTCGGCAACCCTACTTCTCTGGCTTTCCAGGTCAAGTAATACGGGTCAATGGGAATGCAATGACCACCCAGGCCTGGACCCGGATAGAACGGCTGGAATCCAAAGGGCTTTGTTGACGCCGCCTCAATCACTTCCCAGACGTTGATACCCATCGCTGACAAGAGCGTCTTCAGTTCATTGACAAGGGCGATGTTGACCGCGCGATAGATGTTCTCCAATAGTTTCGCGGCTTCGGCAATCTCGGCCGAACTGACGGCAATGACTTGCTCGACAGCGTTGGCGTAAAGCTGGACAGCCAACTCGCCACTACGTTCGTCAACGCCACCCACGAGCTTGGGGATGGTCTGAGTGTTGTGATCCTTTCGGCCCGGATCCTCGCGTTCCGGCGAGTAGGCCAGGAAGTAATCCTCACCACAAATCAAGTTACGCTGCTCGAGACGATTCCGAACCACTTCGTTCGTGGTCCCTGGATACGTCGTGCTCTCGAGCACGACCAGTTGCCCCGGCCTCAACGTCAATACGATCGCATCAGCCGTCTTCTCCACGTATGAAAGGTCGGGCTCCAAGTGTCGCCCGAGCGGAGTAGGCACACAGATCAGGACGGCATCAACTTCTCCGAGACGGGCCAGATCGGTCGTGGCGTCAAATCGATCCGACTGCGACATTTCCAGCGCGAACTCCGGCCCCAAGTGCTTCAGGTAGCTTTCGCCACGTTTCAAAGCGTCTGTCTTGGCTGGATCCACATCGAATCCCAAGACCGGGAAACCACTTTCGTGAAACGCTCGCAGGAGCGGCAAACCCACGTAGCCAAGTCCGATGACACCGACGACCGCGGTACGTTGCTCCAACTTTGCCTTTAGCAAATCAAATGGACTCGTCAGTGTGTCGGATGTCACATCGATCATGTGAACAGCATGACGCATGTCAGCCTGCTCCCTCGCCGACTTGTGTTGTTGGGGTGATCCCATTTGGATCAGGAAGACGAACTCGCCAACGCGGGCCGCGGGGCGCGCTTCTCGGGACGCCGGTTCAAAGCAAGTGATGGATCAGATTGAGAGGATGGCTCTTGTCCTTCTGGAATCGCTGTCTCAGTATTGACCATCGGCTCTTCATCCGATTCAGGCTGGAAGTGCTCACGCAGGTACTTCCGGTGCGCGACTTTGAACGCAGTAATCGTAATGAAGGTGAATATCGTCAAGAACACTGCCGCAACAAATCGCAGCCGGATGAACATCATCGCACATCCAAGTGCGACAAAACCGAACGCAAGTCCGTACAACGCGATGACCGCTTGAGGCACACCTAAACCACCGCGCATGAGCAGGTGATGCAGATGGTCGCTGTCGGCCGTCACGATGGACAGCCCACGAGCTTTTCGGCGGACGATGGCAAGAGCGGTATCCAAAATCGGCAACGTGAAGACGGTCAATCCAGCCATCACCAGCAATGGGTCGCCCTTCTCACCGAGCAGCAACACCATGGTGATGCTGAGGTAACCCAACATCATCGATCCAGCGTCTCCCATGAAGATGTTCGCCGGCTTGAAGTTGTAAGGCAGGAATCCAGCCAACGCCCCGAGGATCGCCAAGCAGCAAACGATGCGAACGGGATCCATCCCAACTGAATACGGACCTGAGTCCGCGTAATAACCCATGGCCAGGAAGATGGAGAGAAAAGCGAAACCGAGCATCACGACACCGGTCACGCCCCCCGCCAGACCATCCAGACCATCCAGCAGGTTAGTCGAATTACACGCTCCAATGACAAAGAAAAGCACAATCAAGGCGCTACAGACCTGCATCACAGGCAGCGGGATCGTACCCACGAAATCCAACCCCAGCCCGCCCTTCATGGCCGACACCGATCCTTCAACGATTCGCAAGCCGACACCGCCCGAGATCAAGACCAACGCAGCCGCCGCCTGGCCGACCAGCTTGTACAGCGGCCTCATCGGCCGAACGTCGTCCCACAACCCCACGAGCATGACGATGACCGCGCCGCCGACAATCGACATGGGGAAGGCGACATAGTCTCCGTCCATAGACTTCAATCCGAAGCTGATCAGGATTCCCGTCAACCAAGCCAAGCAAACTGCAACCCCTCCGAGGTACGCCGTTGGCAATTCGTGAAGTTTGCGCTCAGCGTCCGGCCGATCGATCACACCCAAACGCCGAGCGATCATGCCGAAGACGGGTGTCGCCACGACCGCGACCAGAAATGCCACAAAGAACACCGCCATGAATGGCGATACGACGTCCTCAAACGTCCTGACAACTGGTTCTGGCGGTAATGTCTCGGTCTGCCCGAGCATGGGAGTTCCCCAAGACCCGACGGTGAAAACGACGCGGTCAGAATGGGCTCCGCCCACTTCGCCTGTACGGCACGTGCCGTACGCGAATTCGCCGCTTCCTACCAAGTGTCCCGAGCTACTCAGAGCGAAAACATTTCACTCTTGAGCCATGAAAGCACATTCACGATATGAACGACTTCCAACAACCCGGGGCCCAAGCAAGGCGTCTGAGCTTACTGTTGCCACCCTCTTGGGTGACTTGGGCAGATCTATTTATAACTCACCAATTCCCGGTTCAACAATCCCCCAAAGGGGGGGCCAAATCAGAATCAACGAGGAATACATACAGGCGCAGCACTAGGGTATACCCTAGATCGTGGTCGATTTCCGCTTATTCTCTCCTCTCAGCGATTGGGACAGTATCGGCCGGGGGCGATCACGCCTTTCGGGTCGATCGCATCCTTGATCTTGCTAACCAGATTCCAATGCGCTAACTCCGGATCCACGACAAGTTCCATGGACTGCGTACCGACGCGATAAGGCAGACACCCAAGCGACCGGCCCGCGTCGAACAAGGCTTGGTAGCACGCCCTGGCCTGTTCAGTCTGAGTTGGATCACTCTTGTCAAACAGGATTGGAACAGTGCTGTCAAAGCAACGGTCAGAGATTGAGGTCAGAGTGATGAGCGGTTCCATTCCATGCGATTGGCACGTCGCGGTCGCCATTTCCACGTATTGCCGAACGCAACTGCTGGTCATCGGTACGAGAGGCGAGTACCAGGTCAGTCCACAGCCATCCCGCGCAGGGTCGATTGGAAGGCCCGGCGCAGGCGTTGTACCGGACCGCCAATAAGCAAGCGGTAGCGCCACTTCACTGGGCTCGCCTGCGAAATTGCTGAGAGCAGCCTCAATCGTTGAGAGGCGCCTGGCGGTCTGAGAGGCGAATCGCCCGGGCATTCGCTGGGCAAGGCTTCGCATTCTCGTGACGGTTTGACGACGCAGAAACACCATTCGCTTGACCATCGGGCCCAGTTCACGGCGAATGATCTTTCGCACAGCGCGCAGTACCGTCGGGTCCCCATAAAGAGCGCCCGCTCCCATCCAGGCCCCCAATCCGTGATGTTTCGACGCCCGCCTGATCCAATCGTCCTCAATCAAGCCATCGTCGCCGATCGCGTCGCTGGGATAAGGTTCAATCATCGCCAGCACGCGATGTTGATTCATCAGATTGACTGCGCTGACAGCGGACCCAACCGATCTCAGTATCGTGCGGACACGATCTACGACGGCTTCAAGTTGATCATCGCGCTCAACACTGAAGAAGAACCCCATTGAACACGTTGGCTCAGGGGCCAAAGCGATGGTCGCCTGAGTAACGATTCCAAGGTTGCTCTGTGTGAACAGCCCGTCCACATAGGGTCCGATACCCCACTTGAACGCCCGATCAACCTGTTGCCCTCCCAACTCTGACAAGGCAGAACGGTACAAAGACCCGTCAGGCAAGACGGCCTCAAAGGCCGTAACCGCGGCGAAGTGATCGCTGTACGGCGTAATCCCGTAACCACGCTCCAGTACATTGCCAAGAACACTCGCCTCCGGTCCCGCACCTGTCGCCGGCACCAGAAATGGATACTCACCATCCCGCAGAAACTCCGACAACTGCTGCTGACTAACGCCTGGCTCCAAGGTGACCAGACCCAGGTCCGCGTCAAACTCGGAGATTCGATTGAGCGATGACAGATCAACGACAATTTGATTGGGACCGGTGGGAGTCGCCGTCCCGTAACCCCAGTTCTTTCCGCGTGAAACCGGGTAGAGGGCTATGCCACTCTCCCGAGCGGTATCGACAATACTCCGAACGTCTGAGACGGCCTGGGGCCGAACGACCGCGACCGGCGCGTACGCGTCTGGCGTCGTGAACTTCGCGAATCGATCGAGATCGTCCACTTCGACATTCGTCAAGAGTTCGCCGTCCACTGCCGGCAACGACGGTGCGGTCGCCGTTGTCGATTGAGGCACCGGAATCAAAGCAGATTGATCGCTCATTCTGAAGATCCCCTTCTTCATCCTCTTAGGTCGGAGGATGAACGATCCAACTCCACGACCAGCCCCCTGGTCACGCCACTTTCGAACACTCGCCAGCGTCGGCCGCTCCCGGTTGCTGAAGCGCCGGCCCGGGAGGCTCATATCCCCATCGGTCCAATGTGAAACCCCAATGTTCCTCCACGCGGCGCCGCGTCTTGTCGTCAAGGACGTATTGGTTCTTTCGGTAGTCGGCTTGGCTTTCCACGAACTCGCTCATGGCCGGCTGAGCCCGAGCGTAACCCGATAGATCCAAGGCCTGGTATATGTGGCGGACGCTGGCAATCGGGTCTGCTTCCAGATCCTCGAACCGCAATTCAACGAGTCGATCCGGCGGTATGAGTGACCGCTGGTCAAAGTAGGCTTGCATCAGGCTGATATAATCTGATAGCACCTGCCGCTCCACGGCCTCGGCCGTGGTACGCTGCAGTCCGAACCGACGAATGGTTGACAACCGCATCTTGAGCGTGGAGGGATACACGACATACGGGTTGCGATAGATGTGGACGAATCGAGCGTCAGGAAACAGCTCCAGCAACGTCCTGATCCGGGCCGTGTTCGGCGGGTTCTTCAGTACCAGCCTGCGTCCCCCGCTGTCCAGGGTGACAGCCTTGAGAAACCACACATAGTCACGTTTCCACCGCTCGACCAACGGCTGGTCAACGTCCTCGAAAAGAACTGCTTGGCGAAACAACCGCTCGGCCTGTGCGGGGAAATAGAGGCAATTAAAAAAGGAAAGCGGACTCAGCGCTGCCATGGCCGCATCTTCTTCGTACGAGGCATCCAGCGTCACCTCAACTGAGTCCATGGGCCGTCGATCAGGCAAGAATCGCGCGTAAAGACGACGGAGGCACCTGATCGCCAGAAAGCTCCGGGGCGACATCGTGTGCCAGACAGTCGCCGGCGCCACACTCGGGTCCTGACTGAGTAATTCGTGTAGATAGGTGGTCCCACTGCGCCAGTGGCCCACGATGAAGATCGGAGACTCTTTGAACTCGGTTCGATTAACGCTGGCCCCATACTGCAGTCTTGATCGCCACCGTCCTGGCTCATTTATCAGTGATAGCACGCCGGTTAGCGCGAGACGGGCCAAACTGCCCCTTTCCACGCCGCCTACGTGGTGCATGGTCTTCACCAACTGCATGAAAGACGCACCCGCCAAGGGGTGCACGTAGACCTCACCTAACGGGATGGCCAGACCTGACGGCAAAAGGCACCTTTTATTAGAGAGGGCTCCTCCCTGCCAAGAGATTGAATCGGAGAGACCCTATCGGTACTTAAGACACGTTCGAACTCCAATAAAAAACGGCCCCTCAAAGAGGGGCCGTTTTATCAAAGTGTCATTCAGGTTTAGATCATAAGAATCGACGATCAAGCGGTGCGATTTCGCCGACGCTGGGTCATGCCGATCATTCCCAGCATTGCAAGTCCGAGAACGCTCGCCGTAGGCGTCGGGATAAAGAGCGCGGCAATGTTACCGTCGCCAACAACCCATTGGTTGTTGGTACCAGTAAAATCACCCTGACCGGCGATATCTGCAAAGGCACCACCTGGAGAAAGCTCTGCCTTTTCAATCTGTGGCAGTTCCCCATTACCGTCACCGATCTGGTCCAGCGCGAAATTGAACCCCGGGTTGGCAGAGCCAGCCAAGCGGATCGAATAGAAGTTATCGCTTGTCACCACACCGAACTCGGCAGCGTGGCTGGAAAAATCAAAGTTGGAGTGTGTATCCAAATCGTCGACCACGTTTCCGGATACACCCTCAGTCTTCATCGAATTATTCACGTATACGCGAAGAATCGCGTCAGCTGAAAACTCGGGGATCGTTATTGTGTTACCGGCATCGCTCGGATCGACAATCGTTACATCCGCATCATGGTGGACCAGCAAGAATCCAGCAGATGCATCCATTCCATTGGCGAACGCCAACTCACCGACCACCACGCCTTCGATCGAGACGTCCATTGAATCGAGACTCATGCGCTCGGAGGTCTTGGGCGAACCGGCAGCATTGTCGAGGTGAAAAACACCATCGGGGTCCAGAATGGCCGTCGATCCGAGAGTCTGCGTCGCCGGCGTCAAGAACGAGGCGTTGTAGATACCAACAACGATATCTCCCTCGGTCGCGGCACCGATACTACCTCCGCCGAGCACGACCAGTGAGATCGATGCACTGTCGTCTTCGATGACAGTGGGCGTGCCTTCGGGTGAATCCTTAATGATCGATTTGATGATGCTGTTCACAGAAGCGGCCCGAACTTGGCCGGTAAACAACACAACCACCACGGCTGCGACGATCAGACTGGTTAGGCGCGATTTCATTCTGCGGAACTCCTGCGTGCGTGTTCAATCTAAATACACTATCGGACACAGTCTAAGTTCAGTCCTTGCCCTCGTATACCCCCCTCAATTGGGGGCTCAGCACTAAATGGGACTCAAACGACTGCCCCACCAATTCAGACCTACTTTACTGGCGGGAGGCCGCCATTCCATCCCCCGGAACAGGGAAATCACGAAACTTTGAGTACATCGCTCTTCACGACGAATTCCGATCAAGTAAGTTCATATATTCCAGCATTTTACACTATTTTTTCTCGATCCGGTCTCGAATCTGGCCAAGCCGAACGCGCTCTGATCTCGATAGAGTAACAATCGTTCCCCTGTCGAGTTCGCTCTGCAATGCGTTGAAAAGGGCTTGTGCCTCAGCCTTTCGGCTATCTTCGATCAGAGCACTGATGAGATTCAACCGCCACAACACGCTTTGCGGCTGTATCTTCACCGCCCGCCGCATGGTTTCAACAGCCTCTGCGGCTTTTCCGTTGGCGACCTGCGCTGATGCAAGCGTGTCGAGGTAGGCGGGCTGCGACGAGTCTATCTCGACAGCCCCTTGAGCCAATCTCAGCGCTTCCTGGCTGTTCTTGTTGGCTGCCATTAGAACCATGGCTAGATTGTTCAAGGCTGGCGCATTCTTGGCACTTAGTTGAATGGACTGTCGGTAACTTGCCTCAGCCATCGCAAGATCACCTTTCGCTTCGGCGAGACTCCCATGGATTAGCAGCACCTCTGCCGTTCGATCGGGGCGTTTCACGAGCGCCTCGACCTCTCGAAGGGCACGGTCACGATACTCTGAACCGTCCGGCCGCGCGGCCAAATGTGCCCATGCCTCGGCCATAGCAAGCGATTCATTCGGGTTGTCACTCGGCACAAACGCTGCAAGTTGATTCAACAGCAACGACGCGACCCGCGTGTCCTTTGCTTCACGCACGGCTAAGCGACGCCAGACAAATCGCCACTGAATATCGTTCTTACCGAGAGGAGCCAGCCATTCCAGCAATTCCTCAGTCATGCCATCAGCCAGTTGGGCATTCGCGTAGGCGGCCAGCACTTCCTTCGAGCCCTGCTCGGCCGGCTTCTTCAAGGCGGCTTCCACAAATGGGTGAATCGCTTTCAGCGCAGACTGGGCATCGCCGGATGCAAGGTGCGCCTGGGTTTCGAGTACGGCGGCTCTGCTCGCCCGTTGTCCGGATCGCGATTGCCATTCGCGTGCCACCGTTATCGTCTCCTGCCATCGTTCGGCGCCAGACAACGCGGCGGTTGCCAATGCCGCAGGCCTTACGGCCGTGGGGAATGCCTCCATGGCGCGCGTTGCAACGCGCGCCGCAGCATCATTCTGCCCAAGCGCAAGGCTGGTCGATGCGACTAGGTTCTGTAATGTCACGTAGGAGGGGTAACGGTCAGCCAACCCGCCAAGTTCGCGCATCAGCGATCCCAGAGTCTTCTGTCTTTCTTCGGATTCGACAACGATCGTCAGTGTTCTGGCTGCAACCTGTTGGTGTTTCATGTCCGTAATCAGGTCAGACACCATCGGGTGCAGTCGGTCGAGCTGAACAGAACGTTCGATCAAAGGGACCTGGCGTGCCAAGAATGCAATGCCCACATCGTCGGGGAGGTTTGAACGCGCAGCACTAATCACAGTGGAGGCATCCGACAGGCGTTGTTGCCGCACGAGGTGGGCTGCGTACTGTCTCCATGCGTTGGCATTGGTTGGAGCAGCCCGGGTCGCGGCACGGAACAATTCCGTCGCTTTGTCTGGGTCGCCAAAGCGGCTGTGATGATCGGCGTACAGCAGTTCCCGGATGCCGGCAGCCAAATTGATGGCTTGTAGACGATCCAGCGTCTTGGAAGCAGAGTCTTTGTCGCCGATGCTGGCGAAGAAGTTGGCGGTCAGTTGCAAGACCAGCGGATTGGGGTCGCCCTCCTTCGCCAACATCGCTTCGAAGATTGGGCGGGCTTTCTCTGGTTGATTCCGAAGCCAATAAAGGCGAGCCAGGAGGATGTCGGGCTCCCGTTCCAACGCGACCGAATCCGGCCCAGTTGTCTCGTCCGCCGCGTCGATCTGCAGAGCGTGAATGGCCAGATCCGTCGCTCCCTGAGCGGCCAGCAACTGGGCCACTTGACGACGCTCGCGGCGCGACAGAATCCGACGGTCCAGCAACCGGTCAATCTGTTCGCGACTGGCAGCAAAATCACCCACCGATTGCAATGCCGCGGCGAGTTGAAGCGCGATATCCGTACGTTGGGGACTCAACTGGTGGGCGGTTTGGAGTTGTTCCACCGCTCCGGGCAAGTTGTCGAGACGGATCATGCAGACTGCCAGCAATCGACGCGCGTCGGCCTGGCTGAATGACGACTCAACGGCCTCGTTCAACAGGCTGGCCGCCTCCTTGGCGGTTGCCTCTTCCTCGTCGCGCGACAGGAGCCAACGTGCCTGGGCCAGACGCCACTCAACGGCATCCTCTCCTCCTAGTTTTCGCATGCGTCCAATCACTCGCGAGATAAACTCACGTTCAGATTGCACGGCGGGAATGCGCAACGCCCTTCTTTGAATCGTTGTATTTTCAGGAAAGTCATCTGCTAACGCCACCCACGCAGGCCCGGCATCGGTGTGCCCAAGGTCACTGAGCAACTGAGCCCTCGCCAGCCGCCAATTTGAAGCAGAGCGCCCGTCGCTTGATTGAGCCCACTCGCGATCGAACAACCCAAGTGCAGCAACCTGATCGCGAACACTTCCGTCGCCTGCGCGCGCCAAGTAGTAGGCATACTCTGGTGAGGTACCATGAACATCCTTCAATCGCGCCAGGATCACCGATTCAAGCGCCAGCCCTTCCGACTTTGAAACTTCAGCAAGCCGCAGCAGCGTCCGAGTAGGCGGAAGGTCGTCTGGAACTAGAACGGCGGTCAACTTCTCCCGTGCCTTGTCAGCCTGCTCAAACCGGGCCAACAGACGGACGTACATCGGCAACGTCTGCGGCTCACTAGGGACATATTGCTGAATCTGCTCTACGAGCCGGAGTAACGGTCCCGGGTTAATCCGATCCTGACCGAGCGAATCGGCAGCCAAAGCCAAAGCAATTGCCGCCTCAACACTGCCAGGAGATCGCATGATTGCTTCGCGTGCCGCCTGCATGCCCTCGATACCGCGCCCTTGAGCGGCAAACGAACGCGCCAAGCGCACACGAGGCAATGGCCAAGCGGGCGCAGCTGCAGCAGATTCCCGCCAACAGTCCAAGGCACGTTGAGTCTCGTCTAAAGCTAGATGCGCCATCCCTTTCAATAGCAATATGTGCGGTTCGTTTGGTACGCGTTGCAGCGCCCCTTCCGTCAGCCGAACGACCCGCGGCGCATCGGGCGTGCCGGCAAAGATTACACTCTCAAACAGAGGTACCCACGCGACAGCAATCGTATCGCCCGGCCGCGCCGCCAATTCGGCGACAACCTTTTGTGCCGCCGAACGATCTCCTTGCGCGTTCAGTCCAAGAGCCTTGAAGACAAGCAATTGAGTGTCAGCGCCAACACCCTCGCGCGCGACTGCCGAAAGGTACTGGATCAGCTGGTCCGGCTTACCTGATTGCCAAAGTCGCGCCGCATAGGCCCTCTTCAAACGAATGTCGCTCGACTCATTCGCCACCTGCTTGAGTCGATCAGTCGCAATCGTGTGTTCCCCGAGCAAGTCGAGATGGTCGACAAGAATCCTGTTGAACTCGTATTCGACAACATCGGCGGTCGCTACATTTTTGAACCAATGCAACGCACTTTCGCGCTCGCCAACTACGTAGTAGGCGACCGCAAGCAACAATGAAAAACGCATCTCCTTGGGATACTGAGCCTGCAAACCTTTGACATAATTGACCAGTTCCTCCGAAGTCGCATTAGAACGCCGCTTAATCTCCAATACGAGCAGGTGACCCTCAAGATCCGTGACGTCAACTTGCGCCGCCATGAGTGCCGCTGGCAGCGCTTCATCATACCGCCCCAACCGTGCTAGTGCCGTGGCTTTGGTGGACAAGGCTTCGACGTCGCCGGCATTGCGCTGCAGCAACTCTTCGGCCATATCCAAGGCTTCTGTTACGTAACTGAGGCGCCAATAGACACCCATTAGCTCGCGGCGCCCTGCTTCATGTTCGGGGGCAATCTGCAACAAGTGACGGAACGCGGCAATGGCTTGCTTGTCATGCTTGCCACGATCGTCAGCTACCTGCAAGCGCGCTCGAGCATATGCATATATCGCTTCAACATCGTCATCATTCTCGCGAAGATACTGACCAAGCAGCTTTAACGCTTTACGGTGGTTTCCCTCCTCAAATGCGCGAATACCCTCCGGCCCGTAAGCCATTAATTCTTCTCGAATCTGCGACTTGCGAATCACAACAACACCCAACGTAAACGCCGCCAGCGTAAACAACACCACCAGCACGAAGACCAGCCGACGCGGAACTCTCCGGAATCCAAGCATGTTTAAACTCTGAATTGGGCGGTTTGTAAATCGCGCTAATGGCGACGGGGCTTGTCAGGGGAGGGTAATCCCATTTCCGCTCCACGCGGCGGAGTGCTACTGCCATCTTCCCGCCCTGATTCAACCACAGTGTCAATCTCAAGTTGTCCACCAGACGACGCGGCAAGGAAATCCCAATGAGCGGCTAGAAACTGTACGAATACGTCTTGACGCTGGGCGAGCGGCATCGACTCATTATATATTAGTTGAACTTGACCCACACCGAAAGTGCGCTTGGAGGGATCACGGGCGACCGCACGTACATCATCCATGTCGACGCCCAAGCCCGTTGGAAGTAACATGAAGTTTGCAACGACGATTCGGTCGCCGCCGCTGAATACGTCTCGTTGGAATCCATACTCAACTAAATCGATACGCCGCCCCCGAACCTGCCATCGCCTGGGCTGCGTGAAAGTGGCTGTCCAGCCGTTATGCTTAAAGCACACCGGGGGGAAGTGCCACACCATGTTCCAAGCGTCCTTGCAGTAAATCAACTGCAGCGTCACGGCTTGACCAGTACGCTGGTTTCGATACTCACGGGCATGTAGTACGAGAGGCCTGAGAATGTCGACGGCCGCATCATGAACTCTTACATCACGGCCTTCCCATTCTCCGATCTGCACAGGGAATCGCTTTGCATTCGCGTCAATCCGCTCAAGATAGGCCAAAGCAAGCCCCGAAGGTCGGCGGGACTGCAGCGAAACGGCCAGTCCAATGAGAAGTACAATGCTAAGGCACGCTGAACCCAATTGCCCGACACTTCGACCCAAGGGCTGCGAACGTGGCGAGGTTGGTCGAGATTGCTGACTTGATTCGGCTCGGGCGGACATTGGGTCAACGCCGACCCATTCGAGCAACGCGATCATCGCCATGAGCAGGACGAACGCCAATGGCACCATGGCCCAGCCAGCCGCATCATGGAAAAACTGTGCTGTCTCGGGAGTCGAGTTTCCATAAAGCCAAACCGTCGGCAACATTCGAATCAAGTTGCAAAACAGCGCAAATGCCGGCGCACCAGCGAGTAGGACAACCCGCAAGACCGGCCGTAAAGTGTTGACAAATACAAAAGTGTATGTGGCGAGAAACAACGCAAAGACCATTCGCATCCCGTTACAGGCCTCGGCGACCTCGATCGCCTGGCCGCCAACAATGAGCAGATTTCCGTTACGGTCCATCGGAAGTCCCAGAATCTGAGCCGACTGTTCCGTCAAGTAAGCCATCACGGTCTGTAACGGAACACTGACATGCATCCTAACAAAACCTGGAACTGGAATAAGGAATCCGAGCACCAGGAACGCGGGCCACAGACGCCAGAATACCTGCCGGCCCACTGCGGTCACGATCCCTCCGACAGCCATCAGAATAGCGCCGAAGAGCCAGAACTCGTTATCGTGGATGTCATAGCCATAAACGTGACTCGCCCAGCCAATTGCAATCAAAGCCGGGCCAAGCCAATTGCCCACCGGACGACTGTTTTGCAATCGACTCCGTCTCGATAAGACGAGCCACGGGAACGCGATCAAGACTAGGGAGATTTGAGACGATTCTTCGTCATGAACAGCAGCCTCTACGATTTTGCTCCAAGCGTCTCCTGTTAACCAGACTGACGCTGAAACTAGCAGCAAAGCTAAGACGATGTGCCAAAAGCTCCAGACAGACTTGCACTTATTGCTTTCCTGAGGAGCCTCAGGATCGGTTTTCGAATTGGCAGTCCCGCTCTTCATGTCTGAAGTACTACCAACAACTCGGTCGGATCAACAGAGAGTCTGTGCCCTCCTCCAACAAGCCTTGTCTCACAGAAAACAACCCGTGCCCAAACCACTGGTAGCAACGAGTTGCGAATATGCCTTCCACAAGGCAATAAGTTTGCCGCCTTGAACTCGCAACCTCTTGGTTGCCTAAAGCCCAAAACTCATCTGAGATTAGACGAAAACGAACAGATTCTGAATCGGTAGTCCGCATTACGCACAATCCGGCGGCCCCTCGCCTGCAAAGCCATACGAATTCATCCACTCAATATGACTATACAAGACATGCGCTCTACGCGGATTGCGGTCAACGTACGTCAGTCGATAACATCCAGCAAGGAGGGCTCAATCTCCAAAGACATGGCCCTTCCGAGCATGTCGACTTGAAGAATCAATTGATCGGCGCGATTTCGCCCTTCAATCACACCCTGTAGACCCTCAAACGGCCCTGAACGTACCTCAACTCGGCGCCCACTAGTTAAGAATCGGTAAGGCTCTAGCGGAGCCTGGCGACGCAATGCCAAGGCCAAATTGTTCAACTCGCAATCCAAGCGGGCCTGATCGGAAACCGGAATGATGCTGACCAATCGGCCCGTCCGGTCGGCTCGGTACGCATCCTCGGGCACTCCTCGCAGGAAGACGTACCCGGGAAACATCGGCAGACGGACCTTCTCTTTTCGCTTGCCATAGAACCGTACGGCTGGTATCAGAGGGAGAAAACACTTGACATCCATGGCTCGCAGGGTTGTGTGAAGCGCCTTTTCCTGACGGCTCTTGACGCGCAACAGAAACCACTCACCCACGTTAGGCAGAATTCGCTCTACCCCGCGATCAGGCGCGGCACTCGACGTGTCCGTTGTCGCAGTCAACAGGCGTGTCCCAACCGTGTCTTGGCTTGACTCAACAATTGTATCGGTTGGTATACCCAGAGTCATGACCCTGCTCCCGTTGAATCCTTTAGCCTGCCGCGATGCCCAAATCATGCAGCGTAGATGCAACCGCCCAAGCAACCGCTTCGGGGATCATTGACCTGGCTCACGACAGTCTTTGTTGAGCCAACTTTTCTCTACTATCGGTTCCACCCTCAATCGTACCTGTGGAAGCCTGGACGAGCGGACACGGCTTGATCTTCTCGGGGGAAGTCGCCGGCCGGCTCATGCTTCGACTACTGCTAAACTGCGACGATACATGTCGTTGCGAGCATCGTTGCGACGCACGGTTGTAGACGACGCCGCTAACGCTGACGTTCATGCGATGCAGATGCGAGATCGCCTGTGAACCGGACCGACGATCCGACCCCTGAGCCACCACTAATAACACCTCGTCAACCTGCGATACCGATAACGATGCTTCCAAGCTTCCCGGCACCGGGCCAGTGTCGACCAGAACAATATCGTATGACGATTTTGCGTCTTCGAACAATTGGCGGATCGGCTCAGGCGAGAGCGTTCTAGGGATCACTCCGGCTGAACCACTGACCGACAAGACATCCAGTCCGTCAACGCCGGTGCGCTGCACGCGATTCTCAATCTTGCCTGCCGCCAAGGCATCTTCCAAGCCGACCCGAGAGTCAGCCAATTCAGAATACGCAAGCTCTAGGGTTGGCTGATCCACTAGCTCTAGGCCCAAGCACGCCTGGTCAAACGCAACCCCATCATTTACCGAAACTTTTGCAGCCGCGTCCAACTGACTTTGCGTCAACCCGGCCACCCGTTGAATGGTCTCCCTTAAGTCCAACGTTTGGCGTGCCGGCCAACGTCGCGAGAGACCACGACCGACCAAATCGAGATCGATCATGAGTGTCCGCTTACCTGCGTGCGCGAACGAAGTGCCCAACGCCGCTACTACGCTCGTCTTGCCTTCGCCCGCGCTGCCGCTAGTGACAGCAAAAACCTTGGAGCCACTCGCGACTGGGCCTACCTGCAGCAATGCCCGCATTTGGTTAATGACGATCGCTGCCAGATCAAATCTATCAGAACTTTCACGCCCAACCGCCAATTCGGGCACAATGCCCAACAGTGGAGCATGACTGAGCAGATGATCCGCGTCTTCGACATAGCGGTGTCGCCGATCCATGAATCCCCAAATCAGGACCATCCCCGCCGCTAACGCACATCCGCCCAAAGATGACAGCGCTGCTTGCGAAGTACGCTCGTCCAAGTTAACTGGCGATGTAGGCTTGTCACCGCGGCCAATTACACTCACTCGGCCAGAGACTGATAGGGATCGCTCTACATTAAGCATTTCCAATCGCGTATCAGTTTCTTTAAGGCGCTGCTTCGCGACTAACGCATCGTCGCGTAGTCGTTTGATTTGCAGGTCCTTTCGTCCAACATCACGGGTCTCCTCCTCGATACCTGCCAAGGTCGTCGACATCCGATCGACGGACGACACGATCAACTCTTTTTGACGTGTGATTTCGCTCTTCGTTCGATCCCCATCGGCATTTGCGAATTCACTCAGAGCCGCTTGGTTGTATCGAAACGCATAATCCTCGATGTTAGCGGCGAGTGCGTTGATCTGACGCTCTAGCGCCCGCACATTGGGGTGCGCATCCCGCCGGAAGCTTCGCGCCAACGTTAGGTCCAATTCCAAGGCCTGAAGCTGACGCACATAATCTCGCATCACCGAGTCTTGGCGGGATATCTCGAGCTCGTCAAGTGGTTCCCACTCGTTCAACGCCGAGTCTTTCGTGTCGCCATTGTCTACCAGCCTCGCTTCCGCCGCCTCTAATTCTGCCTTCTTTAGATTCAGTTCCCTGATTTTGCCTTGGATCTGATGCACCTCTTTGAGCTTGAACTGGAAGACCTGTTCCAGCGAGTCGGAGCCAAACTCATTGGCAATGGCGTGGATGCGGTCCTGAAGACTCTTGAGCTCGTTCGTCAATGCAACACGTCGCTGCTCCAAAACATTCAGCCGTGCTTCTTCACGTTTGAGATCCTCTTCGCCGTAAATCTCCATGTAAGCGGGGATTACCGACCTGACCGCCACGCGGGCCACTTCAGGATCACCATGGGTAAATGTGAGCTTGACCACTTGGCTACCATCGCCACGACTGACTTGGAGACCGCTCTTGAAGGCAGCGACTTCGGCATCTGAAAGAGGCCGCCCCAACTTGCGCCACTCTTCTGACTGCATGGCCAAGTCCACAACACGCGAACTCCTCATCAACGCCATTTGCGAGTCAATGAAGCCCTCATACGCCGGCATCATGCTGTTGTCTTCGACGGAGTACAACACGCGCGGCACAATGGGCGCAATGCGGATCTGCCCCTTGCTTGCGTAGAGCGGTTCCCAAGATTGATAGCTGTAGTAGCCTGCAGCACCGCCGAAGATGAGTGCCAGCAGCAAGACCCAGTGATAACGACCCCGAAGCAAACCATGCACGCGGCGCAGCATGCCAGGCGATTCGTCATGCTGCATCGGATCGATAGCAGCGTACTCACCGCCCCCCACCATTGGCTGCAGAGGCGGCCCGACTTCATCCGGTCGTTCAACTCGGCGCACGGGCGTCATGATTGTTTCCAAAGTCCCAACTTAAACTGCTTGTTGAGAAAACTCTCCGCCCCCGCGGAGATCGTTCTTCCACACACAGTATTGACCCAGAATCGGTCGACGCAATCCCCCAAAAAGGGGCATTGAATCCGATCGCAAACATAATGGCCGCTGGTCGACCGACAATTGCGATCCAGACTGAGGATAAGTGGGCGACGGCAAGCAATGCCTAAGCCGAACGCCTTATCTGCGATGTGACTTGATTAGAAGATAGGTAGCGGCCGACAACGCTGGCTTCCAGATCGGCCAAACCGAATCGAAATCGACCTGTAAAATCCTTTTTGTCAAGTGGTTGGGAGACAAATGCCGCGAGCGCTCGGCCGGCACGATCGCTCGAAGTCTGGAGTACCCAATCCAAATGCAGGAGAACAACAGGTGCATCGTTCACCTTTGGGTGGTCTTTCACTGGCCCAATCGCCTGAAAGCCCAGAAAACGACGGTAAAAGGCGGCATGACGGGGGTGGACGCCGACCACCGCGTCCCGCGACCCACCGCAAAGGCCGAAATAGGTCGCGTAACGCATCAGATCCAAGAGGGTGTCGATCTGACGTTTCATTTCAACGCGACGGTCCGCAAAGAGGCCGACTTCCAGCAGCGATCGGCCCTGTCGTCTCAACCGGTCTAGTTCGTTTTGGTACACGGAATCAAGCGGGAGCCCAAGGGGTCCGTCGTGATAGGCGGTCATCGTGTAGGCCACCGACGAGCCGACTTGGCCGAAGAATACGGCTGAATCCGCGTGAACGGCCTGCGGAACGGTAAAGATCTCGTACGGATTCTCGTCAATCAGATTCAGTTGGCGATAGGACCTATAAACCAGCTGCCACGAGCTAGTTACATCATTCAGACTCTGAGCTACCTGAATCGCGGGCCGCATCATTCCTGTCCTCGGCGAGCGTCTCGACCACGACACAAGGTCTTGCGCCGCAACGCTCTAATCAGCCAACTTTGTCATCGGGTCATTCCGCCACGAACTTACCTGACCGCCCTGATTGGCATCGAGGCAACTTCAAGCAAGAAAGACTCGATCGGCGCGTACAACAGCCATGGCCGCCTTCAGGCATCGTTTCATCAGGTGCTCTGAGCTAAGCCAAGACTCAAGCTGATTCGTCGCTCTCGTCCGCCAAGCCGCCTTCGCCTTGCAGCGACTCGGCGCAGCGCCGAAGGTCGTCCGCGAGCGATAAAGCTCTATCCGGCGAGAGGTTGAGCCAAGAGATCCGTTCGCTGAACTGGATCGTTACCGCGATTTCGTGTGGGTCAGGCACAACGCTCACTCGCACGTCGGGTAAACGACATTGCTCGCGTGATGGGTTCGGCGGCGGTCGATCGGGCTCGTTCTGAGCCATGCGAACTCGCTCCCCTGTCATCATGATCGCCTCCGATAACAAAGGTTACGATTGGACTTGTTCATAGACTACCCCCTCGTCAGGGGATTCCCCGCTAGTTTATTGGGCAACGTCCGGACATCCGTGCGAAACGCTAGACACTTTCAATTGACCTAACCCACCGCAAATACCCCATTGTGACGCCACAATCCGGGTTTTGCCGTGTGTGTTGATCCTGAGGTCGGCTGACCATTTGGGACCGCCTCCTCTATTGGCATCGGCGATCGCCGAATCGTAACTTCATTGATAGAGGGGCTGAATTCACGCCAACAACCCGTGTCGGCGTGCCACGCAGTTGGAGGTAGCTACGTGTCAAGATGCCAAAGCACAGTTGCAGCGACCCTAATCCAGGAATCCCCATCACCCCCCCGCTTGGCTTGGGCGGACACGCGGCCAGCGAATTGGCTCGCCAGGAGGATCGGACACTGGGTATTCGCGTCAAAGCGGTCTCGCGGCATACGAATCAACAAGTACCGCGATCGGTCCTGCAGTGCATTCATGCAGGAGTCTTTCCAGACCACGACGAGTGACGCCATCACGTTGCGCGGGATTCGGCTGGTGTCAAGATCGGCCGGCCGCCCGCGGCTACCCATCGTGATGACGCACGGCTGGCGAGAATCCAAGGAGTGTTACCTTGGGTTGGCCCGACAATTCGCCTCTCGCGGGCATGACGTGCTGCTCTTCGACCTGCGCGGGCATGGGCAGTCGGGCGGTGACACCGTCACGTTCGGGCAGCGTGAACGTCACGATGTCAGTCGCGTCTTGGACCATGCCCAAGCCAATGGCTGGATCGAAGACCGCGTCCTGACCTACGGCCACAGCCTCGGAGGCTCGACCATGATCCTGCACGCGGCTCTGGATGATCGCGTGGCCGGGGTGATCTCGTCATGCCCGTTCTCAGACATCCGCACAGCCATCGCCTCATTCCACCAAGCCTGGGCGCCCTGGATCAACTTGCCCTGGGCTATGCGAGGCCTCGAGGAAGCGGCTGAAGCACGCGGGATTGACCTGAGCGAATCCTCACCCCGGCGGGCGATGCGCTCCGTTCGCGCCCCCGTCCTCCTCGCCTTGGCTGGCGAAGACGGGCACCTGCCTATCGCCGAACATGGGCGCGTGATCTGCGATGTGCCAACCGAAAGCTCCGTCGACGTCGTCTTGTCGGCCACCGACACGCATCTGACGATGTCCCGGAAAATGTCACCGTATATCCAGCGCGCGATCGAGGACTTCACCCACAAGTGCGAGGCTGCATGAGCTTGAAACGCCCGGCCGATCAGAAGACTGTGATCAATGCGACACCCCCGGCCAGAGCCCGGCCACTTGACGCATCATTCACTCAGACAATTTGAGAGCGCAGCCGATCGTGACCGAGCGCGTACCTGGATCAGCCACGTACCAACGACTCGTGCGCTACCAGACACTTGGCAATCAGCTCGCCACGGCTTTGCACCTCGAACTGCTTGTGTAACGCCTTGACATAGTCGTGGACGGTGTGTCGGCTGAGTCCCAGGTCAAAAGCCACCTGCTTCTCGCTGTGGCCCTGCAACAATTGTTCAAGGGTTTCGCGCAGTCGTGGTGACAGGTCTTCGATCTGTTCCGCAACGTCTCGATTCTCGCGTCCCCCAGCACGATCGCTCGCACCATGCCGCGACCGATTCGTTCGTTCGGCAGACGACCGCGTGACTTCCACTTCTTTACCGTTCACTTCAGGGGATTCGCCCAACAGCATGTCGAAGACGCCTTCTTCCGAGTCAGACAACCGGATGCGGTGGTCGTCCAACCGCTTGCGCAAACGTCGAATAGCCCGGCGGGTCTCGTATTCACGCTTGCAATGGCTTGTCGCGCGCTCAATCACAGAAGCGAATTCATTTGAATCCGCCGACTTACAGACAACGTCAAACAGGCCAGCCTGAAGCGCGGCCCGGACCGACTCACCGTCTTCCGGGTCCACAACCAGGACGATGGGTAACACAACCCGACGCTGAATCTCTGACAGAACCCTGATTTCCCGCTCGGGCGACAGCAATTCGATGTCGGCCAAAACGCAACCCGTCTGTTCCAGTCTGGCACGGTCGGCGAGTTCCTGACGGGTCTCGACAACCTCGTGCCGGAACGGCGACGTGGCAGCCAAGGACTCCTGGGACTCCGCTCCCAATCCCAACAACAGTACTGTCGATGAATCGTTCATATTCCAAGTCTCCCGGAACCCAACCACCTCACACAACGGACCTTACACGCCGATTTCCTTCTTTACTTGTCGACCGGACAAGATTTCCGATCATTCCAACGCCACGCGCGCAACGAGCCTCAAACTCTTCGCATTTTGTCTGTTGGCATGGCCCCACCAACTTGCTTGCCGCTCGACAGCGTTGCGCTGACGAGTAAGCTCATTAATCTACCTCACGTAGTTGTATCCGCCAAGTGGGGTGGTTACAGCCTAGGGAAATCCTATCGAATGACATCGAAGTGCTTAAGGAGCATGCCATTACGTCCCACCTCGCAATTGGCCTTTAATTTTTTTGTGGCAAAACTCTCTCTCAGCTCAGCAATTCGGTCCATCAATGGCGGCTGGAGACGACGGCAGCCGGCGGATATGGCAATCTGGGTAGGTTCTATCTCCGTTTGACGTTCTCTTGCATCGGCTCTGTGACCGTCGGACTGGATGGATCGTGGAAGAGAGTCCGCGATAGGTGCCCCTTCGGAATCGACTTGGTCGCATCCGTCCCCTCCGGCTCCACCATCGCCGCAAGACTGACCCGCATGGACTGGTCGTTGCCAATTGAACGGAGAGGCGCAGGTCGTGGCGCCGCACCGCGCTGAGATCACCCCCGTGCAGATTAGTGACCAACCGAGACACCTGGACCGACCCTGACACGACCTGCCACTGGCTGGCGATCAAGGTCTGTCCGGCCGTTGAAACCGGACCCTCACTCAAACATCAGCAGGAACGACATCCAAACACAAAATGAAAGACCCACGCTCAATTCGTCACGAGGGTCCAACTCATTGGAGTTACGCCTTGTGCCGCCGACTCATCCCGTGCGCCGACGACTCGGCCGGGTGATCCCGAGCAAGCCAAGCAGCGGCAGACCGAGTCCAGCCGCCGCGGGAGTGGGGATGGGCTCGCCGGTGGTTGTGATTTCACGTTCGAATGCGATCAAGTGGTCCTGACGAGAGTTGTTGCTCATGGCGAACAAGTCCCAACTGCGAAAGAAACTTCCACTCAGCGCGCCCAGCATTTCGTTGGCTCGAACCGTCGCGGCGTTAGTTGGAGCTTTGTTTGAGTAGAAGTCACCCGTTCCAAGATTGAAACTGTAAGTGTCAATGTCCTCATATACGATCTCCCAGATCGCCAACTGAAAGGCAGCGGCCTCAGTGCCGCTGGTGTAGAGCGCGTCTGTCGGGGAATCCGTGTAGAACCGGTCGTACAACTCGGTGAGGTGAGCGGCCTTGACCGCCCCCATGCCCGACGTACCGGGAATCGGATTCGAGCCGGGGAGAGGGGCGTCTTCGACCGCTTTGATCGTGTAAGTGTAGTTGTTGTTGTAACCCACATGCTGGGTCAACTCGATGCAGAACGCGATCAGCGGATCAGGCAACTCCGACTGCAGGCCGCTGGGGTTCGTACTCTGAACGTCCCAGTTAAACACGCCCGCGCTGCCGCTGTAGGACTTCACGCCTGACACCGTGACGTTGACGGATGCGGTCGGCGAATAGCCGCCATTTGGCAATCTCACGGTGATTTGATCACCGATGGACACAGGCGCCGCGTTGACGGGCTGGGACGACAAGAACGCAGCGATTGCGCACAAGAGCATTCCCGATAAACGTACTCTCATCTTTTCAAGCTCCTGACTGCTGGCTTGGTACAGGTCTTCCTTCAGCCTTCTCGTACCACCTGCGATGACATCACGCAAGTGAACTGCACGATGCCTTCACTGACGGGATGAAAGCACACCACCTCCCGTCGATCCCGTCATTTTAGGATCGCAAACAGGTCTGCTTCTACCCCACGACGGGGGCGCTTCGATCTGTGCAACTCATCCAAGTGCAAACAGCGATCCTCCTTGTCAAACTGGGTGACATAGAGAATCTGGGCCAGAACGCACCTCATGCGTTCCAATTTCAAATACTGTTCACACACAAGGCTGCGAGACTGACGAGCGAACCAGGGAAATGAACAGGTCCCACGTTCCATTCGGAGCGCGGGTCCAGATTGAATACCTGTTGGATCATGCCGCGGACTTAACCTGCGCGTGGGCGACGAGGACGCGTGATCCCCAGCAAGCCGAGTAACGACAAACCTAAACCGGCCGCCGCGGGCGTGGGGATGGGCTCGCCCGTCGGCTCCAAGTTGTCCTCCGCCTTGAACACCAGGTCCATGCCGAGCGAGGATCCGGTGAACTTGCCGTTGCTTGAGTCAGGCGTTCCGTCGGCACCCCAAAGGGTCATTGTGTCCTGCGTGATGCCCGGAACGAAAGAATTGGCCGTGTCGCCAGAACTGGATGTAACGTAGTCGTGATCCAGAAACTTCAGCGTCGAATCAACCAGGTTGTTGGTCATGAAAGTAGTGGCGCTGCCGTTCAATGTGAAATCCCAATCAATCGTGCCGACCAGGTTGTTCGTATTCGTTCCGGTAAACACGTTGACATCGAAGAAGTCCGAAGATGTACCGACTGCCGTTCCGACCAATGTCGTGAAGCTGCTGTTGTTATAGAGATTCACATGCAAGTCGAGGTCACCCGTATCGGGATCAAAAGTGCTGGTCTGACTGGTGTCAAGATCAAACCAGACGATGATCGAACCGCTGGCGCCCCCGTTGCTCCCCGCTGTGTGAAAGACGTTGTGGCGAAACGGACCGCTCGTTGACTGCGGCGTTTCAGTAATCTCTAGCGGTGCGGCATATGCCTGCGACGTCACGCACAGGCAAAGCAGTGCCATAGCAAATCGGCTCGCCAAACATTTTAACGTCGGATTCATGGCAAAGGCTCCTAGCACGATCGTCCGTGCAAGTACATGGACGAAGGTCCAAGATTCTCCCATTCATGTGATAAGTGTACCACTGTGACCTGAATCCCCAAACACCCCCTGATTAGGGGGCGGTGATTCTCCTCTCGTCCGAGCGAGCGGGCCGTTGATACGCCATTTCGGGCACTGCGAGGCCAGATTCCCAGCATTCAGAGGCACCCAGTTAGGACGAAACTCCTTATTCGTGAAGGCTTGTCTTTACAAATCTGGCCAAGTTTTGCCGTTCTGTTGCTGTCAGCGGCACGCCCACGAAACGACATCAGTGGGCGAGATTGATTACTAGCGTAACCGTTCGAGGCGTCCTCTACGGGATCGACGCTTCCGAATTGCAACCGAGTGGCCAGTCTATCTTGTCGATATGACCGTGCGCCGACGAATCTGGCGCACGAAGCGATGTTAAAACCCGCGGCCATCCATGTCGGCCGGAACAGACTACACCAAGAACTTGGTCATCACGACCGACACGCAAACACGAAAGGGGATTGAGCGTCAATCGCGCTTTTCAGAGTCCGGCTTCAACTGGCATCTCGCGCGGCAAGCAAGGAGGGCGTTTGCCTTGACAATCTCAAGGACGCTCCTCTGTTCAATCGCTCATTCGATCGGAGACCCAAGCCCACGTGCTCGCGAAGCGAGCACGCGGGATAAGGCCGACAAGGCACACTGTGCTTGCAAGTCGGCGCTCGCGCGCCACTTACATCAATCTACAGAAGAGACTCGCGCAAGCGATTGCGCTCCACCGTCAATCAACATGTCGTGAAGCATGACTCGTTACTCAAGACAGGGAGGTGCTTCGGAACTATTGCAGTAGTCAATCAAACCGATTTGCCTAGACCGGACCATGGCCTCTCGGTTTCTGTAGATGAGGTAAGACTCTTCGGTAGCAAACCGGTATGCGGCGGCCGCCCAGCTTGCTTGGAATTGGCGTAACGCATCTTGAAACGCCGGGTTGTGCGTCGCGGTCGAACGGCCGACCCGTTACCGGATAGTGAACAGGTCACACTTTGACGCGACGCTGAGCTTCATGGCGCGCGGTCGGGTCAGCCCACGCACCTGTTGACTCCAATTGAACGAGGCATCACGCGTCTGCATTCAGAATGCCCCCAACCATTCTGGGCAGTCTGCAACATATTGTTGCCACTCCGCGTGACAGACGCCGGCCATGCACGAACCGCAAAGCGCTTCACAGATTCGTGTAAGAACTGACGTATGTCGCGCGCGTATTGCGGAACTAAACCGACCGGGGCGTGATCTTGACAGCATTGATGACAGCCATCCCTGTAACACCGCCGAGATCTTGTACCCGAATCGTCAACCGCCCATCATTGACCTGGACGGTGGTACTCAGCGTAATGAACTGCCCCAACGCCGTTCCGACCGGACTCAATGGCGTGCCTTCAATGGTGAACTGCATCAAGTCGCGGGCCTTGGTCTGATCTCCGACCTGCAATTCAACGTCGTAGGTCCCGTTCGGCAGATCCGCGGCGAACGTTCCGTCGGCAGTGCGCACGAAGTCCTGATTCAACGAATTGGGCGCCCCTCGGTCTTTCGACGCGATATTGTCGCCAAGAATCCAGCCGAATCCGGCCATGGCGTCGTAAGCAGCATCCGTAGCGCGCATGTAGCCAGTCGCCACGGGAGAATTCGTCGTCCCGAAATCAAACGCATACATGGGCAGAGGCGCCACGGAGTCGTCGTCAGCGATCACACCCTGACCAATGGCATCACTTAGCACAGCAGTGCCACCGTCCAGCGTCAGCATCACAACGAACATCTCATCCGATTCAACGTGGGTGTCGCCGTTAACCTGAACATCAATCGTTTGGGTCTGGGACTGGCCGGGTTCAAACGTCAATTGCCCATCAGTGGCGACGAAGTCGTTGTCACTCATGGTGGCTGTCCCGTCCATGACCTCATACGAAAGAACGATTGGGTCGACGGGCTCCGCATCCAGCGACACCGTGAACACTGCCATCTGCTGGCCACTATCGCCTTCGTCGATCTCCAACATGTCGTTCAGGTGGATGGTTGGCACAATGGGATCGGATGTGCTCGAGGCGTCCGCGCTCGCAATCGTGACGGCATTGACGGCCATGCGGTTGCTGACACCACCCAGATTCTCCAGGAAAAGTGTCAATTGCCCGTCGCTGACCTGGACCTGTGTCGTCAACGTCAGCCACTCGCCCGCCTGCGTTGTCACGGGGTTGGGGTCGAACACCGTACCCTCGGCCGTGACCCGGGCCTGATCACGGACTTTGGTCCGATCGCCCACGGTCACGTCAACGTCATAAAGACCGTTGTCGAGATCGACCGCAAAGACCGCATTGAAAACGGCATTGAAGTCTCGCCGGAGATTGTCAGCCGAACCACGATCCTGGGCCTTGATGTCGCCTGACAGCCAGCCAAAGCCTGCTGTCCCGTTGTAACTCGATCCATTCGTCACGCGCGTATATCCGGCCTCTAAAGGCGAGCTGCTCGTGCCAAAGTCGAACATCAGCAACACCGGAGGCGGAGGCGGCGCGGTCACCTCGCCCACCTCCGACGCAAAACCACTGACCGCACTTTCGTTGTCCGTCGCACGCGCCAGGTACGTGTACGTCCCCACGGACCACGTCGCCGGAACGGTCAACGCGTAACCGTCTGAACCGTCCGTGTCAGAACCCAGCAACTCAACGGGATCACCCACGCCGTCGCCGTTGTCATCGCGGAAGAACTCAACCGCCGTCACCGTCCCGTCGCTGTCCGCAACACCCAGGGCCGTCAGCGTCAACGCCTGACCCATCTCAACCGGGTCAGGGCTCACTACCAGCGAACCGATCGTCGGC
>JANQSF010000078.1 GCA_028284155.1 Phycisphaeraceae bacterium
GATCCTCACGACCAACCTGCCGTTCGCCGACCCCCGGGGGTGGCCGCAGGTCTTCGCCAACGACGAACGCATGACCGGCGCGTTGCTGGACCGCCTGACTCACCACGTCCACATCGTGGCCATCGAGGGCGACAGCTTCAGGCTCAAAACCAGCACCGGCAAGGCTCGCTCGAAGAACGACAAGCAGAACCCAACCCCGAAAGGAGGTGACCCCCAAGGCGACAAGTCATGATTCGCTTATCGGATGCCCACCCCCATGGGGGTGGTGGGCATGGACAACACCTGATCAGGTGTTATTCTTTCACCCAAGGTGGTACCCAATCTCTTGCGCGAAACGGTACCCTTTTAACTGCGCATCTCCACTAACTGTTGTTCAGAACAGGGTTTAATCGAATCGGGGCGACAGGATTTGAACCTGCGACCTCTTGACCCCCAGTCAAGCGCGCTACCAAGCTGCGCCACGCCCCGCACGGGTATCTTGGCCCGTATGGTGGACTATGTTAGGGCCGCAGATCGGGGGTAGCAACCGGCCGCGATGTGGGGTTAACGGTTTGGAAGACTTGGCTGTTTGGCAGAGCGTTTTGCGTGACCGTGCGTTGATTGACGCTGCGGTCGATGTTGAGGCGCGTGGGGGCAAGGGCGGGTCAGACGTCTCGGCGGTGGCGACAATGAGGCGGACGTGGCCGGCTGAATCTGTCAGGGTAGCGCTGGCGTTGGCGACAGGTCGTCGGCGGGGGATCCGCAAGTGGGGGGACTCGGCAGGCACTCTTGTGTTGGATCGTGAGGGGGTGGAGGTTGCGACGCCTTGGGTGGTGGCGAGACACAAGGCTGACAGATTCGTCGAGTCCGGAGTCGGCGCGGTTGTCGACATTTGTTGTGGAATTGGTGGAGACACGATGGCGATGTCCGCCGCGCAACTCGGTGTTTTGGCGATCGACCGCGACCCCGTGCGGGCCTGGATGGCGAAGACTAACGCCGGGTGCGAAGCGTGTGTCGCCGAAGCAGCGATGCTGACGACTCAGGGGTCTGTCGTCCATCTCGATCCACACCGTCGGTCCGTCCGGGGGCGTTCCTGGCGACTCGAAGACTACCAGCCGGGGCCGGACGATATCCGTCGTCTGATTCGCGATGCACACGCTTCGGCCGTGAAACTTGGGCCGGGCGTTGATCTGAATGCGTGTCGAACCTTGTTTGACGGTCCTTGCGAGATCGAGTTGATCAGTTTGGCTGGTCGATTGAATCAGGCTGTCCTGTGGACCGGCACGCTCGTCCGGTCTTTGCGAAGCGCCACTCATGTTGAACACGACGGTTCGGTACATACGCTGGCCGACGATGGAGCATCGCATGGGTTACCGCTGTCGGGACTCGATCGGTTTGTCTTCACGGTCGATCCGGCCGTCGAACGAGCGGGACTGATGCCCGCCCTTGCGCATCGTGTCGGGGCAGCGGCCCCGCATGCGCAGCTTGGGTTACTGACGTCGGATCGTGTGATCGAATCGGCGTGGTTAACCGCATTCGAGGTTATGGAGCAGATGCCATGGCGTGTGAACAAGGTCAAGGCCTGGCTTGCTGCGCACAATGGGGGGATCGTGGAGGTCAAAACGCGCGGCGGCGTTGTGGACACAGACAGGGCACAAGCACAGTTGCGCGGAGAAGGCGATCACTCGTTCACGGTTTTTGTGCTGCGTTTCGATCAGCGCGTGGTGGCGGCAGTGACACGCCGAGTTGGGGTGTGCAAAGATGAGCCATCGGAAGGGCCCGGTTGAGTGCCCTCCACCTTGTCCGTTTCGTGTTTGGCCGGTTTGAGTCACTCTATGTGACCAATTGTGCGCTGTTCGTCCTCGACCTGTCACCGCGTCCAGCCGCCTGGCCTTCGTTGGAAGTACCACCACTCACACAGAAGGACTGCCAGCGCGATCATGGCGAGGATCGGCCAAAGCACGGCGTTGGTGCGCGGGGTCTGCGTCTGCGCGTCGACGGCCAACTCACCGACGTTGATGCGCTGGGCGGGTTCGAGTGACGACTCGCGCTGGTCGAGCAGGCTGACACCGACGCGATGTTCAACCTTGCCGCCCCGACGCACGGCGTATGCCCCAACGCGCGGCGTGGCCACGCCTGACACCACGCCCGCCTGGTCGGTTTTGATGTCGCGGGTGAATTCTTCCGGGCCCGTGACGGTGTATTCGGTTGTTGGTTCGAGAGTCACGGCCGGCAGGACACCGGTCGTGTCGCCGGCCACTTCAAGTAGGCCGGCTTGTAGCATCGCGACGCGCACGGTGTTCGCCACCAGGATCGGAAAACCCAACCGATAAGGCAGCGTTGAGCGGTCGGAGTGAAACAGCAAATACCAGGCCGTCGTCGCGTCGCCGCGCTTGCGCAGGATGAGCGGCCCCGTCTGCGACGCCTGCGCCAGGTATTCGTAGTGCTTGTCCTCAAACGACGACTGTGTGACACCGGGATTGAGCACCGGCTGGTCCAGCACTAACAGGTCGGTCAGTTCAACGTGTTCGAGCAGCGGGGTCGTGCGGTCCCAGTCGACGATCGTGGTGGTCGCGGACCGGAGCGTGACCAGGCTGGCAACTTCGTTGGGCACCACGCCGACAAACAACGCCGTCCGCCACGGCTTGGCGGGTTGCGATTCGTCGTCGCTGACGACCAGGTCGTAAGACGTCGGTTCGGTCGAGTTGGCACGGGGGTAGACGGTCACGCCGGCCATTGCTTGCAGTGCATCGCGATAGCCGTCGAGCCCCGGCGCGACCCAGACGCGCAGGTCGCGTGACGCGTTCAATTCCAGAAACGCAACGTTGTCCGACGCCATGGCGTCAAACCGTTGGGGACGCAGCCGTAGGCTGAGGCTCATGTCGGCGCTCTCAGCCGGCAGGGGAAAGACCAGACGCTGGTTGCCGGCCGGGCTGAGCGCGACGCCCTCTTCGGCCAAAATCTCGCCGTCGCGGATCAATTGCAGCTTAGCGGGCGGGTGTTCGTGGTTCGTGCCCTGGACATTGACGAAGACATTCCACCGCCCGTCAGCCGAACGTCGCGCGTTGAGCGCCGTAATACCGATGTTTCGGCCGGCCTGCGCCAGCCGCTGGAATGTCAGCTCAAACGGTAGGGCAACATCCGTTTCGGTCGGGACGTTGCCGTCGGTCAGCAGCAGCGCCTTTTCAAACCCGTTCGACCGCCACATGGCCTCGGCCATTCGCAGGCCGTCCGTCATGTTGCTGGCAACGTCTGTCGTTTCGACCTTGTCGAGCGCGTCGAGCAGAACGCGTTTGTTACTCGTAAAGCCGGTCATCAACCGTGCCGACCGACCGAACACAATCAGGGCCAACTCCTGGTTGGGGTGCAGTTGCTCGATACGCTCACGGACATGGTCCTTGGCCGCTTCGAGGCGCGTCGTGCCGTCGGGCCCGTCCAGTGCGGCCATGCTCGCCGACGTGTCGATCAGGATCGGCAGGCGGTCGACATCGTCCACGTCGCCTCGCATGAAGGGCTGCATCGCCGCGAGAATGAGCAGGATGAGCAGGATGAGTTGGAGCAGGAGAAGCAGGTTGCGTTTGAATCGTTGGAATGGTGAATTGACTCGGCTGTCATTGATGACCTGCTGCCAGAGGACGAGTGACGGCACGCGCAATCGGTCGCGTCGGAGCTTGAGGAAGTAAAGCAGGATCAACGGCACGATCAACGCAAACAACCACGCCGCAAGCGGGGCGAGGAAACTGACGGCCAGGATGGGGCTACCGAACTTCATGTCAAGTTGGTTACATCTTCAATCGCGGTGTGTTACTTCAACCAGCCGCGCCGTCGCAATACGTCAAACAGGGTGTGCTTCAATGTCCAGTCGGCATTCACGGTGACGAATCGGCCGACCCGTTGTTGGCAAAGCGCTTCAAGACGACGCTGGTATCGTTCGAGGTACTCACGGTAGATGCTGATGACGTCGCCGCCGGCCGAGACGTCGAGCACGGCCGCCGTCTCGCAATCGACCAGACGGAGGTCGGCGGACACTTCCGGGTCGATCTCGGTTGGACCGAGAATCTGCAGGCCGAACAGTTCCAGCCCGGTCGAGTGCAGCCGATTGAACGCACGTCGAAGACTACCGAAGGTCAGAAAGTCACTGAGCACGACGACGACGCCGCGGCCGCGGTGTTCATTGACCATCGACTCGATTCCCGCATCGAGCGGCTGTTCACCGCCGGCTTCGAGCGACTCGATGAAGCGAAACAGCGCGGGCATGCTCGCGCGACCGGTCGTCGGTTTCAGTTGCGTCGTTCGGCCGTCGCGCTGGTTAAACGCGTGAATGCTCACTTTCTCAGTCGCCATCAGGCCGCAAACGCCAAAGGCGGCCGCGAGTTGCTGCGCCCGCTCAAACTTGTTCTCAAACATCATCGAACTCGACGCGTCAATGAGCAGGACGAGGTGCATTTCCTCTTCCTCGTGAAACAGCTTGAGGTACGGCCGCTGAAGCCGCATGAAGATATTCCAGTCGACGAAACGCGTGTCGTCGCCCTCGACGTAGTCGCGGTAGTCCTTGAATTCGATCGAACTTCCACCACGCCTCGCCACGTGCTCACCGCGCGAGCGGTTGGTGAACCGGCGCTCAGCGTTGATGCGCATCCGCTCCAGCCGCGCCAGCACGTCGTTGGGCAGCAGGTTGGTGACCTGCGCGCGTTGTGAGGTGGGAGTGGGCATAAGGTTATGGTCGAAAGTCGAAGGTCAAAAGCCGAGAATCAGTGAAGGCAGTTATGTCGTTTAAACCTGGTCTTCTGAAAGACTTTGCCTATCGGAGCCGTGCGATTGTTCACCATTCTTTACAACTCCTCCGGCACAGCCTGCACAACCTCATCAATCAGGGAGGCGATGACGATGCCCTCAGCCTGGCCGTCGTAGTTCAGCAGCACGCGGTGTTGTAAGACCTCGACTGCGAATCGGCGGACGTCCTCGAATGCGAGGTGGGCTCGGCCTTGCGAAAGTGCACGCACGCGGCCGGCTTTGATCAACGACTGCGCCGCACGTGGGCTGGCGCCCCATCTGACGAATCGCCGCACCGACTCGGCGGAAAACTCGGTGTCCGGGTGCGTCGCCAGAACGATCCGGCACGCGTAGTCACGGATTGGGTCGGCCACGACGACCTTATTGAGCACCTCGCGCAGCGCGAGGATGCGGTCGCCGCTGACAATCTTCGCCACATTGATGGCCGGTCGCAGGATCGTTCGACTGACGACCTCGTTCAACTCGTCGCGCTTCAGGAAAGGCACGTCAACCTTAAACATGAAGCGGTCGAGCTGCGCTTCGGGCAGGGGGTACGTGCCTTCCTGCTCGAGCGGGTTTTGGGTCGCCATGACGAAGAACGGCTGCGTGAGCATGTGTGTCGTTCCGCTGGCCGTGACGCTACCTTCCTGCATCGTTTCGAGCATTGCGGATTGAGTCTTGGGCGTCGCACGGTTGATCTCGTCAGCGAGCAGTAGTTGCGTGAAAACCGGACCCTTGCGAAATTCAAACCGGTAGTGGCCGGCCGAGTCGGTGGACATGACATTCGTGCCGATGATGTCAGCCGGCATCAGGTCGGGCGTGAACTGGATGCGATTGAAATCCAGGTCGAGCACACGCGACAACGCCTTGACCAACTCGGTCTTACCCAGCCCGGGCACGCCCTCAAGCAGGACGTTGCCGCCGCACATGATGGCGGTGACCGCCGCTTCGACGACCGCTTCCTGTCCGACAATCACCTTGCCGACTTCGGCGCGGATGTTTTCCATGTCGGCCTTGAAGCTTTGCGCCTCAGCCTGCAGGTCGGCGGGCGTGCCGGGGTAGCCGGGGGTTGGGTTGGACAGTTGGTCGTGCATGGTCTTCCAATCACTGATGGGTGGCTCTATTCGTCAGGCTGTTTGCCGCGGGCACGCTTCTTGGCGGCCAGCAGTCGGCTGGTCATCGAATCGTCCTCCGCCGGCTTGGCCTTGGCGTCCTCGGCCGCCTGCTTCGCGCGCAGCTTGGCCTTCTCAGCCAGCGACAGCGACGCGGTCTTCTCTTCAACAGCGGCCTCTTCTTCCATAACCAGGGACTCGCCTTCGGTTTGGGACACAGGCCCACCGTGTGCGTCGGCAATTTCGGTCTTGACGTCGCGGCGACGTTGAAGCAGGGCACTGAAGACCTCTTCACTTTGTTCGTGGTCTTCCTTGCGCGTCGCGAACCACGACATGACGATCGACCAATCGATCTGCACACGCCGCATACCGACGTCCAGCGGGATCAGGCAGGCCAGCAGGACCAGCAACCAGCCGACGATCGGGCCGGAGGATTGCTTTGCGGCGCGCGGATCGTCGTACAACATCTCGCCGTCGGTATCGACCGTCAGCACGCGACCGCCGGTGCGCTCCACGATCGTGTCGAGCACGATCGGGTTGTGGCGGAACCGCATGTATTCCAGCGAATACGGCACGACGAACGCCCCGGGGATGATGTCGTCTCGCCCCGCGGCTTTGGCGCGGATGCTGTATCGGCCTTGGCCGCTCAGGGGGAACCGACCTTCGTAGCGGTTGGGGCCGACCTGGCGGAGGGCTAACTCGTGCCGGGTGTTGTCCGGGCCCTCGACGTGCGCGGCGATCTGCAAGAATGCCTCTTCCGCCGAGTAATCTTCAACGATGATGACGCCCTCGCCGCCCGCGGCGTAAGAACGCATCTTGAGCGTGCCGAGTTTCGTGACACGGGCGATGTCGGTAATCAACTGCTGAACGAACTGCTGGTACTTGTTCCACGTGACCCAACTGGTGGACCAGCGCGGCGCCAGGTCGCTGGTAAACACGGCCGCCTGTCCCGTGCCGTACCGCCACTTCGCGAGCACGGGGTCGACTTCTTCCTCGTTCTCTCTGGCCAGCAGGACGGAGACCTTGTTCGACGGTTTAACCGACGTCAGCACGTAGCCGTCCAGCGGTTGCAGCGCACCAAGACCGACCAGCGCGTTCGACCCTCGCTGATCGTTGATCATTGGCGTGAAGGTGACTTCCTGTACCTGGCTGCGCCGCAGCGTCTTGGCTTCCTTGATGAAGATCTGTGGCAACTGCGCGGGGTTCGGGTTCGGGTAGAACGTCCCGCCGGTCAAGGCTGAGATGTTGGCCATCACCTGCATGTCCTGCGGGATGTGCGGGTTGATGGCGATAGTCGAAATACTGATCTTCTCGTTGACGAACTGTTGCAGCATGCTCGGCGGCGGCGGCACGGGGTCGGCATCGGAGATGATGATCATGTGCTTCGACGCGGCGTCCGAGTTGCGCAAGCCGATCAGGCCGAGCTGCATGGTCGGGCGGAAGTCGGGCATGTCGGCCGGCTGGGCGCCGTTGATCAGCTTGAACATGTCCTCGCGCTCTTCAGCCGGCCGAAGTTTGAACAGCCACCGGTCCGAGCCTTTCCAGTCGAAGATCAACACGCCAACCTCGTCCAACGGGTTGAGCACCTCGATGGCTTTCTTGGTGATGCGCTTTGCCCACGTGTTGCCCTGCGCGAACTCACACGTGTGCAGGATGATCGCCAGCGCACCTTTGGGCAACACTTTGCGCTGCCTGATATCCATGTCGACCGGCAACGCCTTCTCGACCGGGCTGCGCGCCCAGCCCCCGGGGCCGAAGCTCTGCGGCCCGCCGACCATGAGTAGGCCGGACGCCTGGTCCTTCACCGCATCGTGGATCGACTGAAGTTGGGCCTCGTCCAGCGAGTCCCGCGGCGTGTTGACCAGGACGATGGCCTCGTAAGGCAGCAGCCCGAGCGGGTCGCGGGGCATCTCGAACGATGTCTTGATCGTGACGTCGCGCCCGGCGGCACGTAAGGCGTTGTGCAAATCCCGGTAGTCAAGCGGGTCGCCCTCCGGGTCGGTCACCAGCAGCACACTGCTCTTGCCTTCCAGGTAAAGGTGGCCGATCGCGACATTGTTCTCGGCAAACTTGTCGCGTTTGACCTTCGTGCCGTTGGGCAGAGTCTTTTCGGAAGGCTCGATGACTGCCTTGTATTCGTAATAGCCCGGACCGCGCTTGGGCAGCGAGACAGTGAAGCGTTTCTTGCCCGCCTCGTACTTGACCGGCGCGCGGTTGATCTCCTGGTTGTTCTCGAACAACACGAGCGTGCCTTCGCCATCCTGCAACGATGAAAGGATGACGGCCGCATCGAATGTGTCCTCTTCCTTCACGACACGCGGCAACTCAAGACGCTCAAGCCAAACCTCTTCAGCCGGTTCGCGACGCACGGGCAGGACGTCGACCGGGATACCTTTGGCCTTCAGGTCGTCCAAAACGTTCAGCAGATTGCCGTCCGTTTCGACACCGTCGGAAACCAACACGACCCGGCCGTGAGTTTCTTGTGGGACCATCGCGGCGGCGAGTGAAAGCGCTTTGGACAGGTCGGTCCCGTCGTGATCGACATCGGCGCTGACCGGGTCGACCGTGTCATCGATTGGCATCGTCGGGCCGGGCGGTAGGGCTACGGTTGCGCTGCGGCCGAAGTAGACCAATGCGGCGTTGTCGGCCGAGGGCTTTTCGGTATGCCCGGTACGCAGGACGTAATTCATCACGCCCTGCACATCGCCGTCGTCGATGGAGGCCGACACATCGACGGCGAATACGACGGTCAGCCGATCGTCGCTGCGCACGCGGCGCGGCTCGGTCAGGACGACAATGATCAACGCCAGCAGGACGAACCGCGCCCACAAAGAGACCTGCCCCCGCCAGCCGCGCAGCCCGGCGTAACCGACGACGTGCATCCACCAGACCCACGGCGCGAACAGGATCAACACAAACGGCCAAAGCCGCGTGAACAGCACGAAGTCCGTCACGTCCATTAACAGGCAGATCAGCCCGAACAGAAGGACAAACAGGATGACCGACAAGGCCTGTTTGACCGTTGGCTTGCCGCGCTTGTCACTCGGCGGTGGCAGCAGGGCGGTGCGCAGCAACTTCATGCGTCGGCCGAGGTCGAGTTGCGACAGTGTGCCGCCCCCGCCGCGTTGACGACGCGGTGTGCCGGTTGCCTTGTTGCGCCGACCTGGCTGACTCAAAGGTCGAACTCCACAATACGGCGGTTGCCCGTATCCGCGACCCACACGCGTCGCTCGCCGTCGACGGCTACGGCCCACGGCGTCGCAAAGTCGCCCCGGCCGCGGCCCGGCCGCCCGATGCGGCCCGCCAGTCGGCCGTCCAATGTCAGGACGGTCATTCGGCTGCCGAATTCGATCACATACAGCAGGCCGTCGGGGCCGATCGCCAGATCATATGGGATGTCGAGCGACCACGACGGGTCTTTCACTTCGCCCCGCTCGTCGGTGCCAAGCGGCCCGACGTATTTGCCGTCGTCGCGGTAGACATGCACGACGTTGTTGCCCGCGTCGCTGATGTAGAGCGTTCCGTCGTGCCATGCCAGGCCACTGGGTCTCTGGAATTGCCCCGGGTCCGTGCCGACGCTGCCGATCGTCAAGACGTGTGTGCCGTCCGGTGCGAACTTCTGCACGCGGTCATTGCCACCATACTCTGAGACATAGAGATAGCCATCTGCGTCCTGACAGAGTCGGTTGGGGTAAACAAACTGGCCCGGGTCGTGGCCGTAATCGCCAAACATGCTCAGCAGATTGCCTTCCGCGTCGAATAAGACAATGCGGTGGTAATGCGTGTCGGCCACGGCGATTCGGCCGTCCTGTAATTGGATCACGCCTTCGGCCCTGCCGACGTCCGACTCGGGCATCCGCCAGTCGCGCACGGGCCTGCCTCGTGTGTCGAAGATTAGCACACGGCCGGCCGTGTCGACCGCGATGATCGAGCCGTCCTTCCCGATGCCCAATCCGCGCGGGCCGGGCAACTTGCCGCCATCCGGTGTCAGCGGGATGAGTTTGACCTGTTTGATATCGAGCGGCGGGTGCGCGGCGTCGTCTTTACAGCCGGCCAAACCGAGCGTAACACACAGCAGCAACAGGGCGATTACGCGCAACGCGACGCGGTCACCCGCTTTGAGCGACGCGTCGGCAGGTCGATGCGTGAATGTCCGTCGCTCTTGGCAAGCGGTGTGCTCGACCTCAGCCTCCGCGAATGACCCGCAGAACCGGGCGTCGCGCACGATCAGCGGGCTTTGGTCAATTGACTCGATGCGAAGTCGTTCGGGTCGCACGCACTGTTGATCCCCCGGCGGAGCATTGCCGTTTGCAAACCAGATCGCCGCGTCGGCCGGCTCAAACCAGTTGGCAGCGCCCATCAGCCCGGCGAATTGCTCATTGGCAGGCCGCCAGTACAGGTCGTCCACGCGACCGTCAAACAGGACACGCCCGCCATCGAGACAGACGACCTGTTGCGCCTCGGCCAGGACAGTTTCGGGGCTGTGTGTGGCAAACACCAACGTCACACCGTGTTGCTGGACGTGCCGCCGAACGGCCGACCTGTACTTGCCCACACGCGCGGGATCGACATGGGCCAGCGGCTCATCCATCACCAGTACGTCGGCACCCGACGCCAGCGTTCGCGCAATCGACAATCGCGACCGTTCGCCCATTGAAAGCGTGCCCGGCCGAGCGTCGGCGCAGGCGGTCAGGTCGAATTGGTTGAGCAGCCGGTCGACCGCGGGCTGGTCACGGCTGGGCTGAACGGCGTCCAGGTGCGCCGCGACGGTCAGGTGCGGCCAAAGGCCGCCGTCTTGCGGCGACCAGTACCGCGATCGGCTGTTGAAAACGACTCGGCCGGCGGAGGGGCGTTCGAAGTCGACGAGCAGGTTCAACAGCGAGGTCTTGCCCGCGCCCGACGCGCCGAGCAGCGCGGTGACGCCCGGTTGGATGTCGAGCGAGACGGCGTCGAGGCGCGGCCGACCGCGGCCGAGCAGCGACACGGAATCGAGTTGCCAAACGGGGGCATTCATCGTGCGTGTGACATTATCCACGTGCCGCGTCGCGGTGCGAATTGTTCGTCGGCGGGGTACAATCGGCAGTCCCGCTTTACTGATACCGGTCACGGACGACCATGGCGAATCAGGACGACGCATCCCGCACGCGCGAATCGGCCGACCCGAACGGCTATCTCGACCTGACCAAGCGCCCGCTGCCGTCGCTGGTCTTTCTGCTGCCGCTCATCGTTCTTTACGAGATCGGGCTTGTTCTCTGGGCGGGCAATCACGACATTGTCGCTCGAAACGAGTTGCGGGTCGTTTTCAGCGCGTTGGGTGTCACCGGGGCCCACCTGCCCGGCCTGATCGTCGTCACGGTGTTGCTGTCGTGGCATGTCGTGGGGCGGCATTCGTGGCGGCTGGACGGTCGGATGTTGGCGACGATGTATTTCGAATCGCTGGCGTGGGCTGTGCCGTTGGTGCTGCTGTTGGTCGTGTTGGCGAGGCACTTGCCGGCCATCGCGGCGGCTGCGGCGGACGGCGGGGCGTCGGGAGGTGGCGGGTTGGATGGGCACGCGTGGCAGGCGCAATTGGTGTTCAGCGTCGGCGCGGGTATCTATGAAGAGTTGGTGTTTCGACTGTTCGCGATCGCCTTGCTGCACTTTCTCTTGGTCGATCTGATCAAGATGCCGGAAAGACTCGGCGCGACCGCGGCTGTGCTGGTCTCAAGCGTCGCGTTTGCCCTGTACCACTTTTCTGACCGCAACCCGTTCGACGTGCAGTTGTTTATCCAGTACACCGTTGCCGGTGTTTACTTCGCGCTGCTGTACCTTGGTCGCGGCTTTGGCATCGCGGTGGGCGTGCACGCGATGTACGACGTGATTGTCGTGTCCTGGGACGCGTTGCGTTGATGATTACGACGCGTCGTTGCCGGGGAACTTCATCCCTTCGCCGGTGAGTCGCCGGTAAAGATTGACGCACCGCGTGACCTGTTGAGAAGCCAGGTGGTGTTGGCCGACCCAGTCGTACGCGCGCTGAGCCAGCGCCAATGCGAATGCGGGCTGGTCGTAGAGTCGTTCGATGACCGCACGCCAGTCGTCGGCGTTCGGCTGATCGACCAGCCAAGCCGTTTCGTCGTGTTTGAGATAGTCGACCCACGCGTCCCGCCTGGCGCAGACGGGGACGCCGTTGGCCATCGCTTGCAAGATCAGCCCGCGCGGACGACCGAGCGCCTGAGGCTGGATCAGGACGTCCGCTTTGAGCAGCAGTTCGCGGTGGCCGAGCTTACGCGGCACGAGGCTGATATGACCAAGCAGGTCGCGCTGTTTCGCCGCTTCCCACAGTTGGTTGTCGTCGCCTTGGCTGTCGAAAAAGAACTGTGCCTCGGCCCGCGTCGCCGCGACATGCGAGATGGCGTCGAGCAGTGCGTCGTAGTCCTCGTCGTGTCGGCCTGTCCCGGTGACGACGGCGCAAAGTGCGGATCGGGCAGTCGGTTCACCGGTCGGCCTCTTGCCCAAGTGGACGCCCGGTGGAATATGCTCGACCACGGCGGTTCCCCTGAGTCGCTCGGCCAAGGCCTGCTGGATCGACGGCGTCGCAGCAGCGTAACCGACGCCCGGTGCAGCGTGACCGGAACGACCTGCCCCGGCTGTGGCCACTTGTTCGACGTCAACCGCGCTGCCGGCCGTCAGCACGGCGGCCGCGTCGAGCCTCTGTGCCAATCCCCTGGCCGCCGACCAAAGCCGCCCGTCCAGCGCGTGCACGATATCGACACCCAATTCGGCCAAGTGTTCCGCCAGGTGAACCAGTCGTCGTCGGCGCAGCCAGTCCCACGACGTGTCAAGCCACGACACGCGTTCACCAAAGTCACTGATGGCATCGTCATGAATCGACTCGGGCACGACCTGCGCGACCCGAACCTGCTCGCCAATGAGGCCGACGACGAGGTGACGCAGTGCGTTCATCTCTTCATCAAGCCAGGCCGTGTTCGCGATGAGCGCGACGTGCATGGTGGCGATTCTAACCGCTACAGTTCAAGGTGATGGGGTGTCGTGCGGCGTGATCTTGTAGTCCTCGATCAGCACGTCGAACGCGCCCGATCCCGTGCCGCGCGCGTCGATGCCGATCCGATTGGTCCACTGCGTCGGTGGGTTGTCCGCGCTGAAGCGGAAGACGCCTCCGTCGGCTTCGGTCTTTGCCGTCGTACTGTCGGCGTCGAAATGGACTGTTCCGACAGTTTCCTCGCCGACCTGCCAGTGGAGACGGCAAGCGAACGAGGGGGGCATTGTTGTCAGGTCGGTGCGCTTCGTGACCGTCTTGCCGGATACGTTCGAGCTGACTGTCAGCGTTGCACGGTCGTCGGAAGAGCGGGAAAGGTCGAGGCGAATGAAGCGACCTTTCTGGTCCGTCCACTGCACCCGGAACTTGCCCGACCAGAATCGCGGCAGGTTGATCTTGCTGACGTGAAGGGAGGCGTCGCAACCACGCGCACCATGTATTCGCTCAACACCGACAAGCCCGCCCGATCCCGGGTGACGCAGTTGCAATTGACCGTCGCCGTTGAGTGCGCCGCCGCCGCCGACCGGCTTCCACGCGGCGTCCAAGTCGCTGCCATCGAATGTATCACTCACAGGTGTTACTGGTTGGCCGGCCGGTTCGCCACCTGAACTGAGCACGATGATCAATGTGACCGCGACAGCGATTGCGAATGCCCCGGCGAGGCTCAACAACAAGATCGTTCGTGATCGCTTGGGTGGAAGCGGCTCCTCCGAGTCTTGGGTTGAGTCCGAAGGCTCGTCCGTCTCCGCGACTTCGTGTTGTTCCGGCGCGATCGAGTCGGCCGCGTTGCGCAGATTCACGGACGCGACAGCCATGTCGGCGTCTCGGTGGCGAGGGTCGGTTGCCATGAGTCGCGCCAACGCGTCGGCGGCAGCGGTCTGGTAATTGACGTCGATGTCACGCAGGTCTGGCGAACCGTATCGGCGGGCGTCGAGAATACCCGCCGCCTCTTCGCCGACGAAGGCGTCGCGACCGACGACCGCGTAAAAGAGTGACGCCCCAAGTGCGAACACGTCGCTGACGACCGTTGGCGGATCGCCGTCGAGCAATTCCGGCGCGACGCAGTGGGGATGAAGCGACATGCGCGGCACGCGGTATCGATCATCGACCCATTGACCGACAACGAATCCGCCGATGCGTGCGACGCCGTCATCGCCGATCCAGATGTTGCCGGGTCGTATGTCGCCGTGAAGCAGCCCGGCCGCGTGCGCATGTGCCAGGCCGTCGGCAATATCCGCGCCGATGCGCAGGGCGGTCGATTCATCAAGCACGCCGTCGTCATTGACCAGGCGATCCAGCGGTTCACCGGTCAGACGTTCCATCACGATGTACGGCGCGCCCTCGTGTTCGCCGACCGAGTAGACCTTGCCGACATTGGGATGGTTCAGCGCGGCGAGTCGACCGGCGTCGTCGTGGGTGCGTTGGATCAGCCCGGCGTCGGCAATGGCCTCGCCGACGATGATCTGGATGAGTACCTCACGGGCCAGCGCGCGGTCCCGCGCGCGAAACGTGCGGGTGGCGGCGTCGTGCGCGACGGGCCGGACGAGCAGAAACTGCCCGAACTTCACAGGCACGCTGAACCGCGCGCCGCAATCAGCGCACGTCGCCGCGTCGAACGCTTCGACCGCGGACACATCCACCGGGTTGCCGCACTTGGGACACGACAGTGTCGGCTTGCGTTCGACCAGCGCGTCAATCGGATGCGGCTCGATCACAGATTGGGCTCGGAGATTCGGGCGACGGCTACCGCGGCTCACATGGCTCCGGATCGTGAGCCGAAAGTGTATGCGCCGTGTCTTGGCCCTGTCGTAGGATCGGGCGATTCGGGAGGGGAATCAAGTGTCCGTACCGACGTGCTGCCGGATGGCCTCCATGAACGGCTGGCCGTACTTTTCGAGCTTGAATTGGCCGACGCCCGTAATCGCCTCGAAGCGCTCCGTCGTGGTTGGTTTGCGGGCCGCCATCTGAATCAATGAGACGTCGCCGAACACGACGTAAGGAGGGATATCCTGCTCGGCCGCGAGTTGTCGGCGCAGATCACGCAGCCGCTCGAACAGCGCGTCGTCGACGTTCGCACGGTCGTCCCAGTCGGCGGGCAGCGTGGCGTCGCGGTTCGACGCCGGCACACCGGATGCGGCCGCGCTTTTTCGTCGGTCTCGCCGTTGCTTGACCGCCCTCGGTCGAGCCAGTTCGACCTGCTTCTCGCCGCGGAGCACGGGCAGGCTGGACTCGACCAAGTGCAATGTGCGATAGTCGTCCTTAGTCTGGCCGAGCAGGCCGGACGCGATGAGCGATTCAGCCAGCCGACGCCAGTAGGGCCGCGGTTCATCACCGCCGACTCCGAATACGCTGAGCGCGTCGTGCCCGTACCTTTCGATCTTCTCGTTCGTTTCGCCCAGCAGGACATCGGTGACGTGCTTCATTCCGAAACGCTGATCGGTACGTGCCACAGCGCTGAGGAGTTTCTGCGCATTTGTCGTCGCGTCGTCGACCTGTAGGGGGAGCCGGCAGTTGTCGCAGTGCCCGCACTCACCGGCGTGTTCTTCACCGAAGTAGCTGAGCAGCGGGATCATTCGGCAGTCGGTCGTGTACGCGAAGTTGACCATCTGCTGGAGTTGCCAGTACGCGTGCTCACGCTCGACCGGGTCTTGTTTCTCTTCGATGAACCGTTCGAGCTTGGCGCGGTCGCCTGCCGAGAAGAACAGCACGCAGTCGGCGTTGATGCCGTCACGCCCCGCCCGCCCAGTTTCCTGGTAGTAGCCTTCGATGTTCCGTGGCAGGTCGGCATGGAACACGAAGCGGACGTCGGGCTTGTCGATGCCCATGCCGAACGCGATCGTCGCGCAGACGACGCGCGTATCGCCGTAAACGAAGTCGTGTTGGTTCTGCGCGCGAGTCGCGGCGTCGAGTCCCGCGTGGTAGGGCAACGCGGCAACGCCCGCATCCTGCAAACGCTCAGCCATCCTCTCCGTGCCCGCTCGGCTGAGGCAATAGACGATGCCCTCGTACGTGGGGTGTTGACGCAGGTAGCGGATGATCTGATCCGCCACGCGGTTCTTGGGTCGCACTTCGTAGACCAGGTTCTGACGCTCGAACCCCGCTCGGTACACAGCCGGCTCGTTCAGATGGAGTTGTTCGACGATGTCGTCCGCGACACGCGGCGTCGCCGTCGCGGTCAACGCCATGACGGGCACGTCGGGGAATCGCTGCCGCAGCCGGCCGAGCATACGGTATTCGGGTCGAAAATCGTGACCCCACTCGGAGATGCAGTGCGCTTCGTCGATGGCGATGCGGGAAAGGTTCAGCCGGTCGGTCAGCCACCGCCCCGCGTCGCCAGTCAGCCGTTCGGGGGCCATGTAGATCAGCCTGTACCGCCCGTCGATCGCGTCATGCTCGCGCCGGGCGATGTCGCTGGCCGAGACCGACGAGTTGAGCACGGTCGCCGGCACGCCGTTGGCGGTCAATGCGGCAACCTGATCCTGCATCAAAGCGATCAGCGGCGATACGACCAGCGTGACGCCTTCGCCGCACACGGCCGGCAACTGATAGCAGAGCGACTTGCCCCCGCCGGTCGGCATGACAACTGACACGTCCTTGCCCGCCAGCGCGTCGGCGATGATGTCGCGCTGCATCGGCCGAAAACGCTCGTGCCCGAAGTGGGTCTTGAGCAGGTCGAGCAGTTGGGCGTCGGTGGGCGGAGTGGTTGAATCGGGCGGGGGAGCGGCCGTGCTCATACGCCAAGCGTAGCCGATCTCTCGCCTCAATGCATGATCGGATTGGTGTAAGTCTGACCTTGACGCCATCGGTTGCCCGGCCGCAGACTCAGCGGTATCGTTGCTTCTGCCCGCCGGCACGTCACCGTTGACTAGAGTTCCTCAAGATGCGATTGACCGACATCCTCCAATCCGATTGCGTCAAGGCGCCCCTGTCGGCGACGAGCAAGCAGGACGCGATCCATGAGTTGGTCGATGTAATGGCCGCAGCACTTGGGCTGAACGCCGAGCACACCGAGGGCTTAAAGCAGGCCGTCTGGGCGCGCGAAATGACACGCACGACGGGCATCGGCCATGGGATCGGCATCCCGCACGGCAAGGCCGCGGGCATCGAATCGCTGGCCATGGCGGTGGGCAAGACAGCCGAGCCGATCGAGTTTGGCGCGATCGACCGCAAGCCGGTGGAATTGATCTTCCTGCTGGCGTCGCCCATTGACCAGACCGGGCCGCATATCCAGGCGTTGGCCGGCATCAGCCGAATGCTGACCGACACCGAGTTCCGCGGCCTGATGATGCAGGCCGAGGGCAACGAAGCGGTGTACGGTCTGATTGTGGAACACGAGGCGAAACAGGCGGTTGGGTGAGTGTCTGGGCAATAGAAACCAGACATTCAATGAACGATCTCACCTCGACCCGGCGCGGTCACTTCAGTGGCCCGCGTCTGGAACTCAACACAAGACATCCATGCAAAAAACAACCCGCGTGCGAACGCGGGTTGTCGTTTGTTTCAATCAAGCTTGAGTCTCTGATTTCACGCCGCAGGTCGTCGTCGACGTGCCACCACGCCCGCAACGGCCAGCAAGGCCAATGCACCCGTCGCCGGCTCCGGTACCTGCGCGATCGTTGAAAGCACCAGCGCGGGGCCGGGGTTCGACGTGTTTTCGCCGGAGGCGAAGACAAGGTTCGATCCGCCACCGGCCGTACGACGCAGGATCAGCGTTGCTGCGCCGTTGGTATCGGCTTGCAGGAATGTCAGGAGTTCGTCGCTGGAGAACAGGACATTCTGCGGCGAGGAATGATTCAACACGAGGAACGAGCCCAGCGGGATGGCGTTGGTGTCCAGATTGTTGCCGCCCAGGTTTGCTGGGGCGTTATTCCAGGTGATAGCGGATTCGTCCCACAGTTCGCCCGCATCACCGTCCATGAGGCCGAACACCTCAACGGTGTGGTTTTGCGGGGTCGAGCCGCCGCCGCCTTGATTGTTCGTAATCACGGTCATGTCCAGCCCGGCGGTGGCCAGGTTCGCCAGGTCAACGTCGGCCAGGTCGAAACGAAGGTAGATCTTGCGCGTCGTCGATGCGTTGCCGCCCTTGGTGACCAGTGACGTGTTGTTGCCGTGATTCGTCGTCGCGTTACCTTGTTGGATCCATGAATCCGCACCGAGACCGATGTTCGTGTCGATCGTCGCCGTCGACCCGCCTTCTCCTAAGCCACTTAGTGTCGGCTCGGGCGACCCGCCGTGCTCCTTCGAGGCAAAGACGAGGTTGTGACCGCCGTTGCCGCCGAAGCGTTGGATCATGATGGTCGCGCTACCGGTCGTGTCCTGATTCAAGAACGTGTCCAGCGTCGGCGACCCGAAATTTAATGTGTCAGGAGTCGCATTCGCGGGCACCGACACCTGGCCCAGAAAGATGGCGTCGCCAGTGAAAGTCTCGTTGGCGGGGTTGTTCGCCGGAGCGTTGTTCCAGACAAGTTCGCCCGCCGGCGAATCGTCGGCGCCGCCGTTGCCTTCAATCCAGAACTCGCCGGGATGACCGTCCGGCAGGCCGTAAAAGCGAACGGTGTGCATCTGAGGTGTCGAGCCGCCACCACCCTGGTTGTTCGTAATCACTTCGAGTGAGAGATTTGCGTCCGTGACGACTCCCGGGACGGTCGAAAGGTCAAAGCGCGTGTAGCCGATGCGCGTCGTGCTTCCGGCGTTCGAGTCCTTGACGACCACGCCGGTGGCATTGCCGAAGTTGGTCGTCGCGTTGCCCAGGCGAACGTATGAATCCGCGCCCACGCCGCTGCTCGTGCCGACGGAGAACGGTTGGGGCAGGGCATGTGCCTGGCTTGTCAGTACGAGCGCGACGGCCAGTACGGCAAGAGTGCTTGCGGTAAAGCGTGTCATCGGTTCTCTCCTGAGGATTAGAGTGTCGATTGGTGGATCGTCCGGGTCAGAATCACCCCCGGGACATTCACCTGTCTCACAAGAGTGGACTGGCGAGATCCTAACGATAGACCCCGAAATAAGGCGTTGCAAGCCGAAAACCGACTGAATAGGCCTCTTTGTCGGTCCCAACACCTATTCGGGGCTGTTGTACCTAGCCATCACCGCGTCGATGTCGTCGCCCAGCCAGCACTCGATGCAGTCGCATGCCCGGTCGAGCGTGGATTCCATGCGCAGGACCTGGTCGGGTGTGAATCTTCCGAGCACATAGTCCTTCTTGGCGACGCGTTGCGGGGGCTCATCGACGCCGACTCGCAGACGTGGGTAGGCCCGCGTGCCGAGCGAAAGCTCAATGTCGGATAGACCGTTGTGTCCGCCGGCCGAACCGCTCGGCCGAATCCGGATGCGACCGACCGGCAGCGCTGTTTCGTCCACGACGATCAGAATGTCGTCGGGGTCGAGCTTGTAGAACGAACGTGCCTCGCCAACCGTTAAACCCGACCGATTCATGTAAGTCATCGGTTTGAGCAGGGCGACCCGGTGGTCGAGCACTCGGCCTTCACGGCACTCGGCGTGGAACTTGAGCTTGGGCTTATCGTCAGCCAGCCCGTGTCGTTGGGCCAGGCGATCCAGCACCATGAAGCCCGCGTTGTGTCGCGTACGCGCGTACTCGCTTCCCGGATTGCCGAGTCCCACTATCAAACGCATGCCTTGTCTCGTGAAGAACGGGTTTGGGGTTCGGCTCAACAAACAAGGGCCGCGGCATCACGCCGGGCCCTTGAGAGAAAAGCAACTGGGGCGAGCGAACGAGATTCAGCCGTCGCCTTCTTCCGCGTCGTCCTTCTTCTCGCCGATGACTTCCGGCTCGGCGTCCGAGGCTTCGGCTTCGCCGTCCTCGTCTTCGACCACCGCGCCGATGTTGACCGTCGCGACAACGGCGTCGCCGTCCGTTTTGGCGACCACGCCCTCGGGCAGGTTCAGGTCGGACACGCTGATCATCTGCCCGACGCCCAACTCACTGACATCGACCTGGATCACGCCCGGGATGTCCGTGGCCTTGCACTCGATCTCGAGTTCGGTCGTCGGCGTTTCCAGGAACGCTCCGGCTTCTTTCAGACCAACCGCTTCGCCGGTCACCTCGATGCCGACCTTACTCGTGACCTTCTCGTCCGGGTCGACGCGTTCAAGATCGACGTGGATGAGATTCGTACCGAGGTAGTCCCACTGGCGGTCCTTGATCAGGCAAGGCTGCGGTGTGCCGCGGACGTTGATCTCGACGAGGTGCACGTGTCTGTGCAGCAGGTCGATGACCTCTTTCTGGTTGATGCGGATCGGCATGGCCCCGAGGCCGTGGCCGTACACCACGGCGGGAATCTCGCCCGTCTCGCGGATTCGGCGGCACTCGCGCGAGCCCAGGCGCTCACGTTTTTCAGCGGCCAGCTTGGGTATTTCAGTCGTAGCCATGGCGGCAGTCTCCGCGCGTCGGGGTCGGGTCGGTTCTGAGGGGCCGCGATTATAGCCCTGGAAGTGACGAGGGACTAGCCGGGCAGCGACGAGGCACAAGCGACAAGCCACGTGGGGCCGATCCGCTCATTGTGATAGGAATCAAAACCTGACCAAGTCCCTTCCCCTTGTCGCTCGTGGCTAGTCCTTCGCCACTTTCCCCCTCACGACTTCGAATCGTTGGCCCGCTTTTTGAACAGGCTCGACACACTTTCGTTGTGATGGATCCGGTGGATCGCGTCGCCGAGCAACTCGGCGACGGTCAACTCGACCAGTTTATCGGCGATCGGCTCGCAGCGCGGGCCGCAGGGGATCGTGTCGGTCACCACGACCTTGCTGATCGGTGACTCGCCCAAACGCTCCATCGCCATCCCCACCAGCACGGGGTGAGTCGCCGCCGCGACAACGTCGCGTGCGCCGTGGTGCATGACTAGCTTGGCGGCCTCGCACATCGTGCCGGCCGTCGAGATCATGTCGTCGATCATCACGACCGTGCGGTGCTTGACGTCGCCGATGATCGTCGTCGATTCGACGGTCGTGCCCGACTTGCGACGCTTGTCGATGATCGCCAGGTCCGCGCCGATCCAGTCCTTGTACCGGTTGGCCGTCTTGATGTTCCCCACGTCCGGGCTGACCATCACGCAATCGCCGAGTTCGTCGCGGATCGACTCGAAGTATTCGACGATCACCGGGGCAGCGTGCAGGTGGTCGACGGGGATGTCGAAAAAGCCCTGGATCTGCTCGGCGTGCAGGTCCATCGCCACGACTCGGTTAGCGCCGGCTGTCGCGATCAGGTTGGCCACCAGCTTCGCCGTGATCGGCACGCGGCCCTCGTCTTTGCGGTCCTGACGCGCGTAGCCGAGGTAAGGGATGACGGCGGTAATACTCTTGGCTGACGCACGGCGCAGCGTGTCAATGTAGATCAACAGCTCCATCAGGTGCGCGTTGACCGGGTGGTGCGTCGACTGCACGACATAGCAGTCGCGGCCGCGCACGTCCTCCTCGATCTTCACGATGATCTCGCCGTCGGGGAACATGTCGGTGTGGCCCTGACCCAGCGGCAGGTCCAGGTGACGGCAGATCGACGCGGCCAGGTCGCGGCTGCCGCGCCCGGTGAAGATCTTGATCGCGTCCCGATCCGACTTGCTCATGTCGATTCGCCCTCCGCAACAGGTTGTCCCAGCCGCGCCCGCAACACCGCGTCGACCTCGGCCAACTGGTCTGGTGTGTTGATGCTTAAGACGTCGTCGGCCGGCACGGCGTCGATCACCGACACACGGTGACCGTCGGCTTTGAGCAGCGCCGGCACGTCGGTGACGTAGTACTCCCCTTGAGCATTGTCATTGCTCACACGAGAGAGCGCATCAAACAACAGGTCGCTGCTGAAGCAGTAGTAACTCGGATTGACTTCACGGATAGCCAATTGTTCCGGCGTGGCGTCTTTCTGTTCAACGATCGTGTCGAACGCCCCGTCGGCTGTGCGCGCGACCCGGCCGTAACCGGAAGGATCGTCGAGCACCGCGGTGGCCAGCGTCGCGGCCGAGCCGGTTGAACGGTGCAGGTCGAGCAGTTGGCGAAGGGTGTCAGCCCGAATCAACGGCCCGTCGCCGGCAAGGACGAACGTATCGACAGGTTGATCGGGGTCGAAGCAGGGCCGGCCCATTGCGGTGGCGTGACCCGTGCCCAGTTGCTCGTCCTGCGTGACGTATGTGACGCCGTCGAAGTCAGCCAGCGCGTCCTTGACTTGTTCCTGCTTGAATCCCACGACGACGACGACCTGCTCGACGCCCGCGGCCCGGCAGGCGTCGACAACCCAGCAGATCATCGGCCGATCGGCGACGGGGTAGACGACCTTGGGTCGGACGGCCGACTCGTCCTGCCCGCTCGACATGCGCGTGCCCTTGCCGGCGGCGAGAATAATGGCCCGCGGCGCGGCGGCAGTCGGCGGTGGGGAACCCTGGCTCATGACGCGATCGGCGACGGGTGACGTGGCTAAATCGTGACGGCGTCGCTACGTTAGCAACTGGTCAGGCAGTCGCCAAGCGGGTGGAAAAGATGGCTGAAACTCGGCAGAGGTTGTGGCAGTCGGGCCAAGTTGGAGAGATGAATCCAACAAGCCCACCTGGATTCGAACCAGGACTACGAGTACCAAAAACTCGGGTGCTGCCGTTACACTATGGGCTTTTCATGACGTGTCGTCCGTCAAGTGTAGGTGGGGCTGTGGGACAGTCAAGATCAGGGCCGGGCTACAATTGCACCGGCGGCGTGGATGTGGCGACCGCGCCCCCGGAAGTGGGTCGATGCGCGACAGTGACCGGCATTGTGCAAGCGAGCCGGGCTGTGTCAGCCCGGACGGCGTCACGCCGTCGCGCCGCGACCCACTTCCGGGGGTGAGGAAAGTCCGAGCACGACAGGACACGGTGGTGGGTAACACCCACCGGCCGGCCGGCGGGCTGAGCAATCGGCCGGTTGCCCGGTCAGGGATAGCGCCACAGAAAACATACCGCTGTTGGATGTTCGATGTGCGGTGTTGGATGTCCGATGTCAGAGCCGTCAGGTAGGCCGGGCACGTTGCCCGGCTCAGTCACGCACAGCGAGATG
>JANQSF010000089.1 GCA_028284155.1 Phycisphaeraceae bacterium
GCTCATCTCGACCATCTTTTCCTCGGTGCGCGACAACGCCGCCCCGCCGTCGCGGACCAGCGAGGCGTCGATGTTCACCTCGGACATGTCGTTGACAATGACCGCCACCCGCAAGCCCTGACGGTTGTTCAGGACGCGGTTCAGCAGCGTGGTCTTGCCCGCTCCGAGGAAGCCGGACAGCACGGTGACGGGGAGCTTCGAGTTGTACATACAGTGCGGCCTTTCATATCGTTCTTGAGAGTCCATTCACCCCGTAACGTGTCCAATCGCAGGGTCAGCAGCTTGAACGGGCATCGGTTGTCTGCGCCGGGTGCGCTTGGCGGCTTGGGCTGAATGATCCCTTTCCATACCTTCAAGCAGGGGCAAGTCTTCACCCTGACGGATCAGACGTGCCGAGTTGAAGACGACAACGATGGAGCTCAAGCCGTGCGCGATTGCCGCAACTAGCGGTGTGATGTAGCCAAAACTCAGCATGACGAGCATTCCGATGACATAGAACATGACGAAGACGATGTTCTGTCGAATGACGCGGGTCGTGGCACGCGAGAGGCGAACCAGAAAAGGCAGCCGGTTGAGTTGGCTGTTCATCAGGGCGATGGAGGCGGCGTTGATGGCCACATCTGATCCGGCCGCGCCCATGGCAATGGACAGGTCGCCGGCCGCCAGCGCCGGGCCGTCGTTGACGCCGTCGCCGATGACGGCGACCGTGTGGCCGCGCTGCTTCAGCCGTCGGACAATGTCGAGTTTGTCGCCCGGTAGCGCCTCGGCGGTCACATCCGTCAGATCGAGTGACTTGGCGATGTCTTCAGCAGGGCCGCGGCGGTCGCCGGTCACCATCATCCGCTGTTGGAGCCCCAACTCCTTCAAATCGCTGAGGATGGTCCCCGCGTCTTGGCGCGCCTGGTCGGCCAATCCGAGCCAGCCGATGCATCGGCCTTCCTCGGCAATCAGGAGCACGCTCATGTTGCCCGCGCTATCAAGCAGGTTTGCGGGGACATAGACACCGCACTCTCGGATCCAGGCTTCTCTGCCGGCCAGGACTACGCGGCCGATGCATGTGCCGCGCACACCGCGACCTGCCACTTCTTCGAAGTCCTCGACGGTCTTTGGCGTGAGCTTGGCTCGTTCCGCCATTGCCACGACGGCGCGCGCAACCGGGTGGCGGGAATGTTGCTCTAGCGACGCAGCCAACCGCAACAGGTTGGCCGGGTCCGTGCCCTCGACAGGGTGCAGCCTTGTCACAGCGAGATCGCCGGTGGTCAATGTCCCGGTCTTGTCGAACACGATGGCGGTCAGTTTCTGCGCGACTTCGATGTCTGTGACATTCTTGATCAAGACGCCCAGGCGGGCAGCCGCGCTCAAGGCGGCCACCAGAGCCGTCGGACCTGATAGGATAATTGCACACGGACAGGCAATCAGAAGAAGGCTGATGGCCCGATCGAGATCACGCGTCATAAACAAGATCAGCCCGGCAATGCAAAGCACGACCGGGGTGTAGTGGCTCGCGTATTTCTCGAGCATTTGAGTGATCGGTGTTTTCGAGGACGCGGCCTGGAGAATCAGTGACTGCACGCGCCCCAGCGTGCTATCCGCGATTGGCTTCTCGACACGGATGCGCAGTGCGCCCGTCTGATTGATGCTCCCGGCAAAAACGCTGTCGCCGTTCCCCTTGTCCACGGGGATCGACTCGCCGGTGATGCTCCTCTCATCTAAAGCGCTCGTGCCGGAAAGTATTACACCGTCACAGGGCACGTTGTCACCCGGGCCGACCAGCACCGTGTCCCCAGGCAGGAGATCGGTCGCCGCTACTTCTGTCTCTTGGTCATCTACGACGCGTCTGGCCTTGGTCGGCGTGATCCGGACGAGCGATTCGATCGTCTGCCGCGCGCCAACCGCTGTGCGATCTTCGATGAATGACGCCAACACCATGAAGAACGCGACCGAGGCGGCTTCGACATACTGACCGGACGCAAACGAGGCCAGGACCGCCAGCGCCACCAGTTCTTCCATATGTGAGCTGCCGCTCCCCTTGCCACGCTGCAGCAAGTCGATGGCCGCGTTGTAGACAATCGGAGCGCCCAGAAGGATCGCCGCGAACATCGACAACATCCCGGCGTGCTCGGGGGTGGCGAACAACAGGTAGGCCAAAAGAGCGCACACCAAGACCACCGAGCCGATCATGACGACGATCAACTGCGGATCAAGTTGCGTCCGCGCGTCACGCGGTGCTTCCCCGAATCCCGCTTGCATTGTGCTGTCGCTACAGCAGCTGCCGCTTTGGTCAATTGTCTGATTGTCGTTCATGATCCCAGGTCTCATGTGTCTACCGTCCCGCGAGGAAGCTGGACAGCACGTTGACGGGCGGACGTTTGTTCACGGTTGTTGAAATTCATAGATTCGTATGGGGTAAGCCTCCGTCAGCTCAGTCGCCGCACCCATTCGTGCCGCAGCATCCCGCCCCAAAACCCAACAATTGATCGGGCCTGCGCGTCATGACCATTCCTGCACCGATCTGCTTCTGAACCGGGGATTCGCGTGGTGTCAGCCCGACATCCAGCGACGCCAAGTCGCACAACTCACCCCATGTCGCTAACCGCTGGCTCATGGCGTGGAAGACGGTCACGACGCGGTCGTTTGCTGGACAGTGGTAGTCGTACGTCGGCAAGGTCAACACTCCCTCTCGTATGAGCTGACGCAATCCCGACATAGACCGGACAGAATGACCTCGTGGTCGTTGAGTTCAAAACCAGTCGGGACAAGACGTTCAATCCCGTCAAGGTCGCCTTCCACGTCAAACACTTTTTCACACCGGGTACATGCGAAATAGTGATGGTGGGGTCGACTAGCTGATTCGAAGCGCAAGGGGCCATCGGGCAATTCCACACTTACGAAGTCACCATCATGCAGTCCCGCCTTCAGGTGGCGATACACGGTCGCGATGCCTATTCCCGTTTCAACCAGCGCCGTTCGCAGGTCGTCTGCGGTCAATGGGCCGGCGGCGTCTCGCAGCACGTCCCGAATCAGTTGTCGATAGTCAGCGTGCCGCCTCATGTTGATAATGATAATTCGTTATCAATAATGCGTCAAGCTGGGTGGTTGGTGGTCCGCGGGTGAGTGCCAAACGGTGATCCCGTCGCCAACCTGCTCAGATAGCGACGCCGTTCAGGTAAGCATCGCCAATGAATTCATCACCGAGTTCCCTCCGACTCCGACGACAAGGCACTACCGATCGCTCCGATTGCATACCGCCATGAAGTGCTAGAAACGGCAAAGAGTATGCGTAGGATGACGAAGCTGAAGCGAGGCGCCTAAGTCCTTGCCTTATAAAGTCTCAAAGGCCCTCGGGCCGCGCTTTTCAAGCCAACTCACCACCCGAAGATCGCAGAATTGAGTGTAGTGTCCGTTCGACAATACGATGCCGAAGTCCGTGCGCCAATGGAGAGAGTGCTGGCAAGTGTCTGCTGACCCAGCGAAACCTAGAAGTCCAGGTTGATCGGCAATTGCGCGCCCTCAAAGCGCCCTCAACGGACGTCGCGAGTAAGAAGTGGTGGGAGGACAGGAAAGATTCGAGATTGTCCAAGTCGTTGTCGTCGCATAGTTTGCTTGTCAAGTACATCCTTTTCAGCAGGTTAGCGATGCGGGGCTGATCGAATCCCGCCCTCTCCGTAGGAGTTGTCAGCACACCGTTTGATCGATAGCTGCCTCGCCACCCTCTGCTGAGCACTTGACCTGTAGCACAGCCTAGCAGGCCGCTAAAAGACCCACGATGACGCCAAAACTCGCGAATTCACGTTCCGGTTTCGCTTGGCAAAACGTCGATTGCTACTTTATCATGGCTTGACAGATGACTCGCAAGTGATCCAGCAAGGCCCTTTCGAGCTTTTTAGCGGCCTGCTAGAGTCGCGCAGATTCTATTAGATCTATGAAGTTTGATAGTCCACGAAGACTCGAGTCTTCTGTCGACGATACATCATCAGAGTTCAATGCGTTTGCAAAGAGATGCATAGTGTTGGGTGAAGTCACTATCGCCTCGATGATAGCCCTGCACCGGAGAACATACTGACGTAGATCGCCTGCACTCCCAAATAGGAATGGCAGCCGGTTGTGAATGTTCTCCAACTCTCCGGCGATCATGATCGCCGAATGCAATTCATCTGTTAACGACTGACCTGAGTCGAACTGAGAGAGCTGCGCCGCGAAGCCGGACCAGTCGATCTCCTCTAGTCGGCGTAGCGCAGTTTCAAGCGTGATTGTTTCAATCTCTTTGCGCCGGGCGACCTCATCCAGGAGGGTGCGATCATCTAAATGGGCTGCGGCCGTTATCGGGATCTTGTTGTTCGTGCTGTCGTCGATTAACCACTCTATTGGTACACCGAAGTGACGAGCGATAGCTAGCAGAGGGGCCGGGCCAGGAGTGGCCGGCTCGTGCTCGCGGAGATAGGCCCCTACCTGTTGGGCGGACACCTGAGCAATTCTCGCGATATCTACATGGCTTGTTCCGCGACAGATTCGCCGGAGCTTGGCATGGAGTTTTGCGGAACGCTTTGCCACTTCGGATGTTATTCCGCAAGAGGCCACTGATTCAGCTTGATTTGACCAGAAGTTAGGTACAGGCGGCTTGATATCAACTATAATTGATTGTATAATCAATCATAGTTTATGGGCGATCTTCGTTGGTCTACGTCTTCCGTACTTGGTTGTTAGCTGGATGTCCTTGGAAAAGTCGATCACAATCCGGCACTTGTCTTACGACCAAGGCATCGAGGTCCTCAACTCGGTCAGCGTTGCAGATGCCGCCCATATTCTCGGCTACCACCGCGACCACCTCGCCCGCCGCTGCCGAGAACAGCTCGTCACCGCCGGTCTCGCCCGCTTCGGCAAGCTGAACAACACCGGCCAACCCGGCTGGTTCATCGACCGTCGATTCGATCCCCGCCTGGAGTTTGATGCTGAAAGTAGCGTCGTCCCGATCGAGGAACTCCAGCGTTACCCGCAGTCCAAGGTGGAAGACGCCTACCGACGCATTCAGTGCGTGATGCAGTACCGGGTAGCGCGGGAGACATGGGAAGCGAATCAACAGGACTGGCTCCCCATACTGGTGGCTCAACTCCGCAAGGAGTACCCCGACCTGCAGGTCGGCGAGAGTTCCTTACGCCGTTGGCACAAGAAGTATCGAACGCCCGCCGACATCCTGAAGTTCGTCCACAAGCGCGGCGGCAACACACGGGGTCGGGCTGATCGGAATGCGATCGACTTCTTTCGTCAGTGCTACCTGGACGAACGCCAGCCGACGATCAAGTCGTGCTGGGAGCGCACACGGGATGAAGCCACGAAGGAAGGTTGGGTGTGGACCAGCTACTCGGCCGTGCGCCGGTCTCTGGACAAGTGGATTCCGCCGGAAGTGGCCGCGCGTTACCGATCGCCGAAGACCTACCGCGACCGATTCGCGCCGTATGTCCAGATGGCCCCCGACGCCTGGCCGGCCGGCGCCGTGTGGATCGGTGATCACTGTCAGCTCGACCTCTGGTGTCGGTATCGGGATCAGTTGATCCGACCGTGGCTCACCGTGTGGATGGATTGGCGGACACGCAAGATCGTCGGCTGGATGCTCAGTACCTCCCCCAACAGCCATACGATCAACTGCGCATTACGGTCGGCCATGCTGGACAAGACCAACGCCGGCGGCCCTGACGCGGTCTACATCGACAACGGGCGGGATTACGACGCGTGGGTTTTCCACGGCCAGACCAAGCAACAGCGCCGTCAGCGGGCGCTGGATCGGGGCTATGTGCCGGAAGACACCTTCCGGGGAATCTACGGCTGGTTGAAGATCGGCGTGCACTTTGCGCTGCCACGCAACGCCAAGGCCAAGGGCCGGCTGGAACGGTGGTTCGGCACGCTGCATGACCAGTTCGACAAGACGTTTGCCAGCTATGCGGGCCGGTCGCCGGAACACCGGCCGGAACAGCTAAGGCGCGTGCTGAAGGACCGACGCAACGTCCCCACATTTGACCATGTCCGCGACCGCCTAGGCGACTTCGTAAAGGGCTACAACGCCGACTCCAATCACGCCAAGCAGGACATGGCAGGCTTGAGTCCCAATCAGGCCTTCGCTGACGGTGTGAAACGCGTCCGCAAGTACGACCCCGCCGCACTCGACCTGCTGCTGATGCACTGGCACCAGCCGGTCAGCGTCACACGCAACGGCGTCTCCATCGCGCCATTGGGTCGGGCGATCCAATATGGGGCGACGTCATCGCAGTTGTCCCGCTTCAAGGCCGCCAGTAAGGCGAAGCGCCAGAAAGTGCTCGTGAGCTACGACCCGGATGACCTGTCGTCGGTACGTGTGTACACCACGGAGGGGCAATTCGTCTGTGAGGCGATGCAGAACACAAGGGGCCTGGCAGCCGACACGAAGTTCGGTCGTGAACACCTGGCCAAAGCGCAGAAACAGAAGGCCAACTTGCATAAGGCCCACCAGACCATACACCGAAGTGGGATAGCCGAGATCCTGTCCACGGCCGAATTGGCCGCGTTGAAGGCCGCAGAAGACGTATCCCCTCAGCCGACACGCGATGCTCCTTTGAAGCTCGTTCAAACGCCGCTCGATGGCCAGACGAAAGCGATTCGAAAGGAAGAGAAGATGCGGACGGCAGGGGCTGAGGAGGCCGGCGACAGTCACGTTGACGTCCCGGCGTTCGACCTCCAAGGCACGCCGCAGTTGACGGACGACACGCAGAGTCCCGTTGACGATCCTCCGAACCTGCTGGACCTGCCATTCCGCTCTCAAGCCACACACGAATCCGACAACGAACCACCCGGCTGGCGCGACATGGCACAGGACTCACCATCATGAGCACTGAGGAACGACCCATCGACGGCCTGAGCAGCGACACACGCATCCTCATCCAGGCGCGTCCACTGCCCGAGGGGCGGCCGCTAACGGAAGAGCAGGTCGGCGAAGTCAGGGGCGACTACGTCAAGTACGCGCGGGAGAACGGCATCTTCGATGCGGCGGTGGAAAGTCAGATCGGTCTTGAGAAGGGCACGATCAACCGCATGCGGACGAAGCAGGCGGACAGCTCCGAGGCCGAGGCCGTCGTCCGCAAGCTCAATGACTGGATGGAGCGGGACGCACGTCAACGCCGGGCGTCCATGCCGATGGACTACGTTCCGACGAATCTGGCCGAACAGATGCGGGCCATCGCCATGACAGCGCACGCCACGACGGCGATGGCCGCGTTGGTCGTGCCGTCAGGCTGCGGCAAGACGATGGTGTTAGAGGTTCTGGCTGAACGCATGGGCGGGGCGTACCTGTATTGCGACGAGACATTGACGCAGATTCAGTTCCTGAAGTCGGTGTCGCGGGCGGTTGGCAACCATCGCCCGTTCAACTCCATGGCCAAGGGGATGCGGGGAATCGTCGAACGGCTGGTCGGAACGAACCGTCCGTTGCTACTAGACGAAGCGCACCTGCTCAAGCGCAAGTGCTTCCCGTTGATCCGGTCGATCCACGATCAGGCCGAGATCGCCATCGTCATGGCCGGCACACATGAGATCATCGACCGGATCAGCGACCAGGCAAACGCGTGTGGCCAACTATCGTCGAGGTGCCTGCGGTTTAATGCGATGGAGCATATCTACAACGCCGAGTCACCCAACCCGGCGCGAGGCCGTGCGGCCCATCGGCCGCTGTTCAGTCGGGAAGAAGTGAAGGCCATGTTCGATAGGGCGGCGGTGTGCTTCGACCGCGACGCCTTCGAGTTGGTCTGGGGCATCGCGTGTCTGCCTGGTCATGGCTGCCTGAGAACGGCCCGACGCGTCGTACAACTTGTCCGCCAGCGCTATGCCGATCAGACGATCGAACCATCGATGATTCGCTGGGCACTGCCGCTTCTGTTCGGTGATCAGGGTCGCTACCTGATCCGGCTCGCCGAACGCCACGTCGAGACTTGTGGGCCGCGTGCAGCCTAAGAGCGCGCGGTCTCGTATCACTTGCACTTCTTCGTAGAAGTCCATCCAGTTTTCAACGAACCGCCGTCATAGGCCCACAAGCCGCGCCGAGGTTGCGCCGAGCGCCGACCTTCGATCGGCCTTGGAGCGCGGTACGGGCCGTTCGTTGGTCAAGGTGCACCCATTTCTCGATGACGTTTGGGACTTTCGGTTTCCGGCCGTTCTGGCAGTTTGGGACTTTTGGTCTTGAGACGTAAGCCTTTGAATCCCTTGGATTCCCGCCGAATCCCTGGAAATCCCGCTTCATTGTCACCAATTGACACCTATTGCCGCACATTGACACACAGCGCGTTGCCAACTGTCGCCGCCACGTTGCACTCGCAGGAGTTATCGCCCCCGACCGATAACGCGGGGCGGTTGTCAACACGCTTGAGGCAGCAATCCGTCATAAGCGTCGCTCAACAAGACAGTTGTCGCCTGACTTGACGTTCGGGGTTCATTCGGCCTAACCTACACCGAACAAGATGTGCGTGAATCTTTTGAGCCGCGATCGAGAATGTGTCGAAGCCAAGACGCGGGCTGACGCAAGATGGCCGCTACATGTGGGGGCCACGTCGGCACGCGACTCAACCAAGGCGACCAGGCCATGACCATTCCCATGCTCAAAGTCGGACCCGGCGGCGACTACGTGACTAGCTACGTGGCGCGTGGGGCGCAGCTTGAACGGCAACCGCTGTCGGCCGCCGGAACGAGCAGCGATACAGACACGGCCGGCTCGTTCGCGGGTTATCACGGAGGGTTCGGCCGCGGCGGTGACGGCGAGTCTGATAATGAGCGGTCGCGTTCGGCGATGCGCGATGTGCCGCGTGACGACTGCTACGAGCACGACGCGGGCGAAAGCGCGGGGGTTTACGACCGGCCGACGCCGCGGCCAATCGGGAAGCGCCGACGCGGGTCGGTGGTTGCGTTGCCGTTGACGCCCGACCCTGAGTTGGCGACGGTGAATCAGCCGCACCTCGTTGCGCAGGCGATGCGCGTCTACGCCGCGATGCTCGAAGCCACGGCTCAGTCGGCTGACAAGGAACGTGACGCTCAAACGCCGACGGGCCAAGTCAACTCTGCACACACCAATCGCCTTTCCGTCTCGCCCGATTCGATTTGCGCATCGACTGACTCACCCGTCCCCTCCGTCCCCTACGAGGACACACGACATGCCGCCGATGAACCTGACGCCGAAGCAGATGCGTATCCTGACGCTGATCCGCGACCACCGTCTCGCGTACGGCTATTCGCCGACGATGCAGGAGTTGGCCGACGAACTCGGCGTCAGCAAGGTCACCGTGTTCGAACACGTCGAGGCGCTGATCAAAAAAGGCGCGCTCGAACGCGACCCCAACAAGGCTCGCTCTTTACAGCTTAGCTCCGGCGTCTCGCTGCCCCATGAGGAGGCGGGCACGAAGCTCCCGCTGGTCGGCACGATCGCGGCCGGCCACCCGATCGAGGCGATCGAGGACCGCGAGTTCCTCGACCTGGAAAACATGTTCACCCCGCCGCGGCGACGCGGTACGGGCGACGTGTTCGTGTTGAAGGTCAAGGGCGATTCGATGATCGACGAACACATCCGCGACGGCGACTTCGTTATCGTCGAACGCAAAGCCACAGCCCGCAACGGGCAGACCGTTGTCGCCCTGCTCGACGACGGCGAGGCGACGCTCAAAAAGTTCTACAAAGAACGCGGCCGCGTGCGGCTCCAGCCGGCCAATGACAACTACGAGCCGATCATCGTCGAAGACTGCACGGTGCAGGGCATCGTGGTGGGGGTGGTGCGTGCGTATTGAGGTGTCGACAACATGACGCGCTATGAAGCGCCGTTTAGCGGCGTGCCCGCAGGGCCGCCTTCCGACACGTCAGTGAACAAGTCGACGTCAAGCAACACGAGGTAATCCATTATGATTGCCGAGGAACGGGTCATTACCAATCGCGTGTTCCTGCTCGGCCTGGATGAGCTGTACCGCGAGGCGATGAAGCGTCACGAGCGGGACGAACTGCTCCGTTGCGCGCGGGAGACCGCCGACGCCCTATCCGTGCCGCCCGCCGACGTACCGATCGAGGGGTACTACACGGAAGACGAGTTGCTGACGGAGTATTTCCGCCTCATGCGGGCGTTGCAGCAAGTGCCCAAGGAACGCGAGGCCGAGGTCGCATCGCTCGACGCACTCAAGCGACTGAAGCAGGTTGCGGAGTCGCCGCTGTTTGGTGAGGCAATGGGTGGAGAATTCCTGTTCGGCGGTGGTCACGATGTGTTGTTTACGGCGTTGGATCAATGTCCGCCGGACGATTGGTCGGTCGACCGACTGACGCAGGCCGCTTTTCAACTCGTGCTGAAAACAACGGAGTATTCGCTTGTCGCTTTGGCGGCGTTGTCAAAGGACGCCGTGGTGCTGTGCGCGTTGCGCGAGTCGGTCGTGCTTTACGCCGCTATCGCGCTGGGCTGCCCGCCCGAAGACGAGGAGCCGCAGTACATATGGCGGGTTGACGACGAGCTGACGCAGAGGGCTGTCCGTTTCATCGACACGTTCAACGCGCTGTTCGATGAATCGCTTCCGACGCCGTCGCTGGAAAACGCCGAGCGGTATTGGGACGCGTGGGAGCGTTCGAACGTGGTGGGGCGGTGTGTCCGCATCGGCACAGACATCTACAGCGCCCCCGAGCGTCAGTATCACTGGGCGATCACCTGCGATAATGAAGGGAAGATGGTCGTTAAGGAGTTCTGGGACACGGAAGTCTGGACGACCGAGCGTTTCCGCGGTGAGCAGTACTTGTGACCTGACAGACGCTCAACCGAAAAACGACGCGCGCAACACCTCATTGTCAACTTTGCCGAACACCTGCGCCCGGCCGGTCTCCATGTTTTGTATCACGACGGTCGCCGGGCTGAACAGCATCGGGTCGATCTTGTAGAAGTCGCCGCCGTGCCGTTCGAACACTTTTGCGAACGGTTCGCCATAGTCGGGCGAAGCGCTGGAAGGCAGCCGCTGACCGACGTCCGTGATCGACTCGTCGTCACCGGTCACGACCAGCGTTACGCGTCCGCCGTAAAGCACGGCGTCATTCGTTCGGCCGATCGCCGCTATGTCGTCGGCCGCGACGGGCGGCAGCGGAGCCGTGCCGTAGCCGGCCACGACCCGCTTGAGGTCGAAGCCGAGTTCGTGCAGCTTGTGCAAGGCCGTCTCGACACTCCGCGCGACGACCTGCACGCCGCCGGCCAGGCTCGCTGTCGGCGCGACCAGCAGCGTGACCATCCGTGGCGGGACGTTGCACTTGAGCGCGATGTCCTGCACGACCTCGACGGTCGGCAGCTTGGCCGACTCGAGCACGCCGACCGCGCAGGTCGGGCGTTCGCGGAAACCGATGTCGTCGTATAGCTTCTCTTTGCCGTACGCGGCGCGCATCGGGCCGGAGCCCATGGCGAAAAATTTCTCGCCCTTGATCTGCCAGCCGGCGTACTGGCTGGCCATGCACGCGGCGACGGGGAAACGCGCGTTGACGGCAATCCCCGGAAGTTGCACGTCACCGACTTGCACGGGCACGACTTTTACCGTCGCCAGGTCGGCTTGGCAGACACGGGCCAGCATCACGCCGGCGTCGATCGTGCCCAACGTCTTGACGCCCGCGTCGATCACGCGCGTCGAGCCGACCAACTTCGGTTCGACGCCAAAGTCGCCTGCCTGCTGGACCAACTCATCAGCCGCGGCCAGCGCGCGGTCGTTTAGACTCAGGACAGACATTGGATGATCTCGCCGCGGTTCAACTCGAATCGATCTCCGTGCCAGAGTCGCAGACGTGCGGACGATAGGTCGACTGCGTCGTTCGATGCTTTGCGGTTCAGGAGTGAGGCCGCGCGTCGCACGAGCATGGCAACGGCGGGCATCGCCGACACGGCGATCGGCTGGTCGCGCGTCGCTTCTGAAAAGTTAGGGCCAGTTACTGCCGGGTTGTCGTCGTACAGACAAATGATCGTGCCGCGGCGCATCTCGAGTCCCGCGTGATCAACCGGGCCGCGACCGATGACAAGACTGCCCGCCAACATGCGGTACCCCGGGCTTGCGCCGCACTGCCCACCGACCATGATCAGCCCGCGCCGCATACGCAAGCCAACGTGGTCGCCCGCGTTGCCCTCGATGGCGATCGTCCCGCCGGTCATCCCGCGCGGCTGTGAAACGTCCGGCCCGCCGACGCGGTCACCCGCGTTGCCCGCGACGCGGATCACACCCCCCGACATCGACGCGCCCAGGTCGTGCCCCGCATCGCCTTCAACGCGCAGCTCGCCGCCTGTCATCTGCGCGCCGAGTCGGTCCAGCGGCGGCGCATCACGCAGGACAACGCAGTCACTCGGCTCGCCCGACACGTCGCACAGCGCGTCGAGTGTCGTGTCAGTCCGCCCGACACGCACGGGCCATTGCTTGACCTGCTCGACGCTGAGTCTGCTGAATCGATCGGGTCGAATAAACGACCCGTCGCGCGTCGGCGGCGCGTCATACTTCCATGTGAGGGTGAGCGTACTCATGCACCTCCTCCGCTCGTCTTGTGGGAAGTACCGGTTAAATCCGAGCCCGCGAGAATCGGCAGTAAGTTGAACTTGAACTTGCCCAGCGTCCCCCCGTAGTTGCCCGCGCTGATGGCGATCACGCCGTCGCCGCACGCGGCCTCGACGCCCGCGCGCGTCGCACGTTCGATCGCCGACTCGGACAGGCCGTTGATCACGACCTCGTACACGCAACCGACGCCCTCGCGCAGCGCGGTCTCGACCCGCCCGCGTAGCGTCGGGCAGTACGCGTCGTTGGTCGACGCGAACAGCGCTTTGTATCGCGAGCCGACTTTCGACCCGCTGCGCACGACGCCCCCCGGAAAGGGCGTAATAACGTCCGGCATTGACGCAATCGCATCGACAGCGCGCGTCGCCGCGTCGAGTGTCGCCCGTTGATCGACGCCGCAGACGAGAAAATTCCCGCCACCGATCGCCTTGGCCGCGCCGATGTCTTCAACGACGGTGAATTCGCCATCCATCACCGGGATGCGCCAATGTCGTTGGTCGAGCAGCTTGCTCTTCTGATGGCCGTCGCCGAAGTAGCGCAGCGACTTGCCCAAGTCGATGCGCGTCGCGTTCTTGTCGTCCGACTCACGCCCGAATTCGGGCAGCCCGTCGTACACAGCCGTCGTCGGGCAGGTCATCAGACACTGGCCCACGCGGTTCGACATCGCCTTGGACAGCGCCTTGGCGTTAAACGCAAAGAACATCAGCGCAACACCCGGACGACCGTCCGGCGTATCGCTGGTATCAAGCGCCGCCTCGATGCCCGCCTCGGCGTCACAGCCGATGACGCTCGTGCCGTAGCCCGTCACCTGTTGCGCCGCGAAGCTGATCCAGTGTTCGTCGATCGCCGTGACGATCAGCCGACACGCCCACATGCGGAACGCCTCGGCGAACGTGTCTTCGATAATCGTGCCGCTGATCTCCATGTCGCGGCGATTCTACGCGATCATTACGACAGGGGGCGGGAGCCTGACCGGGCGGAAGCGACCGCGGATGACGCGGATCGCGCAGATCGAGAGGGTGTCACAATGACGAATGTCGAACTTCAAATGTCGAAACAATACCGATGGACTAAGCACGATTGCTAACGAGCGTTTGCCCAAGGCTGAGGTTCATTGTGTCATACGGAATTCGCGATTCATTCGACAATTGGAACTCGACTTTCGAGACTTTTCGCATCCGTGCAATCCGTGTGATCCGTGGTCAACCTGTATCGCGTACGATGACGTGAGCCGCCCAATCGACATGGCGGCGCCCCGTGTCTGAACATACAAAGGCGACCGTCATGGCCAAGAAAACCAACGAAACGTACGACGACGACCAGGTCGCGCAGAAACTCGCCGACGAACTGCCCAACTGGGAATACCGCGACGGCTGGATCCGTCGCAAGTACAAGACGATCGGTTGGCCTTACACGTTGATGGCCGTCAACGCGATCGGCCACATCGCCGAGGCGGCCTGCCACCACCCCGATCTGTCGGTTTCGTATGCCGAAGTGACAGTCAAACTCCAGACACACTCAGCCGACGGCATCACGGACAACGACTTAGTTCTGGCCCGCCTGATCGAAGACCACCTGACCTGGCTGCCCGGCGACGACTCGCCCCTTGATGGCTTTGAAGCGGGCATGAAGAAGAAGTGGACGCGGTGAGGCGCTAAGCGCGTTTCGCGTTCGGTCATGCCACGGGGTACGCTTGGCATTGAGATCGACGCAACAAGGAACAGGGCAATCAAGGATCAGGAATCCAAGACCTGCGAAGTCATAGTGCTGGTCACGGGCACGCTGGCTGAGCCGGCGACGCGGCGCGTGGCGAAGGAGTTGCGCGCATCGGGGCGATACGCCCCGCACGTGGTCACGCTGAACATCCAGGTCGCGGCGCTGATGACGACCGAGTGGGTCGGTCGCAAACTCACCCTGCCCGACCTGCCGCGCGAGTCGATCGGTCGCGTCATGCTACCGGGATACTGCCGCGGCGAAGTCGACGCGCTGGCGTCGCAGTTCGGCGTGTCGTTCGAGCGCGGACCGGTCAATGTACACGATCTGCCGGACTACTTGAGTCGGGCGCGGCGTGGGATTGACGAAGGGTTTGGCGCTTACGACATCGAGATCGTGGCTGAGATCAACGAATGCCCGCGGCTGAGCCGTGGAGAGATCGTCAGCGAGGCAGAGGCGTTGCTACGCGACGGGGCCGACGTGATCGACGTCGGCTGCGACCCGACCCCCGGAATCGGAAGCAGCGCAGATCGATCGATGTGGGCGGACGTTGGCGACACGGTGCGCGCCCTGCGCGACATCGGTGCGCGGGTCAGTGTCGACAGCTTCCATCCGGACGAGGTCGCGGCCGCGGTTCAGGCCGGCGCCGCACTGGTGTTGAGCGTCAACAGTGGCAACCGCGAGCGCGCGAGCGAGTGGGGCGTTGAAGTCGTCGCGATCCCCGACACGCCCGACGATCTGCCCAGTTTGGACGCCACGGTCGAGCAACTCGACAAGGCCGGTGTCAAGTTCCGCATCGACCCGATCCTCGAGCCGGTCGGGTTCGGCTTCGCCAAGTCGGTCACGCGGTACGTCGAAGCTCGCCGTCGTTGGCCAAACGCCCAGATGATGATGGGTGTCGGTAACCTGTCGGAGATGACGGAGGTCGATTCAGCCGGCGTGAACATGATGTTGATCGGTTGCTGTCAGGAACTGAACATTCGAAGCGTCTTGACGACACAGGTCATCAACTGGGCGCGGTCGAGTGTGCGTGAGATCGACCTGGCCCGGCGCGTCGTACATCATGCGTTGAAGCATGGCTCGCCGCCGAAACACATCGACGATCGACTGGTCATGTTGCGCGACCCGAAACTCCGCGAACCGACGCGTGACGAGTTGAACAAACTCGCCGCCGAGCTGACCGATCGCAATGTCAGATTGTTCGTCGCCAAGGACGCGATCCACGCGATGCGCAACGGCGTTTACGTCGAGGGCGAAGACCCGTTTGAGCTGTTCAAAGAACTAGGCATCGACGACGCGTCGCACGCGTTTTACCTGGGCTACGAAATGGCCAAGGCCGTAACAGCGATGACTTTGGGCAAGAATTACGTACAGGACGAGCCGTTGCGATGGGGTATGTTAACGCGCGACGAGGTGAGCCATCACGGGCGTGAACGGCGGAGTGAATCGACAGAGGAAAACAGATGAACACGGATGGGCAGAGATTTAGTATGCACAGATTGTTGAGCAGGAAGCCATGATTGCAGGAGGCCAGAACTGGAGCGAATTGTTTTGACAGGTTGGCGTTGGTGTGATCGCGCAACAATGAAGTAATCGTGACTGACTCGCCCGGTCTTCAACCCATCTGTGTCCATCTGTGTCCATCTGTGGTTCCAATCATCATGACCCAATCACGCGACGACAACACGCGCATCCTCGAAGGTGTGATGACGACAGTCGCGTCCGAGCCGACTGATTCGCCGATCGAGTCGCGTATCAACATCGCGCCGATGGGTCCGATCGTGACGGACGCGATGGACCGGTTCATCTTTCGTCCGTTCAAAACCTCGACGACCTATCACAACCTGAAGTCGACGGGTCAGGGTGTATTTCACGTCACGGACGACGTGCTGTTGTTGGCCCGCGCGGCGGTCGGCCGAGTGGAGCCCGACGATGATTTGCCGATTCGGAAGGCCGAGCACGTCGACGGATTGGTGTTGTCCGGCGCCTGCCGTTACTATGAGTTGCGTGTCGTCGAGTTGGACGATCGCGATGAACGCACGACCATTGTGGCCCACGCGGTTGCACGCGGCACATTGCGACCCTTCTTCGGCTTGAACCGTGCGATGCATGCGGTGGTTGAAGCGGCGATCCTCGCGACGCGGATTCACCTGACCGGTACGGCATCCGTGCTTGCGGAATATGACCGGCTGGACGTGCCGATTGAAAAGACGGGGTCGGCGCGCGAAAGGCAGGCGATGAACGAATTGCGACAGTTTGTCGAGCGGAAACGGGCGGCACAAGAGACGTCATGATCGAAATTCGGACTCCAAGTCGGCTGCATTTCGGGTTGCTCGCGCTGGGCGCGATGCGCTCGCGGCAGTTCGGCGGCGTCGGGTTGATGGTCCGCGAACCGGACCTCGTGGTTCGGGTCGAGCGTGCCGACGACGGGTTCGACGCGTCTGGGCCGATGACCGACCGCGCGGTCGCATTTGCCAAACGATTTGCCGAGCGCGCGCAGCAGCGGAGTATCGGGCGCGCGATTTCCGGTGCGCGCATCAGCGTACGACGTGCGCCGCGGCCCCACACCGGGCTTGGCACAGGCACGCAGTTGGCGATGGCCGTGGCGCGTGGGCTGGCGGCGCTGATCGGGCGCGACGAATTGGGGCCGGCTGAACTTGCCCGGCTAGTCGGTCGGGGCAGACGCTCAGCCATTGGGCTGCACGGTTTCTTTCATGGCGGGCTGATCGTCGAAGGCGGCAAGCGCGACAGTGACGGTGTTTCGCCGATGGTCGTGCAGCAATCGTTTCCGGATGATTGGCCGATCGTCGTGGTGACTCCCGAACGGCTGGCCGGGTTGGCTGGTCAACGCGAGACGCACGCATTCAGCACGATGACGCCGACGCCCGATTCGGTGACGGGTCGTTTGTGCGAGTTGACGCTACTCGGCCTGCTGCCGGCCGTGATCGAGCGCGACCTGGATACGTTCGGCGACGCGCTGTACGAAATGCAGCAGGTCGTCGGCCAGTGCTTTGCGGCAGCGCAGGGAGGCGTTTACGCCGACCCGATGCTCGAGCGCATCGTCGGCTGCATCCGCGAGTCAGGTGTGCGCGGGGTCGGCCAAAGCTCGTGGGGGCCAACGGTCTACGCGGTCACGCCGAACGAGCAGGTCGCCGACGAGATCGCGAGGCGTGTGCGGGATCGGTTCGACCTCGCGGATACGGAAGTCCGCGTGACCTGGGCCGATAATCAGGGCAGTTCATTGAAAGAGATCAAGTCGGGTGCGCGTGAGCCTTCGTGATTGGGTTCAGATTTCTCGCGGCTTGTTCATCTGCGGCTGAGCCGATCCGATAACACATGTTGCTGGCTTATCGGCCGCTGGGTGGTGCATCGGTTGTCCATACGCCGATATCCCCAAGCCAAACCGTTCGGCGGTCATTGCGCGCAGCGTCTGCGCGCAGGTCGAACAGCTCTGCGAGGCTCGCGATGCGGCCAACGACGCGACAGCCCGGCACGACGGACGACCACGGGTCGTTGCGTAGGCTGGCGACGTTGCTTCGGCCGCACGGTTGGCGACTAACGGTCGTGGGGTTAATGCTCATCGGGTTAGCCGTCGTCAACATGGCAGTTCCCGCGTCGATCGCGCTGTTGCTGAACGACGTGTTCCCGAACCAGCGGTGGCCGCTGCTCTGGCTCATCCTCGGGGGCATCCTCGCCGTTTACCTCTTGCGCAACCTGCTTTATTTCGGCAGCAAGTACACGGCCGTAAGCATCGGCGAGGGGGTTTCGTTTCGGTTGCGCAACCGTCTGTTCGAGCGATTGCAGCAGATGAGCCTGCGGTTTTACAAGCAGAATCAGCCGGGCAAGCTCTCCAGCCGCGTGATGAACGACAGTTTTGTCGTCCAGTCATTCATCCAGGACGACCTGCCGACGCTGTTGCAGGCGTCGTTTCGGTTTATCTGCATCGTGGCGATCATCTACGCGGTGAACTGGAAGCTCGCGCTGGTGAGCACGATCGTCCTTCCGCTGCACCTGATCGCCTTCGCCCGCTTCAAGCGACCGATCAAGTCGGCCAGCGGGGTGGCGCAGGAACACCTGGCCGTTGTGCAGGGCAACCTGATCGAAAAATTCCTCGGCGTGGAGGTCGTCAAGGCTTGCACGGCGGAGCAGCGCGAGAACGACGCATTTACCGATGCGATCGACGCCTCGCGGCGAAGTCAACTCCGCAGCAAGGTATTCCACGTCACGCAAAAAGTCGTTGGCGATCTGCTGGTCGGGCTGGGCACGATTGGCTTGCTGTGTTTCGGCGCATTTCAGGTCATGAAACGGCATGACCCGATGGCGCCGGGGACGTTTATCGCCTTCTTCGGTTACGTCGGGATGCTCTACCCGACGGTGTTGGAACTGACCAGCGGTTTTGCGAAGCTGACACGCACGACGGCGAGCGTCGATCGCGTGTTTGAGGTGCTCGAATCGACGGAGGGCGAGCGCCCAAGCTTCGGCCCGACACTTTGGCCGACACTCGACGGGCGGGTGAAGTTCGATGGCGTGAGCTTCGCGTATGAAGACGGCGTGCGTGTGTTGCACGACGTCAGCTTCGAGGTCGAGCCGGGCCAGGTCTGCGCGATCGTCGGGCCGAGCGGCGCGGGCAAGACCACGCTGGTCAACCTGCTGCCGCGCTTCATGGAGCCGACCGAAGGCCGCGTGCTCGTCGACGGCGTCGACGTGCGCGAGGTCGACGTGCGGCACCTGCGCTCGACGATCGGTGTCGCGTTTCAGGAGTGTTTCCTGTTCAACTCGACGATCTTCGAAAACTTGCGCTACGCCCGGCCGGACGCGTCGATCGATGAGATCGTGCTCGTCGCGCGCAGAACGGGCGCACACGACTTCATTTTAAGCCTGCCGGACGGCTACAGCACGGTCGTGGGCGACCAGGGTTTGAGTCTTTCGCGGGGTGAGAAGCAGCGGATCACGTTGACGCGCGCGATGCTGAGTCAGCCGCGCGTCTTGATTCTTGACGAGGCCACCGCGTCGCTGGACGGCGCGAGCGAGGACCGCATCGTGCCCGAGATTCTGGACTTCATGCGTGACAGGACGACGCTCATGATTACTCACCGGCCCGAGATGTTGCGACACGCCAACCACGTGATCTGCCTGGAGAAGGGACGGGTCGTGTTTCAGGGTCGGCCTGAAGACCTGCCGATCGACGCGCTGCGGGATGTCTCGCCGTACCGATTGCCCGTCGCCGAAAAGAGGGGGGACGCGTCTGAGTCGCGCGGGATCATGGGGCCGTGGCGGCGTGCGGTGGCCGTGCTGTTGGCGGCGACGGTCGGGTGGGGCGTCTCTGCGCAGGCGATCGGCGACGACGCGGCACCTGCTGAACAGCCGCCAACGCCCGAGACGGCGGCCGTCGAATCACCTGCCGCGCCGAAGCCGACAAGCCCGACGGGCAAGTTCGTTGCGTTGCCCGGTGTGAACACGATCGCGGTGCAGGACCTGATCGACGTTGTCGTGACCAAACTGCAGGCGACGCACGGCTACGAGCTTGCGGGCGAGGCTGACGCGGCGACGTTGCCGGCCATTCCCGACGGCGTCCTGCACGCACGCTCATTAGTGCGGCGTCGGCCGGGCGAGGCGACGCGCGTGTTGCAGATCGGGTTCCGCGTTTTCCGCAGTCAGCCGATCCACCTGTGGATGTACGGTCAGGTCGATGACGAAGGCGGCGCGCAAGCCAATCCCGATACGGCCGCGTTGGAGAAGGCCGCGACCGACGCGCAGCAAGCCAACACCGCGCGCAACGACACGCTGACGATCGGCGACCTGCGGGCCGAGACGATCACGCTCAGTTATGCGGAGGTCGACCGCGCCCTGGCCGTGCTCAAGACGCTTGGTTACGAGGTGATCGACTTCAACGCGGCGGCGAGCACGATCAAGGGCATGCAACTGATCGAGCCGAGCAAGCCGGCCGACCCGAAAAAGCTCCCGATCATCATGGGCTTACCGTCGACAGCCGTCACGTCGTTGGTGGGCGGTACAAAAACCACGGCCGGCTCGTTCGGTATCACGATGACGCCGAGCGTCGCGACCGAACTGCCCGACCACACGCACACGGCACCGATCATGAAGCTCGTCGTGCTGTACGACCCGGCCCGCCCGGAGCAACTCGGCGCGCTGAAGGACCGCATCACGACGACGATCGACCTGCCGGCCCGGCAGATCCTGATCGAGGCGATGGTGCTCGAAATCTCGGAAACGGGGCTCAAACAACTCGGGGTCGAGTGGGAATTGGAATCGCCAGGCGGCAAGCTCGACGCGCTGCGCGTCGGCAGGTTGCCCGCGTTTTTAGCGACCAACGACGAGGTGCCGACCGTTGACGTGCGTTTCCGCGACATCTTCGGCGAGTTCCGCGCCAAGGTACAGGCGCTCGTCCGCGAGGGCAAGGCCGAGGTGCTCAGCCGCCCGAGCGTGTTGGCGTTGGACAACCGGCAGGCGTCGATCCGTGTGGGCGAGGAGATCCCCGTTGCGACGAGCGCCTCGGGCGTGCGCGGCGGCGACAAGCTGACATTCGACTTCAAATACATCCCCGTGGGCATCCTGCTTAACACCCGCCCGCGCGTCGATGCGCGTGGCGAGATGGTCTCGATGCAGATCGATGGGATCGTGTCCGCGCAGGTGCCGGGACAGGACCTCGTCGTGACCGACTCGGCCGGCAACGAGTTGGTGCGCGCCCCGCGTATCAGCACACGCCGTGTGCAGACCTACACGCGCATCGCCAACAATACGCCGTTTATCATCGGCGGCCTGATCAGCAAAGACGAGACGGAGCAGGTCGACAAGGTTCCACTGCTTGGCGACATCCCGATCGTCGGCAACGCGTTCCGTTCGACGCGCAAGGACCTGCTTAAGCGCGAGGTTATCATCGTGATCACACCGTTCGTCCTGCCGGAGCCGTCACTGGTCGGCAGAACGCTGCCGAAAGACGAGGACGCGTTCGACAGTTTCGACCACCTGCTGTTCCGCGACGCATACCGGTTGCGCGCCGAAGACGTGTTCGACCTGTCTTTCCTCGCGAACAACCCGAAGCTGGCTGAGGCCCGCGCGTTCACCAACGCGCTGGTGCGTCGCAACCCGCACTTTGCCGATATCGAGCCATTCGCGCACTTCGTTGGCCGACGCATCCCGGGCGAAGAGATCCTGGTCTACCGCCAGATGTACGAGGTGATCAAACGCAAGTCGTTGAGCGAGTCGATCCGTGTGTCGAAGCTGATCTTCTTCAAGCCGGACGCCGCATCGGAGTCGGGCTTCCGCGTGCAGTTCCTTTCGCCGTACCTGCGCGACACGGCTGAAGTGAAGACTGCGGGCCGGGATGCCGATGATCTGGCCGACGTGTTCGGCCGGCTCAAGGGCAAGGCCGTCGCGTTGACCTACACGGTGCGCGACGACGGCGCGGACCCGGCGGCGATCCTCCGTCAACCCGTGCCGGAGGTCCGAGTGATCGACTGCCCCGACCGCGAGTCGTGGGAACACCAGTTGTGGCAGCTCAATCAGCCCGACGAGCAAGGGCGGCAGCGGCACACCATCCTGCTTCAGGACGGGCGCGACTTGACCAGGTTGAAGCGGGCAGTGCTCGTTAAGAAGACGGTGCACCTGAACGCCAACCGGCGGTCGTTGACGCTCGATAACTTTGCACTCGGTCGGCTGCTGCTCATGCCCACGGTCAACGAGCAAAAGGTCAACCTGATCGACGCGGAGACGGCCAAGTACTTCTTCCTGACGGAGATGTATTACTCGGCCCTGCGTCAGGAGATGTCGAATGCCGCGGCCGCGTTGAAACGGGCCAAGGACGACCCGCGTGTTCGCCGGTACCTGGTGGACGAAGCGAACGGCCTTGATTGAGAATCGCGTGCGGATCGACCGGCATTATCGTCGCATGGATGCCCTTTCGGCATTGCGTCGGGCATTGTCCTTGCCGTGCCGCCCGCTGGCTGCGATAATCTCGCCGCTGCCGGATGGCGGCCTAAGGAGTCACGCACGTGAAATCGCAGGATGTCCGCAACGGAACGGCACTCGAGATCGACGGCCAGGTCTGGGTCGTCGTCAACTACGACCACGTCAAGCCAGGCAAGGGGCCGGCCTATACACAGGTCAAGCTGAAGAACATCGCGACGGGCAACCACATGGAAAAACGATTGCGGAGTGGCGAGGATGTGCAGACGACGAACCTCGACCGTCGCGAGATGGAATACCTGTACAGCGACAACACCGGCGCAGTGTTTATGGACGGCGAGAGCTATGAGCAGGCCACCGTGCCGGAAGGAATACTGGGCAACGCGTTGGATTACCTCAAGCCGAACGGCTCGTGCACGATCCTGTTCCACGGCGCGAACCCGGTGACGCTTGAACTGCCCGCCTCGGTCGAGTTGGAGATCACCGACACACCGCCGGGCATCAAGGGCGCAACAGCGACGAACCAGCTCAAGGAAGCGACCTGCGAAACCGGGTTGAAGACGAAGGTCCCGCCGTTCATCAAGATCGGCGAGGTCGTGAAGGTATCGACCGACACGGGCGAGTATCTCGGTCGCGTGACGGGTGATTAGCGTCGATCCCGTCGAGCGAGCTTTTCAATACGTCGCCGGGGCTTCGTGCGGGTCTTGGCTTGGCGTGTAAGTCCGCTGTTCCGCATGGAATAGCGCCTGTCGTGCGGTGGGGGCGACCGTTCCCACATCGAGACGGCCCCCGCCTAACATTACGACGAGTGACGTAACCCCTGCGAGATCAGGTGATGACCAGCCAGTTCATGCGTCGGTTTGTATGCGGCGCTGTAATGATCGTATTGACCGTTGGCTTGACCGCGTGCGACGACGGTTTCGAGCCGGTGTCGAAGCGCGAAGCCCCGGCCGATGACACAGCCCGTCAAGCAGCGAATCTCGACGATCAGTCCGATACGCCAAACGTCGACAACGATGAGGCGTCGAAGAAATTTGTCGAACCAGAACCTTGGCCTGCGCGGGAAAAGCGTTGGCAGCTCGGCACGGACTATCGGTTCACCGATCAGAGCGGCCAGGCGATAAGACTGTCTGACCTGAAAGGACGACCGCTGGTCATCTCGTACTTCTTCACGCACTGCAACAACCCGGAGATGTGCCCAAAGATCGTTACCGAGTTCGCGAAGATGCAGCGACTCGCCGACGAGGTTGACCTGAAAGACAAGGTCTGGTTCATTCTCGTCAGTTTCGACCCCGGCCGCGACACGCCGGAGCTGTTAACCCAAACCGCTGAAGGGCGTGGCTTTCGATTTGACAACGGCCGAATGCTGATTCCGAACACGCAGCAATTCAGCGAGTTCAAAGAGGAGTACGCGGTGCGGGCTGGACGGATGGGGGCCGGCGGACAGATCAATCACAAAGTTGACCTGCGCGTGCTCGACCACGAATTCGGCGAGGTGCGCAACATTGGCGGCTTCTGGAAGAACGAAGACATCATCGACGACCTGAAGCGCCTGGTCGAAGAGCAGGCCGCGGCCGTGCCTAAGGCCGAGACGGTTCAGAACAAGGTCGACGACGATCGGCCTCTCACCAGCCCTTGAGCCAATCGATCAGCAGGGTCGTCCACGACTTGAGCTTTTCGTTGTTGCCGGCCAACCCCACGCCGTGTCGCCCGTGCGGGTAGACATGCAGCGCGTAGGGCACTTTGTGCTTCGTTAGCGCGGCGGCGAAGTTCAGACTGTTTTCGACAGGGACCGGGCCGTCGTCCGCCGTGTGGAACATGAACGTCGGCGGGTTCTTCGGCGTGACGTGCAACTCGTTCGAGAATTGCCTGCGCCGTTGCTCGCTCGGGTCGGCCCCGAGCAGGTTTGCGGCCGAGCCCTTGTGGTACCGCGTGACCATCGACACGACCGGGTAGCCGAGGATGCAGCGGTTTGGCCGAGCGGGGAACTTGTCTACAAGATCGTCGTGTTCGTCCTTGTGCAGGTCGGGCTGCGTGGCCGTCGTCGCGGCGAGGTGGCCGCCGGCGCTGAAGCCCATGATGCCAACCTTGTGGGCGTCGATGTTCAGTTCGTCGGCCAGGGATCGCACGACGCGGATCGCGCGGGCGGCGTCGGCCATCGGGGCGGGGAAGCGGTAGGGCGACACGCGGTAGTGACACACGACACCGACGTAGCCGTGCTTGGCGAACAATTCGGCGAACGGCCGACCCTCGTGCGGGGCACGTGTGCCGTACCCGCCGCCGGGGCAGACGACGATCGCGGGCACGGGGCGGGTCGGTTTTTCAGCGGGTGCGTATATCTCGATGAGCGGGCGCGGTTTGCCCGCACGGTCCTTGATGTTGTTGTGCGGGCAATCGTTCGGCCAAAGGTTCACGACACGCGGGTTGGGCATCACGAGGCTCCGAAGTTTTGCACAATGACCGAAACAATCGCCGCGCGACTGGCATCACGCATCCGGTCGGATAGACTACCAGATGCGAGCGCTCCGCAGCCGCGTGCGGCTTAGCGCTCCGCCCGGGTCAGCAGTCATCAACCTCGATTCAGAGAGTGCCAAGGATGGCCGACGCAGTCGATATCCCTCAGCCGGCGACCGACGACACGCTTCCGACGCCGCGATTCGTCCACCTCCACCTGCACAGCCAATACTCACTGCTCGACGGAGGCAACCGGCTCGACCGCCTGGTCAAACGCGTCGCCGAGTTGGGCATGGACGCGGTGGCCGTGACCGACCACGGCAACCTGTTCGGCGCAGCCGAGTTTTATCGACGCGCCAAGGATGCGGGCGTCAAGCCGATCCTCGGCATCGAGGCGTACGTCGCGCCGGACATCAACGGCCAACAAAGCGACCGCAAGAGCCGCGAGTACACCGGCGTCATGGACGGCGGGTTCCACCTCGTCCTGTTGGCGGAGAACCAGGCCGGCTGGCAGAACCTGATCAAGCTCAGTTCCGACGCGTTCATCGACGGCTTCTACTACAAGCCGCGGATGGACAAGACGACGCTGCGGCAGTGGGGCGACGGGATCATCGCGATCAACGGCCACCTCGGGTCGTCGGTCGCGTACCACCTGGTCAAGTACGTGCAGACGAACGACCGTGTCAATTACGACCGGGCACGCGACGAAGCGATCTGGCACGCCCAGACGTTCGGCAAGAACGCCGACGGCGAGCCGTGCTTCTACCTCGAACTGCAACGGCACGACACACAGCTCCAGGAAGACATCAACCCGCACATCATCCAGCTCGCCCGCGAACTCGACCTGCCGCTGGTCTGCGACAACGACGCGCACTTCCTGCTCGAAGAAGACTGGGACACGCACGACACGCTCTGCTGCATCTCGATGGGCAAGGTCAAGACGGAAGAGAAACGCCTGCGCTACCCGCGCGAGCTGTACGTCAAAGGCCCGCAGCAGATGGCCGAGCGCTTCGAGGATGTCCCCGAGGCGATCGAAAACACACGACGCATCGCCGACCGTTGCAACGTTGAGATCGATTTCAAAGCAAACCACGCGCCGGTGGTACGGATCGAGAAAACGACCGACGCGACACTCGCCACTAAAAGTGAGTCCCCGTTTAGCGGCGAGCCCGCAGGGCCGCCTTCCGACACTCATGCGCCGATCGGTTCCACCGACTGGTACAAGGCATACTGCGCGCAATTCGAGCTGCTCCCCTTTGATGCGACGCGCGACCACGACCTGACGGCCGACGACCTCAAGGCCGAGTGCGACGCCGCGCTGCGTGAACTGTCCGAGGCCGGCGCGGTCTGGCGGTACGGCGTTGACGGCATCACTGACGCCATCCGCGCCCGGCTCGATCGCGAGCTGCGCATCCTGGCCGACAAAGACATCAGTGCGTACTTCCTGATCGTCTGGGACTTCTGCAACGAGGCGAGGCGACGCGGCATCCCGGTCAACGCGCGCGGCTCGGGCGTCGGCACGATGGTCGGTTACGTGCTCGGCCTATCCAACGCATGCCCGGTGCAGTACGGCCTGCTGTTCGAGCGGTTCACCGACCCGGACCGCAGCGAATACCCCGACATCGATATCGACCTCTGCCAGGACGGCCGGGCGGAGATCATCGAGTACGTCCGTCAGAAGTACGGCCACGTCGCGCAGATCATCACCTTCAACGTGCTCAAAGCCAAGGCGGCTGTGCGCGACGTCGGTCGCGTGTTCGACCTGCCGCTGCCGGAGGTCGACAAGATCTGCAAGCTGATCGGCGACCAGCTTGGCATGACGATCGACAAGGCGTTGGAGCAGGAGCCGGACCTCAAGCAGCTATGCGACGACAACCCGCTGCACCGCGATGTGGTCGAGACCGCGCGCAAGCTCGAAGGCATGGCGAGACACGCGGGCGTCCACGCGGCCGGCGTCATCATGGCCACGCAGCCGCTGGACAACATCGTCCCGCTCTACAAGCCGCCGGGAACCGAACAGATTGTCACACAGTGGGACGGCCCGACCTGTGAGAAGGTCGGTCTGCTCAAGATGGATTTCCTGGGCCTGCGCACGCTATCGATCATCGAGCGCGCCAAAGAACTCGTCAGCGCAACGCTCGACAACGAAACGATCCGAACAACTGTCGCAAGGCCTGCGGACTCAAGTCCGCAGGCCCAATCGGCAATCGGCAATCGGCAATCGACAATTGAACACGACCCCCTCGACCTCGAACGCCTCACGTTCGACGACCAGCGTGTGTTCGAGTTGTTCCGCCGCGGCGAGACGGCCGGCGTGTTTCAGTTTGAGTCGGGCGGCATGCGCAACCTGCTCATGGGCATGAAGCCCGACCGTTTGGAAGACCTGATCGCCGCCAACGCGCTGTTTCGGCCGGGGCCGATGGAACTTATCCCGGATTACGTCGACCGCAAGCACGGTCGGGCGCAGGTGCCGAAGGTGCACGACATCGTCGACGGCTTCACGGCTGAGACGTACGGCATCATGATCTACCAGGAACAGGTCATGCAGATCGTCCACGAGTTGGGCGGCATCCCGCTGCGCGCGGCGTACTCGCTCATCAAGGCGATCAGCAAGAAGAAGAAGTCGATCATTGATGAGTCGCGGCCGAAGTTCATTGACGGCGCGGCCGAGAAGGGCCTACCCAAACAGCAGGCGGCCGAACTGTTCGAGTTGATCCTCAAGTTCGCCGGTTACGGCTTCAACAAGAGCCACTCGACAGGCTACGCGATCGTTGCGTACCAGACGGCCTACCTCAAGACGTTCTTCCCCGTGCAGTACATGGCGGCCGTGCTCACCTACGAGTCGGTCAACACCGACAAGGTCGTCGAGTACATCGACGAATGCCGCCGCACACGGTATCCCGACCCGAACAAAGAGCGCGGTATCGAGATCCGCCCGCCGGACATCAACCTGTCGCACGTCGCGTTCACGGTCGTTTATGAAGACGACGAGCCGCGCGACGCCAACCACGGCCACATCCGCTTTGGCCTCAGCGCCGTCAAGGGCGTCGGTGAGAAGGCCGTGCTGACGATCATCGAACAGCGCAAGAAGGACGGGCCGTTCACCAGCCTGTACAACTTCTGCGAGCGCGTCCCGCAAACGCTGGTCAACAAGGCTGTGATCGAATCACTGATCAAGTGCGGCGCGTTCGATTCGGTGCATGGGATCGACCACCGCGCCGCCATGGTCGCCACGATCGACCAGGCCATGAACCGCGGCGCGCAAGAGGCCGAGCTGCGGTCGAGCGACGACTTCCTGTTCGGGGCCGTCGCCAGCGACAGCAAGGCCAACGACGAAAAAGACGATGAGCCGTCCCTGCCCAGCGTGCGGCCGTGGACGCAGCCCGAAGCGCTTGAGCAGGAAAAGAAGGTGCTGGGCTTCTACGTGTCCAGCCACCCGCTCGACGAGCACCGCGAGACGATCGACAAGTTCACCAATATCGACATCGGCGATATCGAGCAGGTCGCGGCCGATGTCGAAGTGGTCATCGGCGGCATGCTGACGCGCGTCCGCCAGACGTTCGTCAAGAACGGCCGAAGCGCCGGGCAGAAGATGGCCATGATCACCATCGAAGACCGCACCGGCTCGATCGAGGGGGTCGTGTTCTCCGACGCCTACGCCATCGCCGCGCCGCTGCTCGAAACCGATGGCCTGGTCATGCTCAAGGGCAAGGTCGACCGCCGGCGGGAGTCGCCCAACATCATCGTCAACGAGGTCATCCCGATCGGGCAGGCCAAGGCGCAACTGACCAGCGGCGTGAAGATCGTCCTGAGCGAGGGCGCGTCGGTCGGTTCGCCGCACGGCAATGGGAATGGCAACGGCAACGGCAACGGCTCGCAGCCGATCAATGGCGAGTTGAACAGGCTCAGCACGCTGCTGCGTCAGGCGCAGTCGAGCAACGGGCGGTCCGGTTCAGCAGAGGTCTACTTCGAGCTGCGCGAAGGCGGGCACATCGTCACGCTGCGCGTGAACGGCCTGCGTGTCGCGGTCACGCACGACCTGACGGACCGGATCGTGATGGTGCTCAAGGGCAAGGGCTCGTGCGAACTGCTCGGCCCACCCAAGTTGCTCAACCGCGCGTCGCCCAACAAGACGATCCTGCACGACGACGCGGCCGTCGCACAGCCAAGACTGCGCCGCGAAGCGGCCGAGGGCGAGTCGTGCGCGAGTATTGATCGGTATTGAGTCCGGTCGCCCGGGGTGCCTGTGAATAAGCGAAGCGTTTCACGGAACTGGATGTCCAATCCCGTGAAACGCTTCGCTTATTCACAGCCACCCAGCGATCTTGTCCCGGCCCTGGGCCGGGGCTGAAGGGTTCACAGGCCCACGATTGGGTGCCTACGCGTCCTGCGTATCGACAACGTTCATCCGTTCGTCGTCGTACACATACACCTTGCTGTCATCCGTCTCTTCCTGTCGGCAGGTCTTGTGCGACCCGTCGCAGTACGGCAGGTTCTGACTCAAGCCGCAGGCACACACCCACACGCTCTTGCCCTGCGGCGGGATTTCGATCGGGCCCATCGCGTCGTGTCGGACGAGTCTGGCCATCACGGGGTCTCCTCGGTGTCGTTGTCATCGGACGGCTCGGTTGATTCAGGCGTCGCGGGCGCATCAGTGACGTGATCGGTCAGCACGCCGGCCTCGCCCTCGCTCTTGGCCACGACGATCGCGCCGCACGAGTCGGAAAAGACGTTGACGGCTGTGCGGCACATGTCCAGCAGGCGATCAAAGACGAGCAGGATGGGCATGCCGACCGCGGCGAACGGGTAGGTTACGTCGGTCTTGTTGGCGACCTGCGTCGTCAGCGAGTCGAGGATGATGACGATCGCGACGAGCGAGGCCGACGGCACGCCCGCGACGCCGATGCTGGTCAACAACGCGACCATGACGACGAAGAATTGCTGGCCGAACGACAACTCGACGCCAAACGCCTGCACAATGAAGATCGCGGCGACACACTCGTAAAGCGCCGTGCCGTCCATGTTCACCGTCGCGCCCAGCGGCAGGACGAAGCTGCCCGTCCGGTTCGACACGCCGGCGCGGTTCTCGACGCAATTCAGCGTGACGGGCAACGTCGCGCTGCTGCTGGCCGTACTGAACGCCGTCATCAGCGCGGGGCCCATCGCCTTGAAGTGTCGCAGCGGGTTGACCCGCGCGACGAACGCGAGCAGCAGCGGCAACACGACGAACGCATGCAGCGCCAGCGCGACCAGTACGGTGACGGTGAACTTGACGATGCTCGTGCCAAACTCGTCGAACCGGTCGTCCGGCGTGAGGCGTGCGTAGTTCTCCGCGACGGTCGCGGCGATCATCATGCCCACGCCGATCGGTGCGAACCGCAGGACAAGACTCGTGACCGCCATGCTGATGTCGTAAATCGCTTGCCAGAAATCGGTCATGACGTGACGCTGCCGCTCGGCGATGCGCGTCAGAAAAAAGCCGACCAGCAGCGACACGACGATCAACCCGAGCAGGTTGCCCTCGACCGCGGCCTTGACCGGGTTGTCGGGGACCATCGTGCGGAACACATCCAGAAAGTCAGTGCCGGTCTTGCCGGCCGACTTGTCCGTCATCGTCTTGGCTTCGCTCTCGAAATTCGCCGCGCTTTGGGTGGTGAACAGTGGCTTGTCCGGGTCGCTCTGGCCCGGGTTGACCACGTTGACCAGCACCAGGCCGATGAGGATGGCGATCGTGCTGGTCGTCAGGTAGTAGCCCAACGTCTTGAGCCCAAGACGACCGAAGCCGGCCCGCGCGCCCATGCCGGTGATGGCCAACACGATCGAACTGGTCACCAGCGGAATGATGATGAGCTTCAACCCGTTGAGAAACAGGTCGCCCAACAGGTCGTAAAGCAGATAGTCCCACCGCGCGGTGACGATGCCGGCCGCTTGTTTTTGGTCACCCGCCGCCTCCGCCGCGTTCAGTGCGACAAGTGCGCTGACATATCCGAGCAACGCCCCGACAATGAGGCCGAGCAGGATCTGCCAGTGCAGTTTCCAACGCCAGACGGCGTACCACTGCGTCGGGCTGATGTCGTTCGTTGTGTTCATGTGAACGTCAGATCAGGTACTGATCGGATTGAGCTGCCCCGCGCGACGCGAGGTACGGTCACGTTACCCAATGTCGTTCGCGTATGACTTGACCGTTTCCTCGAACGGCGCCAGCTCGATGCCGAAATCGCGTTCGACCTTGGCGGTGTCGCATGTCGAGTTTTCCTGGCTCATGATGACCTGGTCCTGGTTGAACGGGACCATCGGCAGCAGCGCCAGACACTTGGCCCACCAGGCGGGGATGGGCACGATGACCTTGTCCAGCGACACCGGCAGCGCGTCGCGCACCGTTTCGTAAAGTTGCGGCCAGGTGAAACGGTCCGGCCCGCCCATGGGGTACGTCTCGCCGAACGCCTTGTCATTCGTCAGCGTGTCGGCGAAGCAGGTCGCGACGTTTTCGACGTAGACCGGTTGCAGCTTGCCCGCGCCGCCCATGCCCAGAAGTCCTTTTCCGAAATACGGCACACCGCCGGTGATGAACGGGAACTTCCCGCTGGGCACGGGCATCGGCGGGTCGAACGGTTTGGTCCACCAGCCGGCGACCATCTGCATGAACTCGCCGTCCGGGCCGTGGATGATCGACGGGCGGAAGACGGTGCAGCTCAGCCCGCTGCGGCGCACCGCCTCTTCGGCCCGCCACTTGGTGATGTGGTACCTCGCCACAGCGTCCGGGCGGGCGCCGAGGGCCGACATGTGTACCCACCGCTTGACCGTATCGGTCGCGGTCGCCGCGGCCAACAGGTTGGTCGTGCCTTCGACGTGGACCCGCTCGAACGTCTGGTCGTTTTCACGGTCTTCGTCGATGATGCCGACCAGGTGCACGACGGCGTCGGCCCCGCGGACGAGGTCGGCCAGGGCCGCCGCATCGAACAGGTCGCCGGCGATGTGGGTCACGCCGGAGCGTTGGACGGTCGCCCGCTTGGGGTCGCGCACCAGGGCGCGGACGGTGTGGCCGGCGTCGAGAATCTGCGGCACGACGTGTCGGCCGACGAATCCCGTCGCGCCGGTCACGGCCACACATAGGTTTTGATCGGTCATGGAATCAGGCCTCAGCCCGCGCGACGCGGGCGTACTTTCGTCAACGAAACGAGCCGGTATAGTAGAGGCCCGATCAGGAGCCCGCAATTGCGTCGCAGCCGACGTCCCATTGTCATCGCGTCGCGCCGAAGCCCGTTGGCGCGCATCCAGGCCGAGTCCGTCGGCCAGGCGTTGGCGAAGCTCCACACGCACGTCGCCGTCGAGTATGTCTGGATCGAGTCGGCAGGCGACCGCTTTGCCACGGCGAACCTCGCCGACGTCGGCGGCAAGGGCCTGTTCGTCCGCGAGATCGAAAAGGCGCTATTGCAGGAAAAGGCTGACATCGCTGTCCACAGTATGAAGGACATGCCGGCCGCGCCGATGGAGGTGACACAAGGCCTGGTCATCGCGGCGGTGCCGCCGCGGGCCGACGCGCGCGACTGCCTCGTGACGCGCGACGGCACGGCGTCGATCGACGCGCTGCCCCAGGGCGCGGTCGTCGGGACCTCCAGCCCACGCCGCGCCGCACAGCTACGCCACCTGCGAAACGACCTGCGCGTCGAGCCGTTGCGCGGCAACATCGACACACGCCTGCGCAAGGTGATCGAAGACGGTGTGGTCGATGCGACGCTATTGGCTGTTGCGGGGCTCGAACGCGGCGGGTTGGCTGAGCACGCGAGCCATCCCGTTGACCCGAACGCCGTCCTGCCCGCGGCGGGCCAGGGTGCGCTGGCGATCCAATGCCGAGGTGACGACCACGTGACCTTGCGGCGGTGCATGCCGTTGAACCACGCGGCCAGCTCGCAGACAGCTCACGCCGAACGCGACGTGGTCGCGGCGTTGCGCGGCGACTGCCACAGCCCGATCGCCGTGTACGGGCAGATCGAGGGCGACGCGCTGCGGCTCCGCGCCCGCGTGCTCAGCCCCGACGGCGTGCAACTGATCGAAGCGGATAAGTCGGCCAAACTCTCACAGGCCGGCCGACTGGTCAAACGCGTCATCCGCCGACTGCGCGAGACCGGGGCCGAGGCCATCCTCCGCGCCGCCCGCGCGTCCTGAGCCGCTTGCGGCTTAGCGCGTTTCACTTCAGTCGAATCACCCCGTCCACGTCCTGTCGAAGATTGATCAGGTCAATCAGAGGCACATCACGGGACGCTTGCTCGAATTCAGTATCCACAATCCCCGCCGCGACGGCCTGCGCAACGTCGCACGGTTGCTGCGGCGAGGTCGATTTCAACAACGTCAACCGCACCGCCCCGACGCGCGTCGCGATGTGTGCGGCGATCGAGTCGCTGGTAAACGACCAGCGGTGCGGCACGCCGAAGCCCGCCGCCTCGTGCTCTTCTAACCAGGCGATAGGATCGACGACCGCCAAGTCACCCTGATCCCATGCCCGCTTCGCGTCACGCAGGTGGTTCACCAGCCGGGATGGTCGATTCAGCGATGTGGCCACAAAGTGACTGTTGAGCGCCATCGCTCGCACAGCCAACCAATGCCCATCGGTTTCATTCAGCCCGTGCAACCGGTCGTATTCGCGGACCAGGTCGGCCGCCCGCCCGCCGCCGATGACCAGCAACGCCGATGCCGTGACGTAAGCGTCGAGAAACCGTGGTAGTACGTCACCGATGAGTTCCGGCAGGTCGAGCAGGCTCCCCCCGAGTTTGACGACGTGGATCGGTTCGCTCATCGGACCATGGCCTCCGCCAGTTCGAGCAGCGCGACCGCGCAGACCGCGGCCGAGGCGTCCGCGCCCAGTTCGTCAGCCAGGTCAATCACGCGCAGGTTCGAGCGTTCAGCCGGTATCGCCATGCGAGCCAGCCAGGTGCCCGACCCGCTGAGCAACAAGGTCTGTGGCGGCGCGTCGAACCGTTGCGCGACACGGTCGACGGCGTCGTGCAACCGGTCGGCCGCCGCGCGGGCGAAGGCAGCCGCCAACTCGATAGTGTGAGCCTCGGTCATGGTGTCCAGGTCGCCGCCGATCGTGCGGGCGACGCGCGCGGCACAGCATCGACGTGAAAGCGGACGCCCGTCGCACGTGTCGATCTCTTCTTCCAGTTCGCCGGTGTGTCCGAGCAGCACGGCTACGTCGCGCATATCCGCGAAACGCTCCGCCATGACCAGCGAGTCGCGCCCGCCAAACGGTACTCGTTGCGCGACGGCCATCAGCGGAGTGCGTGACCCGCCCTGGTAGAGCAACTCGCCGCTTGCGAGCCGATCGGTGTCGGTCAAGCCCGTCACGCGCACCGCGCCGTCGGCCAGCAGGATGATGTCCGTCGTCGTCGAACCGACGTCAAGCCAAACGGCCCGCATGTCTTCGAATCGTCGCGCGAGATAGGTGCCGGCGGCATGCCAGTTCGCCGCGGCGATCTTCAGCGTGTCATCCCTCGCCGTGTCGTGTGAATACCACCGCCCCTCGGTCGACCACACGCGCATATCGCACCCGCGCGCGGCATCCGTGACACTGCTCAAAACGTGACACACGCCGTCGCGCTTCGTCTCGAAACAGTCGCACAACTCGGCGGTCATCGTCAACAGGATGCGCGACGGTTGCGCCGCGTGATCGATGATCGAACGGAGCCGGCCGGGCAACTCATCGGGCGCGGCCCAAAGCGCAAACGGTACGTTTCGGGTAACCAACCCGCTGCGGTTCCGCCACGCGGCCTTGATGTTCGCGCCGCCGATATCCAGAGCGAGGTCGGTCATGCGCTCCGCTCCACGATGCGCCCCGCCGCATCGAATTCAACCCGCCGCCCGTTCAGTGGGCAGGGCGCATCAATATCTAGCAGCAGTTGAGCCAGATTCCCGTCGCACACCTCCCGCAAACCCAGGTACGACATCGTCAACCTCGGATTGATCTCGATCACCACGTCGTCGTCCGGATCGTCGGCGAGCAGCACGTCAACGCCGACCCACCCGCGTAGCCCCGCGACAGCCGACACCGCCTCTCGCGCTAGTGCGTCGGCCCGCTCCGCAAGCCCGCCGACGATCGGCACGATCCCGCCGCGGTACCGCAACACGTCGTAGCCGAACAACGTGTCCTCGCGTGTCACCAACTGTTCGCCCACGGCGAGCACAACGGGCCGATCGTCTGTCGCGATCAGACTAACGCTCATCGGTCGGCCGACGTGGTAGGGCTGAACGACCAACGGCTCGACGGTCGGCTGACCATTCGCAAACAGGCGGGCCGCGTCGGCCGCCGCGAAGACGTACGTGTGTTCACAGCCCGCACCGTCGCGTGGCTTGATCACCAGTTCGCCGGTCCCCGGCAGGTCGATGGATTCAGACGTTCGCGGCGTCGGCACGTCGCACGTCACGAGGCGCTCGGTCAGTTGCAGTTTGTCGCCGCATAGAGCGGCGGCGTCGGATCGGCAGCCCAGTGATCGCGCGCCGAGCGCTTCGACCTGCTCCAGCCAGCACGTCAGTACGCCGCCGCACTCCGGTGCGATGACCAGCACGGCGTCGCTCGACTCAAACAGGGCGTTGAGGTCCGATGACAGGTCCTCCGCCGACTCGATCTGCCGAACATCGGTCGACGCCAACGGCAGGTCGAGGCGTGCATCGCACGTGGTCACGACCTCGACGCCGGCCACGACGAAGTCTTCCGTTACGGCCCGCAACATCGCGCCGCCCTGCGCGACTAGACCGGGCGGCAACGGCTCACCAGCCATGCCGCCGCCGCAGACGTGTTCA
>JANQSF010000090.1 GCA_028284155.1 Phycisphaeraceae bacterium
CTCGTCGGTCGCGCCGTACACCGTGCCGCCCTTGACGCCGCCGCCGGCCAGCCAGACGGTGAAGCCCCAGTGGTTGTGGTCGCGGCCGTTGCGTTTGCCCGCGTTCGCGCCGGGTTTGGGCAGCTCGACGGTCGGCGTTCGGCCGAACTCGCCGCCCCAGATGACCAGCGTCTCGTCGAGTAGCCCGCGGTCTTTCAAATCAGTTAATAGAGCGCCGATGCCCTGCGAGCATTCGTTCGCGAGCGCCTTGTGTCGCGAGCCGATGTCGTCGTGGTTGTCCCACGGTTGGCCGTTGCCGTGGTAGAGCTGAACATACCGCACGCCGCGCTCGACGAGTCGGCGGGCGATCAGGAGTTGCCGTGACTGGGCTGTGTTGCCGTACATCTCGCGGATACGCTTCGGCTCTTTGGCGATGTCGAACGCGTCGGTCGCGGCCGTCTGCATGCGGTACGCCAGTTCGTATGACTGGATGCGTGCTTCGAGTTCCGCGTCGTTCTGCCGAGCCTCGGCGTGCTTGCGGTTCATCGCCTGCAGCAGGTCGAGTTGTCGGCGTTGGACGCGCGGCGAGAGTTGGCTGTTGCGGATGTTCTGGATCAGTTGTTCGACGTTCTGATGTTTGGTGTTGATGTACGTGCCCTGGTACACGCCGGGCAGGAAGGCGGATTGCCAGTTTTGCGGCCCCTTGATCGGGTAGCCGCCAGGAACCATCGTGATGAAGCCGGGCAGGTTCTGGTTTTCCGTGCCGAGGCCGTATGTGAGCCAGGAGCCGAAGCTCGGGCGGATCATCGTCGACGTGCCGCAGTTCATGAGCATCAGCGACGGCTCGTGGTTGGGCACCTCGGCGTGCATCGAGCGGATGACGCACAGGTCGTCGGCGTGCTCACCGACGTGGCGGAAGATGTCGCTGACTTCGAGGCCGGATTGGCCGTACTTGCGGAACTTGAACGGCGACGGGTAGGCCGCGCCGGTCTCGCGTTCGGTTTTGAGGTTCGGGCCGGGCAGCATCTTGCCCGCCCACTTGTTCAGGGCCGGCTTCGGGTCGAACGTATCGACGTGCGACGGGCCGCCGTTCATGAAGATGTGGATGACGTGCTTGGCCCGCGGCGCGAAGTGCGGGCCGCGCGGGGCCATGGGGTTGCGTGTGCGTGGGGCGGCGTTGGCAATAGGCAGATCGTGCGGCGAAGCCACCACGGGGGAGAGCAGGCCGTCGTCGGCGAGCAGCGCGCCGAGGCCGAAGGCGCCGAAACCGACGCCGCAGCGGCGGAGCATGTCGCGGCGGGTCGGGGCGTGCGGCGGGATGTTCTGGTTCGGTCGTGTCATGTTGAAACTGTCCAACGTCGCGGACACTTGGTCATTGTATTCAATCGACAAACGCGAACTCGTTGCTCATCAAAAGCACCTGCGCGACGTGCCACCACTGGGCGGCCGACGGGCGCAGCGCGGCCGAAGCGTGCTCGAAGTCGAGCGCCGCGTCCCACGCGGATTGCGTCGGCTTGCCCGACGCGTCGAGCAGGGTCAGTTTGGGCGACCAGTCGAAGCTGTCATGGAAGTGGGCTGTGCGGCAATCGACGACGAAGTCGATCGTGTCGCCACTTTTCACTTCGACCTTCGCGATGTTCGTCGCTTGCGCGCCATTGTGCGCGACCCAGTGGCCGAGTTGGCCCGTTCGGCTCGATACGACCCATCCCTGCACGCCATCGCCTTCTTTCGTGCGGTGGCCGAGTCGGCCGGTGATGCGGACGACGCCGTCGTGCGGGGCGACCCATCGGCGGATCGCCGCGTGTTGCGGGTTGACGCCGACGTGGCCACCGGTCGGTGTAAGGAACAACCACTGCAACGCCTTGTCCGGGATGTTCGGCCCGCCCTGCCACGATCGGCCGGCGAAGTGCGGCAACGGTGTGAAGTTGGCGACGCGCTGTTTGCCCGCGTCGTATGGGCCGTACCCGAAGCGCCAGGGCGACGGCTCGGCAGACTTGGCGTCCGACATGAAGCGCCGCGCCGCATCGACCTCGTCGGGCGACGGGTCGCGCGAGAGGATCGAGCGATACAGAGCGGTCAATCGCGACACGAACACCTTGTCATCTGACGTCTGCTTCAAAGCGTTTGTCGCCGCCGCCTTCGCCTGCGTCGTCACGAACGGGCCGTTCATCATGAACAGCGCCTGCTGCGGGACGGTCGTATTCGACCGTTGCGGGGTGCAGATGTTCGGCGTCGCGACGTCGAAACTGCGCAGCAGGTCGGGGATGTTCTGCCGGTCGATGAAGCCGTAGATCGTTCGGCGGGTGTTGTTGGCGTCAAAGATGTTGACAGGCCGGCCGCCCATCTCCGTGTCAAGCCGACCCGCGACGTGCAGCATCGCGTCGCGCAGCGGCTCGAACTCGAGTCGCCGCCGGTTCTGCCGCCACCACAGATCATTTTCGGGGTCGATGCGATCGGCCTCCGCACGCGTGTCGCCGACCTGCATGTAGGTGCTCGACAGCATGACCCGTCGAATCAACTGTTTGGTCGAGTACCCCCGGAAGTGTTGGTTCTGACCCTTCGCACCGCTCGCGTCATATTCACCGGACATGAAACTCGCCGCGAGGTAGTCGAGCAGGTCGAGTTGCGGTGGAACCTGCGAGCGGACGCCAAAGTCGTCGGCCGAGCGGACCAGGCCGACGCCGAACAGGCGTTGCCAGACGCGGCTGACCCAGACGCGGGCGGTCAGCGGGTTGTTTTCGTGGACGATGGCGCGGGCCAGTTCGAGCCGGCCGCTACCCTTGTACGTTTGGCCGCCGTCGATCGGCTCCAGGACGCGCAGGAAACGGCGTGGCACACGTTCGCCGCGGCGGTTGATGTCACCGCGGATCGCGATGTAGGGGTTGAATGGGCTCTGGCGGTCGACCATGACCATCGCGCGCGGTGGAGCGCCCGCATGCGTGACGCGCAAGCGGTCGAGGTCGGAGTCCATCTTGCGCATCTTGTCGCGCTCAGCACGATTGCGGTACCGGTCGACACGGGCATCGGAGACGGACGTCGGCGCGGCATCGACGTACAGCGTCATGCGCAACTGTTCGTCGGCCGGGTCGGGCGCGCGGTTGTGTTTGTGCTTGTTGTAGACCGACTCGAGCAGTTGGCCGTACACCTTCGCAACATCGACGATGCTCTTGGGTTGTTGCTTACGCAGCGCTTCGGCCAAACGCGGGTTGATCGCCTTGTCGCCTTGCTTGGCCAATTCGTCCAGCACGCGCAGCGCCTCGGCGGCGACCTTGTCGCGCGGCGTGTCGATCATGCGGTGCCAAAACGACCAGACGGGGTCGCGCTTGTGGCGTGGCGAGGCGAAGTAGCGCTGGAAGTCAGTCGCGGCGTTGCGACGCAGCTCGCCGCGTCGGCCGGTAAGCGGGACCTGGCCCTGCTTATGCTTGGGCGCGGTCTTGGCGATGTATTCCAAATAGTCGCCGACGCGCGAGCGCAGCTCATGGCCAATCGTGTTGCGCAGCGATGCCTTGTAATCGCTCATCGCCTTGCGTCGTTTGGCGACCTCGGCGTTGAACCGCTTCGTCAGCGGGTTCGCGTCGTCGCTTGCGAGTGTTGGCAAATTGCCCGGCTCTTCGCTTGAGGCGAACACGCCGTACAGGCCGTAGTAGTCGGACATCGTCACGGCGTCGTACTTGTGGTCGTGGCAACGGGCACATGAGACAGTCAGGCCCATCAGCCCGCGGGTCGTCACGTCGATGCGGTCGTCGATGATCTCCTGCGTGCGGTTGATGAAGCGTCGACCGACAGTCAGGAAACCCATCGCGGCCAGGTCGTTTTTGTTTTTCAGTTGACCCGCGGCGTCGAGCCGGTCGGCGGCGAGTTGCTCGACGATGAAGTCGTTGTATGGCTTGTCTTCGTTGAACGCGCGGATGACGTAGTCGCGGTAGGTGTAGCTGAACGGGTAGCGCATCTCGCGCCCGACGCCGATGTAGCCCTTGTTGTCGGCGTAACGGGCGATGTCGAGCCAGTAGCGCCCCCACCGCTCGCCGAACTGCGGCGACGCGAGCAGTTGGTCGACGACCTTCGCGAAGGCCTGCGGCAACGGCGCGGGGTCATTCACGAACGCGTTGACTTGTTCATAGGTCGGCGGCAGGCCGATCAGGTCGAAGTAGGCGCGGCGGACGAGCGCGCGGCGGTTGGCCTTGGGCGACGGCGCGATGCCTTTGGCTTCGAGTTTGGCGAGGATGAAGCGGTCGATGGGCGAGGTGACCCATGCGTCGTTCTTGACCTGAGGGAGCGCGGGCTTGCGGATGGGTTGAAGGGACCAGAGAGTTTGTTGGGCACGACTGATGACTTGCGGGGTGACTTCGTCCTGGAGTTGGTCGGCTTGGGTTGGGATTGCGGTCAGGAGGATGGCGGCGCATGCGCAGACCATTGCCGCGCTGGGGAGGCCCGCCCACGGCAGTGGGCGGGCTTTGGAGCGCGGGTTGCAGATCGACGCACAGGTCATGACGACTCATTGACGGGGGACAGAAAAACGCTCCGACACAGGGATTGTTGCGTCGTGGGGCGCTGCAGGTCAATTGAACGGCTGTTGTGTACGGATACGGGTGTCGCGCGAAGCCGCAAGCAGCTACTCCGCTTTGCGGCAGCGTTGCAGGGTCATCAGGGCCATCGCCGTGCCGTACTGCTGGTGGTAGTCGTAGAACGGGTAGTCCCACCACGATCCGTCCTTTTCCTGAAGCGGCAGGATGATGTGCGCGAGGTGGTCCTGGAAGTACGGGCGGTCTTTGGCGGGCAACTGGTCGATGCAGTGCGCGGCGTAGTAGTGGCCGAAGTAGTAGAAGTAGCCGGCCACGGCGAACCACGCCTCGTGCGGGATGGGGCGCTTTCGACCGATGCTCAGCCAACCGTTGCGGGCGTAGAGGCGGTTGAGCCAGGCTTTGATCGCTTTGTCGGAGATCTTCGGGTCGCCCCACATGCGAAGTGCGACGTTGCACGCCTGCGATCGGCCGAGGCTGCCGCCGGGGCGGTTGATGCTGCGCATCGGCGCGGTGCGGAAGTACTCGCCGTAAAGGTAGGTCAGGTCGGGTTTCTGCTGCCGGCGGATCGAGTCGAGGGCGCGCTGGACGAGGTTGGTCGGCGGCGCGACGCCGGACCTGTCAGCCAACTTCAACGCGACGAGCACGGCCGCGGACGTGAACGACGACGAACTGGCGGCGGGCTTCTTCGTGCCGACGCGGAAGTCGTAGTAGCCCCAGCCGCCGTCGACCGACTCATAACGTTCGAGCATGTCGTACTGCTGATGGATGACTTTGTCGATCGCGATGATGCGCTGCGCATCGTCGGGCAGACGCTCGCGCATGCGGACCAGTGCGCCGACGCCGTAGCCGTGCGCCCAGACGTTGTAGATCGCGTCGGGCACGGCCCGTCGGACTTTGGGCAGTTCTTGAAGCAGGAACGCTTCGCCGCGTTCGATGGCGCGGAGCACGGGGTCGTTAGAGTCGCCCGTGCCGACGTACGTTTCGATCAATGCGCTGACGCACAGCGCGGTGACGGCCACGCGGAACGCGTGGTGCGCGCCGGGCACCGGGGCGTAAATGTTCAGACCCTTCGTCTGGTACGGGCCGCCCCACGAGCCGTTCTTGTTCTGCTTTTGCAGGAGGAGCGTCACGCCGCGGCCGATCGCGCGGTCGAGCGTCGCGTTGCTTACCGGCTTGACCGGTTTGGGCATCGGCACGTCTTTGAGCCAGTCCTCGGACGGGTCGTGCGCCTCGGTCGACACGGGCGTCGTGTCGAGTTCGGTCGGGGCGTCCTGCGCTGACGCACCGAATCCGACGCCAAGCGACAGGACGAGCGCGAGCAGTGCGGCCGAGCGTGTTTGGGCGGTGTGCGTCATGGGCTGGCGATCGGGGTGTGCGTGATGCGAGTTGGCGCGTTATCCCGCGGAAGGCCCCAGAGCGGGCCATCCGCGGGCTTTAGGCGGTGTGAATCAGGATTTGAGGTAGACGGTCTCGCCGGCTTTGAGGCCATTGAGAACCTCGGTCTTGCCGCCACTGGATTCGCCAAGCTCGACGGCTCGCTTCTCTTTCTTGTTGCCCTTCTTGATGTAGACGACCTTCTGATCTTCGTTTTCAGGGTCGGTGTGGATGGCCGTGGCCGGCACGGTAATCGCCTTGGCCTTGTCAATCGCGACGAGCGTGGCGGCGCAGGTCATGCCGGGCAGGACGCGGTCGTCCTTGTCCAGTTCGAGTTCGAGTCGCGTGTCGAACCGGCCCGGCGCGACGGGCACGACGGTCACGCCGTTGACTTTCGCCTTGATCGACTGGTTCGGGAAGGCCGTTGGCACGACTCTGCCCTCGATGCCCTTCTTGACGTGGCGGACGTCGCTTTCCTTGACGTACGCACGGACGAACAGCGGGCGGGGTCGCACGAGTGTCATGAACACTTCGTGCGGCTTGATGACACCGGCCGGCTTCATGCGCGGCGGGAGCGTTTGGCTGATCGACCACCGGCCGTTGTTCATCGCGCCGTAGTAGACGATGCCGTCGAACGGGGCATGGATGGTCATGGCCTGGCGGTCTTTCTTGAGCTTGGCGAGCTGCGCGGCGGCGAGTTCGCGGTCGCGCTTGAGCTTCGCGAAGCTGATACGCGTCTGGTTGAGCTGCGCGGGCAGGCGCTTCTTGGCCGACTCGAGGCGCATCTTGGCGAGGGTCGCGGCCTGACGCAGCGAGGCTTCGAGCCGCGGCAGCGAGACGTTGATCGAGTTGTCCCGTGTGAGCTTGCTGTTCTCGACGCTGAACTTAAGACGTTCAACGGTGTCGCGCTGACGCCTGAGGATGATCTCTTCGGTCTCCTCGGTCAGGTCGTCGGCCGCGTACATCTTTTCGAGTTGCTTGAGCTCTTCCTGGGCATAAGCGAGGTAGTTCGACGTGCTGCGCAGCGACTGGTCGGCCGCACGCTTATTGAACGCCTTGCTCGTCTTGAGGAAGTAGTCCAGGTCGTACTGCGCGTCTTTGGCGAGGCGCTCGTAAGACGCGAGGTCGAGGGGGACGGCCTTCTCGTTGAACTTGAGGCTTTGCTCAGCCAATTGGTATTCGAGGTCGGACAGCGCGCGGGCGCGTTCGCCGGCCTCGATGGCCAGGTCGATGCGCTCCGTGCTGAACTCGGCGATGACCTCGCCCTTCTTAACGAGCTTGCCCTGCGTGGCGATCTTCTTGACCACCAGTTCAGCCCACGCCTTGGGACGCACCACGATGGGCAACGCCGCGCCGCTTTCAAAGACGCCGGACAGCTTGACGGAAACTTTGAAACGCTCGGCCTTGACGGTGTGCGTCTTGGGCGCGGGCTTGGCAGGCGCGGTTTTCGTCGCGGTCGGCGCGGTAGCCTTGGGAGCGGCGGTCTTCTTCACC
>JANQSF010000106.1 GCA_028284155.1 Phycisphaeraceae bacterium
CTGCCGACCGGCTTAGGCCGATACCGTCAGTTCGCGCGAGCGTTTCCAGCCGACGGCACGCGCATCACTGCGCGCGTGACACGTGCGGGCGACCACGAGGCGACGGCCGACATCGAGTGGCTCGACGCGACCGGAAATCTTGTCGCCAGGCTCGAAGACTACACCTGCGTGATCGACGCGTCGTTGAACGAGGCGTTTGTTCATAGTCAACTGTTAGAGCATGTGGAGGCGTCGGGTGACGCTCGGCTGAGGGACACTTGAACGAACGTCGGCCCCAACCCGCGATCGCCATCGTCGGCCTCGGCGGCGTCTTCCCCGGCGCAGCCGACCTCGACGCGTTCTGGCAGAACGTCCTGGCCGGCCGCGACGCCGCACGGCAGCCGGAGCCGGGCCGATGGACGCTCGACCTCGACGACGCATACAGCCCGACGCTCAGCCCGGACAAGGTCAACTCGCGACGCGCCTGTTTTGTCGACGACGTGTCGACCAATGTCGAGGGGTTGTGCATCGATGCCGCGCTGGTCGACCGGCTCGACCCGATGTGCCGCTTGGCGTTGCGGGCCGGCCGCGACGCGTGGCGCAGCGCGCAGGTCGACAACACCGACCCGGCGCGTGTCGGCGTCATCCTCGGCAACATTGCACTGCCTACCGAGGCGTCCGGCGAACTCGCCGACGCCGTCTTCGCCCCGCTATTCGACGAACAGATCCTGCGCCCGATTCGCGGACGCCCGCAGGGCGTGCCTCACCACACGACGAACACGACGCAATACGACTGGCTCAACCGCTATGTCGCCGGCCTCCCCGCGGGCCTGCTCGCGCAGGCACTCGGCCTCGGCGGTGGCAGTTGGACGCTCGACGCCGCGTGCGCCTCGTCGCTTTACGCGCTGAAATACGCGTGCGACGAACTGGTCGCCGGGCGGGCCGACGCCATGCTCGCCGGCGGCCTGTCACGCCCGGACAGCTTGTATACGCAGATGGGATTCTCGCAACTGCGGGCCGTCTCGCCGACGGGCACGTGCTCGCCGTTCGATCTCAAGGCCAACGGTCTGGTCGTCGGCGAGGGCTGCGGCGTGGTCGTTTTGAAACGGCTCGACGACGCGCTGCGCGACGGAGACCGTGTCTATGCACTCGTTAGAGGCATCGGCCTGTCTAACGACATCGAGGGCAACATCATGTTGCCCGCCAGTGAGGGGCAGTTGCGCGCGATGCGCGCCGCGTACCGCGCCGCGGACTGGTTGCCAAGGTCCGTCGACCTGATCGAGTGTCACGGTACAGGCACGCCGCGCGGCGACGCGGTCGAATTCAACAGCTTGCGCGAACTGTGGGACGGTGACGGCGGCCGCGACCGGGATTGCGTCATCGGCTCGGTCAAGAGCAACGTCGGTCACCTGCTCACGGCTGCGGGTTCGGCGGGGCTGATCAAGACGTTGCTCGCCATGCGCGACGGCGTGCTGCCGCCGACCGCCAACTTCGAGCGAGCCGGCGACACGATCAACATGCGCGACAGCCCGTTCGACGTGCTGCGCGAGGCGCGACCGTGGGAGCAGGCCGGCGCCGCGCCGCGCCGCGCGGCGGTCAGCGCGTTCGGGTTCGGCGGCATCAACGCGCACGTGTTGCTCGAATCGTTCGACGGCGACGCGGCGGAGACGGTGCGCGCATCGCGGTCGTTTAGCGGCGTGCCCGCGGGACGATCTACTGACACGACAAGATCTGCTGCGTCGCCCGTGGCGGTCGTCGGCATGGCCGCGCACTTCGGTCCCTGGGATTCGCTCGACGCGTTTGCCGAGCGGGCGTTCGGTGGCGACGCAGACGTGCGACCGACGCGGCCGCGAAACTGGTGGGGCGTGCCGGACGCTGAGCGTTTCGTCGGCTACTTCATCGACGAGGTGCGTGTCCCGCTGCGTCGTTTCCGCATCCCGCCCAGCGAGTTGAAGGCGATGCTGCCGCAGCAGTTGCTCATGCTGCGCGTCGCGGCTGAGGCGTTGGACGACGCGGGCGTCGGTGACATCGACGAGGCGAGGCTCGACACGGGTGTCTTCATCGGCATCGGCCTTGACCTGAACACGACGAACTTCCATTTTCGGTGGTCGATGCTGCCGCGCGCCAAGCGCTGGCTCGAACAGTTGGAGATCGACGCGGAGAAGTTGGAGCCGGGCGCATTGGACCAATGGGTGAGCGACCTGCGCGACGCGGTCAGCCAGCCGTTGTCAGCCGACCGGACGATGGGCGCGCTGGGTGGCATCGTCGCGAGCCGTGTGGCGCGCGCGTTCCGCGTTGGTGGGCCGAGCTTTACCGTGTCGAGCGAGGAGACGTCCGGTCTGCGCGCGGTTGAGGCGGCGGTTCGGTCACTGCAGCGCGGTGAGTTGGACAGCGCAATCGTCGGCGCGGTCGACCTGGCCGGCGACGTGCGCGCGGTGCTGGGCCACGACGATCGACGCAAACTGGCATCGTCGGCCGACGACGCCAGGCCCTTTGACACGGATAGTCGCGGACCCGTCGTCGGCGAGGGCGCTTCGGCCGTCATCCTGAAACGACTCGACGACGCGCGGCGCGACGGCGACCGCGTGTACGCCGTCATCGACGGCGTCGGTGGCGCGACAGCGAGCAACGATGACGTATTGATCTCGCCGCCGGCAAAGACGATTGAGTCAGCGGCGCGGCGCGCGTGGGACGACGCGGGCGCGTCGAGTCGCGACATTGGTTGGGTCGAGGCGCACGGCAGCGGGCATCCTGAAGAAGACGCGGCCGAGTGCGCGGCGTTGGCGTTGTTGCTGGGCGATGACGAGAGTGCTTCCTCGCGCGCGATCGCGTGCGGCATCGGTAGCGTGAAGGCGGACGTCGGTCATACCGGTGCGGCCGGCGGGTTGGCGTCGCTGGTGCGAGCGTGCCTCGCTCTGCATCGGCGTGAGTTGCCGCCTGTGCGCGGGCTGACGCGGTCACGCGATGCGTTGGCGGGCCATGATGCGATCGACCTGCCACGCGCGCCGCGTCCGTGGTTACGGGATCGGATTGATGGGCCGCGGCGCGCGGGGGTCTCGGCGGTAAGTGTGGATGGGAACGCGACGCATGTGGTGTTGCGCGAGGGGGATTCGTCGGTGCGTGCGGCGTCGGGTGTGACAGAGTCAAACGCGCTAAGCCGCAAGCGGCAGGAGAAGGTTGCGTTCGTCTTTCCCGGTGCCGGGAACCAGGTCGTGGGGATGAGTCGGCAGTTGGCGGTGCGTTGGCCCGAAGTGGTCGAAGCGCAAGACGCGGCCAACGAACGGTTGGCCAGTCAGTTCGCGCACGGCCGATTCTGGACGCGGGACGACCTGTCGCGCATCGCGCACAGGGACGTGATCTTCGGGCAGGTCTGGCATGGGGCGTTTGTCAGCGACCTGCTGCGTTCGTTCAGCCTCGAGCCGGGGGCGATGATCGGCTACAGCCTCGGCGAGACGACGGCCATGTTCGCTTCGGGCGCGTGGGACGCGGCGGCGCGCGACGAGATGCTTCGCCGCATGGACGCGTCGTCGTTGTTCGTCAGCGACCTGACGGGTCGGTGCGACGTGGTCCGGTCGTTCTGGGGTTTGCAAGGAGATGAGTCGGTTGATTGGTGTATCGGGTTGGTCAATTGTGACGCGGACGACGTGCGCGCGGCGATCGAAGAACGCTTTGCCGACAAGCGCGTCTACCTGCTGATCGTCAACGCACCGGGCGAGTGTGTAATCGGCGGGCAGCGCGGCGACGTGCTGGCGTTGGCGAACCAACTCGGCTCGCCGCTGCACACGGTTGACGGGGTCACGACCGTGCACGGCGAGTTCGCGCACCCGGTGCGTGACGCGTACCGCGATCTGCACCTGTTTGACACGACGCGCGCACCGGATGGGATTGACACCTACAGCGGCGCGTGGGGCCGACGGTTCGACGTGTCGCCTGACAGCGCGGCCGACAGCATCACGGCCCAGGCGATGGCCACGCTCGACTTCCACCGGGTGATTGAGCAAGCACATGAGGACGGCGTGCGCGTGTTCGTCGAGGTCGGCCCCGGCGCGTCGTGCACGCGCATGATCGGCAAGACGCTGGCGGGTCGTCCGCACACGGCCGTGTCGGTCGCCCCCGGAACGGCAGCCGCCGGAACGAGTTCATCGGACGAGGTCGCGGCCCTACGACGCGCGTTGACGACGCTGCGCGACGCGGGCGTCGAGATTGACTTTGATCGCTTCGAAGCTCCGGTGCGTGTTGTGGCGTTGGCTGCGTCAGACGCCGGCGAGCCAACGATTGCCGTCCCGGTGGGTGGGCAACCCTTCGATGTGCCCGCGCCGCCGAGTGTCCCGGTTGCGCCTTCGGTTGAGGTTGAATCGCCGATCGTTGAATCTGCCGGTATTGCGGAGGCTGTCGAGGAAGTGGCCTCGCGGGTTGAGATGCCGGTGGTTGCGGGCGCCGCGCCGGTGACGACACGTGTGATGACTTCGTCACTGCCGATGCAGCAACTCGTTGCGCAGGCGGTCGAGACGGAGGCCGCGTCGGCCGCGGCGGCGGAGGCATTCCTGCGACTCAGCGCGGACGTGACGCAAACAATCGGCGCGGCGCTGGCGTGGCAGATGCGATCGGGGAGCGCGGGCGCGGGCGGGGTGACGCTGGAGACGCGTGTCTTGCAAAGCGCTCCGACGGGGCGGCCGCTAAACGGGAATGTGGCGGATGACGTGAATGATGGCGGGGACGATTGGCGCGATGGCGATGTTGGGCATCGACAAACGCGTACACACGTCGTGCGCAGCGACGTGTTCATGGACCGCGCGCAGTGTATGACGTTCGCGATCGGCGCGATCGGTGACGTGCTGGGTGAGCGGTTCGCGTCGATCGACGCGCACCCGACGCGCGTTCGGCTGCCGGACGAGCCGCTGATGCTGGTCGACCGCGTCGTGTCGGTCGAGGGCGAGCCCGCGTCACTGACGACGACATCGCCAGACCGCGTGCACGGCCGGGTCGTGACGGAACATGACATCCTTCCGGGCGCGTGGTACCTGGACAACGGCCGCATCCCGACGTGCATCGCCGTCGAGGCGGGGCAGGCTGACCTGTTCCTGTCGGGCTACCTCGGCATCGACTTCCACACCGGCGGCCACGCGGTGTACCGGTTGCTCGACGCGGTCGTGACGTTCCATCAGCCGCTGCCCGTGGCGGGGCAGACGATTCACTACGACATCCGGATCAACCACTTCGAGCGGCAGGGCGACATGTTCCTGTTCCGGTTCGAGTTCGACGCGACGGTCGGAGGGCAGTCGCTGTTGACCATGCGCGACGGGTGCGCCGGCTTCTTCACCGAGGCCGAACTCGACGCCGGTCAGGGCATCGTGCTGACGACGATGGACAAACGGCCGGGCAAAGGTGTTCGGCCAAATGATTGGGTTGACCTGGCGCCGCGTGTCGGCGACAGCGTGACCGAGTCGTACGACGACGCGCAACTCGACGCGCTGCGCAGTGGTAACGCCGACAAACTCGTTCGGTGTTTCGGTGATGCGTTCTCCGGGCTTGCGCTGGACAACCCATCGGGCCTGCCGGGCGGACGGATGACGCTCGTCCATCGCATTGTCGAACTCGACCAGGCCGGCGGGCGGTTCGGCCTCGGCCGAGTCGTGGGTGAGGCGGACATTCATCCTGACGACTGGTTCCTGATCTGTCACTTCTGCGACGACCAGGTCATGCCGGGCACGCTGATGTACGAGTGCTGCCTGCACACGCTGCGCGTCCTGCTGCTGCGCATGGGCTGGGTGGGCGAGGCGGACGAGGTCGTGTACGAACCCGTTCCGGGCGTGTCGAGTCAACTGAAGTGTCGCGGGCAGGTGTTGGCCTCGACGCGGAAGGTGCGGTACGAACTGGTCGTGAAGGAGATTGGATACGAAGATGGCAACGGCACGCCTTACGTCCTGGCTGACGCGCTGATGTACGGCGATGGCAAACCGATCGTGCAGATGCGGAACATGTCGCTGCGTTTGAACGGTCTGACGCGGGAGCGGGTTGAGTTGTTGTGGCAGGATCTACAAACAGATTTGAACCACAGAGAGCGCAGAGTGCGCAGAGGGGGAGAGGACGGATCGGTAGTGGAGCGATCGCAAGATTGCACTTCAAACACAACTGCTGGCTCTGCGGCCTCTGTGTCCTCTGCGGTGCAATCCCAATCACTAAAGCGTCCCGCCATCTTCGACACCGTCCGCATCACCGCTTTCGCGATCGGCAACCCGTCGGACGCGTTCGGCGACCGTTACCGCGTGTTCGACCACGACCGCAAGATTGCCCGCCTGCCCGGCCCGCCGTTCCAGTTCCTCGACCGGATCGTGTCGATCGCGGACTGCGAGCCGTGGGTGCTCAAAGCGGGCGGCGTGATCGAGGCGCAGTACGACCCCCCGGAAGTTCCCCCGGAACTGCCCTTGGAAGGTGCGCAAGACGGCTGGTATTTCAACGAGGAACGTCAGCCGACCATGCCGTTCGCCGTGTTGCTTGAAACGGCGTTGCAGCCCTGCGGTTGGTTGGCCGCGTACCTCGGCTCGGCGCTCACGTCGGACACCGACCTGTCGTTCCGCAACCTCGGCGGCAAGGCGACGCAGTTCTTGCCCGTCACCCCCGGAATAGGCACCCTGACCACGCGTGTGAAAATCACCAACGTCTCGCAATCGGGCGGGATGACCATCCAGCACTTCGATTACGACATGACGTGCGCAGCCGGCCGGGTCTATCAAGGTGACACGTACTTTGGGTTCTTCTCGCAGGCGGCGCTCGCGGATCAGGTCGGCATCCGTGACGCGAAGCCATACGAGCCGACGGGGGCGGAGTGGTCGCGCGGTGAGGCGTTTGACTACCCGGCCGACGCGCCTTTCCCCGGCGACATGATGCGGATGGTTGACCGCGTGACACTGTTCGACCCGGCGGGCGGGCCGAGCGGGCTGGGGTTCATCCGCGGCGAGGCGGACGTCGACCCGTCGCTGTGGTTCTTCAAGGCTCACTTTTATCAAGACCCGGTCTGGCCCGGCTCGCTGGGGCTGGAGTCGTTCCTGCAGTTGATGAAGGTCGTGGCGGCGCGGGCAAGTTATGCGAGGGTGAAGAGCGTGCTGGTGGCACTGGAAAGGCA
>JANQSF010000113.1 GCA_028284155.1 Phycisphaeraceae bacterium
TGCCTCCGTGCCTCCGTGCCTCCGTGCCTCCGTGCCTCCGTGCCTCCGTGCCTCCGTGCCTCCGTGCCTCCGTGCCTCCGTGCCTCCGTGCCTCAAACCGGTATAATGTCCGCCTTTGTCAGTATGCGGCGATAAACGCTGCCCTCGCCCACGGAGCATGTCCGAATCATGGCTATTCGCAAACCCCACGTCGGCGGCAACTGGAAGATGAATCTGCACGGCAACGAAGCCGCCGCCCTTGCGCAGGCCGTCGTCGATGCGGTCGGCGGATCAGACGCCGTTGACGTCACGATCTGCCCCGCGTTTCCGTACCTGTCGCAGGTCGCTCAGATCGCGGCGGGGTCGCATGTCAAGGTCGGTGCCCAGGACGCATACCACGAGGCGAACGGTGCCTTCACCGGCGAGGTCAGCCTGTCGATGCTGCAGGACATCGGCGTCGAGGTCCTGCTGACCGGCCACAGCGAGCGTCGGCACGTCATCGGCGAGACGGACGTGCTGGTCAACGCCAAGACGCGGGCCGCGCTTGACGCGGGACTGGACGTCATTCTCTGTGTGGGTGAGAAAGAGGAGCAACGCGACGCCGGCCAGACCGACGCGGTCAACGCCGCTCAAACCTATTATGGCCTTGCCGGTGTCTCAGCCGACCAGATGGCCCGGGTCACCATCGCGTATGAGCCGGTCTGGGCGATCGGCACGGGCAAGACGGCCACGCCGGCCGACGCGCAAAACGCGCACGCCGCGATCCGAAAGGTTTTGTCCGAAATGTACGACAACAACATTGCGCAGGCGACCCGCCTGCAATACGGCGGCTCGGTCAAGCCCGCCAACGCGGCGGAACTGTTTGGCCAGACCGACATCGACGGCGGCCTGATTGGCGGCGCGGCGTTGAAAGCGGACGATTTCCTGGCCATCGTCGACGCGGCCGTCGGCACACCGGCCGGCGCGTGACGCGCTAAGTAGGTCAGGTCATTGACCTGACAGCCGAGTCCCCAAATGTGTCCATGTCAGGTCAATGACCTGACCTACGGCAAACCGTCGGGCAATCAACGTGACAGAGACCCTAACGCAAGGTTAGAACCATGGGCAAAGCAGGCATCATCGCCATCCTCCTGCTCGTCGGCATCCCGGTCGGCATCTTCGTCTTGATCTGGCAGTTGGCTGAGGACATCGTCCCCGCGCTGGCCACCGCGTTCATTGCGGTCAGCATCCTGATGATGTTGGTCATCCTCATCCAGAAGCCCAAGGGTGGCGGCCTGTCCGGCGCGTTCGGCGGTGCCGGTGGCGGCTCCGATCTGCTCGGTGGCAAGACCGGCGACGTCCTGACATGGGTGACCGTCTTCTTCTTCGTCGCCTTCCTTGGCCTCGCGATGGGTTTGACCTGGGCGATCGGCCCGAGCGCCGCAGTTGACGATACCGACAAGATCACGGGGACGGACGGTACGGACGGTGATGGCGAAGACGGTACGGACGGAGGAAGCGACGCGATCAAGGACCTGATCGAGAAGATGCAGAATGACCAAGACTCTGGGACGGACACACTGCCCGGCCCCGGCTCCGACCTGTTGCCCGACAAGGGCGACGGCACGGGCACGCCCAATTCCGACGGGCTGCTGCCGGATGGCAATACCGGCACGCCAAACTCCGACGGCCTGATCCCGGACCCGTTGAAGCCGAACGGCGACGGCACGTCGCCCGATCCGGATGGCACGCAGCCGGATGATGGTGGCGGCGACGACAACGACTGATCAGTGTTTTCACCTCACGCGGCTTCGGCCGTCGAAAGCTTGGCCAATCCTTGATTGCGGATGTACTCCTCCGCGGCCTTGGCGTCCAACGGGCGGGAGAAGTAGTAACCCTGCGCGTAGTCGCAATCGAGCGCCTGCAACTGCGCAAGTTGCTCAGCCGTCTCGATACCCTCAGCCACGACGCTCATTTTCAGCGTGTGCGACAGCGTGACGATCGCCTGTGTCACGGCCGAAAACTCGACCTGTTGCCCCATGTTCACGATAAACGATCGGTCGATCTTGAGCACCTGGATCGGGAACGTGTGCAGGCTGCTCAACGACGAGTGACCGGTGCCGAAGTCGTCCATGCACAGTTGCACACCCAGCTCGCGCAGCTCGTGCATCCGCGGGATGAACGCCTGCGACTGGTCCATGATCGCGCTCTCCGTTACCTCGAGTTTCAGCGTGGTCGGGTCGATCCCCGAGTCGTTCACGATGCCGCGCACCATGTCCACCAGGTCGGGTTGCGTCAACTGCCGCTTGGAAAGGTTGACGTTGACCTCCAATCTGTCTTGTTTCGGGAACCGCTTCTGCCAGCGACGCAACTGCTCGCACGCCGTTTCCAACACGAATCGCCCGATCGGGACGATCAACCCAAGCTCCTCGGCTGCGCCGATGAACAGGTCGGGACGGACGCGTCCGCGCGTGGGGTGATCCCACCGCACCAGCGCTTCAAATCCCGCCAGCTTGCCGCTGGTCAATGACAGAATCGGCTGGTACACGACGTGGAACGATCCGTCTTCAACGGCCTTGCGCAGGTCGGATTCGAGATTCATCTGCGCCAGCACGTCGACGTGCATCGCCTTGTCGAAGACAACCCGCTCGGCCCCGTCGCCCTCCTTCGCACGTTCCATCGCGAGGTTCACGTCGCGCAGTATCTGATCGGGATGATCGTAGGACCCTTCGTTCGTGACGATGCCGACGCTGGCCTTGGACTGAACAACGTGACCGTTCAGGTCGAACGGCTTGGACAGCTTCTCCTGAACGCGGTCGGCGATCAGGTGCGCGTCGTCCCGGTTCGCCAGGTCGTCCAACAGAATGACAAACTCGTCGCCGCCCAGACGCGCGGCCATTGAACCCACTTCGACGCTGACCGTGTCCGTCTCGCGCAGCGTTTGGCGGAGTCGTTCTGCGATCTGCGTCAGCAGCAGGTCGCCGACCTCGTGACCCAGGCTGTCGTTGACAACCTTGAACCGTTTAAAGTCGAGTGCGAGCAGGGCGAACGCATACTCCTTTCGCCGCTTCGAACGCCGGATCGAGCTCTTGATACGGTCACGCAACAGCGCGCGGTTGGGCAGGCCGGTCAACTTGTCGTGAAACGCGTCGTTGCGCAGTTGTTCTTGCGCCTCTTTGAGGTGGGTGATGTCAGAAAAGACGGCGATCACCCGCGACGTCGGCCCGTCGGGCTGTGCTTCGTTCGCCTGGATCGCGTGGTCGTGATCAGCCATCGCCCGGCAGAGCATCCATCGGAACCCGCCGTCCTTCGCTCGAACGCGCACCTCGCCGCGAAAGGGTTTGCAGTGCGGGTGATGCATCTGGTAAAGCAAGTCGGTGCGGAGCAGCGACGCCTCGACCGGGTCCATGCGGTTGAACAACTCGTCCAACGAGTCGCCGATCTCGTCTTCGAGATAGCCCAACATCGACTTCCACTGCGCGGAGTAGGTCACCCTGTTTTCCGATTCGTCCCACGTCATGACGCCGTCCTGCGAGGCGTCCACGACCGATTCCCAGTGTGCGTCGCACGCTTGGTGGTGCAGTTGTTCGGCGGCCATGCTCTCGCAACGGCTGAGCAATCTGCGGCGTTCGGCGCGGAGGCGTCGCGTGACGAAAGACAGCCACAGCGCGATCGCCGTCAATGCGGCGAGACAAACCGCCAGGGTCGGTGCCGGCCAACCGGCCTGCCCGTCCGAGCCGAACGCGGGTCGGGCAAACATCCACACCACAGCACAGCCCACAACACACATGCCGGCGCTTCGAGACGGAGACATCGCGGCGCGGTCGTACGCTTCGGCAGGTAATCCGTGATTAGATGAGCCCAGCGTCATCGAGCGGCGTCGGTCAGTTCGTGAATCGGTCGATCACGAAGTCCGCGCGGCCATCTCCGTGACCACACGCTTGGCCCCCATCGGACCTTCTGTATGTCGGCCGATTCTGCGGTAGGAATAACCCTGCCCCATGGCCGAGGCGCCTTTCGAATGGCTCTGAGTTATCGGGCCGCGGCGTTCCACACGACGCGCGGAAACAGGTTGTTCAGTACCTAGGCTGCTTCGTGGGTTGAATGGTCGGGGCCAAGCGTCTCGTCGCTGCTGCGATACACCACCACGCACGACTTGCCTTGCTCCTTGGCACGGTACAGCGCTTGGTCTGCCTGGCTCAGCAGCACGGCGCTCGACACCGCTTGTGTCTGGCTCAGGCTTGCCAGGCCCATGCTCATGCTCACCCGAAGCGGCGACGCCTCCGACTCCAAAAGCCGCTGCGTCTCCGTGACAAACCGCGACTGAATCCCGTCGGCCACGGTCCGTGCCGACGATTCCGACGTCTCCGGCAACAGCAGCACGAACTCGTCGCCGCCGAGCCGCGCCGCGAACGCCCCCGTCGGAATTGACTCGCGAACGATGCGCCCCGTGAGCACCAGCAGGTCGTCGCCCTTGTCGTGCCCCAGTGTGTCGTTCACTTCCTTGAACCCGTCGAGGTCGATCATGATGCAGGCCAGGTCGCGTTGGTAAGTCGCGGACTCGGCGAAGTACCGTTCGATGGCCGTGTCGAACGCGCGCCGATTGGCCAACTTGGTCAGCGGGTCGGTCGAGGCCATGTTGTCCAACTTGAGCACCGCTTCCTCGAGCGCGGCGGTACGCTCCTGGACTTTCTGCTCCAGCGTTTCGTTGGCCTTGATCAACTGCTTTCGGCCGACGATCAGCCGGGCGGCCATGTCGTTGAATGCGCCGGCCAGGTATCCCAACTCGTCGTTGGACACGATCGTGATTGGCTCGGGCTGTTGACCCTGCGCCAACCGACGGATCGCCTCGATCAGTGCGTTCATCGGCTCGGACCACCCGCGGATCATGACACGTACCAGCGGCACACCGATCAGGATGACAACGCACAACGTGATGGTCATCGCAAGCTGATACTCGCGGGCCGCGGCCGCCATCGTCTGGTCGCGCACCGCGAGCACGACGTGGCCGACCGGTTGAGGGGCCTCCGTCTCGGACGCGCTCTGGCGTGCTTCCGCCCCAGCGACCGGAGCCGATGCAAGCATGATCGGCACCTTGTGCACGACCATCAGCCCGATGTGTTCCAACGAGTCCTGGTCGCCCAGTCGGCGCTGCGTCAGAACGGAAGGGTGCTTGTCCGTGTATTGGTCCCAGCCTTCGGGGTGATACACACCGACGTGAACCATCTTGCCGGTCGCGTCGGTGACGAAGACGAAGCACATGCGATCGTCGTTGGCCAAGCTGTCCAGCAACTCGCCCTCGCGTCGCGTCCACTCGCCCTGACGACGCGACAGGCTCGAAGCCACGACCTGCGCTAGCAGCAGGCCGTCGCGGTGGCCTGAAGCCTCCAGCGGTCGATGCACGAGGAAGTGGAACAGGCCCATCGCCGCGCCGACCGGCAATGCGGCGACGATCAGCATCCAGAGCAGCATCTTGCGATGCAGCGTCCGGTTGGGCCGCTTGCCCAACGAACTGGCGGTAGCGTCCGATTGCGTCCAAACTGGCGACGACAAGGCAACCTCCCCGATTGCTCAGCCGCTTCGGCTGAGCCCCGAGGAGTGATCGGGCTAACCCGGCATCGACTTCGCGCTGGGGCGTTTGTCGCGGTGTGAATTCACAGTTTGCTCGCCGCGCAGTCGCGTTATCGGTCGTCCAACACATATTGCCCCCGGAAACAGAACCCACGGAAGGCCACGCATCCCAATGCGTGGGTGATATGGCACCGAAGCCCACACATGCCAATGCGTGGGTGTCAGCAGGCGCCCACCGTCGCCATCTGCTCGGCCGGCGTCTGGAACGCCCGTGCGCGGTAAAGGAAGTCCACGATGTTCCCTTCGTGCGGTTGCAGCCAGTCGAGTTTGATCGTCGCCATCGGTCCGATGTTCAGCCGATCGATGTTCGTCGCGTCGAGCAGTTCGCGCTGCCACTTCGTGTCGTTCGTGATCGCCGAGCCGACCAGCGTCTGCCCAATCTTCTCGATCATCTTGTCCTGCGGGCACTTCACGACCGAGCAGAACGGGAACATGTACTCGGTGTTCGCCATCTTCGGCTCGGGCGAGTCGCAGTGCAGAATCCAAGGCCGCAGATAAGCCGCGCGTTCCTTTTCGACCAGTCGGCTGCCGTACTGACCCGATGTCACGTCGGTCACGCCCGACGCCTTGCACCCTTCGAGGATCGTCTCGTGAATGCCCGCGCCCTGGCCCTCAATCGTAAACGCCGCCAGCGCCGCGTTCGGGTCGTCCGGCGGCAGGGCGTCGATCGGCCCGACCTTTGCGGCCAAGGCCTCGGCGATCTCTTCGGTATGTCGTGACGCCCACACGCCCGACGTGTTGATGCAGCCGCGGCCGCTGTTCAGGTAGATGCCGTCGGCGATCAGGTCGATGTACTGCTCCCAGTCGTCGACCACGTCGTCGCCTAACAACACCTTAGAGAAGCCCGGGCCGTGAACCTGCACACGCGGGTCGCCCATGTACCGTTCGATCGTCGCCGTGCCGCCGAAGATCATCGTGCGGTCACACCGCTGAACGACCTCGGCACCCATCTCCGCGCCCCCGGGGTAGATGCCCATCGCCTCGGTCGGGATGCCCGCCTCGGTGAACGCTGCGAACATGCGGTAGGGCGTCCAAGGCTCCAGCGGCCCCGGCTTGAGCACCAGGCCGATTTGCATCGTCATGACCGGCAGCCAGAGCGTGTGTACGCCCGGCGAGTTGCTCGGCAGCACCATGCCCAGCGCCGGCGAGTTGGCCTGATAGGAAACCGTCACACCACGATCCTCGACGCCGTAGCCCTTGGTCAGGATGTCCCACGGCAGGCCGCGCGTCAGCGCGTCCAGGATCTTGTCCATGTTGTTGAGCACGAAGTGGTTCTTGGCCATGTTGGCCTTGCACATGTGCTCGGGCAGACCGGTCGAGGCCGACTGCTGCTTGGCGAAGTCGTCTGGCGACTGCGTCCCGTCGCCCATCGGCAGTGTCGCGTCCTTGTACAGGTCGCCCGCCTTCTTCATCATCTCGACCAGGTCCGCGATCGAGACCGACCGCAACGCTTCGCGGGCCCGGTCCATCTTCCGCGCGTCGCGGGCCAGCAGGCCGGGGTTGGCCTGCCCGACTTTGGCCAGCGTCTCGCCGGTGATGAAGTGATTGACCTCGTCCAGGTCGAGGCTCTCGTAAGGCTTGCCCCAGCGGATAACGGGAATCGTGACCACGTGCGCGTCTCCTGCGTGGTGGGTGGGATCGGTGGAAGTCGCCATTGTAGGCCGGGCTGCGCCCCGCGCCGTCGGTCCGGCAGGGCCGCGCCAATGCCCGCGCAGCCCATCGACAAAGACTTTGATTCGCACAATTCCGACCGGTTGCACACGACCTGTTCGATCCCGCACGTCAGCCGACGTCGAGATGCCCACGCGTGTCAGGTCGCAGGGGGCTCCCCCCTCCACCCGGCGCCACTTTTCGGCCCCAACTGCCGTCAAGCAAGACGTTTGCGTTGCATACTGTCGTTTGTCACCCTGACAGGCCCACCCCGTGTGGCAGACCGTGAGGCCGGGTGCCAGGCGGGTTGGTGACAGGCCCGCCACGACCAAGCCAATGATCACGCCATCCGGTCGAGCGATTCGAAGATGGCTCTTTGAGTGTGTCACGCAGGGGGCTGGTTCGACGCACCTGTGCGCACATCCGCGTCACATACGTTGCGTCGATCGCCCAATTGGCGTGGATAGATAAGGGATTAATGACCACCCGGTGCGCCGCGGTTTTGACCCGCCCCGAACACGTTTCGTGCGCGGTGGGGACAACACAACTCGCAGGGCCAAAGTGTGCTTCGGTGCTCTGGTTGATCTTGGTAGTCCCGGTGGACGGGCCGCTACAAAAGATCCGCGTAGTCCTGCACCGACCCGCCGTTCAAGCACGTCTCGATGATCTTGCGCCCCTGCGGCAGCAGGTCGTCTTCGGTGATGAACTTGTTCAACTGCTCGCGGAAGAAGTTGTAGAGCTGTTCGGCCCCCTCGTCGTACGCCTCCGGGCCGACTTCTTCCTGCGTTTCGACGCGGAGCATGACGGGCGGAATGTGTGTGCCTTCGACGACCAGTTGCTTGGGCACCCAGCCCAGCAGCGGGCACCGGGCTTCGGTGACCTGCTCGGGTCGGAACCGGGCCAGGCCGCGGCGGGCGAGGTACTCGCGGACGATCCACTGCGGCATGAAACCGGTCCGCCAGCAGCCGATGTGCTGGTTGGGCACGAGGATGAACAGTGTCTTGGTGGTCCGCTCGATCTGTTCCAGCAGCAGGTTGGCTTGGTCCACGCGCCGGCCGGTGGCGAACGGCCAATATGAGCCGACGCCCTCGGACGTCATGCCGCCGGTCTTGTCGACGATCGACGGGTTGCCGTGGCCGCGCGGCGCGGTCAGTCGCCACAGCCAGGCGAGCGCGGGCGGGAGGATCTGCAACATGCCGATGATGCCGTACGTCGGTTTTTCCCGCGTGCAGGGCGGCGTGCGGACGCCGAAGCTGCGCACGTCGACGGTGACCGCGCCTTCGACCACGCCCTCGACCGCGTCGCGCGGGATCACGACACGCGGGTTCGGGCAGGGCGTGCCCGGCTCGTCCTGCACGTGCTCCCAGATCAGCGTTGTCGCGCTGGGCACGGCGTCGATATTCAGGAAAAGCAGAGGGCCTTTCGGCTCAACCGTCATGCGTTCCAGGTGCGGGTCGATGCCGTAGCGGTCGATGTGATTCACACGGACGAACCAGGCGTTCTCCGCGTCCATCAGCGAGAGCTTGCCCTCGGACTGTTGCAGTTCCTTGTGGCACAACGCCATGTCGTCCGTCACCGGGCGCAGCTCGCAGGTGCGCGGCAGTGCCAAGTGACGGCGATCGTCGTTGGTCACCTTCGCGCCCAACAGCAGCCGACCGTCGCGCTCGCGGTGCGCGCCTTCGAGCATCTCGCTCTTGCCGCCGCCCGACGCGCCCTCGTGCATGACCGTGACAATGTTGTCGTAAGGTGTCACGACCTGAACGGTCGAACAGTGCGCGGTGACCCAACCTTCCAGTTCGCCCAGCGTGATCAGGACACCGTAGATGCCTTTCTTGGCGCTGGGGCCGGGGTACAGGTTGTAGCTGAAAAGCTCATGCACGCCCTCGGTCCGGTTGTGCACAACGACCTGCCTGCCGTCGAAGTGCGTGTGTCGGAACGGCGGCGCGACGTAGATTACGGCCCGCGGCGAGAAGTCGTCCGGCAAATCTTCAGCCGGGACGATCCCCTGCAACAGCGCAAGTCCCAGGGCGAAGAAGCCCGCGTTCGCGGGCGCGACCACCAACGCCGGCAGGCCGTGCGACGGGTCGCCGGCAAAGAACGGAAACAACGCCAGCTCCTGTGTCTTGAGCCAGTCGAACGTCTCCTGCCGGGTCTGGTCAAAGTCCTTGTCGAAGCGATCGTGGAACCGTTTCTTGTTGGTCGGGTTGTCGTCGCCGATGACCATGCAGTCCGGGTCGCGTCGGCGCATGTACGCTTCGAGGTAGTTGGCCGCCACGCCGTTGCGTGTTCGGCAGGCGCGGGCTTCGACCACGCTGCCTCGGCCGGGCACGTCGTACGCCACGTTATGCCAGCCGGACGCGTCGGCGTCGCGGGTCGACAGTTCGACCAGTTCCTCGACCCGCCGGGCCAGCGTGTAGCTCGGGCACGCGGCGAGCAGGTCCTGGACCTCAGCCGGGACGTGAAAGGGCAATGTTGCCGTCTGTGTGGACATCGATCCAGTTCCCTTCAGCACAAGCCAGCCCCGCCGCAACGACGCCGTCGCGGCAAGGCGGGCTATGTTAGGAGGTATCCGGCTTGCACACCGCACGAGGGCGGTATCGGCCGCTTCGAGTGAAGCCAGATTCTACAACGTCAAAGCGCGGCTCAGAGCGGCCACGGCGGGCGCGGATCAATCACGAAACACGGTGATAGTACTTGAACTAATAGAACGACCCGCCGCAAGCACGCGACACGCAATTGCTTGATTGTCCGTGTCATCCGTTCCTTTCCGGCGGTTTGACAACAGGTTGCCGGATCCGGCGATGGTGGATGGTTGGGATCGGCTCGCGTGCGGTGTGGACCTTGCCCACCACGGCGCGCCAGGCCATTGGCGAGGGCACTCGGTGATCCTTCAAGTCGGATGACCTTCAGGCATGCGCACGGCTCGCCTTAGCCGACCGTGAAATCCGCCGGGTAGATCGGCACGCTGAACTGAATCCCAATGCGGTGCCAGCGCGTCATGAAGTGCACGCACGACTTGATCACGCCCTCGATCGGCACGTCGCCTGTGCCGCTGAGCATCGGCAGCCGAACGACGACACGGGCGTTCGGGTAAAGGAACGTCCCGGCAAGCAGGCCGATCCCGCCCGCGCTGAGGTCCAGGCCGAGCGTGGCGTAGGATTTCATGGTCTGGGGTGGCAATGTGACGTCGATCGGCGTGACCTTGCCGAGCCACAGCCGGCTATGTCGACGCTTCGAGTTGGAGCGGCACCCGTCGCGCTGCTCCCGTACCGCACCAAGCAGTTCCTTGAGTTCGTCGCGCGAGAGCCGAAGGGTGCTGATCAGGTCTTGGGTCTGCATACTCGACTGCCCTTCTCCCCGGCAATTGAGTATGCGGTCATTCGGTCTATTGCGCTCCGGACTTGAACCGGATCGTCATGCGCGCCGCAACTATTGGAGTGCCAAAAGCGAGGCCGTACAGCTCGGTCAGGCCAACTGTGACATCGCCGCGGTCGCGAAGCTCAGGGCGAAGAAGAAGCCGCACATGTCGGTTACGGTTGTGAGCATTGGGCCGGACACAAGGGCGGGGTCGAGTTTGAGCTTCTTGAGCAGCAGGGGCAGCGCGCCGCCGAGCGTGACGGCCACGATCGTGTTGGCCGCCAGCGCGCCGCCGACCACGATGCCAAGCCACGGGTTGCCCTTCCAGACCCAGGCGACGCCGCCCAGCAGCAGGCCGAGCACCAGACCGTTGATGACGCCGACGCCGATCTCCTTCATGAACACGCGCGCGACCTCGTTCGCGCGGACCAGGCCCAGCGACAGCTCGCGCATACTCACCGCCACGGCCTGGTTGCCGGAGCAGCCGGACATGTCGCTGATCATGGGCAGGAAGATCGCCAAGGCGATGACCGCCTCGAGCGTGTCGGTGTACATGGCGATCACGCTGGCGGCGATGATGTTCAACACGATGTTGATCGACAGCCAGGACAGCCGCCGCCCGCTGCGCGACCACAGCGGCATCGACCGAAACTCCTCGCCGCCGACGATGCCGCTGAAACGTAGGAAGCCCCGCTGCCCCTGGTCGGCGATCGCCTTCTGCACCGCCGCCCGCCGCAGCACGCCGACCATCCGCCCCTCGGCATCGACCACCGGCGCGCCGACGTAGCCGTGTTCCTTGAAGAAGTCGCGCATGTCGTCCAGTGTGGCGTCGCTGGGCACGGCGATCGGCGACGCGATCATCACGTCGCGCACCGCACGCCCGCGCGGCGCGAACAGCAGACTGCGGATCGGCATCACGCCCACCAGCACGCCGTCGTCATCGGTGACGTACAGGTACTGCACGTCAAAGTCGCTGTACTTCTCCTGGTTCTGCTGCAGGTCGTCCAGCGCGTCGCGGATGAGCTGATCTTGTCGGAAGGCGACGTACTCGGTGATCATGACGCCGCCGGCCGAGTCGGCGGCGTAGGTCATGAGGTGGCGGGCGTCTTCCGCCAACGGCGCGGGCATCTGTTCGAGGATGGCCTCGGCCTCGCCCTTGCTCAGGTCGCTGAGTACGTCGGCTCGGACCTCGCTATCCAGTTCGTCGACGATCAGCGCGGCGTTGTTCGCATCGAGGTGGTGCAGCAGGTCGACCGCCTGCGCTTCGGGGATCTCGGTGATGACGTCCGCGGCGTCGGTCGGGTCGATGAGGGTCAACAGTTTGGACTGGGCGTCATGCCCGATGCGCGAGATCGCCAATGCCGTGTCGGCCGGCCCCAACTCGTCCAGCAGGCTGCGCAGGCCGTCGGCGTCTTCGGACTCGAGCAGCGATGTGATCCGTTCCCAGGGTTTGGCGATGGGGTCGTTGGGCATCTTCTTGGGCTCGTTTGCAGTAGGTCGGGACAAAACGATCGCACTCACGACGTGCGCCGTGGAATGTGTATCCCTCAACCATCAAGCTTGCAAACGGGACGCTGAATCAGAGTTTGACGTGGCGTGACGCGCGATCAGGCGTCACGCGGCCTTGGCTTGGACAAATTCCGCTGGATCCAGCAAGGTGTCGAACTGAATGCCGACACGGTGCCAGCGGGAATAGAAATGTGAACAGGAGCGCGCAGTGCCTTCGATGTGGTGCTCTTCGTCGCTGATTCGGCTGGGCAGAATCGCGACGAGCTTCGATTCGGGGTAGATGAACGAACCGACAAGCAATCCAACGCCTGACTGGCTGATATCCATCCCCAGGGCAGCCATCGACTGCGTGCGGTCGTTTGCCATGCAAACTGTGATCGACAACGCTTTGCCGTACCACCAGCGCTGATCCTGTCGGCGACCTTCGTCGCCGCAAGCCTCCCGGCGGTTGCGGACCTCTTCCAGAATCCGAGTCAACTCGGGTTTGGAAAGGCGAAGCGTCGCAATTAGCTCAGCCGACAGCATGTTCCGACCCCTCGGAATTGGGACTGGTGCAGTATCGGCCTGATGACGTAGATGCTTAACTAACTTACCTGTCGTTGCTCGGGTTATCGGCGACGGCGACGCATGGCAACGCCGCAGGCTGCGAGCAGCGCGAACGTCGCGGTCGCCGGCTCGGGAACGGCGCTGGCGCCGACGACGAACGCACGCTCGAACAAGAACAGGCACGCCGCTAGAGCATCCTCAATCCAAGCGTAGCGGATTGGGGTGCCATACTTTGGCTGTGTAAAGTGTGCTTTCGTCGAGGCCGCATGTCCACAGATCCCACACTTTGCAAAGCCAAAGTGTGGCACCCGATACAAACGGACTGAGTGTGCTCTAGACACCAAAAGGTGAAAACGGCGTACTTTTTTCTGCGGTTACGAATGAGCGTCGGATCAGAAGGTGAATCAGTCGCAAACCCGATGCGCATGCGGCGACACGGGCCCGCAACGGCGATCAATTGACGATCGTAACTTTTTAGGAGCGTGGATTACACGTCACGCGGCAGCGTTAATACGAAGCATGTCCCTTCGCATTCACCGTCTCGCAGACGCAGGTCGCCGCCGAGTTGGCGGGCCAGACGTTTACACAAGGCCAGTCCAAGCCCGACGCCCGGCGCCGAGTCGGCCGCGACCTGCGCCGACTTGCGGAACGGCTTGAACACCCGGCCGCGCTCGGCCCGCTGGATCCCCGCGCCGTGGTCTTTCACACGCAAAACAACACGGTCGCCGGCCGCGCCGGCTTCGAGTTGGATTGCGCAAGGTTGATCGGCCTCGCCCTTGTCGCAGGGCTTGCCGTACTTGCACGCGTTGTCGACCAGGTTGAACAACACCTGCTCGACCGCGGCCGGGTCGGTGTTGAGCATGACCTTTTCAGGATCGAGATCGTTGTTGCTGTTGGCGATCGCCAGCGTCAAGCCCGCCTGGTCGGCCCGCTGCATCAGGCTGGGTTGCACGCGGTTAAGCAGGGCGGCGAGCGTGATCGGCTGACTCCGGCTTTGCGCGTCCGAACGCTCTAAGCGCGCGTAAGCCAAGACGTTTTCAACGAGGTGGCCGAGCCGGTCGGCTTCGCGGTGCATCGTGTCGAGGTAGCGCTCGCGTGCCGCGTCGTCCTTGACCATGTCGGACGCGAGCATCTCGGTGTACATCCGCAGCGTCGTCAGCGGCGTGCGCAGCTCGTGGGTGACGGCCGAGACGAACGACCCCCGCCGTTCGCTCAGCGAGACCGTGCCCCACAGCAGAGCGGTCACGGCGATGATGGCGAGCAAGACGCAGCCCCAGACGACCGCCAGCGAGACGCGCGTCGGCGTCCACGTCGGCGTGTTGGGGAACGAGAGTTTGCCCGGATTGAGTTGCACAGGCAACGACGCCAGCACGTGGGCCGTGCCGTCGGCCTCAGCCCTG
>JANQSF010000118.1 GCA_028284155.1 Phycisphaeraceae bacterium
AAGGGCGTCGCCGAATCCGTCGCCGCCGCCGACGCCAAGATCCTCGCCTTCAACCCGGTCATTGATCAGGACACGGAGTTTGACCAACGCCGGCCGGACGGCATCGCCGCGGGTCAGATCGGCTCCATTCCCGCCGAGTACCGAGGCCGTGCACGCTTGCGCGTCGAGATCCGCGGCTCAGGCACAGCCGGCACGCCGCCCGTCTGGGCCCGCCTGCTCGAAGGCTGCGCCCTGAACGTCACCAACGTCCCCGCGACCTCCGACACCTACGCGCCGGTCTCCGACATCGACACCGAAAAGACGCTCACCATCGTCGTCTGGGAGGACGGCGTCAAGAAAGTCCTGTCCGGCGCCATGGGCAACTGCGTCATCGAAGGCGAGGTCGGCCGGCGCATGTTCGCCGACTTCGATTTCAGCGGCATCTGGAACACACCGACCGACGAGAACCCGCCGGCGATCACCCACGAAACGACCAAGCCCCCGCGCTTCGCCAACGCCACGCTCACCCTCGCCGCGCACACCCCGAAGATCTCGCGTTTCCGCTTCGACCTCGGCAACGACATTCAACTCCGCCCCGACCACACCAAGGTCGCCGCCATCGGGCACGCCTACTTCGCCGACCGCGACCCGACGCTCGGCATCGACCCCGAAGCCCTCAAGGTCGCCGATCACGACACGTTCGGCATCTGGATCGCCGAGACCGTCCAGGCGTTGGCCCTCACACTCGGCACCTCGGCCGGCAACCGCTTCAAGATCACCGCCGATCGCGCCCAATACATCGACCCGCGCAACGGCGAACGCAACGGCCTCCAAACCTACGAGTTGGCCGCCCAACTCAACGCGCTCGACGGCGACGACGAATACTCGCTCGTCTTCGATTGATCCCAACCTTTGGACCCGCGATTCGTCATCAACACGGTCGCCATCACCACCATGGACGAACCACTCCGACAGGCCATCTACGACGTCGCGCTCAGCCGCGCAGTCTCCGACAAGTCGCGCAAGAGCGCACACGCCCTGATCCCCGACGGCGCCGCGCACGACTTCGACTTCAACGTCCGCATTCAGGGCAATCTCACCAAGGGGTATGAGACCAGGTCAGACGACCGCGAGGCCGACGCGACCTGTTCACTCCTCACGCCCGACGTCGTCTGCGAATTGCTCGACCGCCTCGGGGTCGACAAGACCAAACTCAAACGCACGCTCGGCAACATCGTCCGCAGGTCGCTGAAGGCCAACGACGGCAAGTCGTTCGGTGATGAACTGGCCGACAAACACGGCGACCTCCTGGCTGTCTTCACGACCGTTGCCCAAGACACTGCCGCCAAACTGCCCAAACGCACCATCAAGGGCACGACCCGGGCCGGCGCCATCAAGGTCAACGCCACCGTCACCCCGTTGTAGCCGCTCGCGGCTTAGCGCTCCCCCCGATCCACTCGACCGAGACTCACATCATGAGCGCCCGACGCCAACTCACCGCCATGGACGCCAAACGCAACGCCGTCGCCCTGCGCGGCAAACGCGCCAACGCCGACCACCTGTCCGACTACGAGGTTGACGCCATCTTCGACTCCCTCCCCGAGTCCGAACAAGACAGGCTCCTGGATGCCGCGCCGTCGCCCGGCCCCGCGCCCACAGGCGCGGCCGCCGACAAGCATTCGCCCACCAACTCACCGCAAGCCACACCGCCCGCAGAACGTCGGCGCAAGTCAAAGTCCAAACGCAAGTCGGTACAGGCCAACGCCTCGCCGGCAACTCCCGACCCGACCAACAACTGACCCCCCGACCCATCGCCCGCCCGACTCACGGACGAAGACACCACCATAAGGAGACGTCATGCAGAATCGCGCCTGCCCCGGTTCGGTTACAACGATTTCGCTCCCGTCACACAAAGACCTGCCCGACAAGACGCGGCCGGCTTTCCACGCTCGAATCCTGACCGCACGACAGGACGCGGAAATGCGTCAAGCCCTGTTCATGGACGCACCCAACAAGGCCGTCAATGAAGGGCCAAAAGCCGGTCTCGACGCCACGCTCGAAGCGCTCGCCGGCGTCATCGTTGGGTGGGACAATCTGCCCGGCGGCGTCGTGACCAAGTACCAGCGCAAATCGAACAAAGAAGACAAGGTCCACGTCCAACGCGTCACCGAACTGGCTGACGCGCTGTCCTCGACCGAACTGACTGAACTGAGTTACGAACTCATACAGGCCCAGTCCCCGTCGGAGGACGACAGAAAAAAGCTCGAATCGGGGTCGCCGTCCGATGGGGCGGCCTCTGCGACCGGTGCGTCCCCGGACGCCGGTGCGTAGACGAGCCGACCGACGAGGCCCCAGCGCTCGTCCCCTGCGTCCGTTGTGAGGGCGAGGACGACGACTGCACGCTCTGCGATGGCGAGGGCGACCACCTCATCACGTCCTGCCCGCTCAAACTGATCGACGGCGGCGTGTTCGAACTGATCGACCTCTGTCGCGACGCCGAGCGTGGCCTCGCGCCTGTTGCCGGCGGCGTGCTCGACCAGACCCAATGGTTCAACATCATGCGCCGCTTGGTGCGCGCCGAAGACACACACTGGCGGGCCGAGAAAGACCCGCTCGCCAGAAACGAGACCTGACCCAGCCGCACGGCGATCTTATCGCTTGGCGAACGCTTGAAGCCTCGACCAATAGATGTCCCCAGCCGGGTGAGGCACGTCAATCACCGTGAGCGTGAACTTTGAATGAGCGAGGTATCGATTGGAGACCGTGAATTCGAACACCGTCCCGTCCCCATCGGGTCGCGGTTGAAGTGTCGCGCGAGAAACTAGCTTCTTACCATCCTTCACTTCGAGCGTCGCGGAAGTTCCTTCGGGGAGCTTCGCCCCCTTGATCGGTACGTGGAATCGGAAGGTTGAGGTGTCTCCACTGCGTACCTGTTTCACGCTCCACTTGAATCTGGCCGCATTGTCGGGCGTCACCTCCCGCACGAGCATCCTCGCCGTCGCAGTCTGGACCAACACAAGAAGTGCAAGCGTTGGGATCACCGAGATTCGCATGACTAGCTCCGATGGAGGGAAGGGCTTAATCACTGCGAGTCTTTAGTCGTTTCACAGCACTGTACAGTTCCAGACGGACCTTAAGAGTATGCCATGACCCGATTTCAACACGTCGCCTGAATTAGGACCGAATCTCCTTGAGCAGGTCCGCCAGGGCTTGCTCGATCGCGGGCTTTGGACTGTCGTCGCTGAACACGGAGCAATGTGGGACGTCCGAACAAAACGATGGATCCACAGATGACGAAACAAGCCATCGGCCCGGCACGTCGAAGTATTGCGCCATTCGCCACTCCCACATCACGTTCGCGGACGGCCCCAACGGACGGTCTGCCACGACACCTAGCACGCCGTCCGCCTCCTGAATCCGTGCAGCCACATACTCACGCCACGATTCATTCTCCACGCCGCAGTGCCCCGTCACGGTGACCACTGCACCAAGCAACTCGTCAATGGCCTTCGCCAAGCCAGGGCTGCGAAAGTCGTACGCCACAAAGATCGTGGGAGTCGACGAGTCCTTGCGACCCTGAGCACCACCCAACGAAACGTACTCCACTCCGGGGACAGACAATATTTTTTGCAGCTCCGCCGATCGGTGAAGGGGATCCATGATGCGCGACTTCGGATCCAGAATGAGCTGGAATTCCGCAGTCGGTGAGCCATGTCTACTGAAGCCCTCCGCGAGTAACGTATCGAACTCTCGATGCAATGACTCAAGGATGCTCGAAGGTATGCCGGGGCGATCCTCGTACCCGACGGTTAGACTAACATGCCACCCCCAAGGATTAGGCTGTTCAGCCACCGGATCCAAGTCGCCAAGTATCTTCACGCAGACACCACCTCGAAGTCGGTAATGCGACTAACAGTCACCACCGCGCGCATATTGGCGAGCGGGAATCCGCCAACCCTCAGTATATCGCAGTTCTCAGCCACTTCGTAGCCCAATGGGCTCGATCAAACTTCAACATCATGCGCCGGCCGAAGCACGCCGAAGACATTCACAGGCGCATCGACAGATTTCGAGGGCTCAGAACATCGATTCCCCCAAAATGCCATGGCCGAGAAAACCCTCGAAATCGTCCTCAAGGCACGCGACCAGTCGGAAGCAGCCATCAGGGCCAATGAGCGTCGAGCGCGCGACGCGGGCAAGGCATGGGCCAATCTGGACCGCATCATGAAGCGGACGCTCATGCGGCGCGAGGCACGCCGCAGCGCCGCCAACCGCACGCTCGAGCAACAGACCGTCAACAACCTCCAACGCGAGGTCGCGCTCGGCAACAAGGCCGCCGCCACCGAACTCAAGCGCCAGCAGTTGGCCGCCCGATTCCGCGCCGAAAAGCAACAACTGCTCGGCATCATTCGCGCCGAACAGGTCACCGAACAACAGCGCATCGCGGCCCGCACCCAACTCATTGCCCTCGAACGTCTCCACCGCCGCGAAATGGCCGCCACCGTCGGCACCACCCGCCTCCTCGCCGGCGCCACGAATCGCGCCGGCCTGGCTGTCTCCACACTCGTCGGCACCTATCTCGGCTTTACGGGCGTCAGATTGCTCATCGGCGGCCTCATCAACGACATGCGCACCCTGCGCGACGAGACGATCCAGTTTGAACAGGACATCACCGCACTCCTGTCATTGGGCGACAACATCAACAACATCGAAGGCCAGCGCCGTAACGTGCTCCAATTGTCAACCGCGTGGGGCACCGCACGAAAGCAGATCGCCGACACCCTGTTCACGCTCCAATCGTCGACCGCCAATCTCGACGACGTTACACGCAATCAACTCCTTGAATCGACTCTCGAACTGACGAAGGTCTATAGCGGCGACCTTCAAGAAAACCTCAACGCCATCGTCAAGACTTACCAGATCGCCGCTGATCAGGGCGAGTCGGTCTCCAGCGTCCAAGAAAAACTGGCACTTGCCGCGGAGGACGGTTCCCTCGCGCTCGCCGACCTGTCACGGCGCTTCCCCGACGTCGCGTCCAAGGCCGACGCCGCCGGCGAATCGATCGATGCCGCGCTCGCCGCCATCATCGTTGCGTCTCAGCGTGGCGGCGACATTTCCAAGACGTTCACATCCGTTGGCAACCTCTTCCTTCGCATGGAACAGGCCCAAAAGAAGGGCATCGCCCTCACCGGTTCGTTCACCGAGAAACTACGTCAACTTGGCGAACTGGACCGCCTAACGCGCATCGACATATTCGGCACCGAGAACATCGCCGCCGCCAACAACCTCATCAACGCCGTCGATCAGGTGGACGCCGCCCTCGTCAGACTTCGATCCAACTCACTCGATGTTGGGGCAAAGTTCACCCAACGGATGGAGGATGCCACGAGCCGATTCGCCGAAGTGCTCGGAGCAATGCGCGAAGCCAACAAGAACCTCGACGTCAACCCGGGCGCGGCCGGCGGCGGCTTCGGTCGTGTCGTGTCGCGCTTTGAAGCCGCCAAGGTCGGCACGAAGGTCAACGCCCCCTTCCTCGGCGAAGGCCTCCGCAATACCCTCTCATTCTTCGACTTCCTCCCGTCCAGTTCCGGCCGCTTCACCCTGACGCGCAATGGTTTTCGGCATCAGTTCGACCAAGCCATGGCTGCCGGCCGATTCGACCAGGCCACGATCATCCTTGAAGAACTTGACGCGCTGGGCGAGGACACGACTTCGCAACGCAAACGACTCAAAGAATCGCAGAAACGCAAGCGACGTGTCGACGAACACGAACGCACCGCGATCGTCCGTGAGTTCACGAGTTCCCGATTCTTCCAACGCGCCTCCGAACGCGACCCGGTCGGGGCCGCCGCGGCGGCCACCGCTGCCCGACACTCGGCGCTCGGAACGCCAGGCGTCACCGAGCCCGCGTTGTTGACTGAATTCAAGCAACTCCGCGGCAAGGGATTCGCCGGCCGGACGCTGATCGACGCCGCAGTCAAAGCGGGTTTCGACTCGAAGAACTTCCCAGACCTCGAACGTCAAAGGGACCAGATCGAAGCGTTCGGTCAACGCAGTCAATTTGTTAAACGTTCAGCCAAGTTCCTATTGCCGCGACTGTTCCTTGGGCTCCAGTCAGCCTCTGACGCCGGCGCGGGCATCGTCGGCGACCTCCGGGGTGGTGCACTGCGCACCGGGCTGGCCGGTGCGATTGCCCGACTCTCCACACCGCCCTCCGCCGAGGACAACGCCCGCAAGGCTGTCATCGGCGCAACAGAGGCCGCCACCGAACGCATGCTGTCGATCTTCGCCGCCGCCGGCGATCAGTCGGCGGCGACTCAACTACGCAAGCGCGAACTGCGCCGAACGATTGATGAACAGATCGCCAAGCTCCAACTCGCCATCGTCTCCGACATTGTTCCGCCAGAACTTCGCGACAAGGCTACGCGACAACTGTCCATCCTTCGCGGCTTGAATGTCAACGACCTTGTCCGCCAACAGGAAGCCGAGACCAAGGCCGCCCAGCAAGTCACGGCCACCGGCGTCCGCGTCACCGGCATCTTCCAGGGCTTCGCCGTGCGTCGCCGTGCCATGCTCGAGGCCGTGCAGGGCGGGCCAGAGGTCCAGACCGCACGAAACACCGCCGCGACCGTCAAGAAGCTCACGGGCCTGACGGGCAAGGTGGCAAGGCTCGCCGAAGCGATCGAGGGAAACCAACTCGCCGTCTTCGAGGTGAACGATTGAAATGACCACGCCGAACGCGACACAAGACGGACGCGCCATCGTCCTCCAAGAGGACACCGAGTCGAAGCGCGCGCGCAAGCAATGGATGATCGTCGCCTCCACCGAAGACGAAGCGCTCAACCACCCCGACGTCGACCGCATCGGCAACCTCTACACCAATCGCAACGGCAGAATCCTCGCCCCGTTCCTGACCGCCCGCTCCCGCCGCGCCGTACCCAAGTCCCCCGCCCGTGCCGGACGCAACGGCCTGTGGCAAGTCACCGTCGAATACGGCGTGCCCCGAGCGGGCGGCGCACAGGCCAAGGAACCGGAACCCGGCGAGCCGCCCATTGACTACTGGAACCTCGGACTCGAAACCGTGCCGGTCGACACCGACGCGCACGGCAATCCCCTCACCGATGCGTCCGGCCGGATCATCGAAGGCGTTACCCGCCGGATCCCAATCGCCCATCTGGCGATCCGATCAGTAGTGCAGTCCGTCAATCCCGCCGCCATCTTCCCGTTCATCTCGACGGTCAACCGGAAGAAGTTTCGCGGCGCAGCGAGACACGAAGTGCAATGCCTCCCGGCAACCATCGAGCCGCGCACGGACGGTTGGTTCAACTACTCGCTCCACTTCGAGTTCAACATCTTGAGCTACTACTTCCACTACTGGGACGAAGTGGCTAACAAACGGATCACCTACGAAATCAACGAAGAGAGCGACTTCTCGAAGATCCCCGGCGCAGGAGGCTGACCATGGGACCGGCACTGCTCGGGCGACGCGCCCAACGCAAGCTCCGAGAAATGCTCCACGCCTGGAGAAACCTGCGCGGCGCGGGGGACCTGCAAGTCAGGCACACGCCAGGCGGAGGCGTCACCCTGTTCGTCCCCAGACGCCGCCAGGTCGAACCCAAGTTCGTCGCCAAACTCACCGCCATCGAAAACGACTGGGTCGTCGGCCAGCGCATCGACGCCGACAACGAACCGACCACCGACAAGACGTTCAAGATCGACCGCGGCTACGGCCTGCGCGTCACGACATTCCTACAGGAGATCTCGCTCGACCTGTCGGGCGTCACGATCACCGTCGTCGATCCGCAACAGATCACGCTCGACTACACGCTCACCATCGCGGCCACGCCGCGCACCTTTCAAGAAACCGTCCGCGTCGCCACACCGCTCGCCGTCGGCGACATCGTCGAGGTCGAACGCGCCGTCCGCCCCATTATCGACAACGACAACCAGCCCATCCCGTACGTCCTGGCCAACACGCACCCGCCGCGGACCTGGGCGACCGACGATTTCCAGCAATTCACCTGACCGACGATGTCCGGACCCGCCACCACCTCCGACCCGTACCGCCTGCGCTCACCCGTTGGCCTCAACTGGAGCAGCCCGATCGGCCTGCCCTTCCGCGCCGCGTCGCACCAACGCACGATCCCCGCCGGCGAACAAAGCGCCCCGCCCGCGCACCGCGGCGCATACGGCCCGGCCGCCCTGCTCGTCACACTGGCCAACGCCGCATCCACGCTCAAGACCGATTGCCGCGCCACCGGCCTGGTCGCCCCAAACGACACCCACGCACGATGGTCCGACCTGTCCGGCTTTGACACCAGTTTCGTCCTGCCCGGCCGCGCACTGGGCGCGTCGGTCGATGGCTCATCCAGTTCGCCCCTCATCGCCTACGAGCAAACGTATGGCAACCTTCCGGGGGCGATGGACGCGACGCTCAGCGTCCGACGCCGAGGCTGGACTACAGGGTCATGCGGCGGTTCGCCCGCCAACGACGTCACCTACGACTACCTCTACCTACAGGTGTGGATTGCCGGCGCCGACTTCACCGACGACAAGCTCGCCGACTATCACCAATACGAAGTCCTGCTCGCCTGGGCCGGCTTCGGTTCGATCACCATTCAAAGCGGCATCAACGTCCCCTATATTCACTTCAGCGCGGGCGACTTCCTCGGCGACACGGCGACCCAATCCAACAGCGACTCCGGCGGCCTGCAAGGCACGTTGGCCGACATGACCATCCGACCCCTCCACGCCGCCGACTTCGCCGCATGACCCGACCGACAACAGACCGTCCCCACCTGCTGATCGCCGGCCACCCGCGCAGCGGCACACACGCACTCGCCCGCGCCGTCAACGACCACCTCGACGTCACCGCGACTCGGACCAACCACTTCGCCCACGACGAGCCGCACCCCGGCCCGGCCATCGTCATCGTCCGTCACCCCGTCGACGTCATGCGTTCCTACCAGGCCTACCGCCCCTTCCCCGTCCCCCCGGCTCGCAACTTCATCACGCCCTACCGCGTCGATCGCTGGGCCAACCACGTCCGGCAATGGGCAGACGACCCGCGCACCTTCGAAGTGGTCACTTACCACGACCTGGTCACCGACGGCCGCGCCGTCCTGCGATCGATCACCAACGCGCTCGGCATCGATTCGCCTGCCCACTACCAACACCCACCGCACGTCGGCCAGACCGGCCCCCGCGGCCGCACGCCACCCGACGACTTACCCGAACAGGTCGCGTCGATGATCACCAACCGGGCTACTGACCTCATCGCGGAACACCGACTCCAAACCACGGGCGTTTTCCCCGCACCGTCACAACACGCCGATCCCAACGAACAGTGATGGCTCAGTTAGCACTTGCCCAACTTGAATGGCGACTGGCCGACGCCGACGACGACGAATCCCGACCAGATCATCCGTCATGGTGCGGTCTGCCGGGCTCGCGCGCCCTGCTCGACCTGCGCGGAGAACGGGACGCGGGCACGCCCGGCACGCGAATAGGACAGCAAGCCGGCTGGGCCGTTCATGTACTACCCGACCAAGCCGAGATCCCCGCCGGCGCCCTCCCGCTAGGCGTACAACTGGACGCACCCGTCGACGGCACGGAATGGCGACGTCGCGTGGGCGTCGAGATGCCAAGCGACGTGACGCTCCGCGAAGCGATCGCGCTCTGCTACACCCGATTCTCCGATCCGTCCGGCATTGACCGACCCGGGACAGTGCGCCCGCGGCGCGGTCGTTACGGTGTGACGATTGGGGGTGTCAAGGTTTGGTCCTCCCGCATTGAGCAATTGCACGCGGACCGTAGCGTCTTGATTGAGAGAGCCAAACGAATTGCGCGGATGCAAAAACTGCGCAGTCAGGCCGGGGAACATGTCAGTTTCATCGACGGGCGTTGGCAGCCGGACCCGCTGTTCTTCCGACGCCTGCTCGCCGAGCAAGCCCGCAACCTGAAAGTCGATTGGTCGGAGATCGCGGATCATCCAAACGATACACCCTTGCCGCGCGGCACCCGTCACGACGACGACTTCAGCAGCGGAGGGAGCGACCCGAGCGCGTTCCAATTGACGTGGACGGCTCTGGTTGGCTCGATCAGCACATCCGCCGGTATCTGCTATTCATTCTCGAATCCCGCCAGGTATCGCGCGGACCACGACGTAGGCGGGGACGTTCACGAGGCGGCGATCGACTTCGTCAACGTCGGGACGCCTCACTACAACACGCAGGTCGGGGCATGCGTTCGGTACAGTTCGAGCGCCGACACATGTATCCAGGTCTGGTCGCGCAAGTCGAACGGGTCGAACAGCTACAAGCGGGTTTCCAAGATCGTGAGCGGGACGGAGACCGTCTTGTCTGACACGCCCGGACAAGACAATACCGGCGCGCCGTGGGAGATCAAAGCGACCGTCGACGCGGCGGACCTGATAACGCTCTACGTGCGCGGCGTGTCCGCTGATACACACACCGACACCACCGGCGCGGGAAACACGCGAGGCGGTATGCGATTGCGTGACGCGGGGTCGGGCAACCCCCAGGGTGACAACTTCTACATCGACGACGCCGGAGCGGGCTCCGGCCCCGCCGCCCGACCTACACGACATTTGCCGCGCTCGCTGACGCGCGGCCTGGCCCGGGGAGTCTGACATGAGCTTCAAAGCCAAGTACGGCGTCCAGTTCAATCTGCGCGTCCCGCTCATCAAGCTCGACGACACCGACTACGCCGCGTCCGCCGACTGGACGCCCGCCGCCGGCGACGTCAAGGTCTCAAAGGACGGAGGCAACGTCGCCAACATCGGTACGCTCCCGACCGCCGTCGGCGGCACCGGCTCACTGCTCTGGGACTTCACACTCTCGGCGACCGAGATGCAGGCCGTCGAAGATGTCGTCATCCAGATCAACGACGCCGCCCTCGAAAACGACGCCATCCGAATCGAAATCGACTACGGCCTCCGCTCCGGCGTTGCGCAGGCCGGGGCCGCTTCAACCATCACGCTCGACGCGTCGGCCTCCGCGGCCAACGACTACTACAACCTCAGCATCGTCGACATCATCGGCGGCACCGGCGCGGGGCAGTCTCGCGTCATCACCGACTACGTCGGATCCACCAAGGTCGCCACCGTCGACCGCGCATGGGCGACCAATCCTGACTCGACCTCGGTCTTCCGCATCCGCGGCGCAGGCGCCGAACTCATGCGCGGCACCGAGGACGCCGCACTCGCCTCGGTCTGCACCCCCGCACGACTCGGCGAACTTGACGCCGGCAACCTGCCCGCCGACGTCGACACCCTCCTCGCCCGACTCACCGCCGCCCGCGCCGGCTACCTCGACAAGCTCAACGTCTCGGGAACACTGGCCCACTCCGACGCGGCCGCGGACTACAAGGCCACGGGCTTCGCCACCGCGGGCGACGCCATGACGCTGACCGCCGGCGAGCGCACCACACTCGCCGCTGCCATCGAGGCGGCCATCATCAATGACCTCGACGGCAACGCGGTCATGCAGGCGATCGCAGACCTGATCGCCGACGACATGACGACCGGCGACCTGTCTGTCCAGGCCATCGCCTCGGCCGTGCGCGACGCCATCCTTGACCGCGTGCTGGCCGGCAACCACGACACGGCCGGCACCGCGGGTAAACTCCTACAGAACGCGGACGCCGCGGTCAGCACGCGATCCAGCCACGTCGCACCAGACCTGTCAAAGCTGGACGAGCTGCACGACAACCGACTCACCGCCGCCCGCGCCGGTCACCTCGACAACCTCAACGGCCATATTGCACAATCCGGCGATAGCTTCCCGATCGTCAACAGCGGCGCACACGGCAACGCCGCGCTCAAGACGCTCATCGACGCGCTCGAAAACCTCTCGAGCGCCGAAGCGCAGACCGCCGCCGCCAACGCTCTGGAGGCAATCCACCTCGACCACCTGCTCGCCGTCGCTACGACGACCTTCCCCGGCTTGTCGACCTCCATCCTCGGCGAAATGCTCGAACGCAACACGACCTGGCGATTCATCGTCGAAGCGCTCTCTCAAGCACCTTCCGGGGGCGGGGGCGGCGGCACGGACTGGAGCAACACCGAACGCGAGCAGATCCGACACCGGCTCGCCATCGACGGCACGCGCACCGCGCCCACCAACACCGACGAGGCCTCGCTCGTCACCCAGGTCTGGACGCGCAACGGCCGCGCCCTGTCCAGTTACGACGGGCCCGTCGTCGTGGTCAGCCCGATCGTGGGCGGCATCATCACCATCCGCAAGAACGCCGAATACCTCGCCGCCCGCGGCACCGCAATTGAACAGTCGTCCACCAACTGGGTCGACCTCACCGGCGCCGCGGTCACGGCCAAGGCGCGACACCGCGAAACGGGCGTAATCACCGCCGAACTCACCGGCACCGTCGTCAACGCCGGCCAGCCGACTCAGACCATCCGCTTTGACGTCACTGATACGTGGACCAACGCCCTTGACCTCACCGGAGGCGACCGCCAATACGACTTCGAGGCCATCGCCTCCTGGTCCGGCGACGACAAGACCGTCCTCTGGCGACCCAAGCTCAACGTCCTGAACGAAATCGCCTAACTACCCGATAGAGCACGCATCATGCCCGCCACCATCACCAAAGTCTGGGACGGCTCGCAGTCGGGCCAAGTGGGCAACGCCGCCCACGGCAAGAACTGGAAGCCCGTCTCCATCCGCAACAGCATCTTCCGCTGGGAAGCCTCCGGCTCAGGCACCAATGAGTTCTACCTCGACCTCACGGGTGGCGGCGACCCGAGCATCCCCGAGCCTCAGTTCGTTCAGGAAGGCGGCTCCGATCTCACCGCCGGCACCGCCGGATCACTCTCCGCCGGCGAGTGGGACTACGCCGACAACGACACGCTGGGTTACTCCACCATTTACGTCCGACTCGCCGACGATACCGACCCCGACAGCAAAAACGTCGACCACGTCGAATACATTGACGTCCCGCGCGCCAGCGATCACGTCGTCATCCCCGCCGGATCACAGGCGTTGTCGTCCAACCTCGACCTCAGCGCCACGGAGATCGCGTCCTTCCGCCGTGAAATCGCGCATGCCGCCTCGGTGGGGACTGAAGACGACCCGTTGCGTCTGAAGGTCTCCAACGCAGGCCAGGTCTATCTCGCCGGTACGCAGACCGCTTACATCGACCTCACCGACTCCGCCACCGCCGTCGAAGTGACCGAAGAGTCCACCCTGAAAGCCGACTCGGGCGCACGCCTGCTCTATCTCACCGGCACGGCCATGACCACGTTGCAGATCACCCGCGGCATCGTCGGACTAGCCTCGCTGGCGGGCCAGTCCGCGCGCGTCGACGTCATCGAACTCGGTTACGTCACGTCCGGCACGCGCGAGTCCGACGCCGACCTCGAAATCGGCGCGTCCGTCACCGACGTCGCCGGGACCGGCAAGCCCGACCTGACGATGGAAGGCGGCAACGCAACGTCGCGTTCCGACGTCGACAACCTCACCCTCCTGGCCAGCGGCGAGTCAAGTTACGAACAACTCGAGGGCGATTGGGCGACGGCCACCATCTACGGTGGCACGGCCGTCCCCAACTCAAGCCAGACCTACGCGACCACCGTCCTCGCCGGCGGCGCGATCGACCTCGCCGGCCTCGGCGTCACTCCGACCTTCACCAACATGACCATCCGCCGCGAGTCCACTTTCAACGACCCCGCCGGCCGATCGACATTCACCAACGACATCCAGTTCCCCGACGGCGTCGGCCCCGACGCCAACCTCACCCTCGACCTCGGCCGAGCTCGCAAGTTCACACCGGTCAACATCTAGACTGGGCGCCCTAGTCATCCGATCTAATAATGCGCTTCAAGTAATCGTCCTTGTTGTCTTTCAATCGCTGCGCCTCCTTGCCGATGATGTCACCGAGTTCATTGGATTCGACAAGTGTTACAGTGATGTTGACACTACTGCCAGTGTTGATCGGCAGGATTCGAGATCGGCTCTTCTCCAAACGCGCAATGTTCAATACAGCTCCGTTCGTTGACTCCAAGTCAGACATTTTGATCTTACCCAGGGGAAAGTCAACGGTGTGCACGGCGGTCTTGCCGAGCTGGAGTTGAGGCTTAGCCCCAGAAGCCTCCTGGATCGTGATCTGAAGATTGACATCGACCGATCCTACTGGTGACTCGTCCCCTCCCTTGAACAACAAGTAGAGCGCCACAGGCCATTGCCACGGCCGAGCTAGGCTATGCCCGTGCGCGACAGGCACTTTCGCTTTCGCTCGCTTCATCATGAAATGAGTCGGCACAATGCGAATGCCCCCGTCACCTGCGTCTTCAAACTTTGCCTCAAAGACTGTTGTGACGCCGTTTGGAAATGGTGCAACATTATCGTTCGACTTCCCGACAACCACGCCCCTGGTAACTGGCAAGGCTTCATGCCCCGATTTCGTCGAAGATCGCGCGAAGATAAGTCCACCCCCGTTGATCAGCTTGCCTGATCCACGTGCACTATCCGTAGCCTCATAGCGTTTGCTCTCATCTTCGAGCGCCTTTTGCAACGCGTCATAGAAGAAGGACACAGCCTCATCACGAGCCGAGGCAACCGCGACGCCGGCTTCCTTTTCATGTATGTACAGTGACGTTCCGGTAGTCGGCGCCAAACTGTGCGGATGCGCGGGAATAACAGCATTCATTACATCAGCGCAGCCAGTCATCCCCACCAACATCAGACAAACAGTAAGACAAGCACATCGCATCGCGTACTCCATTTCTGGTGTTTCGAGACACCCAACTTAGACGCCAAGACACTCGCCATAGCCAACGGCGACCAATTGACTACCCCAGGAAGAGCCCGGCCAACGCAAGATGCCGCCTCATCGATCGAATCCGGATCGACCGCATCCGTCACCAATCTGATCACTACCACTTACGAATCGGCATTACACTGCGTAGATGTAATGCCGATTCGTATTGACTACAGACCAACACTTGACAGCCTGTCAGCCATGACTCGACTTGACACAAGTCCCGACCAGGATGGCGACGATCTTGGCTCGCGCTTGCGACGAGGCGACGAAACTGCCCTCGACGCTATCCGTGACGACTACGGCCCCGCTACCGAGGCGTATCTTCGTACACGATTCGGATTGCACAACCACGACGCTGATGACGTGCTGTCAACTGCGATCGTCAACCTGTGGAATGCGCGGGAGAGCTTCGATCATGCGCGCCGACCACTCGGGGCATACTTTCGAACGATCCTAAAGAATGCCGCCATCGACTTTCTACGCAAGAAGGGCCGAGAACCTGTCATGGTCAGCCTCAACAACGGCATGCATGCGCAGAGTCCGCCAGGCAATGGATCGCACGAACAGCAAATCACAGACCCGCGTTTACTGCGACTTCGTCAGGCGATATCCGACCTAAGTGACTTAGATCAGCAGATTCTCCTCGCCGGTGTCGACGGGGGCTCATGGGCGCAGGAGCTTTCCGTCGAGACTGGTAGGTCTGCCAACAGTCTCCGCGTCCGACGATCGAGATTGCTCAGCCGTCTCAGCAAGCAGATGGGACGGAATGCCGCGCCATCGCAAGATGGACCATGACACACCGCTTGCCAGGCCATGCACCAATGAAGCGAATACCGCTCTACAAACTGGAAGACTTGCTCACAGAGATCGACGCACATGCCGAATCGAAAGATGGCATTGCTGGAAGCTCTCTACGTCGACTCTCACGTTTTCGTGTCGGCGCAGTCGCTGCTGCTCTAGTAATTGGCCTGACAATTGCAGTCATTCATGTAACGTCACAAGATGAACGAGAAACATCTGACGAGCCAGATGTGCTATCTGTCGACTACTACGTCGATGACGAGTACGTCACGACATTCTTGCTAGCGAAAGATCCCACTTCCTTACCTCTAGAATATGTTCACGTCAATCACAACTTTGTAAGGTTTGCCAGGTTGACCTTAATTCGCCCAACTGAATTTGAATTAGTGTTTCTATATGATGAACACGGTCACCGCGGCCATGGATGGCAGGCCATGCGCCGAGTCTCGCTATCGGCTTCTCCTGAAGGTGAGTATCTAACGAAGAGAGGTCCGGGCGTTGATCGAAACTCAGGGATAAGGGCCCATGTTACCGCACAACTGCGACCGTGAATCGACCGACCTTCACCAACGACATCCAGTATTTCGACCCGACTCGCCCCCAACGCCAACCTCACCCTTGACCTCGGCCGAGCCCGCAAGTTCACGCCGATCAGTATCTGATCTACTCAAGACGGATTCGACGCGAGCCTCGCCTACTCGGTCCCCCGACCGATGTTGTGTCGGCCGCCTATTACAACGTCGCTTGGGATTGCACTGGCAATGTGCTCAACAAGAGACTCAAACGCGGCCCCAATTGCATCGTCTTTCGACTTCCAATAGCCGTCCGCAATTCTGACATTCGCATCCGGAGTTGCCAGCCTGATCGTGATGTTGATCGCGGACGGCTTGAGTAGATAGTCGATCTGAGCATGCTTCACGTGGTCGAACAGCAGCGTGGATTGCTGCTCGCTTCGAACCGTCAGGATGCCCTTCTCAAACACCTTCGTCATCGTTCCAACCTTGGAGAAGCCAACCAAACCGAGCCCTACCATCAATACGCCGACGATACCGGCAATCACCGAAATCGGCTTGAGTATCTCCTTCCCCGGAATCAACAGCAGTCCGCACGCGACCACGAGAACGACACCGATGATCAGTTTCATTCTCGCATCTTTCGCACTGTAGTTAAACGCGCAGAGCAGCTTGCCTAACTGAGCGTGGTTTTCAATATTGACACCGGGATCTTTGCCAGGAAGTAGAAGCAACAGACTTCCCCTTGTGAAGAAACAGTTTCCATCTCACTTCGATCCGGCAACATGACTGGACCAGCAGCTCACCACTTTAACGAACTCCAACCAGTTGCCAAATTCCCCCTCGGGCCAAGTACCCCTTCCACCCGGAAGACCTTGGCTATGTGCCGACGTCACTCCCGACCTTGGCCGATCGGCCCATCGCCTTCCGTACCGCTTGGCTGCGTGCCTGATTCAGATGGGGGTGCCTGTCCACCCGACGGTGTCGATGTATTGGGAAACGCCTGCACTGGGCCCGGTCCTGGCGCAGGCGCCGGCGCGGAATTGGACACCCAAGTGACCAGCCCGACGCCCACGCAACCGACCGCCAGCAGGCCCGCGATGGCAGCCGTCACAATGAGCACGGCCACCGCGTTCTGACCTTTCGGACGGTGGATCCCAACTTCCCGCAGATCGGCACCGCACTCTGAACAGGCCAGCGTTGTCGCACCGCGCACGGCGTACCCACACGCCCCGCACGACATCATCCCGCCGCCGTTACTTCGTTCAGCGAGCCGCCACACGACAAACGCGATGCCAAAGGCAAACGCAACAATCAATGACACTATGACGATGACGGCCAGGAAGTCGATGGCGTATCTTCCGGATGGAGGCGAATTCGTCAGACCGCAACCGCGGCGAAGCGCCGCGTACACGTCGATTCTACGTCAAGACTAGTTCGCACGCGGGGTTGACAGTGCTCTACCCGCCGGCCAAACGACATTCAGCAACGACATCCAGTTCCCCGACGGCGTCGGCCCCGACGCCAACCTCACCCTCGACCTCGGCCGAGCCCGCAAGTTCACACCGGTCAACATCTAATCCTCGTCGGCGGTATTCCGTTCAACTGGGTTCTCCACCCGTCCCTTCGCGACACTAACAATCTCCTCCCAGGTATCGTCACTCAGATACCAGCGTCCTTTCTCGCTGAGCCTCTGGCGAACGGCGTTTGGGTCATTCCCGCTAAGCAACCTCACTATTACGTCTCGAATCGCTAACTCACGAACACTATCAAACTCAGACATCAAGTTCGGATGCGTCTCAATTCTTGGTACACCCCAACGCGCGGCGGTTCCCGGGAGTGCGCGTCCCCCACGTATGTCACGACGCATCGCCTCTACTGCCTGACTCAACTCAATCAACTCACGTCGTGTCTCGTCGACCACAGGCGCCGCGTCTGCCTTTGCCTGTATGAATGCAGAAGGCACAGCCTCCATTGGACGTTCTAGGGTTTCTTTGAACGCCTTCACTAGCTTCTCTTTCAGCGTGTCGCCCCAGCGTGGATCATCTTTGACGTACTCGAATGTACGAAGCCCACGCAAGTCGAATGGAACATCATCAATGGAGTCAGTAACCATGACGACAGGCTTTTGAATCGCGTGGGCAAGCCCGACTTCATACATCACGTTTGCGTTTCGCGTCGATAGGTCCGCGAACAGAATGTCCGCCTCGCGAACCATGGCCCAAATGTCACGAACGATGTCCGACGACAAGAAGACGTCGTCCGCACGTTTCGCCACCATTCCAGCTTCCTCGATCGCTGGGATATAGACCGACTGCCAATAGTTGTTGAATGGCTCTCGAAACGGCATTATCCCCATGCACAGTTTCTTGTCCTCTTTCTTCGAATCGTCTCCGCGCACAGACTCGGTCTTCTCTGACGCCTTTGCCATCGAACACCCCTTTTAGTCAGTCTTCAACCCTGGCGACACGACAACAGTCACCGTCGTCCGCCCCCGTTCAACCCCCATCTTGAATCGGACCTCGCATGATCCAACTGGGACCATTCGATCAGACGAGACCAGACTCGGGGACATGACACCGTCGATCTCACTATGGAATAGCCCGGACAACTGACGTTCGTTTCCGACAATTCGTTGCGCGGCATCGACCAACACAGACGCTCGACGCTGATTCTCTGCATCACCAAGACCGCGATCAAGTCTTGCACTAAACACGATCACGCGCAGGTTTGACTTGGGGCCCGTCACACCCATGGTCGCCCAAGGCATTTGATCGTTGGTCGCCAACGCCTCTAATTCTCCCATCGGCGACTCGGTCACATGCGCCCACGCCCATCCCTGCGACCCGAACCACACCCGCTCAACTTCTGCCAACGACCATCCCACACCCGCCCGTCGATAACGAGCTTCCATGCGCGCCATCAACTCCTCCGAATCTCGCGCCAGTTCCGCATCCACTTCCGCGCGAAAAACCGGGTCGTTGTGATAGCGCCACGATCGCGACGCAAGCCAACCGCCACCCAACCCAACCACAATCACTACAGCGAGGACGACATTGCCCGCGAATCGCGCCAAATCACTCTTCACTTGACCTGACACCGTCGACTTCCGCCGCGAAGTCGGCTTCGGTGCACCATCCGCCGCATTACCGTCCCAACCGATGCTCTTGAACTTGATCCCCTTCCGAATCGCGATCTGTTCCGCCTCTTGTACTGACGTCGCATCGACGACCAACGACGTCTCCAACCCCGACTCCAAGTCAATCCCTTTGATCGTGTATCGAGGCATCGCTTATTCGTCCTGTCCATCCGTCGCATGTTGCGCGTAAGGCGTCCGCTCGCCGTACACACCCGGTCCGCGCAGGATCGGGACAAAGTCGTATCCAACGTGGTGATAGCGACAGTCCTCAAGCAGCACGTATCGCGCATTCACCACACGCCACTCTGACTTGTGCGTCACGCCCGTGACGATCGCCCGCGGGAACGCCCCTTGAATCTTGCGGACACAGATTCCCGCGACCTCAATCGGACCTTCACCGTCCCATACCCAACCGCCGTCATAGACACCGCCAACGCATTGGATCATCACGACGCACCACCTTCCCCGACCTCACCGTCCAGGTCGATCGTCGGTACATCGTCAACCGCCGGCAACTGCGCGTCGGGATCCAATTCGCCCTCGCGCCGGTTCAGCACGTTCAACCGCTCGCGTTCGCGCACCGACGATTGACGCCGGAATCGCGCCGCGTCCGATTCGCTCTCGTCGTGCAACGAACGGACGTGCGACACCACGCGCGCCATCGCAACGATGTCCTCGCGCAGCACGTCGCGCAAATCGTGCGACTTATTCGCCGGCACCAGCCGAATCAGTGTCAGGTCGTCCTCGACTTCCTCGACATGTTTCAGCGTGCATGTCCCGTCCGCGAAACGAATCGCCGCCACCATCCCCGCCTCATGCTTCGCCTGCGGCGAACAGATCGCCACGTCACCCGGCCGGTAGTCGGGCAACATCGAATCTCCTTCGACGCGCACGGCAAACGCGGTTGGGTCGGTTACACCGAACACCACGCGCGACAAGTACATTTCCGCCACGCCGTCATCCCACCCAAAGCTGCACGGATCCAAATCGCTCAACCCCGCCGGCACCTCGGTCAACAACGGGATCCCGTCGCCCGCTTCGTGACGCGGCGGGAACTGTTGCTCCACCACGTCGGCCCGCCACGCCTGGTCGAACTCGAGCACCGTCATCCCAAACGCGCGCGCCAGTTCGACATAGAGCGTCATCTTCGGCGGCAGCGTCCGGCGTTCGACGCGCTCCAGCTTGCCGGCGTCCGTCTTCAATCGCTCGGCCAGGTCATGTAACGACCAGCCGCGCGCCTCGCGCAGCCGTTGCAATGAAGTCCCGAAAGCAGCCATGATCGTCTCCTTTGGCAAATGGACACTTGACAGAACACCAGAACAACTGTTAGGTATCTGTACGGTATCCAAGGAGACACCCAATTGCAAGTCCCGATCGCCGGCCGTTCCTACGCCATAGTCATCAGTCACGAACCGATCCGGGCGCAGAACGGCCGCGCCGTGTCGATTCTCGTCGATCACGCCCAGAGATCTATCACAGTTTCCGCGAACATCCCGGAACATCGGCGTCTCCGCCTGGTATCACTCGCCATCAGCGAGTCGTGGCACCGCGCCCTTTGCGAGACCCACCTTCCTTTGATCTCGAGGACGGCTTCGTAGCTTTGTCCAACGCCACTTGCCGCGGATCGTTCTGGTGAACGACCTCATCGAGACCGTCATTGTCGACCTCAACGCCGGCAAGGCGTTCGAGCGCCAAACGTGCGAATTCGGGCTGTTTGCTCGCCTCAAACGATCGTAGAACCACCTCCAGAAGATCTGGATGGGCCTCTACGAACTCAAACACCCTTTTTGCAATCAGTTTCTTGTCTAGTTCGAAGCGCTCCGACAAACCATGAACTACCCGCCAAGTTTCGGGCAGGACGTTCAAAGTCGGACGTTCGCTCGGTTCGTCAGTGCGTTTTGCCATTGTGGAAAAAGAAATCTACCGCGCCACAACCACTTGATCAACAAACACTTCTACCAACGCCAAACGCGTCATTTCCCGCTTGAACGCGAAATGAAACTTGATAACGCGTCATGACGCGTTATCCTCTGGGCATCTACGGAGACACCGCATGCCCAGCACACAGACAGCCCAACCCCCAGTCGCCGCCACGCCCTCGCGGCCGAACGTCGTGACAACCAAACGCCCGCACTCGATCGACCTCGTCCTCCGCGAGCACGAGCACGGCAACGACCGCAACCTCTCCGAAACCCTGGACCGCCTGATCCAACTCGCCGCCGAACGACTCGAGGTCGATCGACGCACCGCGCTCAACGCCAACTGACCCGACCACCGCGCGACACGCGCGTCGCAAGCGCGATTGCGCGCACACACCGAGGCCAACCATGACAACCGCCACCCTGCCCGGCCACCGCGACACCGACGCCCGCGACTTCCGGGGGCGCCATCCCTCCGGATACCGACTCCCCTGCCCCGGCCAGTGCACCGGAGGCACGCCTGACGGCGAATCGATCGACGACAACGAAGCGACCCTCAACGCCAACCGCCTCGTCATCGACCAGGAACACTTCGACCCCCAAGCCGGCGGCAACGTCGCACGCGTCCGAGTGTTCTGCCCCAACTGCCAGCGACTCTTCACCTGGACCGCCGCCATCGACCTGTCCGGCCGACCGACCGCCGTACGCGTCGGACCACTCAAGTCAACCCGCGACCGTCGCAAGATCGACGACTTCCGTGAGCAGTATCCGCACGCCGTTGACCCCGTGGAGTTCTGATCGTTCATTGCTCCACTCTATCGACCCGACCACTGAACCGCGCGTCGACCACCACGCGCGGAGAGGCCAAAACTCGCGGAGACGTCTGGACCACGCCTCCGCGACGCCCCCGAACTCGGAACCACGCGACGGGCTCATACCCCAATCCGCGCCGAGCAAGGGGGCAACCTAAGCCGCACGGAGGCACCCATGCCCCTCTTCCCACTAGTCGCCAAGTCACTCGACGACCTCGCCGCAATCGAACGGCACAAGGCGATCATGAAGTGGGCCTTTACGACGATCCACCTAACCAACTGTCTGACGCTTGGGGACAACCACGACCACCAGCGTTGCATCGACGCGTTCGCCCAGGTCTTCGACCCCATCCGCGGCAACCACCCCATCACCCAGTTCATGCTCGGCCCCGCCGACATCAACGCCCTCATCGAAGCCGTTTACCGCTGGCAGCGCGACCAGTTCGCGCTCCACCAACACCCTATCCACCTCGAAACCCAACTCGACCCAGGAGACGCCGCATGACCCCCCCGACCTCAACACACTCCAATACGGTCGTCGTGCAACGGCGCAAACTCATCGAGCGTCTCATCCGCGACGCACACGCCCGCGGCGAGACCAACTTCGAAGCCGCCGCCGTCCTCCGCTGGCTACGCAATGCCGGCGAGCCCAACGTCAACTCACGCTTCGTCACCGCCACCCTCGACCTGCTCGTCCGCGAGGGCACCCTCCAACTCGACCGCGTCCACGGCTACAGCCTGGCCGCCCCCCCGACGAGTTAGACCCCGACCCCGTTGCTGTTCGACTCGTCCCGCGCGGCACAAAAACACCCCCAATCCCGCGCGGGGTTTTAAGACCACAACCGCCGCTTGCGGCTTAGCCCTGATCAGGAGACGCACCATGCCCGTCGGACAGCACGAACTCACGCTCGCCACCGTTTGCAAGATCGACAACGGCAAGATCGCCGAAGCCCTCAACCACGAACTCAAGCAGATGGTCAACGACGTCTGCGACCGCCCCGGCGACCGCAAGGTCCGCAAGGTCACCTTCGACGTCGAACTGTCCCCCAACTTCGACCGCGACTCCGGAGTCCTCGACTCCATCAACACCGAGTTCAAGGTCAAATCCCGCGCTCCCGCGCGCAAGTCGATTGTCTACCCCATGCTCGCCACCAAAGAGGGCACCCTCCTGTTCAACGAACACAGCCCCAACGACCCGCGCCAAGGCCACCTCTACGCCAACGGCGCCCAGCCCGCCCCCGGATCCAACGAACGCATCGACGAGGACACCGGCGAAGTCATCACCGACTGACCCCGCCCATTTGCGCTTCAACGCTCCGATCACTCACAACCCAGAGGACCACGCCCCATGATCGCCGAAGCCATCGAACGCGTCACCGAACTCGCCCACGACGCCAACGCCGTCGAGCAACTCAACGTCCCGGGCCAACCCCCACACCTGCCGTACGTCCGCGTCGGCAATGAAGTCCGCAAACTCGAACTCGACCCGCCAGATCGCGCCGTCCAGCTTGACTGCCTCGTCGACCTGATCGACCTGGCCAAACAGCACTTCGACAAAGACATCGCCGAAGCCAAACGCCAAGCCGTCTTTTTCAACGACGACAACGCCCAACTCGTCTTCGACACCGACACCGGCCGCGAACGCGCCGTCGTCGTTTTCGAGTCGTCCCGCGAGTGGAAGTGGATCCTCGAACGCATCAAAGAACCCAAGGTCGGTCAACGCGACCTGCGTGACGCCCTGCGCGTCATCTTCCCCGACGCCTACTCCGAGGACAGTCAGATCGTCGCGCAAGTCAGTAGCATTGGCTGGCAGGTCAATGAAGGCGCGCATCAGAACCTAGACCGCGACAACGAATCAATGGGCGCGTCGATCGCCAAGAAGGTCGAGTCGTCCGTCGGCATGCCGCCCGAGCGTTTCACCCTAAACATCCGACGTTGGACCAACCCCGACACGCCCGAGCGCGAACCGATCACCGTCCTGATCGACCCCGACCACGCCTGCCGCTGTTTCCGCGTCGTCCCGATCGAGACAAGCCTCATCGAGTTCAGGCAAACAACACTCGGACACGTCGCCGGCCAACTACGCAAGGCTCTCGACAAGGTCTGCCCCGTCTACCAAGGCCGCTTCCGACAACGCGGCGTCTCCACAACTCCGCCCACTGACATCCCATTCTGAAACACCCCACACCGCGATCCGCCCCGGCCAAGGGACACCAACGCCGGGGCTTTCAACCCTTGACCGCTCAAGCATGACCACCTCCTCACCCCAACCCGCGCTCATCAAAGCCATCGCGCCGTGGTTTGGCTCGAAGCGCACGCTCGCTCCACGCATCGTCGCTGAACTGGGCAGGCACTCGGCCTACTGGTCGCCCTTCTGCGGTTCCCTCGCCGTCCTACTTCAAAAGCAGCCCTCCTCCCACGAAACCGTCAACGACCTGCACGGCGACCTTATCAACCTCGCCCGAGTCATCCAAGACCCCGACCTCGGGCATCAACTTCACCAACGCACGATCCGGATCCTTGCCGCCGAACCGCTCATCACCGATTACGACCAGCAAGTCCGATCGGACGAGTACGACAACGACGAACCCAACGTAGATCGCGCCGTCGCCTACTTCGTCTCGTCTTGGATGGGGCGCAACGGCTACTGCGGACTCAAGAAGACCGAGCGCGGCCGGACGATCGCCCTGCGCTGGACGCCCAATGGTGGCCACGGTGGACAACGTTTTGCCTCCGCCGCGGACTCGATTCCCGCTTGGCACCAACGCCTCCGTCGTGTCGTCATCCTGCGCCGAGACGCCTTCGACTTGTTGCCGAAGATAGACGACCACACCAAAGTCGCCATCTACTGCGACCCGCCCTATCTCGCCAAGTCTGACGAGTACCAACACGACTTCGACAACCATGAGGGCGGTCTGCTCGAGGACGACCACGACCAACTTGCCAAGGCACTCGCGCGGTTTAAGCGCGCCCGCGTCGTCGTCTCCTATTACGACCATCCCCGACTGAACGACCTATACCCGCGTTGGACGCGTCGAACCTTCGACATCGCCAAGAACACCGGCCACACCGCACACCGCGGCAAGGCCGGCAAACGCGCCACCGAAGTCCTACTCATCAACGGACCAAGCTACACGGGGGACGCCGATGGTTAGCGCGACCTCCCAACTCAATCTATTCAACCCACCCGTGCGTCGGACAACTCACCCGGCGCGCAACACCGACCCGGCGCCCAGCCACATCGCCGCGCGGGAGATCACCAAGACCGGTTCACGCGAAGCGCAGCGACAGCAGGTCGCCGACCTCGTCAACGAACACCCCGGACGTACCTCTCACGACCTGGCCCAACTGGCCAACCTCGACCGACACATGGTCGCCAAACGACTCCCCGACGCCGCCGCCCACGGACTCGTCCACAAGGGGCCACAAGGCGCATCCACCAACGGACGCCCCGGCGTTACCTGGCTCCCCGGCGCTGCACCCGAGGACGCGGTATGACGGACATCGACATCAGATTGAACCGCTTGCAGCCTGCAGGACTGCTCTTGAGGAACAACATGCTCGACTCACTGAAGCTCACAAAGAAAGGAGACCGCGACCTGTCGGGTGTCGCGGCCTCCGTAATGGGGGGGGTCAACTGAAGCCCCAGAACTTACCCGACTGCCCGAGTCGAGCTTCCTTACCCCGCACTCCTAGCAGTAATGCTAACGCGCCGAATCAATGAACACAAGACCAAATCGGGCGATTTCAGACTGAGATCGGCGACCGCGAAGTCGTACCAGCGGCCTGCAGGGCTGCTCTTGAGGAACAACATGCATGACACGCAGAAGCTCAAAAAGAATGGAGGCCGCAACCCGTGGGGAGTCGCGGCCTCCGCTTTGGAGGGAGTTAACTGAAATCCCCATCCTCCCCCAACTGCCCGAGTCGAGCCTCCTTACCCCGTACTCCTCCAACACCAAATGCTAACAAGATGAGCCAATGAACACAAGACCAAATCAGGCGATTTAAGACTGAAAGTGGCGACCGCGAAGTAGTACCAGCAGCTTGTAAGGCTGCCAATAAGGATCGGCCCAATGAACGACCTATCACTCAAAGACCTTCGAGACGCAAACGAACGCCGCGCGATTCTGTGGCGTGATGGCAAGGTCGCCGATGACGTGCCGCTTGAGTTTGCCCTGGTCGAGTTGGCGGGCGAGACGGGCGAGGCGTGCAACGTCGGCAAAAAACTCGCACGCACACGGCTCGGGATCAAAGGCGGCGTCGATGACTCGGCACTTGAACACCTAGCCGACGAGTTGGCCGATGTCGTGATTTGCGCCGACCTTGCCGCGATCAAGGCGGGTATCGACCTCAACGCCGCTGTCCGTCGCAAGTTTAACGCAACCAGCGATAAGCACGGATTCGACGTGAAACTGTGACCGGGAACGATGACCCGCAGCTTTGGAAACTGCCATTGGAGGTGACCACATGTCCGTCACGCTGACCGAAATGAAAACGGCTGTGTGTCGCTGGGGGGCAAAGACGACACACAGCCAAACATTTGTTTGCGTCGGATTCATCCCGTGCCGGACCCGGCAACACGAAGCGCTCGGAAGGGCTCGGAATAGTGTCCTGCACAGCCTGCCAAACAGAGGGCAATTCCGGTGCGGTGATAGCGCTATCGGCGGACCGAGACATTTTGCTTTAGCTCACGCCCGGCTGTGTAACTCAATGTGACCCAATAGGCCACAGGTATGACCAACCGAACCGATGACACGCAGCCGTCCAACGTTCACGTGGAGTGAAGCGGTATGAGTCTCGCCGCGCCGGCCTGGACGGCCGAGCCACAACCCGAACCGTCACTCCCCGATTGGGTCACCGACGCCGTTAACACAAAGCGCCGATGGAACCGCGCCAACGCGTACCTCATGCTCAACACCGTTGCCCATCATGCCACTGTAGAGCACGACGGCTCGTTCACGGGCGCACGACTCGGCGCAAACGACTTCATCACCGCCACAGGCCTCGTCCGTTCAACCGTCTGGGATTGGATTGGGAAACTCGAACGCCTCGGCGTCCTGGTCACCCTTGACACCGGCACCAAGCTCGACGGCAAGCAGCTCCCCAACATGTACGGCATACCCGGTCACGCCGGCGCACTCGACGTCCGAAAGAAAACCCGACGCAAACAGGTCATGGAACACACCGGCGGCGGCATCTACCGACCGCGTGTCATGACCGACGGCGAACAACTTCCCATGTTCGCGCACCTGACCCCCAACGACCCAGCATCATCCGCGCCCGACCACGACGGCGCACCCTGCAAAACGACGTCACCCGAACATGACGGCGACGCCAACGACCCACCGCCCGGCTCCATGGCCGCGCCTGATGACTCCGGGGGCCACACTACCCCCCCGTCCGAAGTTCGGACTACCCCTAGTCCGAAGGCCGGACTACCCCCCGTCCGGAGTCCGGACTACCCCCCGTCCGAAGTCCGGGCGCACCATGGGAATGGTCATGGAATGAATAAAACCCATGGTCATGGGGCTTCGCAATCGCGCGGAAAGTGCGCGCCGACGAAGCCGCGCCGATTACCGCCACCACCGTCCGCGCCGTCGATCACCAGTGTGACCCGACTCGATCTCGAAGACGACGAACGCCTGGCCGAACTCTGGCGACAAGCCCGAACGCGGTCCAAGCCACTGCCCAATCTCACCCGCGTCAACTTCTACGCCGCCGCCGAGCGCGCCCTCCGCATCACCAAACGCGACGGCGGAGACGCCGGCCGACTGTTCGGCTCTCTCGTCTGGCGAGGCCACTACCAGACGATCAGCAACGCCGACGAGGTCGCAGCCGAAGCACGCATCGTCAACTACGACCGCCGAAACGACCCATCACCCAAGCAAACCCGCGGCGCTTCAGCCGCGAGCGATCAAGCCAAACTGTCACGACCAACACCACCCGGGGGCGGCGACGTCGCGCACGTCAACGCCGCCCGCGCCGCCACACGCGACAACACGACTTTGGGCATGAGCGCCTTTCGCGCTCTGAAGCAAGCCGACTCGACCTGGACGCTCACCCGCTTCCGCGAAGCCGACGCCAAGCAAGGTTAACGCTGGAGACGCAATCATGACAGCCACCCTTGCTATTGCCTCGCCCGCGCGACAACTCGACACGTCGTTGATCGAATGGACCGGGCCAACATGGAACCCGTGGCAGGCCTGCCACATGATCTCGCCCGGTTGCGCGAACTGCTACATGTTCACCGGCATGCGCCGTTGGGGGAAAGACCCCGACAAGCCCTTCCGATCATCGCCTGCGACGTTCAACAAACCACTCAAGTGGCAACGCGAGGTTGAAGCCGGCGATCGCACCGTCCGAGACCGCCTCGTCTTCACCTGCTCATGGTCCGACTGGTTCATCGAAGAGGCCGACCCGTGGCGCAACGACGCCTGGGACATCGTCCGACGTTGCCCCAGCCTTGTGTTCCAGATCCTGACCAAACGACCCGAACGCATCGCCGGACGACTCCCGCACGACTGGCACGACATACAGCACCACGTCTGGATGGGCGTCACCGTCGAATCGAGTAAACAGGCCTACCGCATCAAGGCACTCAACGACGCTCTCAACGGCTGGGCCAACTCACAAGGCTGTGGCATCCGCTTCGTCTCCTACGAGCCGGCGTTGTCCGCGATCGAATGGTGCAAGGTCGAAGGCATCGAACACATCAACTGGATCATCGCCGGCGGCGAGTCAGGCCCTAAAGCCCGAGCGCCCCTCGCTGACTGGTTCCGCCAAACGCGCGACTTCTGTCACTCCCTTCGCACCCCGTTCTTCTTCAAACAATGGGGCGAGTATCTGCCACTCGAGCACACTTGCGAGCAGCCAACCCGCGTCGGCAAGAAAGCCGCCGGCCGGCACCTCGACGGCCAACTCCACGACGACATGCCAACGCTGCCCGCATGACCTGAACCCAAACTGATGAGCGAGACGCACCCCGACATCCTCACGGACAAAGAGGCCGCCGCATACCTGCGCCTCACCGGGCCCCGGTCGATGGATACCGTCGCGCGCAAGTACCGCCTCCTGCCACTCGACATGCCCGGGCCGCGCACCTCGCACCGCGCGGACCTCGACGACGCCGTCCAAGAGGCCAGAGGACGTGACAATGTCGCACGCGGGCCCAAGCGCTTGCAAATCAATGACGGAGTGGCATGATGGACGACATGCCGACCGAACCCCCTTTCCCACGCGAAGAACGACCGGGCGTTTGGGTCACCCGCTGGCGTTCGGACGAAACAACCGCGGGCCGGCGACCGCAATACAACCAACGCTTCTACGGCAGCCGCACCGATGTCACTCGCGAATACAAACGATGGCTCAAACGCTGGCGATTGGACGGACTGCTACAAGACCCCACGGCGACAACCGGCATCACCATCGCCGAGTTTGCCCAGACGTATCTTGACCACGCCCAACGCTACTATCGCAAACACGGCCGCGCCACCAGCCACATCTGGAAAGTCCGAAGCGCCCTCCAAAACCTGGTCGACGCCGTCGGCGATAGCCGGTCGTCATGCGTCACGTCGCGGATCCTGCGCGACCTAAAACGCCAAGGCCTCGTTTCGGTCAATGGCGAACTCTTCGCCGACGCTCTCACGCCCCCACTGCTTGCTAATCTGCGTGACGAGCTCGACCAGCCCGACGCCAAACGCAAGACCATCAATGACTGGATCACGATCATCCGCCAGGCGTGGTCTTGGGGTGCCCAAAAGGGCCTGATCGACAGTGATGTCGCACTCCGACTGTCCACCGTCTCCATGCTGACCAAAGGCCGCAGCAGTTCGGCGGAGTACGCCGTTGTCAAGCCCATCCACTGGTCGGTCGTCGAAGCGACGCTGGAGCAATGTACGTCGATCGTCCAGGCCATGATCAAGCTCCAATGGCATACCGGCATGCGCCCTGGCGAAGTGTGTGTCCTGCGACCGGCCGACGTAGAGACGAAGGGCGACGTCTGGCTTTACTGCCCCACCGAACACAAGGGCGAGCATATCGACAGACGCCGCGTCGTCGCGCTCGGCCCGGTTACGCAGAAGATCCTGACCCCGTTCCTCCAGCGGGATCTGACTGGCTTCTGCTTCGAGCCGGTGGCTTCATCGATCGAACGCGGCCGGACACCACGCCAGACAATCGGCAAGCGATACACGACTGGCAGCTACCGACGAGCCATACACCGCGCTTGCGATCGCGCGTTCCCTCCCGAAGGCGCCATTGCCCAGTCTGAAGACGAGTCTGCCCAGAAGTGGCGGGCAAGGCTCGGGGATGCATGGTCGCAAGTGCAGGAGTGGCGCGCCGAGCACCAGTGGAGCCCTCACCAACTCCGTCACGCCAAGGAAGCGCAGATAGAACGAGCCGAAGGCCTTGACGCCGCGCGGTTATTCTTGGGTCACAGTCGACAATCAACGACAGAACAGTACGGCCGTTCAGAACGTGAGCGACGCGACCTCGAACGACTCATCGAACTGGCACGCAAATATGGATGACCTGTGCCCAAATCTGTGCCCACTCCAAAGAATAAGGGGTCACGTTTTCGACGTAACCCCTTGCAGAATCAGCATGGGCGATACAGGACTCGAACCTGTGGCCTCTTCGGTGTAAACGAAGCGCTCTAGCCAACTGAGCTAATCGCCCTGATCTCAGTGAGCCATCTTAGCCACGTGGTCAGTCCGACGCGCTCTCTGGCTTGAATCGGCCGGCCTTCATCTGCGGGATCAGTTTGCGGATGACGTCGGCCGGCACGGCGTAACTCTCAACACGTCCAGCCCGTGCGATGTTCAGTCCGATGACCTCACCCTTCAGATCGACCAACGGCCCGCCCACGTCCTGTGGACGCAGCACGGTGTCGTGTTGCAGCACGGCCGGGAAGCCGGTCAGCCGACCGCTGAGCGGACCGCCCATCAACTGCTGGCGGGCGCCGCGGTTTGTGCCGCTCAGGACGGCAAGCTGTGAGCGTAAAACGACCGAGACCGTTTTTTCCTCACCATCGCGCAGGTACGTGACCTTAATGGTGTACCCGGGGTCGTGGCCGGTCACCATGCTGCGCAGGTGCGCCAAATCCTTAACCTTCTTGCCGTCCACGGCGGTGATCACATCGCCCGCTTTGAGGCCCGCCTTCTCAGCCCCGCTGTTCCGGTGCACCTGCGTCACGGCAACGCCGTCCTTGTCAGGGCCGATGCCCACACCCATGAAGCCGCCGACGCGCGCGATCGTCCGCTGCGGCGTGCTCACGTTGCCGATCGCGATCGGCCACTCCGATCGGCCGACCGTCACGACCCAGTTCCCCACCGTCGGGTACGCCTTCTTTGAGAACTGAACGCTCTGCAGTTTCTCTTTGCTCTTCACCTTGATCATCGCCAGATCGTGCTGCTTATGCACGCCCACGACCTCAGCTTCCAGGTCGTCACCGTCGGGCAGGCGGACCGTGATCTCGCCGTTTAACTCGCTGGCCTTGGTCATGATGAACCCGGCAGGATCGACCACCGCCCCCAGCGCCTTGTCCTTGTTGTCGATCAGGATGCGCACCGTCGCCTGCCGCGCCTTGGCCACGATCGGCTTGAACGATTGCAGCACGCGCCGGCCGTTCTTGAAAAGGTGCGGCTGAAGCGTGTTCTTCGGCTGCGCCCACGCGGGCAACGCGAACGCGGCAACCAACAGGACGGAAAGAGCGGGTCGAACAATTCGTTGCATGAGTTCACCATCCATGGGGATTGAGCGGGTTTCAGCCACGTGAATTGCCAAGCGTCACGCGGGCCTTGCGAACTTTGCCGTCGCGCAGGTATTCGATCTGCACCTTGTCGCCCGGCGAACCGCGACGCACCAGGTTGACCAGTTGCCGGAAGTTCTTGATCGCGGTCGTGTTGTACTTGGTAATCACATCACCCTTTTGCAGCTTCGCCTTCTTCGCCGGGCCGTTGTTGACGACCTCCGTGATTTCCGCGCCCTTTTCGTGGTCGTCGGCCTTGATGCCGAAGTACGGGCGACCGCCCCATGTTTCGGCCTTGGCCAAGCGGTCCCACGTCGAGCGGTACGTGTCGATCGGCACGTGCATGTTGTACGTCGTCGAGACGCTGATTCGGCTGTGGATGCCGATGACCCGGCCGCGCATATCGAACAGCGGGCCGCCGGAGTCGCCGCCGACCAGTGTGCAGTCGGTGCGCAGCACCTGCGGAAAGATCTGAATCAAACGGCCAACACGCACGACCGCCGGCCGACCGCTGCGCCAACCGCCGGGGTGACCCGTCGCGACGCACCAGTGACCGACGCCCACGTCGTCGACCGATCCAACTTGCGCGAACGGCCACTTGCGCTTGTCGTCGTCCAACTTGATCAGGCCGGAGTCGATGCCGTGATTGATACCCAGCGTCTTGCCGCTGACACGCTTGCCGTCGGGCAGGATGACCGTGATCTTTTGATTTGGTCGTGCCGCGACGTGGCCGGCCGTCAGGACGTAGCCGTCTTCGCTGATGATGACCCCGCTGCCCGTCGCGCTGGTCCGACTCTCGGTGTTGCGAACGATGATGCCGACGGTGGTTTTCAGCGCGATGTCGGTGACCTGCTTGACCCGCTTCTGAATGGCCTGCAGTTCCTCAGCCGAGTCGGGGTACGGCTTGGTCAACACGTCGGGCACGGTGTCGAGCGCGGTCTTGATCCGTGCGAGCGTCGGGTTGCCTGCCGACTTGGCGGGCTTGTCGTCTTCCTTTGCCTTGGTCTTCGCGTCCGGCTTGGCGGGCGATTCGCCCTTGATCTCGGGCTTGGGCTTGTCGTCCGCCTGACCCTTGGTTTCGCTCTGCGGCTTCTGCGCATCTTTGGCCAGCGCTTCGACGGGCGCCATCATGACAAACACGCTCAAAGCGAACATCCCGATCATCGTTCCTGCGTCAGCCAATCGACTGCGGCGAGAAGACCGAGGGCGACCATTGTTCCACGGGCCAAAGTTCCAAAGACGCGTCACAGGCGATCCCCTTGTGCGGGTAGGTTGACTCGTTCACAGCCCCGTAGGGTGCAACGTCTAATCATAGTCCGTTATTCCGTCGCCAGAGCGGCGGTTCGTTCAGCCTGTAAACCCCGCAAGCCTTGCGGTTTGGGCGTAATCCCGCCCGCCCGTGCAGCCGCCCACGCTCGTCACGCAGCACGCCCCCGCGGCTGTGCCCAGCCGACCCGCGTCGGCCACGCTCATCCCCTTGATCAGCCCGGTCAACAGCCCCGCGTAGAAGCTGTCGCCCGCGCCGGTCGTGTCGATCACGTCGCCCGGCGGGTCGACGATCGGCACCTGAATGTATTCGCCGTCGCGCTCGCTCAGCAGCACGCCGGCCTTGCCCAGTTTCACACCTAACAACGCGGGCGCGCCACTCCCCGACGACGTTGGCCCAAGCCCCGCGTCGCACGCGCGGTAACGCTCGATGATCTTGCGCGGGTCGTCGTCGGCCGAAATGCCTGTCTGATGACAAGCCTCGGCGTGCGACGGCACGTACACATCCAGGTGCGGCAGGATCGACGCCAACGGCTCCATCCCGCCGCCCGTGCCGGCCGCGTCCATCGCCGTACGCACGCCCCGCCGCCGCATCGCCTCCAACACACCCGGCAGGTCGTCCTGCAGGTTCGGCATCAGGCTGTAGTACCCAAGCAGGACGAACTTCGACGACGCGAACAGGTCCATGCGATCCAGGAACGCCTGCGCGTTGAGTGACTTGGGCGCGCCGACGGTGTGCAGGAACGACCGCTCGCCCGATGCGTCGATCGCCACGACCGTCGTACTCGTGGCCAACGTGTCGTGCGTCATCAGAGGCGACGTGTCCACTCCCGCGCTCTCGTACAACCCGCGAACGACCGGCCCCCACGCGTCGTCGCCGACGTAGCTGAACGCGGCGACCTTCATGCCCATGCGCGCCATCGTGATCCCGCTGTTCGACACGATGCCGCCACCGGTCAGCAGCATCGGCTCGATCTCGTGCAACACGCCGCGCCCGATCGGCGTGTCCAGGTCGACCGGCCGACACAGCATGTCGATCACGCAGGAGCCGCACACGATGCAGTCGTAAATCTTCGCAACGTCGCTCATGCGGCAGAGGATACCCAAACGCCGCCCCCAATGCCGCACTCAACATTGCGACCTCTGAACAACCTCTCCCTTTGGGAGAGGTCGGCGGCCTTGCCGCCGGGTGAGGGTTCGGCCCGACCGTGCTCCAACTCTCAATGGGACGTTGACTGCGCAGAGCCCTCACCCCAACCCTCTCCCAAAGGGAGAGGGGGTTATTCAGAGTGCGCACTTCAGAACTCCCCCACCACCCCAAGCCCGCAGATGGCCTGCTCGGAGGCCTTCTGCGGGATATCCCAAAAGCACAGTTCAACATCAACCTCAAATCGCGTGCGGACTGCTCGGCACCACCGCCCCACTCCGCTCTTCCAACAACCGTTCCAGCCGCGTCACCAGCGCCGCGTCGAGCACGTGCTCGATCATGTCCGCGTCGCGGTCGACGTGGCTCGGCGCGATGTCGGCGTAGTTGATCAGGTAGATCTCCCACAACCGATGGTTCCGCACGACCCGCGCCGCGTCCGCACGACCCGCTTCCGTCAACCGAACCGACCCGTCGCTGGCCCGGCTGACCAGCCCCGCGCGACGCGCGGACCGGATCACCCGCCGCAAACGACGTGCAGACCAAGACCGCATGGCCAGCAAAGACTCGAACGACACGGCGCGACCGCCACTCTCGCCGCGTGCCTCGACGCGTTCATAGACCGCACGCAGCAGGTGCTGCCGACCGACCTTCGCCGACAGCACGACATGCCGCCACGCGCGCGGCACGACCCCGCGTGCTCGGCCGAACAACATGCTCAGGCCGAAGAACGACGCCGCCACGACCACGATGATCGCCCCGCCCGGCAGGTCCTCGAACACCGCGCTGGCAGTCGAACCCAGCCAACCGCTCAGCCCGCCGAGCAACGCCGCCACGACCGCCATCGCCCAAAGCTCGTGCGTCCAGAACCGCGCCGCCGCGGGCGGGATGATCAGCATCGCGATGATCAGGATCAGCCCGACCGCCTGCAAGCCGACGACCGTCACCACCGTGACCAGCGCGAGCATGACGCCGTCCAGCCAACCGATCGGCCAACCCTGCGACGCGGCGTACGAGTCGTCGAAGCAGAGGATCGCGAACTCCTTGAACAGCCCAAAGCAAACGATCAGCACCAGCCCGGCGACGGCGGCGATCATCCACGCGTCGGCCATCACCATCGACGCCGGCTTACCGTAGATGAACGTATCCAATCCCGCGGCCGCGCCGCCCGACCGCTGCGCGATCGGCATCAGCGCGATCCCCACCGCGAAGAAGACGCTCAACACAATGCCGAGCGCCGCGTCACTCTTGAGCCGCGTGTGACGCGTGATCAGCATCACCGTCCCCACACCAAGCAACCCACCCGCCGCCGCGCCGGCCAACAACCCGACCATGTTCCGCCCGTCGCCGCCCATCGCGACGTGCAACAGAAACGCCACGCAGATCCCCGGCAACGTCGCGTGCGACAACGCGTCGCCCATCAGCGACCGCTTGCGCAACAACATGAACGACCCAATCAACCCCGCAGCCGCGCTGAGAACCGCCGTGCTGATCACAACCAGTCGCGTGTTGTAGTTCCGCAACGTCAACACCTCGACCACATCCGCCCACGTCGCGCCGTGGTGCGAAAGGTCGTGCGTGTTGGCGGCGAGTGTGGTGAGCATGATCAAACCAGCCCAATGCCGTCGCCCCCTTCAGCCCCGGGCTCCGCCCGGGGACCAGACAGCCAACCGCGTGTCTCAACCCAACACCACCACAAAGCCTCAATCGCCCGGCCCCCGGCCAAAGGCCGGGGCTGAAGGCGTTGGTCACTGTTGCCGCGCCATCGCCTCCGCCGCCTGGTCAAGCAACGTCAACTTGCCGCCATACGTCTTTTGCAGGTTGTCCGACGTGAACACCTCGTCCGTCGGCCCGGCCGCGACGACGCGCATGTTCAATAGCAAAACCCAGTCGAAATAGCTCGGCACCGTCTGCAGGTCGTGATGCACGACCAGCGCCGTCTTGCCCGCGTCGCGCAGGTCGTGCAGGATGTTCACGATCGCCTGCTCCGTCGCCGCGTCGACCGCCGCGAACGGCTCGTCCATGAAGTAGAGCTGCGCGTCTTGCGCCAACGCCCTCGCCAAGAACACGCGCTGCTGCTGCCCGCCCGAAAGCTGACTGATCTGCCGCTCGGCGAAGTCAGCCATCCCGACCCGCTCCAGCGCATCCAACGACGCGCGGCGATGTGCTTTAGACACACGCTTGAACCAGCCGATCTTCCCGTAACGACCCATCGCCACCACGTCGAGCGCGCTGACCGGGAAGTCCCAATCGACCGTCTCCCGCTGCGGCACATACCCGACCAGCCCGCGCTGCTCGTCGTAAGGCTGGCCGTACACCCGCACACGACCCGACGCCTTCGGCACCAGGTCGAGGCACGCCTTGATCAACGTGCTCTTGCCCGCGCCGTTCGGCCCGACAATCCCGATCAATTTGCCTTGCGGCGCGTCGAAGTCCACGTCCCACAGCACCGGCTTGCGGTGGTACGCCACCGTCAAGTCGTGCACGGAAAGCGGCGCGTCCGTCGGGTGCTCGTCGCCACTGGCCCGCAACGGCTGCGGCTCGACCGCCTCGGGCGCGGCCTGCTTCGCAGCGTCATCGGTCGGCGTCGAGATGTCCGTCGCGTCGTACGTCATATAATTCATTCAAATCCGTTTAGCCGCGGAGCTTGCTCCGCGCGTCACCCCGTGAACCGACGCGGCAAGCCGCGGGGCTAAACGGTGCGGGGACGCCGCGTCACGGCTGCTTCTTTTCTGTCTCACGGAAACCGCCCTCGGGCGCCGTCCCGCCCAGCGCTTTGGTCACCGTCGTCACGTTGTGATCGATCATGCCGATGTACGTGCCCTCGTACGTGCCGGCCTTGCCCATCGCGTCGGAGAACAGCTCGCCGCCGATCTTGACCGTGTGGCCTTTTGCCGCGGCGCCTTCGACCAGGGAGCGGACGTTCTTGTCAGCCACACTGCTTTCGACAAACACGGCGCTGATGTTGTTCTCGACCAGGTAATCGACCAACGACTCAACGCGGCGCAGTCCGGCCTCGCTCTCCGTCGAGATACCCTGAATCCCCATCACCTTCAGCCCATACGCTCGGCCGAAATACCCGAACGCATCGTGGGCCGTGACCAGCACGCGCTGCTTTTCCGGGATCGACCCGATCGCCGACTTCGCGTACGCGTGCAGTTCCGCAAGCCGTGCGTTGTACGCCTTGGCGTTGGCTTGATAGTGCTCGGCGTTGTCCGGGTCGTACTCCGCCAACGTCTTGGCGATCACGTCGACGGCCTTCATCCAGCCCGCGACGTCCATCCACACATGCGGGTCGTGATGCTCTTCCTCGTCCTCCATGACATAGTCCTTCACGTCGAGCTGGTCGGTCACGGCGACGACAGGCTTGTCGCGGGCGAACTTGACGAAGGTGTCGCCCATCTTGCCCTCGAGCATCAAGCCGTTGTAGAACACGACGTCAGCCCCGTCGATCTGCTGCACGTCGGACAGCGTCGGCTGATAGATGTGCGGGTCGACGCCCTCGCCCATCAGGCTCACGACCTCGGCCTTGTCGCCGGCGACCTGCCGGGTGATGTCGGCGATCATCGCCACGGTCGTGACGATCTTGTACGGGTATCCGGAGGGTCCGCTGCCGCCGTTCGCGCCGTCGTCTTTGCAACCGACCGAAGCGAACAACACCACGCCGCACAAGGCGGCTACCAAAAACAGACGCAGGTAAAGCGACCGGAGTGGTTGGATTACGTTCATGGTCTATTGCTCGCAGAAGGGGTGCACGATGCTAGCCCGCCAATTTTGATTAGTCAAAATCGAACGTGTGGTCCACAGAAATACGCTCCGCAGGGCTGGACACCGGCGACCTCACACTCCACCGCCCATTCCCCCCTCCCCCAGCGTCGCGAAACCGACCATAAACTCCCTTTTGACAATGATTAAACGCCCCCGCAACCCAATGTCACTCCGACAAGGGCGACCCGCGCCGCGGGCTGGGAACGACGTTCGCGTGGCAGGGTCCGCCAAGGTCGTGGCGGGACACGCCATCACCCCGCCAACGTGGCCGTCGCCCGCCGAGCCGAAGCGGCGCGAATACGCACCGTTGCCTTGTGAGTTGCTCCTTCGCATGCACGGGGGTGAAGGGTCGAATCCGTGCGCATCAGCGCGATCAGCGACCGCGCAAGTCGAATGAATCGCCTTGGATGCGTCTCAGGTGACCGCCGCCCCGCCAGCGACGTTTGTGCGCGGCGGGCCTCGCCGACGACGAGAACGCAAGCAATGTCACCCCCGACACGCCCGACGCATCCAAAACCCAACCACCATCGAAGGCCACAACATGGAACGACGTGAACTCGACCTGCGCACTTACGACGACCTGATCGCCGACGTCAAACACCTGCACGAGGCCGGCTACGACCGCATCGGCAAGTGGGACCTGGCCTCGACGTGCGAGCATCTGCACAAGTCGATGCACCACGGCCTGCACGGCTTCGACTTCAAGGCCCCGTTCTTCTTCAAACTGATGCGCCCATTCATCAAGAAGCAACTGTTCGGCACGCGCAAGATCAAGGAAGGCTACAAAGCGCCGGCCGGTTTCGTCTTCGAGCCGGGCGGCGACGAAGCGAAGGCCGTCGAGGAGCTGTGCGCGATCTCCGAGCAGTACAAGACCGCCACGCAGTTCGCCACCCACCCGCTGTTCGGCGACATGCCGCCTTCGATGTGGCAGGACTTCCACTGCATCCACGCGTCTCACCACCTGTCGTTCCTGCTGCCCAAGTCGGCTGACCAAGCCAGGTCGGAGGAAGAGGCCGAGGCCGTGGCGTGAAGACGCATACGTTCACCTGCGAGCAACGCCTCGACGCTCCACTCAACAACGTGTTCGACTTCTTCAGCGATGCGCACAATCTGGAAGCGATCACACCGCCGTTCCTACGCTTCGAGGTCGTCACACCCCGTCCGATCGCGATGCAGATCGGCACGCTGATCGACTACCGGCTGCGCGTGCGCGGCCTGCCCATCCGTTGGCGGAGCGAGATCACCGCGTGGGACCCGCCCCACCGATTCATCGACGAACAACGCCGCGGCCCGTACCGCCTGTGGCATCACGAACACCGCTTCGAAGCCGACGGCGACGCGACCATGGCCTACGACGAAGTCACCTACGCCGTGCCGTTGAACTGGCTGTTGCACGGATTCATCCGCAAAGACATCGAACGCATATTCGCGTATCGACAAGAGCAGTTAGAAGCGTGGTTCAATCGTTAGTCCCGGCCTTTGATTGAGGATCAGATGACAGGTGATTAGAACCAATCGGAAGGTCGAACGGATCGCGTAGGGTGGGTGGAGGCTCTGCGATACCCGCCACGCCGCGTCGAATGAAAACCGGGCGAACCGCTGCGCGAGGGCGTGTGAATGGTGGGTACCGCCGAGCCTCCACCCACCCTACGTGCTACGAACTCAATCTTCGGCCGGATACACCGGACGATCTTCATGTTCATTGAACACTGACCATCCGAGGTGTGATGCGATCTGGCTGGCCAACGATTCATACCACGCTTCATTACCGAAACTCGAACAAATCAGCTCTATGACATTGACCTCGTCAGGCCAATCCCCGTCGCGCATCGCGTAACTGCCTCTGTTGTCACTGGCAGCCACAATCAATGAGACCCACGGCTCACCGTCAGCCGACTCAAACGTTCCAGACGGACTCTGATGTAATTGCGGCAAAGCAGCCAAAAAATCGCGAAGACTCGCCGGGTCGGTGAATCTTGAATGCAATTCGTCAGACTTTATCGTCAAGTACCACGTCACTAACAGTCACAATCGAATAGAACTTCGCTAATCAATAGATCGAGTAGGGTGGGCATTACCCACCATCGTTTGCCGCCACGTTGCCGTACTCTGTGGTGGGCAGTGCCCACCCTACGTGGTCGCGAGTGGGCACACAGTCTTCACCGCGGCTCGGACGAAGCCTCGCCCTCCCATTCAGAACGAGACAAACGAAACGGCCAACTACGGCCGCACCATCAACCGCCTCTCGATCGGCGTCAGCCGTGTCGCCGTCACCGCGACCTCGAACGCAACGGCGCGTGGCAGTTTCTTGCCATTCCAGGTGTAGCCGTGTTGGTCTTTCGTGCCGAGCAGTCGGCCGATGCCCCAGCCTCGGTAGGTCGTGATCAGGCCGCCGTGTAGGCCGACCTCGTTCGGCGTGCGGGTCGGGACCTTCCAGTCTTCGCGGTAAACGCCAAGGTGGTAGCGGTCCCAATGTCTCTCGCCGCCGGCCCAGCCGACACCGCCTTCGTGGGAGATGCGTCGCAGGCGGTCTTTGGTCACCGGCACGATCACGTATTGTCGCGTGTCCATGCGACGCAGGCGGACGTACTTGATGTCGTCCGGCGCTTTGTCCACCGTTACGGCGTAGTCGTTGCGGTCGCTGTGGTTGGTGTTCCACAGCTTCGGGTTGTCCGAACGGAACAAGACCGTCCACCGTTCGTTCGATCCGGAGATAGCCTTGTTCGGCCCGTTGGCGACGCTGCCGCCGTCGTCGCGGTAGAGTAACTTCGAGCGTTCGTACGTGGCCAACGGCAGGGTCGAGACAGCGATCTCGAACGTCGTCTTGTCAATCCGCTTGCCACCCCATGCGAAGCCCTGCCCGGCGCTGCGGTCGTTGTGCACAATGCCGAAACCCCAGCCGCGGTAGCCTCGGCCGAGCCCCGGCGAGCCGGGGTAGACCTCGCCCGTGGTCGAGCCCTGCCACTCCGTTTTGTAAAGCCCAAGCGAACGCGATCCCCACGCGTACCGCGACGTGCCGTTCCAGCCGACGCCGTTCTGCGTCAGGTTCGTCGTGAGCTTCGCGTTGGATATGGGGATGATGACGGACGCGCGCGTGTCGGTACGCGTCAGTTTCAAGTAACGGACATCCTGCGGCGCCTCGCTGATCGGGATCGCGAAATGACCGTCAGCGTCGACCTTCTGGTTCCAGTTGCGCGGGTTGTCGCTGCGGAAGATGACCGTCCAGCGGTTGCTGCTCACGCGGATGTTGACCGGCGCTTCGCCGGCCGCGGACAGGCGTGCCAATTCCGACTGAATCTGCGTCACGGTCAGCTTGGCGCGCGTCTTGAGCAGCGAGTCAACGCCGTCGCGTTCCTCGAGCATGCCGTAGTACTCGGCCGCGCGCGACAGCAGGTTGTACTTCACACCCCGCGGCGCGGTGCGCGACTCTTTGCGGTAGTAATCCGCCAACCCGGCGACCTGCGCGTTGGTCAGCTTGTCCGGCGGCAGGGTCAACTGCACGGCACGGTCCTTGTCGACGCCGTCCGGCAGCAGGCCGATGTAGTCAACCAGTTTCTCAGGCTGATCGAGATCGACGACGTACAGCTCGACGAGTTCGGCCGCTTTGCCGGCGTCGCCGGGGGTCTCGCGCAGGTCTTCGACGAGTTTGTCAGCTTTCTCCTGCGCGAGCACGAGTTTGCGGAACGCGTCGTACCGGGAACGCATCGTATCGACGTGCGGCGACCGGATGCGCAGCGCGACCTGCCAAGCCTGGCGGTAAAGGTCCGCCGCCGACTCGAAGTCTCCGTCGGCCGCGTAGGTCTCTGCCGCCTCGGCCATGAAGTTGACCAGCGGTCCGCCGATCGCCGCACGCTCGTCCGGCTTGGCGATCTTGAACTGCCTCAACCGCAGGTCGATGATGTTTGAATGTGCGTCGGCCTTGCGCGACGCGTCGAGCTTGGCCAGCATTTCCATCGCGGCGACAGCTTTGTCATAACCCAGCACGTGCTTGTGCGCCAGGTCGTACGCCGCGTCGCAAATCAGCACAGCCAGCTTCGGCGAACCGGTCGCCTCCTGGGCGCCCAGCAGCAACTGATCGACCAGTTGCAGGTCGTCGCGCGACGTGGCGGTGGACTTCACCTGCTTGAGCTTGGCGCCGTACACGGTGTCGAACACACCCTGCGCGTCATCCTGCGCCGACGTGGGCGGGCTGACGGCCATCAAGAAAGCCATGCCAAGCAGGGCAATGACGAAGGGTCGGAATCGCGTCATGGGGTCGCCTTTGGGGGGCAGAAGGACTGATCGGATCGCCTCGTTTAGCAGTATAAGCGCGTAGAGGGGGCGACCCAAGTCAGGACGTCGTGGAGTGGTGGTTCGCATGGTTGTCCAGATTCGTGCCACGGCCGTCTCGGCCGTGTGGCGTGGCAAGGGTGGTGCGCACGGCCGACACGGCCGTGGCACGCGACCGACCGTCCGGTCACATCCAGATGTCTTCGTGGACGAGGTAGCCGGCGTTGCGCATGCCCAGGCCTTCGTAGGTCCGCTGCGCCGCGTGGTTCTCGTGCTCGACGTAGAGGCGCAGCCCGCGCACGCCATCGGTCCGCCGGGCCAGTTCGTCCACGTGGCTGTGCAGGGCGCGGAAGACGCCCTGCCGGCGCGCATCCGATTCGACGAACACGCTCTGGATCCACCAGATCATCCCGTTCCGCCAATCGCTCCACTCGAAGGTGATCATCAGTTGGCCGACGACTCGGCCGGCGTCGTCCTGCGCGATGAAGTATCGGCCGAGCGATGGGTCGTCGAGCACGCGGGCCACGCCTTTTGACACCACCTCCGGGTCGAGTGAGATTGACTCGGTCTCTTGTGCAAGGTCGATGTTGAACCGCGCAACGATGTCTCGATCGCCGTGCGCCGCGTCTCTGATGGTGATTTGCATGGCGCGTCAGTGTAACGCGCCTGATTGGCAGACGCCCGCGACTACACGGCCGCGCCACGACCCGTGCCGACCAAGTCATCCAATCGGGCTTGAAGGTGCAGGCGTTCCAACTCGGCGGCGGCCCGGCTGCCGAGAATGCGCAGTACGAGGTCGGGCTGCGGCTCATCCGGCATCGGGCCGTCGTGCATGACGCACATCGTGCCAATCAGTTGGCCCACTGAATCGCGCAACGCCACGCCGAGGTAGCTGTCGACATCGAACACCATCAACTGATTCAAGGCCGGAAACTCATTGGCCACATTGCTCGGCCGAAAACACGACCCCTTCATCAACGTCGCCTCGCAGGCCGAACCGAGAATTGGAACGTCAAAACTGCCCTCGAATCGGCCGCACTGATAGATCGCCACGGAACGAAGTCGATCGCGCTCGCGACCGCAAATCTCAGAGATGACAACCGATTGCACTCCCAGCGCCGTCGCGGCCTGCCGTGCGAGATTGGGAAAAAACAACTCACCGGCCGTCGAATTCATCCCGGCTTCGATGGCCTGCATCGCACGCCGCCAATGGTCGTCTCGCTCGCCGTTCTGCTGTGGGTTTGACTGATTGACATCAACCAAGCCGGCCCGGATCGCGGCGTGCGTCAGCTCGACCCGGTTTCGCAGATTCAACTTGCGGCCGATCGCAAATCGGTGGGACCGAACGGTCTTCTCGCTACGGTGGAGCCGTTCGGCAATCTCAGCCGTGGTCAGCCCCTGCCCAATCATCCCTAAAACCTCACACTCACGCTCAGTCAAACCGTCGACAGGTGTATTGATCGCCATAATGTGGTTGCCTTCGCCTAGTCAAAAGGACGTACTCACCTAGGCCGAGAATCTGCCGACACGTGGCCCCGCCCCATTGACTCGGCCACTACCCACTGACAGACGCATTGTAACACGATATGGAACTCCGCCAAGCCCCAACCACAAGGTGGAGAAGACATCTAAGTCTTTCCACGTCCTATTCATAGGTCATTTGACATAGGGCATTCACCTCAATTCTATCGGAATGACCAACCTACCTGACAAACGGAATCTGATTGGCTTGCTGCTGCCGATCAACTACCAAGTAGGGGTGAAATACCGAGCCCTCCAGGGGATTACCCTTTAAAGGAGCGGGTCGTTGAGTGTTGACCGTATCGGACGAGACGTTACCAGGCCCCCCCGCGTCTCGAACCCCAGCGGTCAACATTCAGCGACTCGCCCTTTTTCTTTTGGGGACGAGGCACAATTCACGTTTTCATCCGATTCGACGTGAAATTGGCCCCGTCCTGCTCGGCCGACCAGTCCCGCGCCCGGCCGAACCGCGTCTGGTAGTCGCCCCACAACTCGAACCAGTAGGCCAGAAACTGATACGGCGCGAACGGCGCGTAATGGCGTTCGATGCACACATGCAATCGACGAAGCCCGCGCGCGTCGCCCGGCGTCGGCACGCCATGCGACTGGCGGAAATGGCGGTACGTCTCGGAATCGATCGCCAGACGGTCGTATCGGCCGAGCAACTGGCAAAGGTTCGCCGCCGCGTACGGCCCAACGCCGTGCAGCGCCCGCAGCGCGTCGTACACGTCCTCCGTGTCGCGCGACCTGTCTTCAAACACGGCAAGATCGAGCCGACCGGATTCGACATCGCGGGCCAGCTTGATGATGCGCTCGGCGCGGTAGCCGACCTTGCACTTCCGCTTCATTACACTCGGCGTCATTGCCGCGAGTTGGGCAGGCCGCGGAAACGCCCCGCCGCCAACCCGCTCGCACAGCAACGCGTTCATCCGCATGGTGTTCGGCCAGGTGACGTTGCAGCCCGTCATCGTTTTGACGATGTCTTCAAACAACGTCGCCGAGCGGAACAGCCGATCAAACCGCTTCCGCCGCGCGACGGGGTGAACGCGACGCCAGCCCGTGAAGTCTTCGTCCAACCGAAGGATGCGTCCCACCTGTGACTTCACCGTGCTCGCCCCCGCGCGCGACAGCTTCACATCACAGCGGAGGGTTAGCCGTTCTGCGTCTCGCCCGCCCGGCTGAGTCACCGCGACGCGCACCGCTCGCCCCCCCGGGCCGGCGTCGTCATGGACGACCGTCCGCCATGTGCGCGATGGCGCGTCCCACTCGTTCGGCGCGAGCAGGAAGTAGCCGTAACTGCACACCGCGTACGGCAGGTCGAACGGTTTCGATACAGCGAGCGTGAGCGTGGACATGCGGGACAACAGGAAATCAAGAAAGCAGGAAAACAAGAAATCGGATAACTAGCGCAACCGCTCGACGACCATCACACGCTCATCATCCACACCCATCTGTGTCTATCTGTATTCATCTGTAGTTCCATCTCTCACCGCTTGTCGATCGGGAACAGATATGTCGCGATGTTCTCGCACAGCCGGTCGCCAACGCGCCGGTAACTGTCGTAGTGGTCGTCGATCTGGATGCGGATCGACTGCGGCTCGACATTCGACTGGCGCACGATCGAGTCGTCGCAGAACAGGTCGAGTTCGTCGCGGTCCCACTCGAAGTGATACTGAAAGCCGTAGACGCGCAGGCCAACCTTGAACGCCTGCACACGACACGCGTCCGACCCCGCCAGCACCGCCGCGCCGGCCGGCGGCTCCGTGACCTGCTGCCCGTGCAGGTGGAACTGCGTCGTCTTCCACGGCACGCCAGCCAACACCGTGTCGATCGTGCCCGGGAAGGCCGAACGCACGTCATGCCAACCGACCTCCGGCTCGTTCATCGCTTCGACCTTGCCCCCGAGCGCCGTCGCGATGATCTGCGCCCCGAGGCACACACCAACGATCGGCCGACCCGCCGCGTGGGCTTGCTTCACGAACTCGATCTCGTCCGTCAGCCACTCGTATACCTTGACCTGGTCGACGTTCTGCGGCCCGCCCATGACGATCAGGCCGTCGATGTCGTCGAGATCGGGCGGCAGCGCGTCGCCCTCGTCCAGCCGAACGACCCGCAGGCGGTGGCCGTGACTCGACAAGACTCGGCCGAGTTGCGCGGCGTCTTCCGCGGGCGTGTGTTGAAGGACCAGCAGGCTCATCGGCGGGCACTCGCATCAAAGGCACAATTCGACACCCGCAAGTTTCGCGGCCAGACCGCACGGCGTCAATCCCACAACCTCCCACCGCAAGGTGGGGGGACTTCAGTCCCCCCGACATCGCACATCAATCCACCCCAATCACACACGCACGATCAATGTCCCCAACCCCCCGCCTCAACCCATACTCAATCACATCCCCCCCCCCCAA
>JANQSF010000013.1 GCA_028284155.1 Phycisphaeraceae bacterium
ATTGGCCACCTGACTGGCCCCCCGATCGATCCCACGGAAGTGTCCCCCAGTTAGCCCCACCTGCCTCGAATCAACAACCTCATTAGGAGCCTGGCCATGAACAAACAGTCCCTCGGCGCGCTCGTCGTGCTGAACGTCGTCCTGCTGACGGTGCTCGCCGTCGTGAGCCTGACCTCGGAAACGGCCGAGGCCCAGACCCGTGGCCGTGGCGAGTACGTCATGATCGCCGGCGAGGCGTTTCAGGGTCAAAGCAGAAACGCGGTCTACATCCTCGAGATGAAGAGCTTCAAGCTTGCGGTTGTCATGTTCGACGGCCGCAACAAGAAGTTCGACGCGCTGGTCGGCCGGCAGTTGCTGCCCGACTTCGAAAAGAAGCGTTGATTGGCTGACTTCAATGCGTTCGCTTGCTTTCGTCTCGCGTTTCTCTCTGACTACAACCCTGAATACCAGGAATCTTCACCATGACTCGTACGCAACTCGCTGGATACGCCTTGATCGCCTCGGCCTGTGTGCTGACCGGACTGCTCCTCGTGCAACTCGGCGGCCTGAAGGCCAATGAAGCCCGCGCCGAGATGGTGCTGAACAAAGACACCGTCACGATGTTGACGACCTCCGTGCAGGCGGGCGAAGAGGCGTTGTTCGTGATGGACAGCGTCAACGAAGCGCTGCTCATTTACACGCTTGACTTCAAAGGCGCCAAGGGCTCGAAGCTGGAGTTGGCCCACCGTCAGGAGCTCGGCCCGCTGTTCGGCGTTCGGCCGGCACCGCGACCCCGACGCTGACGTTTGATTGCCGATGACATGTAGTGAACCCACGTGACGGACCCCGCCCCGCGCGGGGTCCGTATACTTTGCCGAAGGCACGAAGGCACGAAGGCACGAAGGCACGAAGGCACGAAGGCACGAAGGCACGAAGGGTTACTAACCGTACCGCCGTTTAGCGGCGTGCCCGCAGGGCCGCCTTCTTCCCCGTTCGAACCAACCGCGCGATTCATCACCACAGACCTATGACCAACTACGACCAGACCACCGCCCACATCGCCGAGCTCGCGCAGTCCGTACTCGCCGGCAAGCCGATTACGCGCGACGATGCGCTCGACCTGACGCGCGTCGAAGGCGAGGCTTTGTACGATCTGTTCTTCTGGGCGAACAAGGTCCGGATCAAGCACGTCGGTGCGCAGGTCAAGTTCTGCTCGATCGTCGCGTCGAAGGTCGGCGGCTGCCCGGAGGATTGCGGTTTCTGTTCGCAGTCCGGCCACTTCAAGACAGGCGTCAACACAAACAAGCTCACGGTTGACCAGATGCGTGAGGCCGCGGCGCAGGCGACGGCCAACGGGGCCGACTCGTTCGGGCTGGTCAACTCCGGCCGCGGACCGACCGAGGCCGAGCTGGACTGGATGGAGCCGTTCTTCCGCGAGACAGCCGAGGCGGGCAAGATCCGCCCGTGCGCGACGCTCGGCGAGTTGCAGCCCGGTCAGGCAGAGCGGCTGCGCGACATGGGCGTGCTGCGTATCAACCACAACCTCGAAACCAGCCGGCGTCATTTCCCCAACATCTGCTCGACGCACAGCTACGACGATCGGCTGACGACGATCCGCCGGGCCAAAGAGGCGGGATTGAGCATCTGCTCGGGCGGCATCTTCGGCATGGGCGAGGACTGGGACGATCGGCTGGACATGGCGTTCGAGCTGCGCGACCTCGGGGCCGACGTCGTGCCGATCAACTTCCTCAACCGCATCGAGGGCACGCCGCTGTACGACCGCGTCGGCGACCTGACGCCGATGCAAGCCTTACAGATCATTAGTGTCTACCGCTTCATCCTGCCCGACCGCGAGTTGAAGGTCGCCGGCGGGCGCGAGGTGATCCTGCGCGACATGCAGAGCTGGATGTTTTACGCCGGCGCGTCGAGTTTCCTGATCGGCAACTACCTCACGACGTTCGGCCGAACGCCCGACCACGACCACCAGATGCTGCGCGACCTGGGCGTGCCGTTCGAGATGTTCGACGAGGTCGAACACGAAGCGCCCGCGACGACGCACATGGGGCCGGTCGGCGCGGCAACGTGACAACATTTCGCGATTGTTGGGAGGGCGAGGCTCCGTCCGAGCCGTAATCAAGACTGTGCATCCGGCACGCCCCGCGGCTCGGACAAAGCCTCGCTCTCCCGTCACGATCCCAACACGTTTGCGAATCGATGCACACGACCGCGACTCGTTGAGTCGCGGCAGCGGGGCGTCGGGTATACTCATTTCTTCACGACACAAATCCCCTGGAGATGAACCGATGATTCGAACCGCGATGCTCGCCCTCTTACTCGCCGCCCTCACCACACCCGCCCTCGCGGCCGAAAAACCCAAGAAGGCAAAGAAGGATGCTGAGAAAGGCTTCGTCCCGATCTTCAACGGCAAGAACTTGGACGGTTGGATCGGCTCGGTCAACGGTTACGCGGTTGAGAATGGGGCGATCGTGTGCATCCCGAACAAGGGCGGCAACCTGTACACCAAGAACGAGTACGGCGACTTCATCCTGCGCTTCGAGTTCAAGCTGACGGCCGGCGCGAACAACGGGTTGGGCATCCGCACGCCGCCGAAGGGTGACGCCGCGTACGTCGGCATGGAACTTCAAGTACTCGACGACACGCACCCGAAGTACGCCAAGCTCAAGCCGTACCAGTACCACGGCTCGATCTACGGCGTCGTCGCCGCCAAGCGCGGCCACCTCAAGCCCGTCGGCCAGTGGAACGTGCAGGAAGTCTACGCCAAGGGCAAGCACATCAAGGTCACGCTCAACGGCACGGTGATCGTCGACGCCGACCTCGAAGAAGCGAGCAAGGACGGCACGATCGACGGGCGCAAACACCCGGGCCTGAAGCGCGAGAAAGGTCACATCGGCTTCCTCGGCCACGGCTCGCGGGTCGAGTTTCGCAAGATTCGGTTGAAGCCGTTGAGTAAGTGAACTTCAACGTAGAGCACAGTGTCACGGGCCCACGGATTTCAATCCGTGGGCTTTTTCAATCAGAATCCGTGTCGCGCAATTCTTGCAACACGCGCGATCCGCGCCTCGGGTTTACCCGTAACACTCAGTAGAGCCAAGGCCGACCGGTCGGCCCTAACAGGGCCAGATAGCTCGTGCTCTAGACGTGACAACGCAACGCCGTTCCCGATACCGGCCCCCGGTCGCCGCCACGCGATGCTACCGCGTGAACCGGGACCGCCCGGCCGCGTCGGGGACGACGCCCACGTTGGTCTCGCCGCCGGGGCCATATCGCCTCCCGTGGTTCCGGCGGTTTTTTTCCGCGCTCCGACTCGAACGTGACCTGCAAAGAACGGGTGCCACTGGCGGCTTGTCCGCCAGTGCAATTGCCGCACGGCCGAGGCACTGGCGGACGAGCCGCCAGTGGCACGCGGTCGGGGTTATGCTACGCGTCGCTCAAGGAGACACACCTATGCGACGCGCTGCGCTCACCTTTGTCATTCTGCTTGTCATCGCGATGCCCGCCCGCGCCGACCTGCGTGCCGGCGCCGCGGCCGTCGATGTCACGCCGACCGACTTGCCGGTCTTCGTCAACGGCGGCATGTTGTCGCGGATCGCCAAGGAGGTGAAGGCCAAGCTGTACGCCCGCGCGATCGTCGTGGCCGACGGGGACAAGAAACTCGCCATCGTCGTCGTCGATAGCTGCATGGTCCCGCGCAAGCTGCTCGACACAGCCAAGGCGCTCGCGTCGACGACGACCGGTATCCCCGTTTCGAACATGCTCATCGGCGCGACGCACACGCACTCGGCGCCGTCGACCTTCGGCGCACTGGGCACGCCGACCGACCCGAAGTACGAGGCATTCTTAGTGCCCAAACTGGCCGAGGCGATCAAGCAGGCCGACGCCAACCTCGAGCCGGCGCGCGTCGGCGCAGCCGTCATCGACGCCGGCGATTTCACGGCCGTGCGACGCTGGATCTTGCGACCCGACAAGATGCAGGTCGACCCGTTCGGCAATCGGACGATGCGGGCGCACATGCACACGGCCCGCAACCTCGACGACGTCACCGGCCCCAGCGGTCCCGAAGACCCCGACCTTTCGATCGTCTCGTTCCAGTCGAGGGACGGTCGGCCGATCGCGTTGTTGGCCAATTTCGCGAACCACTACGTCGGTGCGTCGCCGCTCAGCCCGGACTACTTCGGCATGTTCGCCGAGCGTGTGCAATTGGCGTTGCAGCCGCCGAACGACGAAACGAATCACCCGCCGTTCGTCGCGATGATGTCGCAAGGCACCAGCGGCGACGTTTGGCTGCGCGACTACTTCGACACCAAGTGGAAACGGCCGAACATCTCCGAGTACACGGACGGCGTCGTGAAGCTGGCGCTGCAGGCGTACAAGACGATCGAGTACGACACGAAAGGCCCGATCGGCGTCGAGCAGACCGAACTCGAACTGAAGTACCGCGTGCCCGACGCGCAGATGCTCGCCTGGGCCAAGGGCATCGTCGAAGCGATGGGCGACCGCCCGCCCAAGACGACGACGGAGGTCTACGCCCGCGAGCAGCTTTACCTGCACGAGATGCAAAAGACAAAGCTGATCGTGCAGGCGATGCGCATCGGCGACATCGCCCTGACCGCCCTGCCCAACGAGGTGTACGCGATCACGGGGCTGAAGCTCAAGGCCCTGAGCCCGTTCAAGACGACGGTGAACATCGAGTTGGCCAACGGGGCCGAGGGCTACATCCCACCGCCGGAGCAGCACCACTTGGGCGGTTACAACACTTGGCCGGCGCGGTCGGCGGGGTTGCAGATTGACGCGGAGCCGATCATGGTGGAGGCGTTGGTGCGGGGGTTGGAGAGGTTGGCGGGGGAGCCAAGGGCATGGCAACATTCCCTCGCCGTCGGCGCTGGTATTACCATGATTGAGGCAATGAAGCCCATCGCTTATTGGCGGATGCAGGAGTGGTCGGCAAAACAGCCGCTGAGGGGCAAACGGTTTGCGCGGCAAACCGTTCGGTACGAACCTGGGGTCGTATTCTCTCTTGAAGGGCCATTGCACGAGGCATTTGCCCTCGTTGGTATGAATCGGAGTGCCCATTTCTGCGGCGGGCGCTTGCGAGGATCGGTCAAACTGCTCGATGCCCCGTTGAGCACAAGACTCAAGTCGCCCGAATCAACGTATTCGGTCTCCCTGTGGTTTTGGAACGGGCTCGTGACGGACGCGCGTCCAGTTACGGGATACATATTCTCGCGCGGGCGTGATCAAGCACTCGGCGCACCCGGCGACCACCTCGGCCTCGGCGGCACGGCCGGCGATGACATGCAGGGACGACTGTTCTTCTTCAACGGCAATGACGCGAATCAGATCATCGCTGCGAAGACCCCGATCAAACGGTGGACTTGGACGCACGTCGTCCTCACACGTGACGGCGAGCGTGTGCAGATCTACGTCAATGGCAAGCTCGACGCGGAGGGCAGGGCTGACGTCACCATTCCGTTTGATGTGACCGACGTCTTCATCGGCGGCCGCAACGACAACTACGCGAACTTCGAGGGTCGCATCGACGAGGTCGCGATCTTTGATCGCGTGCTGACCGCGAAGGAGGTCGCGAAGTTGGCGTCGCCGGGTGGGGAAGATTGAGTGATCAATGCGACAGCGAGCCGGGCCGTGTCGGCCCGGACGGTTTGCTAAATAACGCAAGATTGCATCGCGCTAAGCCGCAAGCGGCTTTGGGTCACGCCTGCACGTCGAGGTGTTGATACAGGCCGTCGTCGCCGCCGGAAGGGGGTTGCCCGTCGGCCGATGGTGTGGTCGGATCGTCGGCCGACTCGTCAACCGCCTCACGCGATTCGATGTCCTCGCGGTCCGGGGGCTTTTTGTCCGGCATATGGTCGCCGATCGACAACTGGTCGGGCGACTCGGTGTCTGCCTCGTCGAGGACACTGAGGTGCTCGTCGATCTGTTTGCGCAGCCGCTCAGCCGCTCGGCCGCTCTGGGCCTGCTTGCTGTCCCGGTTACGTGCGACTTCTTGGGCTTGCAGTGCCGCTTGCGCGACGCCGGCGGCGGGGCCTGTTCCCATGCTGGACATGACGGTCCTCCCGGTGAGGGTGTGGGGAATCCGGGGGTCGCCTCCAGCGTGAGTATCGGACGGCTTGGCGGGCGGGCTTGAGCGGGTTGACTGTGCGCGTTACGGGGTGAGCGTCTTTCGTCGGGTCGTGCGCTCTGGGTGTCCCTGATTCGCATCAGCGGCACAAACGGGGCGGTGCTACGATGGTCGCCCATGGACCACATTCTTGGCCAGGACAACGCGCGGCAGACGCTCGAATCAGCCCTCGCCCACGGTCGGTTGCATCACGCGTTGATCTTCCACGGTCCGGCCGGCGTCGGGAAGTTCACCACGGCGATCGCCTTCGCCCGGTTGCTGCTGTGTCACAGCCGAGAGACCGACCTGATGGGACGCATGGCCGCGTGCAGTTCCTGCGAGTCGTGTCGGTTGCTGCACGACGATGCGGGCGACGACGACGCGGGGGCGCACCCCGATGTACATGTCATCCGCAAGGAGTTGGCCGGCTTCTCGTCGAACGCGCAACTGCGCAACCGCAAGCAACTGACCATCCCGCTCGACCTGCTGCGTGAACGGATGCTGGGCGGGCGGACGGGAGACGACCGCACGCACGAGGCGATTGCGTACCGCACGGCCGCGATGCGTCACGGCAAGGTGTTCATCATCGACGAGGCGGAACTGCTGGCGCAAGAGGGCCAGAACGCGCTGCTCAAGACGCTTGAAGAGCCGTCGCCGGACACGTACGTCGTCCTGATCACGTCGAAGGAGCACCACCTGCTGCCGACGATCCGCAGCAGGTGTCACCGTGTGGCGTTCGCGCCGCTGAGTGACGACGTGGTTGAGACCTGGCTGAACGAACAGCGCAGCGACCTGACGCCCGCGGCGCGACGTTGGGTCGTCGCGTTTGCTGAGGGCAGTCTGGGGCGCGCGGCGTTGGCGGCTGATTACGACCTGATGGCCTGGGGCAAGCAGATCGACCCGGCGCTCAAGCAGTTGGAGCGTGGTCAATACCCGACCATGCTGGGCGAGACGATGAGCGAGTTGATCAAGGCGTTCGCTGAGTCGTGGGTGAAGACGCACAAGAATGCGTCGAAAGAAGCGGCCAACAAGCGGGCCGCGGCGCTGATGTGGTCGTTGATCGCGCAGCACGCCCGCCGGCGATTGCGCGACACGGCCGAGTCGATCGACCCGGCCGACCCGGTCGCGGGCGATCGTGCCGTTCAGCCTTGGGTCGGCATGATCGACGCGCTGGACGAGAGCGAGCGTCACCTGGCGTCGAACGTCAACCTGACGCTGACCGTCGAACACCTCGTCAGTCGGATGACGCGGGCTTGCGCGGGATGACTAGGTAGGGATGCAAGGCGTGCGATGGTTGGGCAGTAGTTCACATTGAAGAACGTATCTCGTGCCACGGCCGTGTCGGCCGTGCGGAACGTCCTTGCTGCACCACACGGCCGACACGGCCGTGGCACGAGACAGTCGCCGAATTGAAAGTGAACCACTGCCGATGGTTGACATCCTCCTGAATTGGCTGGACGCATCAACGCCATACCTCACGGCCGTGGCGGCTCTCGAGTGGGCGCTTCGGTTTCTCATGGTGCCCGTCATCCTGCGCCGCCGGTTCGCGCCCGGTGACGCGATCGCCTGGCTGGCGTTGATCTTCTTCATCCCGGAATTGGGTGTGCTGATCTACTTCCTGATCGGCCGACCTCGGCTCGGCCAATCGCGCGTCGAGCGGCACCGGACGGCTCGTGAGCGGATCCGAGAAGAGGCCGCATGCCACACACCGCCACCAAGTCCCGGCAAGGCCGACGGACGCGAGCCGCTGGCCTACCTCGCGCAACGCGTCGGCGGCCTGCCCGTCGTCGCCGGGGCCGAAGTTGAATTGCTGACCGAGACCGACGACGTGATCGACCGGTTGAGCGACGACATCGACGCGGCTGAACGGCACGTCCATCTGTTGTTCTACATCTTCAAGCCGGACGAAACCGGGCAGCGCGTTGCCGACGCGCTGCGTCGTGCGGCGGACCGCGGCGTGACGTGCCGGTTGCTGGCCGACAGCGGCGGGTCGCCGCAACTGTTTCGGCGCGGCGGATTGGCTGAGTCGTTGAACGAACACGGCGTGCGGACGGTCGAGATCATGCCCGTCAGCCTTGGCAGGGCGTTGGTGCGTCGCATCGACGTGCGCAACCACCGAAAACTCGCCGTCATCGACGGACACATTGCTTACGCGGGGAGCCAGAACATCGTCGAAGGCAGTTACGGCCATCGCCGCGCTGGACAATGGCATGACCTGACGGGGCGGTTCAAGGGACCGATCGTTGGACAGTTTCAGCAGGTCTTTGTTGAAGACTGGGCGTGTGATGCCAACGAGCAATTGTCGTTGGACGGCCTTTGCCCCGTTGTGGAACAGACCGGTCCGGTCTCGGCGCAGGTCGTGGCGACGGCTCCGTCGGAAGCGACCGCGATCGGGTTGTCGGAGGTGATGCTCTCGGCGTTGAGTGGGGCCCGGCAGCGCATCGTCATCACGACGCCGTACTTCATCCCGGACGAGCCGACACTGTCAGCCTTGATGATGGCGGGCGCCTGCGGCGTGGAGGTCGACATCGTCGTCCCGCACCGGTCCGACCACCCGCTGGTCGGCGCGGCCGGCCGGTATTACTTCGAGCAGTTGTTGGACGCGGGCGTGCGGATCCACCTGCACAACGACGGCCTGCTGCATGCCAAGACGGTGACGATCGACGACCATGTCGCGCTGCTCGGCTCGACGAACTTCGACATCCGCAGTTTTCACGTTAACTATGAGATGAATGTGTTCATGTACGGCGCTGCCATTACGCAGCGGCTGCGCGAGGCTCAGATGCGCTACATCGCCGCGGCCGAGCCGATCGATATCGGCCGGTGGAAAGAAAGAGCCGTTTGGCGACGTTACGCCTGTAGCGCCGCGGCGTTGCTGTCGCCGTTGTTGTGAGCGGGCGGCGTACCACACGGATCGTCATCGGCGAACAGGCGTCGCAGATTGGGTGCCACACTTTGCCGAGCCAAAGTGTGGCACCCGCTACGAGCGTGTTGAGTGTGAACTATGATCTGAGAACGACGCCATCGCTTGGAGATTCTCACGTGAATGACACACCAGCCCGTCGTGTTCGCCCCTTCGCTTCGGCTTCGACATGGCTGGTTTGTGCGCTGTTGATGCCGGTCTGGATCGGTGCCGATCGGCGCGTAAATGCCGCGGATGAGCCTGCGCCAGAACAGGCGAAAGAAAACGCCGTCGAGCAACTGGTCAAGCGTGCGCGGGCGTCGGTGGTGGTCATCAGTTTTCGCGGGAGGGACGGTCAGCCCGTCGGCGTGGGCACGGGTTTCGTCGTCAAATCGGATGGCCTGATCGCGACGAATCTGCACGTCATCGGTGAGGCACGTCATATTTCGGTACGTACTGCCGACGGGCGTGAGCACGAGGCAACGTCGGTGCACGCCTCCGACCGTCACCTGGACCTCGCGCTGGTGAAGATCGATGCGAGAGACCTGCCGACGCTTGAACTCGGCGACTCCGACGGTTTGAAGTCCGGCCAACCGATCGTCGCATTGGGCAACCCGCACGGACTGGAGCGGAGTGTCGTGACCGGCGTGGTGTCGGGCACACGTCGGATCAACGGGCGTTCGATGATTCAGATCGCGATGCCGGTCGAGCCGGGCAACTCCGGCGGCCCCGTGCTCGACATGTCAGGCAAGGTGCACGGCGTGGTGACGATCAAGAGCGCGGTGACTCAGAACCTCGGCTTTGCGATGCCGGTCAACGCGCTCAAACCGATGTTGGCCAAGCCGAACCCCGTGCCGATGGACCGTTGGGTCACGATCGGCGCGCTCGACGCGGACCACTGGGAAGCCAAGATGGGCGGCCAATGGCGGCAGCGTGCCGGGCGGATCGTCGCGACGTCGCAAGGCCGGGGATTTGGGGGGCGGACGCTCTGCCTCTCGACCCGCCCGGAACCGAAACGGCCTTACGAGATTGCCGTGTCGGTGCGCATGAGCGATGAGTCTGGCGCGGCCGGACTGGCGTTCTGCTCCGATGGCGGTGATCGTCATTACGGTTTTTACCCGAGCAACGGCAACATTCGGCTGACACGCTTCGATGGGGCGAACGTGTTCACGTGGCGTGTCCTGCACGACAAGCCGAGCGTGCACTATCGGCCGGGCGATTGGAACACGCTCAAGGTTCGGCTCGAGCCGAAGCGCATCCTTTGTTATGTCAACGACGAGTTGGTCGTCGAGTCGGACGACACGGGCTTGAAGAGCGGGCGGGTCGGGTTGGCCAAGTTCCGAACGACCGACGCGGAGTTCCGGCGATTTCAACTCGGCGACAAGCTGCCCGCGGCGCGACCCACCGCCGCGCAGGTCGGCGCGATTACCGACAAGGTCGCCGACGTGACCGGTTCGGGCGAGCTGAACGAGGATGTCGTTGCGTCGCTGGTCGACGCCGGGCCGACCACGGCCGTATTGAGTGAACGCGCCAAACGACTCGAAGCTGAGGCGGAACAGTTACGTCGCCTGGCCGGCGAGGTTCACCGCAAGCGCGTCCGCGATGAGCTGGTGACTTTGCTCAAAGGCAAGCCGGAAAAAGTTGACCTGTTCCATGCGGCATTGCTGGTTGCCTACATGGACAATGAAGAGATCGAGGTCCAGGGCTACCGCGACGAGCTGGACCGCATGGCCGCGGCGATCCGCGAACGCCTTCCGAAAGACGCGCCGCCCGTCACAAAACGCGCGATGTTGAATCGATACCTCTTCGAAGAGAATGCCTACCACGGCAGCCGTACGAATTACTACAACCGTTCGAACAGCTACATCAACGAGGTGATGGACGACCGTGAAGGATTGCCCATCACGCTGAGCATCCTGTACATCGAACTCGGCAAGCGGATCGGGCTGAAGCTGGTCGGCGCGTCGCTGCCAGGCCACTTCATGGTCCGCGATGTGACGGACAAGGACGAGCCGCAACTGATTGACGTGTATGAGCGGGGCAAGGTCGTCTCGCGTGACGAGGCGGCGTTGCGGGTCGTGGAGATCACCGGCGTTCGGCTGGAGAAAGAGCACCTGGAGCCGGCCGCGCCGCGCGACGTGATTCTGCGCATGCTTTACAACCTGATGGGCGTCGCCCGGCAGGAAGACCCGACGGCCGGCCCGCTGCCCTACCTTGACGCAATCCTCGCAATCGACCCGAAGCGGTCGCAGGAGCGTTGGGTGCGGGCCGTGCTGCGTTATCAGGCCAAGCGTTACCGGGCCGCGTTGGCCGACGCGGGTTGGCTGCTGGAAAACGAGCCGGACGGCGTCGACCTCCAGCGTGTGCGCCGTCTCTATAATGCAATCGAGCAAGCCCGCCCCAAGCCGTAACAGTGGGGCGGGACAACCGCCGATACATGCTCGAAGGGCGGGGAGGCGATTGGCCGAACTCGAGGCTGCGTGCGTCTCCCAGCCGACAGGGTTGATCGTTTCTGGATCGTCGTTCAGCGGGACTTCAAGACCCATGCCCCGATCATCGCATCACACACACAAGTTCATTGCCTCGGCCTACGACGCCGGGCTCGGCGATTACAAACGCTACATCGTCGAAGCCAGAGACATCGAACACGCGCGGCAGGTCGTGGCTGAATCAGGCCTGGTCGATGCCGACGTGCAACCTTATGAAGACTTCAACCGCAAGCGCGTCCGTCGGACCGTGACGCTGATGACGATCTCGCTATTGCTGATAGCCGGCGGGGTCAGCGCGGCTGTGTTCTTGCCCTGGCAGGATTGGATGGGCGACGGCGATCAGGACGCTCAGCAGATCAAGGAAGGCGACGCCTGGTCGCCGCCGAGCGAAAGCGATTTCGACCAGCAGTACCCGGACGACCGCGCGCCGGACTTGTTGCCAGCGCGGGCGCTGGATGACGCGCCGCCAAGCCGGAAGCGCCCGTGACGCCCATTTAGCCCCGCCGGTTGCGGCGGGTTAAGCGCGTCGCAAGCGACGCGGCTAAATGACACATCCGAAGACCAGACACGGACACACGGCCGGGTGGGATTCCCATTCATTGCGCACCAACCGTGGCACGCGTCAGTACCCGTCATCAGCCAACGACGGCGATTCTCGATCGGTTGACCACCGCGCGGCGGGTTCGTTACGCTAATGCGTTACGATTTGAGGTCGTGCGCCCCAAGTCAATCCCGCCTCGTTGGAGTTCCACATGAGTGAACCGACCGCCCCCGGAAGCTCCCCCGGGAATCCGCCCGCACCCGGTAATCAGCTTGGGGCCGCGCCCGTCGCCGCCAAGTCTCCAGCGAACCCGCCCGCCGGCCCCGACGACGCTCAGATGGCGCAGCGGCTTGTGCAAGCCTACAAGACGATTACAGCCGAAGTTGGCAAGCGCATCGTCGGTCAGAACGCGGTCATGGAGCAGTTGCTCATCGCGATCTTGGCGCGCGGGCATTGCCTGCTTGAGGGCGTACCGGGTCTGGCCAAGACGCTCATGGTCCGCTGCCTCGCCGACGCGATGGACCTGTCGTTTCGGCGCATCCAGTTCACGCCCGACCTGATGCCGGCCGACATCACCGGCACCGACATCATCCAGGAAGACCCGACGACCGGTCATCGTGAGTTGGTCTTCGAGAAAGGCCCGATCTTCGCGCAGATGATCCTGGCTGACGAGATCAACCGCACGCCGCCCAAGACGCAGGCTGCGCTGCTCGAAGCGATGCAGGAACACTCGGTCACCATCGGCGGGCGGACGTACATACTCGACGAACCATTCTTCGTGCTCGCCACGCAGAACCCGATCGAGCAGGAAGGCACGTACCCGCTGCCCGAGGCGCAGCGCGACCGGTTTTTGTTCCACGTTAAGGTCGAGTACCCGAACCGCGAGCAGGAGCGTCAGATCGTTTCGCAGACGACCGGCACGCTCGAGCAGGACATCGCCCGCGTCATCAGCGGTGAGGAAATCCGCACCTGCCAGCAGGTCGTGCGCAAAGTGCCCGTGCCGGACCACGTGCTCGACTTCGTGCTCGACGTGGTGCGCCGCAGTCGGCCGAACGACGCCGACGCGCTGCCGTTCGTGCAGGAGATGGTCGACTGGGGCCCGGGTCCGCGCGCGGCGCAGAACCTCGTGTTGGCCGGCAAGGTCCGCGCGGTGTTGCGCGGGCGATACCACGTGACCATCGACGACATCGAGGCGTTGGCCTACCCCGTGCTCCGCCACCGCATCGTGCCAACCTTCAACGCCGAAGCGCAGGGCATCACCGTCGACGACGTCATCGCCCGCATCCTCGACACCGTACCGCGCGGGACGGAGTCGCGGGTGGTGTGAGTGAAAGCAGGACATCAGGAAAGCAGGAAAACAGGAAATGTTGGTTGCCGTATGCGTGAATTTGAAATGACCTGTGTCCCGCATCGGGACGCCCGCCACCGCGACCTCCTGCTTCCCACGCGTCCTCAATTTCCTGCTCTCCTGTTTTCTTGATTTTCTGCTTTCCTGATCTCCTGCTTTCCTGCTGCCATGCCCGACATCACCGAATTCCTCAACCCGCGTGACCTGCAACAGGTCGCCAACCTCCAGGTGCTGGCCCGCCTGGTGGTCGAGGGGTTTACGTCCGGCCTGCACCGCTCGCCGCACAAGGGGTTCAGCGTCGAGTTCAAGCAGCACCGCCAGTACGTGCCCGGCGACGACCTGCGCAGCCTCGACTGGAAGGTGTTCGGCAAGACCGATCGTTTTTACATCCGCGAATACGAGGAAGAGACCAACCTGCGCGCGACGCTGCTGGTCGATTGCAGCGGGTCGATGAACTACGGCGCGGACAAGCCGGGCAAAGACGGCGTGTCGAAACTGCATTACGCGTCGCGGGCGGCGGCCTGCCTGGCTTACCTCATGCTCCAGCAGGCCGACTCGGTCGGGCTGGTCACGTTCGACCAGAAGATCCGCCGGTACATCCCGCCGCGCTCGCGCGCCAGCCACCTGAAGATCCTGCTCGACGAGATGGAGCAATGCACGCCCGGCGGCGAGAGCGAATTGGGCCACGTCTTCCACGACCTGGCGCCCAAGCTGCACCGGCGGGGCTTGGTCGTTGTGTTCTCCGATTGTTTCTGCGATGTAGCCGAATTGATGCGCGCGTTGGCTCACTTCCGGCACGCCAAGCACGAGGTGATCGTCTTTCAGATCTGGGACCGCGACGAACTCGACTTCCCGTTCAAGCAGTGGACGCGGTTCGACTCGATGGAGGTCGTCGGCGACCACCACATGGTCGACCCCGCGCACCTGCGCGAGGCGTACCTGGAAAACCTTGCGCGGTTCCGCGGTGAGTTGGAGCAGGGCTGCCACCGCCACCGCATCGACCTCGTGCCCATGACGACGGATCAGCCTTACGCCGAGGCGTTGGCGCAGTACTTGGCCTTGAGGCGGAAACGGACATGACCTTCCTCAACGCGGCGTTGCTCTTCGGGGCGGCGGCGCTGTCCATCCCGATCATCATCCACCTGCTCAACCGCAGCCGGTTCCGTGTCGTCCAGTGGGGTGCGATGCACCTGCTCGCGCCGGTCGTTCGGACCAACCGCAAACGCATTCAGATCGAGCAGATCATCCTCTTGATGATCCGCGCGCTCATCCCGCTGTTACTGGCCATCCTCATGGCCGTACCGGTGCTGACGCACATGAACGTGTTCGTCGACTTCATCATCGTGCCGGTGTTGGTGTTGCTCTGCATCGGCGCGGCGTCGTTGGCGGCCTCGGCCGCGTGGCGGTGGGGGCTCGGCGCGGTCGCGGCGGTCGGGTTGGCGTACATCGTCGCGAGCTGTTTCGGCTGGACGCTGGTGGACGACAAGCCGATCTCGACGCTGGCGCGCGACGCCAAGACGTCGATGGCCGTCGTGCTCGACAACAGCTACTCGATGGAGGCCGGTTCGGCCGACTCGAATGCGCTACATGACGCGAAGCAGGCCGGCGATCAGGTCATCGCCCGGCTGCCGCGCGGGTCGGAAGTGGCCGTTCGGCTGGCGGCCGGCGGGGTCGTGTCGTCCGCGCACTCAGCCACGGTCAACCTGTCGGGCGCGGCCGGCGACGTGACGAAACTGGAGGGCGGCTACGGATCGTCGCGCATGGCTGACACGCTGGACGAAGCGTCGGCCGCGCTGGCGTCGATGAAGCACGCCGCCAAGCGCGAGCTGATCGTCGTCAGCGACTTCCAGAAGATCGACTGGGCGGGCGACAACGCCGCCGCACTCGCACGTGTGGCCGAAACGATCGAACAGATCAAGCCGACGCCGTCGGTCACGCTTTTCCGTGTCGGTCAACCGGTCAAGAACAACGTGGCTGTGCTCTCCGTTGACGTCTCGCGTCGTATTGTCGGCGTCGGGCAACAGGTCACGCTGCGCGGCAACCTGCAGAACTTCGGCGACACGTCGTACCCCGACCAGCGGGTTCACCTGCACGTCAACGGCGTGTTGGAAGACACCAAGGAAGTCAGCCTGCCGGCCGGGCAGGACGCGCAGGTCTTGTTTCAATACGAATTCGTGAAGCCGGGGTCGCATGTGCTGAATGTCTCGGTCGAGACCGACGCGCTCAAAGCCGACAACAAGTTCACACTGGTCGTGCCCGTCTGGGACAAGCTGCCCGTCCTGCTCGTCGATGGTGACCCGCGGTCGGAGCCGCTGCAAAGCGAGACGTCGTACCTCCAGATCGCGCTCCGACCGTTCGGGCTGGCTAAAGAAAAGCTGACCGACCTGATCGAAACGAAGACCGTGCCCGTCAGCGCGTTCGACGCCGCGTCGCTGACCGGCCGACGGGTCGTGGTGTTGGCGAACGTTGCCAAGCTCACCGCCGCGCAGGTCGAGATGCTCAAGACGTACGTGAGCGAGGGCAACGCGGCGATGGTCTTCCTGGGCAACCAGGTCGACGCGGGCTGGTACAACGCGGCAATGCACGAGTCGGGCAAGGGCCTGCTGCCGACCCGCTTGAGTGACGTCGTCGGCGCGGGCGCGACCTGGGACGACGCATCTGCGATTCTCGAACAACGTTACAACGACCCGGCGCTGGAACTATTCAACGACCCGCGCAACGGGAGCCTGGCTGACGGCAAGGTGCGCACGTGGTACAAGCTGGACGAGTCGGATGCTTCGGCCCCCGGTGTGTCAGTCACCGCTCGGCTGGACACGGGCGACGCACTGCTTGTTGAAAAGAAGATCGGACGCGGGCGTGTCCTGTTGTGCGCGACGACGTGTGACGACCTGTGGACGACCCTGCCGGTCAAGCCGGTGTACGTGCCTCTGATGCAACGGCTCGTCACGCACCTGGCGGCCGGCAGTGACCCGCCACGCAATCTGTCGGTCGGAGAGCCGATCGTCGCTTTCGTCCCGCGCTCGGCGGTCGGCCGACGCGCCGCCGTGCTGACGCCGGCCGGCGAACGTCACGAAGTTGAGGTGCGCAAGCGCGGCCTGCGGGGCGTCGTGCAATGGGACGACACCGATCGGCCCGGCGTCTACACGATCGAAGCACCGAAGAGTGAGCCGATTCATTTCGCCGTCATGAGTGAACGCGATGAGTCTGACCTGACATTGCTCAGCGACGATGAGTTAGAAGAAACCGCTCGGACGCTTGGCGCGTCTGTCGTGGAGTCGTGGGAGGCGTACCGCACGCTCGACAGCGAACGCCGGCACGGCCGGTCGATCCGCTGGGAGGTGTTTGCGGTCGTGCTCGCGTTGCTGTTTGGCGAGTTGTTCTTTCAACAATGGTTCTCACGTCGTCGCGCGTGAGTTGAGGCATGATGGTCAACAGACGATCACAACCTGGCGGCTACGGTGAGCCACACGATCCGTCCGCGTGCGTGGCGTCTAGTTGTTCACATGTGACGCGAGTGCTCGGTCTGCTTGGTTGTTTCGGATCGGGGGTGCCACACTTTGGCTCGGCAAAGTGTGCCGAATCGCGGACGGCGCACTCAGGTCAGACCGCACACTTTGCAAAGCCAAAGTATGGCACCCAAAACGCGGTCGCTGACACACCATCTGTCGCGCTGATGTCATCGTGCGCGCCTCTGTTGCTGTTGGCCGACACGCGGGGCGACTGGAAGTCATTCACGCTTCAGTTTGCGGGCGACGTCAACGTCTGGCTCGGCCTGATCGTCGCGATCTTTGCTGGGTTGTTGGCCTATTTCTATTACCGACGCGAGACGGCCACGCGGCACAGCGCGTTGCGTTGGCTGCTGCCGACGTTGCGCGGCGTCGTTGTTTTTGTTGTGCTGCTCATGCTGACCGGCCCTGTCGTCCGATCGCAGCGTCAGATCGATAAGCGGTCGCGCGTGTTGGTGTTTGTCGATGCGTCGGCGAGCATGGGTCGGCCGGACAACGCGATGCCGGCTGGCCGAAAGCTGCTCATCGCACAACGCCTGGGCTGGTTGACCGAAGGCACGATTGATCCGGCGTGGCATGAGGCGTCGGCCAACCTGGCCGGCGCTCTGCAGGAGACGGCCCAAGAACAGTTGGACTTGAGTGACATGTCGTCCGTGCATTTGGCCCTCCGCCGGTTCGTCACCGGCGCTGAAAAGGCCGTGACGTCGATCGAAGCCGCGCCGACCGGCGACGACGCCGTGACGCCGCGAGTTAGGCAGGAGATCCTCGACGCTGTGCGCGACGAGGTGCTGGGGCCAGCGGAGCGGCTTGCAAATCAAACACGGTTCAAGGACTCATTGGTCGCGCAACTCGACCTGCGGGTAATTGCGTTGCGGTCGGCCGCGGCCAAGTGGCAGCAGCGACTTGACGAGGCGTTTGAGACTTACGCGAGTACCGTCGCGGCCCGCGACGACCGCGCGGTTACCGCGGCGTTGCGCCGGTTTGATCAGGCCACGCGTTGGCAACGTGCTGCGGCCGCGCTGCTCGAAGGCGACGACGGTTTCGTACCACGTTTGGCTGAGCAGCACCGCGTTGAGCTGTGGGCGTTGTCCGGCGGCGGCGCTTCCGATGACCCATCGTCCAAGACCGGCGGCGCGCAGCCGATCTGGTCGGCCGACGACCGGTTCGACATCCCGTTGCAACTCACGCCTGAATCGCCGGCCGGCCCAAAGTCCGACCTGGCTGAGGGCATGCAGGCGCGCATCGGCGACCGCGGCGACGGCGACGAACGCATCAAGGTCGTGCTGTTGACCGACGGCCAACACAACGCCGGCGGTTCTCCCGTTCAGGCAGCGCGCGTTCTCGGAGCGCAGGGTGTTCGCGTGCACACGGTCGGGCTGGGCGATTCACGCCCGCCGCGCGACCTGGCGATCACGGCCACGCGACTGCCACAGACCGTTTACGCGGCCGACCGCGTCGAAGCGACCGTCGTGCTGACCGACACCATGCCGGCCGGCCGACCGTTCCTGCTCAAGGTCGAGGCCGACGGCAAGCTCATGTGGGAGAAGCGGCTGGTTACCAATGCGGCGGGGCAACGCGAAGTCAATGTCGACTTCCCGATCCAGTCGCTCGTCGATCAGGCCGTTCGGCAGGGCGACGGCGACATTGAGGTTTTGAGTCTGCCGCTATCGATGAAGGTGAGCATCGACCCGTTGGTCGGCGAGGCGGAGCAGGAAAACAATGAAGCCGAGATGCGCACGCTGGCCGTGCGTCAGAAGCGCAAGGTCTTGTTGTTGGACGGCCGACCGCGCTGGGAGACGCGTTACATCCGCAACCTGCTCGAACGCGACAAGCAGTGGCAGGTCACCGATCGAATCGCGCCGCTGGGCGGCACGCACCGCGACGGTTGGCTTAGCGACGGCGCGCCCGCACGGTTCCCGCCGTCCGAAGCCGACCTGTTCAGCTACGACCTGGTCATCGTGGGCGAAGTGCCGCGGCAGATGCTCACAATCGAGCAACAGCAGTGGCTCACGCGGTTTGTCACACATCGCGGCGGCGGTCTGTGGTTTATCGACGGGCGTCGCGGCAAGCTGCGCCAATACGACGACCTGCCATTGGGCGGGTTGTTTCCGGTTCAGTGGCTCAGCACACGTGGCGTTCGGCCGGCCTCGATCGCGCTGACGGCGACGGGTCAACGGCTGGGTGAGTTGAAGCTTTCGCGTGCGGCCGGCGATACGTCGAATACGAACTTGTGGGCGAACCTGCCCGCGCCGCACCGTGTTGAGGACGTCAAGGCATTGCCCGGCGCGGAGGTATTGGTCGAAGCGCGAGACGGCAACGTTCGCGTACCGGCGTTGGTCATGCGCCGGCAGGGCGCGGGGCGAGTGTTGTACGCGGGCTTCGACGATTCCTGGCGGTGGCGGTACGAGGTGGCGGACAAGTACCACGAGCCGTACTGGAAGCAGGTCTCACGTTGGATGATGGAGACGCCGTTTTCGGTGCGTGACCGTTTCGTCTCACTCGGGACGGAGAAGATCACGTACGAGGTTGGTGAGGCCGTATGGGTTCGCGCCCGTCTGCGCGACGCGTTTGGTCGGCCGGTCGACAACGCCACGGCCGAGGCCGTCATGCTGCGCGACGGTGAGGAGATTGCGGCGATCCCGCTGAGCGTCGATCGTCAGGCGGCCGGCCTGTTCACCGGCAAGACCGATCAACTGCCGCCCGGCCGATACGACGTCCGGATGCGCGTCACCGGTCGGGACGACGCCGACCTGAAGGCCACGACGAGTTTCGTGGTGGTTGGCCATCAGACGGGTGAATTGGGCGTCCTGCACTGCAACGAGCCGCTTTTGCGGCAGGTCGCGGACGCCTCGGGCGGGCGTTATGTCCGCGAAGAAGACGCCGAATCGCTTTTGAACCATCTGGCGCCCAAGGGTGACGATACGATAGAGGAGCGTGAGGTCGCCCTGGCGCAGAGCTATTGGCTGTTTGTGCCGTTGATTGTCCTGCTGAGCGTCGAGTGGTTCGTGCGCAAACGCGCGGGCCTGCTCTGATCGTTTCAGCCACGCAAGGAGACGCACCATGAGCGTCCAACTCAACCCGGTCATCGCCGCCAAGCTCCGCGCGTTCGGCCGACGCCGGTTCCAACTGATCCTCGTGCGTGGCGTGTGTGCGGCCGTGCTCAGCCTTTTGGCCGTCATGACGCTGATCGCCATCGCCGATTGGCTGGTCAAACTCGACGACGTCGTGCGCTACGCACTCAGCGGCGCTGGCTACGCGATCGTGGCCGTGGTCGTATGGGTGACCTGCGGTCGGCTGATCGCGCGCGTGCCCAGCGCGACACGGTTGGCAAGGCTCATGGAGGCGACCGAACCGGGACTGCGCGAAGACCTGATCTCGGCCGTCGAGTTAAGCGACGACGACCTGCACGCGTGGGAGTCGCCGGTTTTTCGCCGCCTGTTGCAGGACGATGTAGCGCGGCGGGTCGAGGGTGTTCATATTGACCAGTTGCTGCCGGCCCGGCTCATCGCGGGTTGGCAGTTGGCGGCGTTGTTTGCGCTGGCGTTGTGCGCGGGGTTGATGGCGTTGCCCGGTTTGCGTTTCGACGAACTGATGGTCCGCGCGCTCGCGCCGATGGCGAATGTCGACCGTGTGTCGCGGACGGTCATCACCGTTGTCGCGCCGAACCCCGTCGAGCCGACCGTGCCGCACAACGACCCGGTGACGGTCGAGGTCGAACTATCCGGCGAGTTGGCGGACGACGCGACGCTGCACGTCTACCGCGAGGGCGAGCGGGTCGAATCGACACGCATGACGCCGCAGGGCGATCGGCGGTTTCAGTCGGCCTTGCACGTTGGACGGGAATCTGTGCTGTATCAGGTCGAGGCGGGCGACGGGTTGACGCGGAAGTTCGCGATCGACGCCCGGCCGCGCCCGCACGTCACGTCGTTTCACAAGACCTACAGCTACCCGGCCTACGCGCAGTTGGTGAACAAGCAGGTCAGCGAGCGCAGCGGCGACCTGATCGCGTTGCAGGGAACGGTGGTCGAGCTGGCGATCGAGACGGATCAGCCGGTCAAGGGGGCGACGCTCGAATTGACGCAGGGCGCGCAACCGCAGACCGTTCAACTGAAAGCCGATGAATCAGGTCGTTTGCGCGGACACGTCGCGCTGGAGGAGTCGGGTACGTACCGCGTGAAACTGGTCGCGACCGAGACCGGTTTCGAGAACAAGTTCGCGCAGGATTACGAGTTGCGAGCTGAGCCGGACCTGGCGCCGCGGATCGAGCTGACCGCGCCGTCGGCCCGCAGCATCCTCGTCCCGCCGGACGAAGTGATCGAGCTGCGCGGCAAGGCGAGCGACGACCTGATGCTGGCCAGCGTCGCGCTGGCGGTGCGTATCAACGGCGCTGCCTGGGTCGAGACGCCGATCGTCGAAGACGCGGTGAAGCAGGTCGATGTCGCGCACACGTGGGACCTGTACGACTTGGGCTTGCAGCCGGGCGACCGTGTGACGGCCCGGTTGGTCGCGACCGACCTGAAGGGCACGAAGGCGCACTCGAAGTTGTTGCAGGTCGTTGTCAGTTCACACGAGTTCGACCCGCGCCGTTTGCGGACGCTTGCGGCGAAGGCCCGCGCGGCGCAGACGCTGGTTGACTTGCACAAGTCGGCTGAGGACGCACGTCAATACGTTGTTGCCGCGCAAGAGGCGACGAATACGAGCGCTGTGAACGACCCGCGCCGGCAGCAGGCGATGCTTGAAGCGGCCGACGGGCTGACGACCTTCCACGACGCTGCTGAGAATGCGGCGGCGATCCTGCTCGACACGTTGAAGCGCGTCGAGCCGGGGCGCGAAGCGCACGACCTGGCGCTGGCGGCGCGCGCGGTTGTCGAATTGCGTTCCACGTCGCTCCCTGCGGCCCGGGCAGACCTCCGGCTGGCGCAGCAGGCCGACGACAAGCCCGCCTCACAGGTCGCGATGAACCGCGGTGTGCAGCGGATGCACCGGACGGTCTGGCATGCGGTGACGGCGCGCGACATGTATCGCAAGCTTCTCTCGGCCGACGAGGCTGCCGTCATCGCCGCGCACCTGTCGGACCTAGCGGCGCACCAGAAGCGAGTCAACGATCAGGCCGAGCAGGCCGACGCGGCCAACGGCGTGACGTGGCAGCGGTTGTCCCGCCGGCAGTCGGCCGCGGTCGCGCAGATCCAGATCGTTGAGGGCATGTTGCAAAGCCTCGTCGATCGGCAGGTGTTGGCCTCGCCGCAAGCGGTTACACAGTCGTTGGAGCAACTCAGAACGCGACGTCAACGGATGGAAGAGGCGGTTGAGGCGAACGTAGGCGCATCGCTGCTGCCCATCGCCCGCGACATGCAGCGGCAGATCGATGAAGCGTTGTCGCGGGCGACGCAGGTCTTCGTCACGCAGTCGCAAAAGGCGGACGACGCGCGGAAGCAACTGAGCAAGCACGTCGCGCGGGCGTATCGGCCGGCGTACGAGGCGTGGGCCGCGACGCACAAACTGGACGAGGTCCGCCGTCACGCGGCGCAGGTGCCGCCGAACGAGCAGGCCGCTGCGCAGCAGCAACTCGATGAGGCGGAACGCAACGCGCGGCAGGCATGGACTTCCGCCGCCGAGTTGCTCCGCGAGCGCGCGAAGGTCGAAGAAGCCCGGCGAGACGCGGACGCGTCGTTCACCAACGACCTGGCGCGCAGCGCCGACGCGATTGAGGCCATCGTCGCGCCCGACCTGACTTCGCCCGACGCCGATGTCGCGGACGCGGCTCAGAAGCTTTACCTGTTGCGACGGGCGCTTTCGATCGTCGATGTGGGGCGCGACCTGGGCGAACTGGTTGGCGGGCTTAGCGCTCAGAGCGCTCGTGAACGGTTCAAGGCCGCGCCGGCCGAGGCACGCACGGCCCACCCGCTGGACTGGCAGTGGGACGACCACCGGCTTCATGACGCGGCCGACTGGATGCAGCGTGTCGAGCAGATACCAGTCGAGGCGACCGATGCGTTGCGGGCCGTGCGGCAAAGCGACCCGGCGAGGCAGGTCGCGGATGAGATGCGCAGTCGGCCGAACGTCGATCGCGATCCCGTGAGCAAAGCGAAGGAATTGGCCCAAATGGCAAAAGAGGTCGAGCGCATCCGTCGCATGATCGCGCCGCAGGTCGGTGACGCACGCGCGAAGATCGCCGAAATGACGCCGAAACTCAGCGACCAGTTGGCCAACGCGGCGGCCGCGGCGCGGGCGGCGCAGCAACGTGCTCAGGAAGCGGCTGCCGACGCACGTCAGAACAACGACGCCGACGCGACTCGCGACGAAGCCCGGCAGCAGGCGGATCAGCAAGTCGACCTGTCGGAACAAGTCGAGCGCGCGCGTGACGCGTTGCGGCGTGACGCGAACGAGCAGGATGTTTTCTCGGCTGAGGGCCGACAGCGGATGCGCGACGCCGACGCGGTGCGTGCGATGACGGCCGATCAGTCGCAACAGGCGGCGCGGGCGTTGCAACAGGCCGCCACGTCTGATCAGGCCACGCAGCAGGCCGACGCATTGCAACAGGCTGCGCAGCAGCAACAACAGTTGGCTGATCGACTCGACCAGGCGGCGGAGCATTTCCGCAACCTCGAACAAGGTCAACCCGAGCCGATGCGGACGGCGTTGCGCGAGTTGGAACGCGAAGCGGGCGTGGCCGACCAACTCGACCCGCAGTTTGATCAACTCGAACGCCTGGCCGACCTGGCCGAGGCGACGCCGCAGGAGATGTTGCGGCAACTCGAGGCCGAGGTGCAGCGCAACCCGCAGATGCAGCGAGAGCTTTCGCAGATCGCTCGCGACGCGGTTCAGGACGCGCAGCGCCAACTCGCGCAGGCGGCGGGTCAGGAACGGCAGATCGCCAACGACCTGGGTGAGCAAGCCAGGCAGGAACAGCAGCGGGCCGCGGCGATGGCGCAGCAGTTGGCGCAGATCGGGCAGGAGGCGCAGCGGTTGGCGCAGCAGGACGTACCGGCCGCGTCGCGAGCGGCCGAGCAGGCGGGCGCAACGGATGCAAACGAACCGCTGGATCAGGCTCGTC
>JANQSF010000016.1 GCA_028284155.1 Phycisphaeraceae bacterium
GCCCCGCGACGGGGAAACCCACCGCCGGGCCTTGAAAGCCATGACCAGGCCGCGACCGTGCAACGCCCACCGTGGAACAACAGGTCGCGGCCTTTGAACGCCATGCGGCGACAGATTGCCGCAGTTGATTAGATGATCACCTGGAGGCGCACGTGCGCAGCCGATCACAAACACGCAGTTACCTCTACACCCCGCACCGAGAGTCCAGCCACCTTTCTTGTGCGGGGTTTGCAACCCTACCCACGCGGGGGCGCTGCCCTGCACCCATCCACCGCGTGAGGTCCTTGACCGGGCACGGGGCACGACGCCCCCTTGACCACACGGACGTCGGTGTGCCCGGCGTGGCAGCTTGACCGTCGCAATCGGCATGTCGGCAACGTAGCCGACGGCCTGACTGCACGGATGCAGTGATACCGCACGGACGCGGAAAGTATGCAGCACACCGAGACGACCATGCTCAACGCCTTGCTCGAACGCCTGCGCCGCGACGACATCCTCAACGTCAAGCGCATGGCCGAGGTCACCGGTCTCGACGAGACGACGATCATGCGCTGGTGTACGGGTCAGACCGACCCGCAATTCCGCAACGTGCAGCTGATGTTCCAGCACGGCGGGTTCGACGTTCAGGCCGCGTTCCTGAATCTCATGTTCGGCGGTACGGGCTGGGTCCCCATCTACGTCGAGGACACGCCCGAGGAGTTGGACGTCAACGGCGACGGCCGGATCGACCTGGCCGACTCGCTAGCGGCGCAGCTCAACGCGCTGCACAACCTGTCGGACCTGTTGCAACAGATCGACCGCGATCGCGACGGTGGCCAGCGTGTGACCGACGCGGCGTTGGCCAACTACCTGCGCCTGATGGACCAGGTCATGCGTTCGCTGGTGCGCGGCAAACGCGTGTTCGAGCACGTTCACAAACAGACCAACAAGCGCCGCAAGTTGAAGGCGGCGAACGGCTGACACCAAACCGCGAAGGAGCGCCCATGTCCCCAACACTCGAAGCCCCCGCCGACCCGACGACCCCGCAACGCGCGAAGCGACGAACATCGACCCTACGCCGCGTACCGACGCGCGAGGTTGAGTCGACGCAACACTCCGCAGTGCGGACGGTCGCGCGCACCGAGTGCGAGTCGTGCGGGCGCACGTTCCTGGCGACGGTCATCGCGACACCGACACGTCGCGAGTTGGACGATTGGCAGAAACACGACGCCGACTTCCGGCATTGGCTCAAGCGGATGGTCGAGCACCACAAGTACCAGCTGCCGGCCGGGTGCGGACACACCGACTTCCGCGCCCTGTACTGCCCGACGTGCGACGACGTGTTCGTCCGTCTGGTCGCGTTCGGCGGCGACGGCAACGTCCACCCCGTCGACGCGGGCGGATTCGTGATCGCCGACCGCGACATGATCGACCGCTTCCTGCGCAACCACCCGCAGGCGAAGGAGGCGATCGAGGCATGCTGAAACGCTTCGCGATCTTCATGCTGGCGCTCGCGCTGATCGTCTTCGTCGCGTTCGCGTTCAACCTGGTCGTCGGCCTTGTGCTGGCGCTGCTGCTGGCGATGGCCATGCCCGCCGACCCGGAAGACGTGAACCGCACGCGCAAGCGTGACCCGACGCCGCTGGTGATGAACAACCAGGGCGACTACCAAAAGCACTACCACGGGGAGCGGCTTTGAGCGACTCGGCGCGACAGTTCGTTGACCTTGGCGCCGTCGACTACGACGCGTGGGTCCCACTGTCCGAGGCGGCGCAGAAGCTGGACCGCAGCGTCGGCCAGTTGCGTCGTCAGTGCAAGGACAAGCTCGCGCCGCGCGGCGTTGCGTTTCACATGGCGCCGAACGGCGGCGGGCAGCGTGTGTGGCACATCCACGTCTCGCACGACGCGCGCCTGCTGCGTGGCCCGGTCGGCGACGCGAACACCGCGCCCGACCTGAGCATGTACACGCAGCAGCAACGCGCCGACACGTTTGCGCGTGTCGCCTGCGTCGAAGCGTTCCGCCGCGCACGGCGCGGCGACGACCCGCTGTGCGTCGGACCCGCCACACAATGGATGGGCACGCTGATCGCCCATCTGCGTCGTGAACACACGACGATCAAGATCAGCCAGACGTCGTTGTATGAGTGGCATCGCAAGTACAACTGTCCGGCCGACACGGTCAAGCTGATCGACCACCGCGGAGGCGACCGACGCAGTGGGCAGCAACACAAGCGCCGCGCCCGTTGCATCGAAACCTTCAAGGGATATTACCTCGACCAGCGCGGCACGACGCTGCGCGAGGCGTGGCGTCAGACGCGTGCCTGGGCACAGGCCAACGGCCTGGCCGACGCGTGGGTGTCCGAGGCGACCTGCGGGCGCAAGCTCGACGAGTGGATTCCGGCCGAAGTCCAACTGATGCACCGCGACCCGTCCCGCTGGCGAGACACTTGCGCACCGCGCATCGTCGGCGCGCACGCGGACCTCGAACCGGGTCGCATCTGGATGGGCGACCACGGCCAGTGCGACTTCTTCTGCTGGTGGCAGAACACGCTGATCCGACCGTGGGTCACGGTCTGGATGGACGGAGGAACGCGTCGCGTCGTCGCGGCCGTGCTGTGCGTGTCGCCGTCGAGTGACACCATCCTTGCCGCGTTCGGCGACGGCATGCGCGACCCGGCCAACATGGGCGGGCCGACACGCGTCCACGTCGACAACGGCAAGGACTATCAGGCGTTGACGTTCCACGGTCAGACCAGGACCGAACGGCGGCGCACGATCATCAAGCGCGGCGAGCACTGCGACGAGCAGCAGTTCGCCGGTATCTTCGCCTGGCTCGGTATCGAAGTGGGTTTCTCACTGCCGTACAACCCGACGGGTAAGAGCTTCGTCGAGCGGTGGTTCGGGACGCAGCGCGCGCAGTTCGACAAAACCTTCTGGACCTACCGGGGCAAGGACACGACCAGCAAGCCCGAGCAGCTGGCCGACATCCTCAAGCGCGGGCGCGACATCCCGACGTTCGAGCACGTCGCCGCGCGGCTCAAGGACTTCGTCGCCGCGTACAACGCCAACGCCGACCATCAGATGCAAGAGTTGCGCGACCACCCCGGCCCCGACGGGATGCTCTCGCCCGACCAGGCGATGCAGCAATGGGCGGCGCGCATGATCCCCAAGGACCCGGGCGCGATCGACCTGGTCTGCCGTCACTGGCACAAGCCGGTCACCGTCGGCAAGCACGGCGTGCGCATCGCGCCGCTGGGTGTGCCGCTCAGCTACGACAACCGGCACGACCTGTCGCTGGCCGAGTACCGCGCGCCCGCGCGGAAGGGCAGGAAGAAGACGCGCGTGCTCGTCTCCTACGACCCGGCCGATATGCGCACCGTCCAGGTGTGGACGCTCGACGGCCGGTTCGTCTGCGTCGCCGAGTCGCCGCTGTTGGGTGACTTGCCCGATGCCGTGACCCGAGACCACCTCGCGCAGCAGCAGCGCGAAAACCGTCAGTACGCCAAGGCGCTCAAGGCCGTGCGTCAGTTCGCCCCGCGCGAGTACCGCTCGGCGGCCGAGCTGATCCGCGACGCCGTCGTCGCGGAGCACGTCGAGGAACGACTGGCCGCCACCGGCACGGACGACGCGACGCCCGGTCCGTTGAAGCTGCGTCAAACGGCCGTCGACGGTCAGTCGAGCGCCGCTCAACGCGCGCACGCGCAGGCGAACGCGCGGCCGGTCCTGAGCATGGCCGGACGACATCCGTCGTCGACGCCCAAGGCCGGGCCGCTGTCACGCAGGCCGCTGATTCAGGGTGGCCGGTCGCCGCGCGTGTCGACGGCGGGGCGCTCGATTCCACGGGTGAACATTCAGCAACTGACACGGCCCAAGGACCAAGAGGACGAGTCATGAACGACGCCCCGACACCGGACGGATCGCGGGCGACGGAACGCCTGGTCGAACTCGACCGCATTCAAAACGAGGCACGGATGCTTCCACAAGGCAAGAAACTGACCGCCGCGCAGATCAGGGGGGTGCGCGCGGCTTTCCAAGACTTCAACGAGGGCGACAACGGCGGCTGGCGCTACCCGCTGGCGCGTGTGGCCAAGGACATCGACCGGTCGCCCAGCGTCGTCAGCCAGTGGCTGGCGGACAAGTACAAGGGCGATGTCGACTCGGTCACGCGGCTGATCAACTTGTGGATCGAGCGCGTGTCCCGCCGCGAGCAATCGCAACACGTCAACACGTACGTCGAGACGTGGGTGTGCGAAGAGATCGCGGGCTGGGTCCGTCACGCGGACAAGCGACAGAAGATGGCCGCGATCGTGGCGCCCGCCGGGTCGGGCAAGGACATGATCATCAAGGTGCTCGCCGAGGAGATGGACGGGCACATCATCTATTGCGACCAGGACACGACCAGCCGCGAGCTGTTGAAGCTGATCGCCGCCACGATCGGACTCAAGGTGACGCACGGATCGGCCAAGGCCATCCAGCGCAGCGTCGTCAACTCGCTCAAAGGCCGATCGACCATCCTGTTCCTGAACGAGGCGCACCAGTTACATCAGCGGTGCGCGTCCACCGTGCGGTCGCTGTTCGATCAGACGGGCGTGCCGATCATCATGATCGGCGCAAGCGAGATATTCAGCTTCGTCGACGACCGCGTCAACGGCGGCGGTCAGTTCGCGCGGCGTTGCCTGATGATCGACATCAACAAGCGGCTCGGTCGCACGGCCGACCCGGACAACCCGGAGCGCCTGCGCGAGCGACTCTGTTCACCGGCCGAGATACGCCGCTTCCTGGCGATGAAGAAGATTCGCCTGGCCGACGACGACGTGCTGTCGCTGCTGACCGCGTTGGCCTGCGCGGACGGGTCGGGCGCGATCGACCTGGTCAACGAACTGGTCGAGACCGTCGTCGAGTGGTGGCCGGGCGAGTTGGTCACACGCGAAAACGTGCTCGAAGTCCTGGCCTCCATCCGCCTGGGCGAGCACGACACGCTCATGAATCAAGCCCACCTATTCCTGCCCGACATCGAGGGCGAGATCGCCGCCGCGCTCAGCGCTTGACGACCGACCGACACTCCCTCTCACCGTCAAGGACGACGACCCATGACCGACAACAACGCCCTGCACTACGAAGCGGTCCTCGCCGCGTTCCGCGCTTACCGGTCGTGCGCCCGCCCGACGGCCGCGCGTTCGTGTTGCAAGGCTGTCGTCCACGAGCGCACGACGTACATCCGGCTCAAGCCCGACGGCCCAGCCTGGTCGTTGGTCGGTGAACACCTACGGCGCGTCCCGACGGCCACGTCCCGACGCGTCACGACCGTCTGGATCAAGCATGCGTGGGGGCTGTGCAAGCTCGGCCTGATCACGCGCGAACAGCGAGACGGATTCGAGGCGGTCATCCGCGAGCGGATCGAGGCTCAGTCGCGCAAGGACAACCTGGCCTATCTCAGGGCCGACGCGCGCCGCATCGGCTGCACCGTCATCGACCCGCAGGAGGAGGACGCGTCTTGACCACGGCGACGGCCGACAACCCGATCGTCAGGTCGCTGGCCAACTGGTACGGCAGTAACCGGTCGTGCGGTCGGCGCGCCGCCGCCGAGTGCGCGGGCTCGCGGTTCATCGCCGTGCCCTTCGCGGGCGGGATGAGCGAACTCATCCACATGAACGCGCGCACGATCGACGTCAACGACAAGCACAAGCACCTGATCAACATGGCGCGGGTGATCGCAGACCCCGTCAACGGGCCGAAGCTCTACCGGCTGCTGCGCCGTATCGCTTACCACGTCGACGCGCTACGCCGCGCCCAGTCCAACTGCAAGCACCGGGACGCGATGGACGCGTCGCTGCTCTTCCCCAGCGGTGACACGCCGTCCGCGCTGTCGGATGACGAGTCGATCGCCTGGGCGTTGGACTACTTCGTCTGCTGCTGGATGGGCCGTGCGTCGAGCGCCGGGACGAAGCGCGAGTTCGACGCGTCGTTCTCGATCCGGTTCGACGCCAACGGCGGCGACTCGGCGACGCGCTTCGCCAACGCGGTGCGCTCGCTGCCGAAGTGGCGCCGCGTCTTCCGCTCTTGCACGTTCACCGATATGGACGGCTTCGAGTTCATCGAGCGCGTCAGCGACGACGGCAAGGAACTGCGCACGATCTATTGCGACGTCCCGTTCCCGGGGCCGGGCGACAAGTACAGCCACCCGTTTACGACGCGCGACCAGCGACACGTCGCCGAGTTGCTGGCGTCGTTTCAGAACGTGCGCGTCGTGTGCCGGTTCTACGACCACGCGCTGATCCGGGACCTCTACCCCGAGGACCGATGGAACTGGACGTTCCCCGAGGGAGGCAAGGCGCAGACGAACGACGGACGCCCCGAAGTCCTGCTGATCAACGGGGAGAGCTACATCTCATGAGCCGCATCGAGTGGACCGACAAGTCGTGGAATTGCGTTCGCGCGCGACGGCGCGACACGGGCAAGGTCGGCACGCACTGCGTGAAGGTGTCGCGCGGCTGCGCCAACTGCTACGCCGAAAGCCACAACCGGCGCATGCTGCCGCACGGCGGCACGGGTCTTAAGTACACGGCGGGCAACACGGACAAGGTCGACATCTTCATCGACGAGAAGGCGCTGCGCAAGCCGCTGCACTGGTGCGAGCCCCGTGACGTGTTTGTCTGCTCCATGACCGATCTGTTCGGTGAGTTCGTCAGCGACGAACAGATCGACCGCGTCTTCGCGATGATGGCCCTGTGCCCGCAACACCGGTTTCAGGTGCTGACCAAGCGGCCGGAGCGCGCGGCGGCCTACCTCAACGGCATCGAGCACTACAACGGCGACCTCGGCGGCGCAGACGGCGGCGATCGGTTGAGTGCGGCGGCGGGCTGCCTTCTGGACGGCGGCTGGATTCACGGCAAAGGCAAACGCTACCGACGGCGGATCGAGCGGTTCATTACGGACGGAATCGGTGAGACGTGTGAGGACGACGAATACGAGCCGCGTCCGATCAAGTGGCCGCTGCCCAACGTCCTGATCGGAACGAGCGTTGAAGACCAGCAAGCCCTTATCAAGCGTCTCGCGTGGCTGATGAAGTGCCCGGCCGCCGTGCGGTTCGTGTCGGCCGAACCGTTACTGGGACCGATCGAGCTGCCGCCGGACAACTTGCGCGGTTACAGCGTCCATCCGATGCACGCGCCTGAGTGCGACGATTTCGGGTGCTCACCCGATTGCCCCGTCCCCGATTACGAGCACGCCCCCAGTATTGACTGGGTCATCGTCGGTGGTGAGAGCGGCGCGGGTGCGAAGCCGTGCGCGGTGGACTGGATCGACGACATCATTGACGACTGCGTCGAAGCCGACGCTCCCGTGTTCGTCAAGCAGCTCGGCTCATTCCCCGTCGCGCTCGACGAAACCTTCTGCGACGACTGGCCGGGGCAGGGCGGGCAAGACGGACGGACGGAGTTCGACTTCGACGTGCCCGACCCGTGGCACTGCCGTTACCGGCTCAAGCACTCGAAGGGTGGCGATCCATCGGAGTGGCCCGAGCGTCTGCGAAGGCGCGAGCAACCAAAGGAGGCGCGCGATGTGTGTGCGGTGTGACCACTGCGGCGAGTGCTTCGCGTTCGACGACGTCGTCCACCACGACGTGGATGAAGTCACTAACGGCATCGACGAAGTCTGCATCTGCCACGACTGCGCGCAATCGATCGAACACGAACTACCGGACATCCAACCCACCCAACACGCAGGAGCACAATCATGAACGAAGCCGTCCAAGAGTTCGCCCGCCTGGCCCGACGCCGTCACGACCTGATGCAGCGACTGAACCAGGTCGAGAAGCTGATGGACAAACTGATGCCGCGATGCCGCAGGCACATGAAGAACAACGGGCTCAACCTCGTCAAGTCGCACGGCATGGAACTGGAGGTCGGCCACAGACTCAAGGTCAGCGGGACCAAGGACACGCCCGACATCACGCGCGCCATGTTGCCCGATCACGCGGACCTGATCGGTGTCAACTGGCCCGCGACGCTGGCGTTCGCCTCCAGGCACTACCGGGAGCACGGCGAACTGCCCGACGCGCTCAGCGACGTGCTCACGGTCAAGCGCAAGCCGGTCGTGACCGCCAAACGATGCGCGAAGAAGAAGAGGAAGAAGTGACCCGAACGCGCGACCAACAGCCTCGCCAACTAATACCGAGTTGACCATGTCCTGGAGCAACAAACAAAAGGGAATCGCCGCCCGCGCCTGCAAGGGCTGGATGGCGGACGAGCACCGTCGCATGATCCTCGGCTACGGCGAGTTCGGCGGCCGCGCGTTCTTTGATCGGAACGGCAACCGCTCAAAGGTCGCCAGCACAACATCGAAGCGCCTCACGCAGCGCGACTTCGAGTTGTTCATGTCGATCGTCGAAAGCTGCCGCGACCGGCCGGTTGAGGGTTTCTCGAAAAGGTATTGGGAGGAGCGGGCTAACGAGGGCACGCGGCGCCGCATGCGCTTCCACGTGCAGAAGCTGGCCAACACGCTTGAATTGACCTGCTATAGCGACGCCGACGCGCACCTGCCGGACAGCGACCGGCGTCGCGCGCTGGAGCCGCACGGCGTCGGGCTGCGCGGCTGGGTGCGGAACATGACGAACGGTCGTACGGACGACCTGGACGACTGCGTCGAGGGTGAGCTGTACGCACTGGCCGAGGGCCTCAAGGCATACGGGCGCCGTCACGGGGTTCGTTGGCCGTCGGCGTCTTCGTCGCTAGCAGTGCTGTCACAACCGTAGTAACGGCGCAAGCCGTCAATGACTTTTCGGTAACCGTCCCTATAGGACTTCTCGCTCGTGTCCCAATTGCTGAAGTCAATCACATTCTTCTTGGCGACTTGCCTCCACAGCACGGCTGACTCCGGCTGCTCACACTTGGCTTTCCAGTCGTCGTCGAGTGCAACGGGCAACAGGACATCTCTCTCATTCTGTTTCTCTTTGCGTCGTGCGCGATCAAGTTCAAGCTCGACCCAATCGCTCCTGACGGACTCCCTTGAGAGCACCAGGATCACCACATCGTTTAGGCGGATCGCGTCGAGCAACTGGCGTTCGACCGGACCCGCCACCATGTGGTGCTTGTCGCGCCACGTGTTGACACCGTCGGCGCAGAGAGACGATTCCAGCTTGTCCACGAACGCGTCATTCGCCCGCGAGTATGAGATGAACGCTCCGCCAACCAGGATCACGCCTTTCGTCCGTTTCTCGAAAATCTCGTTGTTGATCTCCGACACCTCCAATCCTGTCAGGTCCGTCTCGAACAACCTGGTGGCGGCGACCTCCCAAGGAGTCAAGCCACATCGACTCAGGAACCATCCTGGCAATTGCCCACGCGACCGCGCGAGAGTGGATCTATCGATCGTACATGGTCCAGAGATCTTCAAATCGTGGGCGTTCAACTCGCACTGGATGTCCGACGTGCGTAGGTCCATCTCGACAAACGTGGTGCCCGCCAGATATGCCCCCTTGAACTTGGTGTGGTCTGCAGAGCAGTCACTGAACGACGTCCCGAAGAGTTTCGAGTGTGATAGATCAGCCCACGCCAGATCAGTGCGTCTGATCTGCGCTGCGCGCAAGTCGGCCATGTCGAACCGTGCCCGACTCGCGCTGACATCGTGCATATGTCCCCCATCTAGAGTGGCCTTCCGGAGGTCGGCACCGCACAGATTGCAATTCACAATCGACGCGGACTCAAGTATTGCTGAGTTGAGATTTGCCGACTCCAGAGAGGTGTGGTTGATCGTGGCAAACTGCAGATACGCACCTGTTAAGTCGGCCCCAGTTAGCTCAAGAAAACAAAGATTAAACCTCGCAAGATTCGCATCCCGCAGCTGGGCACCGTGTAAGTCTACAACCGGATCGGCTCGCCCGCTGGCCAGTTTGGCCGTGATTTCTTTGCTGCGACGCTTGTTCCACTCATCGCGAGCGCGGTATCCACTGCGCAACAACGTCAGGGCTTCGTCCCGGTTCATGTGCGCATGTTACCGCGCCCCTGGTGGCCGGGCTATTGAGTTGTACGTAATGCCGATTTACCGGCGGCGCAAGGACGCGCCGACCCGCAACCGAAAGGACTCAGACATGCGGAACCACTGACAACACAACCAACGCGCACAAGCGACCACCCCCAGGAGCTGACACTCCCGGAGGTGGTCTGACCGTCACCATCCTTGCTTGCACAAGGACAGCTGGGCTATGGCCTATGTCGTTCATCCCGAGGCGCGACTTAACGCGATCGTCACGTTGTGCGCGATCGCGGCGCGCCGTTGCAGCAAGGTGGGTCCGATGAAAAAGAAAGTCTCCCCCGTGCCGTGGTTTGGGGGCAAGTTCTCGATGCGCAAGAAGCTGTTGCCGCTCTTCCCCGACCACCACATCTACGTCGAGGTCTTCGGCGGCGGCGCCGGGCTGCTGTTCGCGAAGGAACCGGCGCCCGTCGAGGTCTACAACGACCTGGACAGCGGCCTGGTCAACTTCTTCCGCGTGCTGCGTGACAAGGACAAGTGCGCGCATCTCTACATGAAGCTGGGGCAGACGCCGTACAGCCGCGAGGAGTACGAGCACTTCCGTCATACGTGGCGGCAGTGCGACGACCCGGTCGAGCGCGCTTACCGATGGTTCATGGTCGCGCGCATGGCGTTCTCCGCGAAGTTCGGCAACAACATGTCGATGGTGGTCGGTCACTCGACGCGCGGCATGGCCGCCAGCGTCTCGCGCTGGATGCACGGCCACGCGGCGATCGCCGACGTGCAGGACCGCTTCATGCGCTGCCAGGTCGAGCAGGACGACTTCCGCGCCATCTTCCCGCGCTACGACACACCCGACACGCTCTTCTACGTCGACCCGCCATACGTCACCGACACGCGGCGGGGCGGCCAGTACACGCACGAACTGACCGACGACGACCACCGCGACCTGGTCGAGCTGTTGCTCAACATCGAGGGGATGGCGCTGCTGTCCGGCTACGACCACGCGCTCTACAAGCCGTTGTCGCGTGCGGGCTGGTCGAAGCGGAAGTTCGACGTGTACTGCGCGGCGGCGGGCAAGAGCCGCGCGACCGGTCTGCAGGGAGCGGGCAGTCTCAAGGGCAAACAGGAGCGCGTCGAAGTGGTGTGGGTCTCGCCGTCGGCACGGAAGCGATTGAGCAAACGACCCCGCAAGAAGACATGACACGACCCAACGACCAGACCGCGCTCGAAGAACGCAAGGCCGAATTGCGCGGGCTGTTGATGCGCCGACGGCGGCGGAAGAAGGGGGACAAGCCCAGGCCGATCTCGGCGTACCGGATCGCGCTGGCGCTGGGTATCCGACCCGGTGGTTCGAGGGAGAGCAAGAGGCGTGGCGCCCGCAGGCTGATCAAGATGATGCGCGACGAAGACCACCCGATCGCCCACGGCCCGGCGGGCTATTGGTGGTCCGAGACGGTGGGCGATCACCAGGCGTATCGGCGGCAACGCCGCCGCGTGGCGATGGCCAACCTGGTCGCCGAAGCGGCCGACCGACACTCGCCCCAGGCGGCCGCTGTGGCCGGTCAGATGGGCCTGTTCGGCGAGGGCGGGCCGACGATTGAGAACCCGTCGACGGCCGTTCAAACGGCCGTTGAATGCGGATAGCTGGCCGGGTGGCCAGCGACAACCGAACCGCCGAAAAGGCCGCGCCAGAACGGCCGTTTTTTCGTGCGCGCACCGGGCGGTTTTTGACAGCGCGCGACCAGCGCGCGGCGCGCGGCTTGGGGTCGCGCGCGATCGCCGCCAGGGTGCGATGAGCGCGTCCGCTTTCCCGTTTTGCTCGTCACACCGCCGCCCGATCCGGGGTGGCTTTCCCGTTTTGATTGGCGGCCGTTCTGGCCCGTAACTGTTGCGCTCCTCGCCTCTTCCCGCCTCCCCCCTGAGATTCCCTGTTTGCTGGAGGTTTTACAGCGGCAGGTTCCGTCTTGCCCGCCCCGTGTCAGGATTTACCAGAAATGTAATTGGATGCCAGCGTTCAGGGTCAATCGCACATTCGAATGAGACGAACCAATTGCCCACGAGGTCAGAACGAACACCCGGCGGCGTTGGGCCTGGAATCTGACTTGCCACCGCATCGAAGTACTCGTCGTCGACGAACTCGACCCTCTCTAGCTCGCCAATAGCTAAACCACGGCGCCGAGCAAGCCTGCGCGCAATCTCTACGGCTTCATACGCGTTCATCGTGTTTGTCCGCTATTGGGAACCAGTCGTGAACCGGTTGATCATATGTGTGTGGACTGTGGGAATGAGTGGCAGAATCGATGCCTCACCAGAGCTTCAATCTTCAGGCCGTTCGCCAGCAGGGGCCATCTTGACCAGCTTCGGGTCGAAGCGGGCCAGCGTTTCGACCAGGTCTTCCTGGGCGGCCATGACCTCGTCGATCTTCTTGTAGACGAATGGCACCTCGTCGAGCCCGGCGCTGAGCAGTCGCACGCCGCGGTCTTTCAGGTACTGATTGACCTGCGACCACGTGTACGTCTGCTTGGCCTGCTTTCGGCTCATCACTCGGCCTGCGCCGTGCGAGGCTGAACGCAGGCTCGACGGATCGCCCTTGCCGCGCACGACGTAGCAGGGGCTGGCCATCGAGCCGGGGATGACGCCGAGTTCGCCTTCGCTTGCGGGCGTTGCGCCCTTGCGGTGGACAATGACCTCGCGTGGTTCGGCCGAACTGTTGTCGTCGCTGCTTCCGGGGGCATGCGATTCGCGCCACGCGAAGTTGTGGTGGTTCTCGACGCCCGCGAGCGCCTCCGCGCCGAGGTTCTTCAGCACGTGCTTGTGAATCATCTCGTGGTTGGCGTGCGCGTAACGACCCATGAGCTGCATCGCAGCCCAGTATTCCTGACCCTCGTGACGGTCGAGGTCGAGCCAGGCCAGGTGGCGCAGCTCGCGCGGCAGTTGCGGGTGCAGGTCCATCGCCAGCTTCGAGTAGTGGTTCGCCACGGCCGCGCCCGCGCCCCGGCTGCCCGAGTGCGACAACAGCGCGAGGTATTCGCCCGCGGAATCGAGACCCAGTGCTTGGGCGCCCGCCTCGTCCACCGTGAACACACCGAACTCGACAAAGTGGTTGCCCGAACCGCTCGTGCCGAGTTGTTCGTGCGCCTTGCTCTTGAGCGTGCGCGTGATGGGCGTGACGTTCCAGTCTTCGTCGAGCACGTCGTGCTCGCGGCGTTTGACGCCGTGCGGGTCGCCGCGCTTGCCGAACGCCGCGCCGATGCCGAACTGCGTCTCGCGCTCGATCGCGTTAATCAGCCGGTCGGTCTGCGATTCGAGCGCCTTGGCCGGCAGGTCGAGCACGGTCAGCTTCATGCGGCAGGCGATGTCGACGCCGACGGCGTAGGGGATGACGGCGTTGTCCGTCGCCAGCACGCCGCCGATCGGCAGGCCGTAGCCCAGGTGCGCATCGGGCATCAGCGCGCCGCGCACCGCCACGGGCAGGTGGCAGGCGTTGCGCATCTGTTCGACCGCCTGCGGCTCCAGGTCGTCGCCCCATTGTTTCCAGTCGACCGGCTCGTCGCGCGGCTCTGCCTGCACGTCGCCGGCGTTCGCGGCGGCCTGTTGGCTGCGCGCGATCGCCTGCGCCAATTCGCCGAAGTGCTCGTCGTCCCGGTAGGCGTCCGGGTCGGCCACGATCGCCTCGAGCTTGGCCTTCACCTCGTTCGGCTTCATGCCCGTCGCGTCGCGCACGTCGGCCGCGAGCCACTTGGCGGCCTTCGTCAGGCTCGGCGGGATGCCCAGTTTTTCAAGTTGACGCGCTTTCATGCGGCGATTGTATGACAACCGCGCGCGTCCGCTCGATCGGAATCACCAAGACCACCACGCCACGCCCCCACGCACAGCGTCACTCGGCGCGACTGCACGCACTCGGAGAAAAGAATTGGAACGCAGAGAGCGCAGAGGACGCAGAGAACGCAAAGATGATGGGCGGGGTCAAGGCAGGGGAAGGCGGCCCTTCCGGGGGCGGGGTCGCCGCTAAACGGCGCTTCGATCTGTATTGGCTTTCCGGTCGGTCGTTCTCAACACTCTTGTCATCTTCGCGCCTCTTGCGCCTCCGCGCTCTTTGCGTTCACTTCTTCTTCTTCTTCTTCTTCAGAGTCACTTGGCCCTGACAATATCACGCCCCGCGCGCAGCCTTGCCATCACGACCGGCACGGCCGGCGGGACGCGCTTGCTCGGACTGGTCCAGCAGTTGGTCACGATGTCGGCGTGCGACGCGTCGAGCAGGACGAAGTCGGTCACACCCTTGAGTCGGGTCGAGCGCACGGTCACGACGCCGTCGCCCAGGTCGCCACTGACTTCCTTGGCCGCTGTGGCCAGCGCTTCGGCCATGCGGTCGCTGATGTGGCAGTAGCGTCGCATCCAACGCACGCCCGCGTCGATACGTTGTGGCGTGATCTCCTTGAGCCGTCCGGCCACGACCGTCATCCGCACGTACTTCGCGTGCGGCCGGGCGTTGAGGCGGAGCAGGAACTCGCTGCGTGGCTGCAGGTCAATGCGTGCCTCGCCCAGCCCGTCGAAGATCGCGCCTTGGACGGATGCGGTCTTGCTGAACACCGCCCGCTGGGCCTGCTCGCGCACCTCGGACATCACGCCCAGCTTCGCGCACCGCGAGCCGTGGTTCGGCGGCGCGAGCATGACCAAATGTTCGACCTGCGGCAGTCGGCTGTCGCCGCGCGCGTCGCCTTTGTAGTAACGCGCGTTGGTCAACGCCTCGCGGGCCAGCAGCGCGCCCATGCTGTGCGTCACGATGCTCACCCGCTCGACCCCGCGGTGGTGCAGCCGGGCCAACTCGTCAACCAGAAACCTGGTCGACTCAGCCAGGCTCTGGTCGTTGGGGTATGTCAACTCGCATGCGGTGAGTTTGTCGTTATGTAGCTCTTCGACCAACTGCGGCCACATCCCGCCGCCGTCGTCAAGGCCGTGCACCAACACGACGGCGTGGTCGGTTTCCTTCAAGCGGTCGATCGACACGTCGCCGTTCGGCGTCACCCAGACCAGCCCGTACTTGCGCCGTTCTTCCTCTGCCTTGTCAGGCCACTTCTTCGCCGCGTACTTGCGCAGCTTGCCGAGCAGCCGCTTCTGGTCGCGGCGCACCTTGATGCGGTCGAACTCGACCAGCACGCGGTCGTCGTTGACGCGGAGCGTGAGGTAGTTGTTCGTGATGAGCTTGAACGCTTCGAGCTTGGCTCGCCCAGCTACGCCTTTGACCTTGATCCGCCAGGAGACGTGGTCGCGCACCCAATCGCCGTTCAGCCCGCTGCGGTCGAACGCCGCGCCCAACATTCGGCCGACGTGCAACCGACCGTTGTCGAGCTTGACGGTGAATCGCTCGTACCGGTCTTCATAGGGGATGCCGTTGATCGTTCGCGGGTGGGCATGCACGCGGCCGACCAAGCCGCCGAGCAACGCGAACATGGCCAGCAGAGGAACAAGCCACATGGTCCAGCGGGTTTGCTTGGGCATAAGAGATCCCCGTATCGGGCCGTGGTGAGAAGATGTAAATAGTACGCACCGCCGATTCGCGTCCCTGCAACGAATGCGTGGGGCGTTTGCGTGTATGGGAAACGCACCTTGCGAGGCGTCGCTGTGAGCGGACTCGATTCTGGGTGGCTGTGAATGGCGAAGCCTTTCACGGAATACGGCGCCGAAAGCCGTGAAACGCTTCGCTTATTCACAGGCACTCATTCAGTTCACGGTGTCGCTCCCGGGGCCGACTTGACGCGGGCGGGGAAAACCCGTCCAATCTCCCGACTCAGCCATGCCAAGCACGCCTTCCAACCCGACCGCTCGCCGCGAGGCATCATCCCAAAGCTCACCCGAGTCGTCGGACGACCCCGACCCGGACGCGGCGGCGCTTCGTCGGGTCGTTCTGAAAATCAGCGGGGAGGCGTTCTGCTCGCCCGGCGGGTTTGGTATCGACCCGGAAGAACTGAACCTGATCGCCACCGAGATCGCCGCGGCCGCGTCGCTTGGCGTGCGGTTGGGCGTGGTGGTCGGCGGCGGGAACATCATCCGCGGCCAGACGCTGGCCAGCGAGGGTCACGTCAACAAGGCCACGGCCGACTACATGGGCATGCTGGGCACGGTGATCAACGGCCTTGCTTTGAAGGAAGAGTTGGAACACCTCGGGCACGAAGCCCGCGTCATGACGGCGCTCAACCTGTCGTCGGTGGCCGAGCCGTACATCCGCGGCCGGGCGCTGCGTCACCTGGAAAAGGGGCGCGTCGTGATCTTCGGCGCCGGCACCGGCAACCCGTTTTTTACGACCGACTCGGCCGCCGCCCTGCGCGCAGCCGAGATCAACGCCGACCTGCTGCTCAAGGCCACCAAAGTCGACGGCGTCTACGACAAAGACCCCAACAAGCACGACGACGCGAAGCGCTACGATCAATTGACCTTCCAGGCCGCGCTCGACCAGCGGCTGGGCATCATGGATACCGCCGCGTTCGCGCAGTGCCAGGACAACAACATCCCGATTGTCGTGTTCGACATGAAACGAAAGGGCAACATCGCCGCCGTGGTGCGCGGCGAACCGATCGGAACGCGGGTTGTGAACGATCAATGACGAATGAGGAAAACCAAATGTCGAAAGAATGATGAAGCACGAATGGCTGAGGTTGACCCGCAACGGACGTGGTTCGTGCAGTGCACGCGTCGACTTTCGCCCTTCGACTTTTGACTTTCGACATTGGACCCTATGCCGGAGGCACACCAATGGACCTCGATGAAATCCTGTTGACCGCCGAAGAGGCGATGGACAAGGCGGTGACGTACCTCAAGAGCGAACTGAAAGGCATGCGCACCGGCCGGGCGTCGACGGCGCTGGTCGAATACATCAAGGTCGACTACTACGGCTCGCCGACCGACCTGCGGCAGCTCGCGCTGATCAGCGTCAGCGACGCGACGCAGATTGTGATCAAGCCGTTCGACGCCGGCAGCACGCAGGCGATCACCAAGGCCATCCAGTCGTCGGACCTCGGCCTGAACCCGCAGAGCGACGGCAAGCAGATCCGCCTGAGCATCCCGCCGCTGTCCGGCGAACGCCGTCAACAGCTCGTCGCATCCGTCAAGAAGATGGGTGAAGACGCGAAGGTCACGCTCCGCAACGCGCGACGCGACGCCAACAAGCACATCGATCAGATCAAGAACGACAAGGAAGCCCACGTCAGCGAAGACGACTGCGACTCGTCCAAAGACGAAGTTCAGGACCTGCTCAAGAAACACGAAAAGCAGGTCACCGACGCGGTCGACTCGAAGTCGAAGGAGATACAGGAAGTGTAAACGCGCCGCCGCTTGCGGCTTAGCGCGTCGCGGCTGTGCCGGTTGAGGCTGTAACGTCCGTCGTACCAAAGATCATGGGCAATGGCGGACCCTCCCATCCGAGAACGCCGTTGGACAATCGACCTGCTGCCGGACGAAGTCCGTCTACGCTGCTCCTATAAGCGCGCGGGACAGCGGATGATCCGATACGTCGTTCAGCTTGAGTTGCGGATTCAAGGCCGTTGGGTGGCGGTTGAGCGGTACGACAACGCTCACGGCTTCTGCCACTGGGATACAATTCATGCGGACGGGACGACGGACAAGACGCCGGTCTATTTCGGTGACGCTGCCGAAACGTTCACGCGGGCAATCACCGCGTTGCAGACGGACTGGCCCGCCCATCGCGCCCGCTACCTGGCTGAGTTGCGTCATGATTGATCCCGACACCTTCGCCCGACGACAGAGTGAACTGCACGCCGAGTTTGCGCGCTACGTCTTGGACCATCCCGAGATCGACGAGCAGTTGCCCGAAGACGCACACATCTATTTTGAAGTGGCCGGTGACGAACCGTTTAACGAGTACAGTCGGTCTTTGGCTATGCGTCGCGAACGCGAAGAAGGTGTCAAGATCGTTTGCATTCGGGTCAAAGGGTTGGCGCCCAAGCAAGGGTCGCGTCTGCTTGACCCGCAGATCACGGCGACGCCGAGCGTTGGCTGACAGCTTCAGCGACTTACCGCGCCTCCTTCGGCCCATACAGATGCTCACCCCGCCGCGCCGCCTCGATCGCGCGCTTCGTGTCCTGCGCCTTGCCCGGGTCGCCCTGAGACGCCATCCACTTGTCCAACTCGGCGCTCAGGCGGGCCTTGACCTTCGCCTGGGCGGGGTCGTTCGCCAGGTTCGTCATCTCGTACGGGTCGGCCTTGGTGTGATAAAGCTGCTCGGCCGGCCGACTCATGTACCGCTTGACCAGCCGATACGTGTGCGGGTTTGCCCACGCCTCGCGCATCCAGGTCGGCCAGTAGGGGTTGTGCTTGGCGCTGCCGCCGATCTGGCCCATCAGGTGTTTCTCGATGTAAAGCTCGTTCGGCGTCAGGTTGCGGATGTACCGGTATTCGCCGTCGGTCACCGTGCGTGTCGGGTAGGGCGGGCCTTCCGGGATGTTGTTGTGCAGGCCGAACGCGTACTGACGGTGTGTCTGCTTCTTGCCCGTCAATACGGACAGGAAGCTCGACCCGTCATACTTATGATTAGACGGCTTGCCGTCGGCCAATTCGACCAGCGTCGGCATCACGTCGGCGTACTGCACGATCGCGTCCGTGCGTTTGCCGACCGGCACCTTGCCCGGCCAACGGGCGATCAAGGCCGTGTGCACGCCCGTGTCCCAGGTCGTCCACTTGTTGCCGGGGAATTGCGACCCTTGTTCGGACGTGAACAGCACGAGCGTGTCGTCCGCGAGGCCTGCTTTTTCCAGCGTGCCGAGCAACTCGCCGACCTGCCCGTCCATGTACGTAATCTCCGCGAGGTAGCTGCCGAAGTCCTCTCGCGTCTTGGGCGTGTCCGCGATGTTGGGCGGCAGCTTGAGCTTCTTCGGCGGGTACTGCGATGCGTCGCCCATCACCCACGGCACGTGCGGCTCGACCAACGCGACGACCAGACAGAACGGCTGCGTCGGGTCGCGCGTCATGAACTTGTACGTCGCGTCGAGATCGTGATTGCGTGTCGGGCTGCGCACACAATTCGGGTCGAACCCGCCGACCTTCTCGAACGGAAACGCCTTGGCCGGCTTGACGTGCACCTTGCCGGCCAAGCCGACGCGATAGCCAAGCTTGCCCAAATGATGCGGCATGCTCGTCACGTCCGGCCGACTGGCTGAGTGGTTCCACGCGCACCCGTTGGTCATCGGGTATTGACCCGTATACAACTCGGCACGGCAAGGCTGACACATCGACTCCGCCAGGTACGCCCGGTTGAACACCAGCCCCTGATTCGCGAGCCGATCGATGTTCGGCGTCTTCGCGTTCCGCCCGCCGTACGCCGGCAGGTCGTTGTACGTGCAGTCGTCCGCCATGATGATCAGCACGTTCGGCCGATCGGCGGCGGCGCTGGGCCGCGCAAAGGCAATCAATACGGCGGCGAGTGCGAAGGGAAGGACGATGTGAAGGCGCGTCATCACTGCTCTCCGATGTCAGGAAGAGTCGCCAGTGTACCGCGCGAGTCTGCGCATTGAATTGGAGGCAATCGCTACCGCACCACCGCTGCGGTCAACCGTTTCCCAACCTCCCACACGGGGCCGGGGAACTTGTGGCATGCCGCGACGACGGCTTCGACGCCGTCGGCAATGGCGTTGATGTCCTGCTCGTTGACGACCAGCGGGGGCAGGAACTTGATGACGTCCATGTTGTGGCCGGCGACCTGCGCGAGGATGCGGTGGTCTTGCAGCAGGGGGATGAGCATCGCCTGCGGGAACAGGCTCTGATCGAGTTTGTGCAGCAGCGACCAGCCCATCTTGAGTTTCAGGCCCTTGGGCGGGCCGAACTCGATTGCGAGCATCAGGCCCTTGCCGCGCACCTCGGCGACCATCTCGTGTTGGTCTTGTAGCGCTTCGAAGCGTGACTTGAGGCGGTCGCCCATGGCGGCCGTGTTCTCGATCAGTCTCTCTTCCTGGATGACTTGCAACGCGAGCAGGCCCGCGGCCATCGCCAGGTCGTTTTGGCTGAATGTCGTCGAGTGGACCATGCAGCGGTCCATCGAGCCGAATACCTTGTCGTGGATCCAACGCTTGCTCATGACCGCCGCGACCGGCACGTATCCCCCTGACAACGCCTTGGCGGTGATGAGGATGTCCGGCTCGACGTTCCAGTGTTCGCAGGCAAACATCTTGCCCGTTCGGCCGTAGCCGGTTTGCACTTCGTCGAGCGCGAACACCGCGCCGTGTTTTCGGCACAGCTCGGCCACGCCGGGCAGGTAGTCGTCGTCGGCGACGAACACGCCCTTGCCCTGGATCGGCTCGACGATGAAGCCCGCGACGTCGCCCTTGCTCAGCTCGCGTTCGACCGCGGCCAAGTCGTTGAAGGGGATCTGCGTGCAGTCGTCCATCATGTTGCCGAAGCGTTCGCGAAACTCGACGCCACCGTTGAGCGACAGCGCGCCGTAGGTCAGGCCGTGGTACGCCTTGTTGCAATAGACGATGCGCTGCCGACCCGTCGCCGCGCGGGCGTACTTCATGGCCGTCTCGACGCCTTCTGCGCCCGAATTGCAGAAGTAGACCATCTCCAAGTCACCCGGCGCAACGGCGAGCAGCCGCTCAGCCAGCAGGCCGGATAACCGCGGCACGCCGAACTTCGGCAGGCTCGGCAGGTCGAGGTCCATGACCTGCTTGAGCCCCTCGCGGACGGTCGGGTGGTTTCGGCCGACGGCGAACGTGCCGAACCCGCCGAGGCAGTCGATGTACGTGTTCCCGTCCTCGTCGAACAGGTGCGCCCCTCGGCCGTGCGTGTAGTGGACGTGGTAGCCCAGCGTTTTGAGCACCTTCGACAGCGACGGGTTGACGTGCTCAGCGAACAGTTTGGCCTCGTCGTCGCCGCGGGTTTCGAGCAGTTGCTTGAAGTCCAGCGGCGCGGTCGCGGGCCGATCGGCGACGGGTTTTTTCACGTCGCTCGGCGGCGCGTTCGGCGGCACATCGGGTATGGGCGAAGCGGTCATGTTTCGATCGTAAGGTCACGCCGCGACGCCGGTCAAACGCCCCGGATCGGCGCTGGATTGACACCGGCCCTCGGCCGATCTAACGTCAGGGCTACCGCCGCAGGCCTCGTGCCGGCGGCCGATCGGGGCTCGTAGCTCAGTTGGTCAGAGCGCACCGCTGATAACGGTGAGGTCGGAGGTTCGAATCCTCCCGGGCCCACTTCCCATTTCTGTTAGTCGATCTCGAATCGTGACATTCGTGGTGTGTACCAGCGTTGAGGGAGACGATGCTCGCTTTGCGCGTGGCTGTGGCGTCTTTGCGTGCAAGAGACGGATGTGGCGTCGCGCGAAGGATTAGACTGGTAAGCCGCTAAGATGTACCGGCCCTCCGAACAACCTCTCCCATTGGGAGAGGTCGGCGGCTTTGCCGCCGGGTGAGGGTTCGGCGCGGCCGTGCCCCGGCTTAAAGCGGATCGTTCACGGCGCAGAGCCCTCACCCCAACCCTCTCCCCGAGGGAGAGGGAGTTGTTCTGAATCCCCGGACATTGGTGAGACTCGAACAACGGCCATTGTGTCGAGACGGATCGCACTCATGCATCCCACACGTTCCATTCCACGTATTGCCAGGACGGTTTCGGCATTGGGCTGTGTCGTGGTCTTGTTCTTCGGAACGCGCGGTTGGGCCCAGGTGGGCGGCGTCGGGCCGGACGAGGCGGCGTTGCGGGCGGACGCCAGGAAGGTCTTCAAGGAAAGAGTGGAGCCGTTTGTCAAGCGGTACTGCACGCGGTGCCACGGCAACCGGGCCAAGGCGGGGATCAATTTTTTGGCGGCGCTGAAACACCCCGGGGGCGCGTCCTCGGCGTTGCAGTGGAAAAAGGCCGTCGCCAACGTCAAGGTGCACGACATGCCGCCGGACGGTGCGCCAAGGATTCCTTCCGACGAGGAGCGTCGCAAGTTCATCGAGTGGGTCGGCAAGATCAAGTACCTGAGCCCGCGCGACCCCGGCCCGTTCGTGATCCGCCGTCTGACCAAGGTGGAGTACGGCAACACGCTGCGCGACCTGTACGGCGTGGACCCGTCGATTGCCGACCGCCTGCCGGACGAGGTGTTCGGCGAGGGCTATCTCAATTCGATCTCGCCGCTGCAGTCGGAGTTGTTTCTGGGGATCGCCGACGATGTCGTCAATCAGGTCGTTGCGCCGGAAGGCAAGGCGCCGACCGCGATACAGAAACGCCTGTTCGGTGAGGCGCCGCCCAAAGGCGCCGACCTGCGAAAGGCGGCCCGGCGGGTCGCGCGTTCGTTGGCGCGGGACGCTTACCGTCGGCCGGCGTCCGAAGCGGAGTTGGAAGTCCTTGTCGATGTTTACGATCTGGCCAAGGCAAACAAGCTCAACCACACGGCCGCGCTTGGGCTGATGCTCAAGGCCGTGCTCGTCTCGCCGCAGTTTCTTTTTATCACGCCGGCCGGCAAGCCGAAGTCGTCCGAGCCGATCGTCCGGCTGGACGACTACCAGTTGGCCTCGCGCTTGTCGTATCTGTTGTGGTCGTCGCCGCCCGATGCGGAGTTGTCCGCGCTGGCTGACCGCAACGAACTGCACAAACCCGAAGTGCTGCGCGCTCAGGCGGAGCGTTTGATAAAGCATCCCCGTGCGCGGGCACTGTTTGACGGGTTCGGCGCCCAGTGGCTTGGGCTGAGCGAACTGGAGCGCCAGGAGTTCGACCCGGAAATGTTCCCACAGGCGACGCCCGCACTGCGCCGGGCGATGGTGGAAGAGGCGCGTCTGTTGTTCGAAAGCATCGTGCGCGAGAACCAGAGCGTCGTCCGGTTTGTGGACAGCGATTACACCTTCGTCAACGGGCCGCTCGCCAAGCTGTACGGCCTCGAACAAGACGTTCAGGGCACGGAGATGCGCCGGGTCAAACTGAATGACCCTAACCGGGGCGGCATCCTCGGTATGCCGGCCACGCTGGCAGCGACGTCGTTCCCGAATCGGACCAGCCCTGTGCGTCGTGGCGTGTGGGTGCTTGAAAAGGTGTTGGGCGAACGCGTCCCGCCGCCCCCGCCCGACGTGCCCGAACTGGCTGAGCAGGACAGCAAGCAGGTCGAGGGTCTGACGCTGCGGCAACGGACGGAGCTGCACCAATCCGACCCCACCTGCGCCAACTGTCACAAGGTGCTCGACCCGATCGGGTTTGGCCTGGAGAACTTCGACGCCATCGGCCGATGGCGGCAGAAGGACGACGCCGGGGTCGCGATCGACTCGGCGGGCAAACTGCCGAGTGGAAAAGGCTTTTCCACCCCGGCCGAGTTGAAACGCCTCCTGGCTGATCGCAAGGCCGACCTGGCCCGCAACCTGACCGAACGACTCATGGCCTACGCGATCGGCCGACAACTGGAAGGCTACGACGAGATCGTGGTCGACCGGCTGATGGTTAAGATTGCCCAGGACAATTACCGCGTCCGGACGATCATCACCGAGATCGTCACCAGCTACCTGTTCACGCACCGCCGAGTCAAGGGATGACCCACATGAACAACCAATCCCGTGTCGATCGTCGCAGCTGGCTCAAAGGGGCGGGCGTTTCGCTCGCGCTGCCGCTGCTGGATTCGGTGGGCTGGGCGGAGAACCGCGGGCAGGTCGCCAAGCCGCCGGTGCGACTCGGGTTCATGTACATGCCGCATGGCGTGATCATGGACGAGTTCTGGCCGAAGAGCCCCGAGGCCTTTCTCAAGTCGCCGCCGCCGGCCATCCGGTCGCTCGGCCCGGTCCTCGACCAATGCCTCATGATGAAGGGGATCTCGGGCGTACCGATCTCGCCGTTCAACGGCGCGCCGCACGCGCTGGAGTTGTCGACCTGGCTCACAGCGACACTGCCGGATGCGGACACGCGCAGCCGGGTCAACATCGCGATCTCGGCAGACCAGATCATGGCCAACTACGTGGGCGCTCACACGTCGCTGCCCTCGCTTGAACTGGCGACGATGCCGCAGACGTGGAAGGAGAACCAGGAAGGCCTGCACGAGGCGTACTACTCGCACTGCAGCTACCGCTCGCCCACGCAGCCCGTCCCCGCCGAGATCGACCCGCGCAACGTGTTGAACAGGTTGTTCGGCAAGCGCGGCAAGTCCGGGCGGGTTACGCCGGTCAATCCGCTCGACCGGCAGATGCTGGACAAAGTGCTCGGCGGCGCGAAAGACCTTCGCCGAACGCTGTCGCGGACCGACCAGCGTAAGCTCGACGAATATCTCGACAGCGTGCGCGCGGTGGAACGCCGCATCGCCGCGATCGTGTATCGTCAGAAGGAAGCGGCGCTGGAGAAGGCGGGCGTCCGGTCAGCCAAGCGCAACGCCAGCGACTCGCCGCCGATCGAGGTGAAGATCCCCCTGGGCGACAAGCGCAGCGAGTACATGCAGGTCATGTGCGACCTGACGGTGTTGGCGTTCCAGACGGACACGACGCGCGTCAGCACCTACATCGGCTCGACGCCTAATGGGGTCACGTACCCCGAGTTGGGTTTCACGGACCAGCACCACTCGCAGACGCACCACAACAACCGCAAAGAGATGGTTCGGAAGGTGGCGGCGATCACCGAGTTCAACATCGCCCAGTTCGCTTACATGGTCAAAAAGATGCACTCGCTCAAGGAAGGCGACGCCACGCTGCTGGACAACTGCATCATGATGTGGGGCTCGGGCCTGGAAGACGGCAACAGGCACCAACGCCACAACCTCCCGTTCATCGTCGCCGGCAAGGGCGGCGGGTCGATCCGCACCGGTCGGTTCCTGCCCAACACGAAGGGGAACCAGGGCGACCTGCTCACGACACTGCTCGCGTGCGCCGGCGTGCCCCTGGATCGTCCGATCGGCATCGCGACCAAGCAGTTGAATGAGATCAAGGCGTGAGCGGCGGCGCGGTATCTCCATTGCTGGGTTGTCGGTCTCATCCCGATAGAATTGCCCGAAGTGGAACTCCCTTCAAACGATCATCCCGCGTATGTCTTGACGGATTGGGGGCGTACTTAAGCCTGTCATTTGAAACAACCCCGATGTGAGTCGGGGTTGTGTGTACTTGGATTGTTTCTTGGATCAAGCCGTTCGTCGACGGCGCGGCCGCGTGATGCCGAGCAACCCGAGCAGCGGCAGGCCGAGGCCGGCGGCGGCGGGGGAGGGGACGACAGGTTTTGATGCGAGCCCATAAACAGCACTGTGACCAACGTCACCGACCAACGTCTTGGCGGCTGTCGAGGTATTGATGGAGTACAGCTTGCTAGAAGGATCCGTTCCAAAGAGTGTGTTGGTGTGGGAGTCAAAGGTCAACCCATAGATGATCCCAACTTCTCCAACCACTGTGCTGGCGGCTGTCGACGGATTGATGGACAGCAAATCCGGATCATCGGGATCACCGTTGCTGGCGTAAAGCGTATTCGAGTTCGGATCGAACGCGAGCCCGAGGATGTTTTCTGCATTGTTTATGACCCCCACCAATGACGTTGCAGCTGTGGTCGTGTTGATCGTAAAGAGTCGATCAGTATTCGGTTCTGCGCCATAAAGCGTGTTGGTATTTGGATCGAAAGCCAAGCTTGTCGGGGTACTTGTTGTGAGATCACCCACCTTTGTCGCAAGGCCTGTTGTCGTATCGATCGTCAAGAGTGTGTCATTGAGTGAATCAACGCCATACAAGGTGTCTGTGTTTGGGTCGTACGCCAGGCCTTGCACGTTCGGTCCCTCTGTACCCAAACCGCCAATGGCCGTCCCCGCCCCTGTCCCCGAGTCAATGTTCAGAAGCTCGTCATCGACAACGTCAGATCCAAAGATGATTGGGCCCGCGGCGACCGGCTGTGACACGAAGAACAGGAACAATACAGCTACGGAAAATGAAATGCGTCTCATCAAATCGATCTCCTTTTAGTGGGCATTTACCCTAACTAGTTGTAAGCAAACTACGGTAATTCAGAGCCGTGCCCCAATCCCCCTAATCAGGGGTTGCCTTGCTCACATCGCTCCGATGGAGGTACTTCACCCTCATGGTTGGTCGGTCGAAACAGTGAATTTCAATGGAACATGGTTGCCGCGCCAGCCGGGGTCATTTGGTCCATGATTCCTAGTTGTTGGCCCCCGGCCAGGCATCCCACCAAGTCTTAAATGACTTCCACTGCGCTTCGATGAAGCCGCGTTGTGAGTCGGTGAGTTTGTCGGTCTGATTGAAGTGGTGCTGGTACTCGGGGTTGCCTTCCAGGACCATCAGGTGCTTGTAGTACAGCACAAGGTCCGGCCCTTCGTCGTACGTCGCCAGGACGTGCATCTCGTCGTCCAGTTCGGCTGCGAGTCGTCGCGCTTCGTAGTCACCGCCGGCAGCGCGTTCGCACAGTTCCATGAGGCGAAGGACCTGCACGGGCAGGGCGTTGCCGACGCCCGTGATCGCGCCGGCTGCGCCGCATCGGACGAATCCGTGGAAGACCTGCGTGTCGACGCCGACCATCAGCGTCAAGTCGGGGTCGCCGCTGGTGATGTGCTCGGCCGCGTAGGACAACGAGTCGGACCCGCCAAACTCCTTGAAGCCGATCAGGTTGGAGAACTCTGTGCGGAGATTGAAGAACAGTTCAGCCTTCGTTTCAAAACCGTAGTACGGGCTGTTGTAGATCACCGCGGGCAGGCCGGCGGCCGCCTTGAGGATGCCGGCGAAGTGCGCCCGCTGGGCCGCGCTCGACGTGCCGCGCGAGAGCACTCGGGGGATCACCATCAAGCCGGCCGCGCCGACCTTCGCCGCGTGCGCGGCGTGCTCGGCCGCGAGGCGCGGATTCTGCGCGCCCGTGCCGACGACCACCGGCACGCCCGCGGCGGCGAGCTTACCCACGCCCTCCTGCCGTTGGGCGTCCGACAGCAACGGCCAATCGCCCATCGACCCGCAGTAGACCACGGCCCGCATCCCGATCTGGATCAACTCCTGAGCCTTGGCGACCAGCGCGTCGAAGTCGGGCTGGCCGTCCGCGGTGCACGGCGTCATCAATGCTGGGATACAACCTCGGAAGATGGGTTCGGCGTCGGCCATGCGTGCTCCAGTCCGGTTGTTGGCTCAGGTGAGGGGCGTCATGGTACAACGACTGCGGCGCTTCGGCTGCGCACTGGCCGTGCTCGGCAGTGGTTCACTTCCAATTCGGCGACTGTCTCGTGCCACGGCCGTGTCGGCCGTGTGGTGCAGCAAGGACGCTCCGCACGGCCGACACGGCCGTGGCACAATACACGATCTTCAAAGTAAACCACTGCCCCGCGCTTCGGCCGCGCCGCGTTACTTCTCACCCGTCACGGCCTCGGCGATGTTCAGGATGTGGTCGCGGACGCGGCGGTAGCCGTTGAGTTGGCGGTGCAGAGTCACGCTGACGCGCGGCGGCAGGCCGTTGGCGCCCATGCTGTCCAGCGTCGTGCGGCGCACCTCGCGGATGCGCTGGTTGATCTCCTGTCCGCGCGGCGCAGCCTCGTCCGACTTCTCCCCCTCGCCGGATCGGGCCAACTCGTTCACGAGGTCGAGGTACTGTGCGACCATGTCGTGCAGCGCGAGCAACTCGGTCGGGTCTTCCGGCGGCAGGTTGTCAACTTCGGCGCGGAGCTTGACCTGGTATTTGAGGATGCGGGCGAGGTAGTCGCTGACCGACTCGTACTCGTCGCCCATGCGCAGTTGCCGCCTCGCCTCGTCCGTCAGGTCGTGCGGGATATTGGCTGACAGCAGGTTGGTCATGAACGTAACGATCTCGTCCTGGATCAGGTCGATCCGCTGCTCGGTGTCTTTGACCCGCTGCACGATTGTTTCGTTGGTCTGCGGGTTGGCCAGCACCTGTCTGATCTGCTTCATCATCTGGGCGCAGCCGTCAGCCATGTGCATGATCTCGACGTGCGACTGCTCGATCGCGATGACGGGCGACTCGAGGATGCGCATGTCGAGGTTGGTCAGCTTCGGCTCGCTGTCCGTCTTCTTGTCGGGCACCAGCCTTTGCAGGATGCGCGCAACGACGCCCGCGAACGGCAGGAACATCAGCGTGTTGACGACGTTGAAGCCCGTGTGAGTCGCGGCGATCGCGCCGGTCACCTCTTCGCCGACGTGGCCGTCCATGTCGCCGACCACGATGTACTTGATGAGCTTGATATAGAACGGGAACAGCGCGGTGATCCACGCGACACCTGCCATGTTGAACAGGACGTGGAAGTAGGCCGCGCGTTTGGCGTTGGTCGTCGCGCCCAGCGACGCAAGCCACGCGGTGATCGTCGTGCCGACATTTTCACCGAGCACCAGCGCCGCTGCCGTCTCGTACGGGATGACGCCCATCTGCGCCAAGCCGATCGTGATGCCCAGCGTCGCCGACGACGACTGCACGATGAACGTCAACACGCACCCCACGGCCGCGCACTTGAGCACGCCGAGATAAGTGTCAGCCGAAAACGTCTCGAACCACGCCTCGAACGCTGGCAGTTCCTTGACGATCGCGAACCCGTCCTTCATCAATTCCAGGCCGAGGAACACCATGCCCAGGCCCATGACCGCCATCGACGTGTACCGCGCCCGGTCGCGCTTAAGGAACAGGTAGCCGAACGCCGCGACGCCGGCGATCGGCAGGCCGTACTTCCCGATCTTCAGAACGAGAATCCACCCGGTGATCGTCGTGCCGATGTTCGCGCCCATGATGACGCCGATCGCCTGCGCCAGCGTCATCAAGCCGCAACTGACGAAGCCGACGGTCATGACCGTCGTGATCGAACTGGATTGCACGACCGTGGTGACCAGCGTGCCGACGCCCGTGGCCATAACGCGGTTGTTCGTCACCGCGCCGATCATGCGGCGAAGCCGTTTACCCGCCACGGCCTGCAACCCGTCGGACATGCTCTTCATGCCCAGCAGGAAGATGCCCAGCCCGCCGACGACGGTCATGGCCAACTTCCAGAAGTCCGGGTCCCACACCTGCACGTTGAACTTGCTGTGGATCACGTCGCCCGACGCCTGCCGCGCCTCGATGATGATCTCGGTCTTGCCGACGCTGCCCGGTTCGAGCACCAGCGTGGCGCTGTCTTCAATCGTCGCGCCGACGACCTTCTTCTTCTTGTTCAGGACGATGTCGATCGACGTGACTTTGTCGACGGTGTCCGCGTTGGCGAACAGCGGGCGGATGTCGATGACCGTCTTGGGCGACCCCTTGAGAATCTTGAAGTCGGGGACCAGCCGTTTGATGACGCGCTTGCCGTCGGCGTCGGGCGCCGCTGCGTTTTCGTCACCGTCGGCCGACGTGTCGTCCGCGTCGTCGTTCGGATCGGGGTTCGCGAGGGCCGTGGCCGGCAGGGCGTGGACGGGTTGCAGCGTCTGCGCATGCGTCGTGGGCGCACCGCGGTCAACGTTCCAGGAGTAGACGAGCACCAACGCCGCGGCCAGGGCGATCGCCAGCCGCGCGACGGGCCAGCGCGGGCGACGACCACTCGGCCGGCTGTGATTCGGTTGGTCGTCCAGGCTCGCTCGGCCGAGGTCGCGCTTCATGCGGTCGAATCCCCTGTCGCCGGGCGGTCAATACGGCCCATCGCCGCACGTCAGGCGGGCATCCGGCCCGCGTACGCCAACCCGCCCGGCGGGTTGGGCCGGGAGTATACCCAATTGTTAACGATTGGTTAAGAAATGATGAGCGTGCCGGCGAATGAGGGCGTCAACGCCGCGGCGCACGCACTTTCCAGTTCAGGTCGGGCTCGTGCATCTTGTCCAGCAGGTTCGCCGCGTGCTTCGCCAGGTCGGGGCGGCGCTTCGCGTAGTCGCGCTTCTCGCCCGCGTCGTTGGACATGTCGTACAGCTCGATCGGCCCGGTGAACATCGGCTTGCGGATCGCCTTCCACTTGCCGAACCGCACGGCCTGCGCCGACCCGCGCTCGTAAAACTCCCAATACATCTTCGACTTGCGATTCCAACGCTTCTCGCGCGGCTGACCCTTCAACGGCCCGGCAAAGCTGTCGCTGTCGATGCCGTCCGGCGGCTCGACGCCCGCGAGTTCAGCGAACGTCGCCATGAAGTCGCCGAAGTACCAGTGCGCGTCATCGACCGTGCCGTTATCGTCGCCTGGTTGAACAGTGCCCGGCCAATACGCGACCGTCGGCACGCGAATGCCGCCCTCCGTCAGGTCGCGCTTGATCCCGCGCAACGGGCCGTTGGAGTCGAAGAAGTCAGCCTTGTGGCCGCCTTCCTGGTGCGGGCCGTTGTCCGACGTGAAGATCACCAGCGTGTCCTTGTCGATCCCCAACTCCTTCAGCAGGTCGACAATGCGCCCCGTGTCGCGGTCGATGTTGCGGATCATCGCCGCAAAACCCTTCTCCGGCTCCGGCCAATCCTTTGACGCGAACTCACCGAGGTCGGGCACGTCCATCCCCTTGTTCCCCGCCTCGTTGTTCGCGTGCGGCACGTTCATCGCAAAGTAAAGGAAGAACGGCTTGTCCTTGTTCATCTTGATGAACGACAGCGCGTCTTCAATGAACAGGTCGGGCGCGTATTGCCCCTTCTTGACCGCGACGCCCCGCCCGGCCTGCGGCAGCTTCGGGTCCTGGTACGGCTTCCACTTCTCCGCCACGACGTTGTCGAGCTTCACGACCTTGCCGTTGCGGATGAGGAATTCGGGGTAGAAGTTGTGCGCATGCCACATGTTGACGTAGCCGAAGAAGTGGTCGAAGCCGACGTCGTTCGGGTTCGTGAAGTTGTCCGGCGTGCCCACACCCCACTTGCCGATGCAGGCCGTCTTGTAGCCCGCGCCCTTGAGCACCGACGCGAGCGTCGGCTGACCGGGTTGAATCACGATTGGCGCCGTCGAGTTGCCGCGCACGACGGTGCGCCCCATGTGACGCCCCGTGAGCAACACGCTCCGCGACGGCGCGCAGACGGTGCAGCCCGCGTAGAACTGCGTGAAGCGCATGCCGTGTTTCGCCATCGCATCCAGCCGCGGCGTCTTGAGCGTCTGTTGCCCGAAGCTGCCGAGGTCGCCGTACCCCAGGTCGTCGGCGAGAATCAGCACGATGTTCGGCTGCTTGCGCTGCGCATATGCGTCAGTCGCAACGCCAAGCGTCATCATCAGGCCAAGAATCAAGAGCAGGGCGGTGGTGGATCGCAATGGCATCGTCAGGTCGTTCCTGTCGCTGAGGGCTTGAGGTAGGTCAGGTCATCGACCTGACAACAGATCTCTCTGAAGCCGGTTGACGGTGGGTTGTCCCGGCCCAAGACGCACAGGATAACACGGCCCGTCGGAGGTTGGCAGGTGATGCGCCTTCAAACGACTCGTTACCATGTGAAACATGACACACGCGATCCGCCTGTTCCTCGCCGTTGTTTTGACATTCGCGACCTTGTGGCCGGCCATGCCCGCCGACGCGCAAAGCGACGGCGAGCCGATCACCGTCGGCCCCAACGATTGGCCCTGGTGGCGAGGCCCGATGAGCAACGGCCACGCCGCGCCGAACCAGAAGCCGCCGCGGCAGTGGAGCGCGTCGAAGAACATCCTTTGGAAAGTTGACCTGCCGGGCCGCGGCCACGCGTCGCCGACCGTCGTCGGCGACGACGTCTACCTGCCCACAGCCGACCACGGCACCAACCAGCAACTGGTCATCTGCTACGACCGCGCGACGGGCAAGGAGAAGTGGCGCACGGTCGTGCACGACGGCGGCCTGATGTCGGGTAACAAGAAGGCGTCGCAGGCGTCGTGCACCATCGCCTGCGACGGCAAGCGGCTATACGTCAACTTCGTCAACGGCGGCGCAGCCCACACGACGGCCCTGGACCGTTCGGGCAAGAAACTCTGGCAGAAGCGGCTCACGAAATACACGATCCACCAGGGCTATGGCTCGTCGCCCGCGTTCTACAGGTCGCTCGTGATCGTCTCGGCGGACAACAAGGCTGGCGGCGTGATCGCCGCGCTCGACCGCAAGTCCGGCGACGTGGTCTGGAAGATCGATCGGCCGAAGAAACCCAACTACGCCTCGCCGCGCATCGTCCGCGCCGCCGGCCGTGACCAACTCGTCTTCACCGGCTGCGATCTCGTCACCAGCCTCGACCCGATGACGGGCAAGACGATCTGGGAGATCGCCGGCGCGACGACCGAATGCGTCACGACGACCGTCACCGACGGCACGCATGTCTACTCCAGCGGCGGCTACCCGAAGAACCACGTCGCCGCGATCAAGGCTGACGGCTCCGGCAAGATCGCCTGGCGGAACGGCACACGCGTCTACGTGCCGTCGATGTTCGTCAAAGACGGCTACCTCTACGCCGTGGCCGATGCGGGGCAGGCTGTGTGCTGGAAGTCGGACACGGGCAAGGAAATGTGGAGCGAGCGTTTGCGCGGGTCGTTCAGCGCGTCGCCCGTGCTCGTCGGCGACCACGTCTACGCCGTCAACGAAAAGGGCACGACCTACGTCTACAAGATCAGCCCGCAGGCATTCGACCTGATCGCGGAAAACCAACTCGGCAACGAGGCGCTCTCGACGCCGGCGATCTGCGGCGGACGGATCTACATGCGCGTCGCGGAGCGCAGGAACGGCAAGCGGCAGGAGTCGTTGTATTGCATCGGCACGACGGGCGAGTAAATGGGTCGTCCTGGATTGGGTGCCTGTGAATAAGCGAAGCGTTTCACGGTATTGAGCGTCCAGCTCTGTGAGACGCTTCGCTTATTCACAGGCACCCTGCGCAACCCGCGAGTAGCTCCCGCTACGCCAACACCTCACTGATCATATTCCCCGCCACGTCGGTCAATCGGAAATCGCGCCCGTTAAACCGATACGTCAACCGCGTGTGCTCCAACCCGAGCAGGTGCAGCACGGTCGCGTGGATGTCGTGCACGCTCACGCGGTCTTCGACCGACTTGTAGCCGAACTCGTCGGTCGCGCCGTACTGCGCACCGCCCTTGACACCCGCGCCGGTCATCCAGGTCGTGTACGCGTGCGGGTTGTGGTCGCGGCCCTTGCCGCCCTGCGAGTCCGACGTTCTGCCGAACTCGCCGCCGTAGATCACCAGCGTGTCTTCGATCAGCCCGCGCGATTTCAGGTCGCTCAGCAGCGCAGCCGTCGGCTGATCGACGGTCGACGCGCACGCGCGGTGGTTGACGTTGATGTCGTTGTGTCCGTCCCAAGGCACGTCGCCGACGCCGCCGCCGGGCGTCTTGGGGATCGCGGGGAAGACCTGCACAAAACGCACGCCGCGCTCGATCAATCGTCGCGCGATCAGACACTGCCTGCCGTAGTCTTTGCTGTCAGGCCGATTCAGCCCATACATCTCCTGGATGTGCTTCGGCTCCTGCGACACGTCGAACACTTCGGGCGCCGCCGTCTGCATCCGGTACGCCAGTTCAAACGACTCAAGCCGCGCAGCCAGATCGGAATCGAACGGCCGGCGCTTGAGGTGGTCGCGGTTCGATGCACGCAGCAGGTCGAGCATCGAGCGTTGCTGCGGGTCGTTCATCTCCGCGTGGCGTTGCAGGTTGGCGATCGGCTTGCCCTGCCGCGGGTCGAGCGCGGTGGCCTGGTAGACCGAGGGCAGAAAGCCACTCGACCAGATCGGGTCGTTGCCGCGCGGCTTCGTCCCGTGCATCACGACATAGGCGGGCAGGTTCGTGTTCTCGCTGCCCAGCCCGTACGTCACCCACGACCCCATGCTCGGGAAGCCCTGGCGGATCATGCCGCTGTTCATCTCGAGCATGGCCGGCGTGTGGTTGTTCGACTGCGAGTAGCACGAGTAGATGAACGCCAGGTCGTCCGCGTGCTGCGACAGGTTCGGGAACAGTTCGCTCATCCACGCGCCGGATTGCCCGTGCTGCTTGAACTTGAATGGCGAACCGAGGCACTTGCCCGTCGTCGTGAAGAACCCAGTCTTCGGGTCGGCCCCGTTGAGCTTCTCGCCGCTGCGTTTTTGCAGCACGGGCTTGTAGTCGAACGTATCGACCTGCGACGGGCTGCCGGTCTGGAACAGCCAGATGACAGCCTTGGCCTTGGGCGAGTAGTGGGGGTGTTGTGCAGCAAGCGGGTTCGTCGCGCTCGCCGACGACGCGACCGCACCAGTCTGGTGCAACAACGACGTGAACGCCAACGACCCGAAGCCGAGGCCGGCCCGTTCGAGGAAACGTCGGCGTGAGGTGAGAAACGATGATGCGCGATCGGTCATGTTTTCGTCGCCTTTTGATTTAAAACCACAGATGAACACAGATGGACACAGATGAAGACAATTGATTAAGTAATACGTTCACCCCTAACGCCCGCGGACCGCCGTCCGCGGGCTTTCCGCTCCCCATCTGTGTTGATCTGTGTTCATCGGTGGTTCCTTCTAATCAACGTACACAAACTCGTTCATACACAACAGCGTGTGACACGCGTCGCGGAAGGCCAGCGCTTCGGCGTTGCCGCCGCCGCGCGCTTTAGCTTGGTGTTCGATGAAGCCTTTCATACGGACCAGTTCGTCGGCCGTGGGCGGCCTTGAGAACGCGATGCGGTACGCGTTGGCGATCGCGTCGTCGAGCGTGGTCTTGGCATCAGGTCGTGCGCGGGCGGCGAGTTTGCCGGCGATGTCGCGGACCAGCGGCGAGTTCATCATCGCCAACGCCTGTGGCGCGACCGTGCTCGCCTCGCGCTTGCCGATGCTCTGCATCGCGTCCGGCGCGTCGAACAGTTGCAGCATCGGGATCAGTCGGCTGCGCTTGACCGTCAGGTAGACGCTCCGCCGGGGTGTGCGCTCGTCGAGTGAGCCCTTGCCGTACATCGTCGTGTCAAGCGTGCCCGCCACGGCGAACAGTGAATCGCGGATCGCCTCGGCCTCGAGCCGTCGCGGTGAACGCCGCCAAACGAGCATGTTGTCGGGGTCGGCCTTTTCACTTGCGCTGTACTCGCCGCTGCCCAACCGGTACGCTCGGCTGGTCATCATCAGCCGGTGCATCGGCTTGAGTCGCCAACCGTTGCGGATCAGTTCGCTGGCAAGCCAGTCGAGCAGTTCGGGGTGCGTCGGCCGTTCGCCGCGCGTGCCGAAGTCGCTGGGCGTCAGGACGATGCCCTGGCCGAAGTGATGCTGCCAGAGCCGGTTGACGATCACGCGTGCCAGCAGGTGACCCGCGCCGTGCTGCGTGTCGGTCAGCCAGTCCGCCAGCGCGAGCCGTGACGGCTTGGCCTGTTTCTGTTGATTGGGCTGCGTCGCGTCCAACCACCTCTGCCCGCCGTTCGGCGACCGCATGAGCACCTGTAAAAAGCCGGCCGGCGCTTCGCCCTGTTTGTTGTCGGCGTTGCCGCGACTGAGGTAATAGACCTTGTACGTGTCGCCGCCGAAGTTGTACGTCGAGCCGCGCGTCTTGGCTGCGTACATCATCGTCAGCTTCGGCTTCGGCTCCTGCTTCTTGTGCTCCTCGACGGCCGTGTTGAGGGCCAGCCAGTTCTCGTCGGTCGTCTTGAACCAGTCGAGCACCTGCTTGCGTTGCTTGTCGTCCCACTTGTCCTGCGCGACCTGGAGAATCTTCTCAACGTTCGCGGGCGTGCCGTCCAGCGACGACTTGAAGTAGAAGCCCGACGGGCCGCCGCCGTTGACGATCTTGATCAGCAGCTCGTTTCGGCCTTTCTTCAACGGGATCGTGACCTTCTCCTGGTCGGCCGCCGCGCCTCGCCCGATCTTGTTGCCCAGGACGTGCTTGCGGTTGATCCACACGCGGATCGCGTCGTCGCTGCCGAGTGATAACGTCACCTTCCGCGCGACCGGCGACTCGACGACGCGGAACAGGTAGTTCGCCGCGTTCTCACCGGTCAGCGTGTTGTGCACGACGCCGTCTTTCCACGTCGGCTGCTCGGTCCACTTGAGCCTGCCATCGGCGAACGTCTTCTTGAGATCGACCTGTTTCTGGTTTTCTGGGCCGAACGCCTGGTCGTACGCCTTGTCGAAGCTCTCAGCCGGAAACGGGCCGATGTGCTGCCAGGTCGAGAAGCCCGGCGCGGGCATGTGCTCGGGTCGGTTGTCGAGCCAGGTCGTCAACGCGACGGGCAGTTGTTCCTGCTCGAAACTGGTCCTTGCGGCGACGATCGGCGCGTGTGCCTTGTCGAACGCGGCCTTGGACTGTGCGAACTTGGTCGGCTCCATGTTGATGCCGACGTCGGCAAAACCGACCTGCGAAAAAATCGCGATCATGCGGTAGTAGTCGGGCTGCGGCAGTGGGTCGTACTTGTGCTCGTGGCACCTTGCGCAACCGACCGTCAGGCCGAGCAACGACGTGCCGAGCGTGTGAACCATGTCGTCGAGCTGCTCATACCGGCTGCGCTCGCGTTCCTTCTGCGTCTGCTGCGTGGTGAACGGGCCGGCCACGAGGAAGCCGGTCGCGGCAATCTTCTGGGCCGCGGCCTGCGCCTCTTCGGGGGTCGTCGGATTGAGCTTGGCGAGCAGGTCGCCGGCGACCTGCAAGCGGACGAACCGGTCGTACGGCATGTCGTCGTTGAACGCGCGGATGACGAAGTCGCGGTAGCGGTACGCGTTGGCGCGGTCTTTGTCGAACGCGTAGCCGTTCGACTCGGCGAAGCGGGCCAGGTCGAGCCAGTGGCGACCCCACCGTTCGCCGTAACGCGGGCTGGCGAGCAGCTCGTCGATGAGTTGCGCGTAGGCGGCCTGCGCGTCTTGTTCATATTGCTTGACGAATGCGTCGACCTGCGCGGGGGTCGGCGGGAGCCCGATCAGGTCGAAGTAGGCGCGGCGGATGAGTGTTTGGGGTTGCGCGACACCCACGGATTGCAATCCGTGGGCTTCGTGGCGCGCGGCGATGAAGCGGTCGATTGGGTTGTGTGACCACGATTTGTCTTTGACCTGCGGCGGCGCGGCGTGTTTGAGCGGTTGGAACGACCAGAACCGTTTGCCTTCGTCGATGTCGATCGGCGCGCCCAGACGCAGGTCGAGCGCTTCGCCCGTGCGCGAGTCGGGCGCGCCGAGCTTGACCCACCGCTCGAAGTTGGCGATCACGTCGTCGCCGAGCTTGCCCTTGGGCGGCATCTTGAGCTTGTCGTGGTGTCGGATCGCCTTGATGAGCAGGCTGTCAGCCGGCTTACCCGGCACGATCGCCGGGCCGCGCTTGCCGCCTTTGAGCAGGCCGGCCGCCGTGTCGAGCGTCAGCTCGCTCTTGAGCTTACGCTGCGACGCCGCCTGAGCAGAGTGACACTGATAACAGTGCTGACTCAACACCGGCCGAATCTTCGACTCGAAGAAGTCGAGGTCGGCCTGGGACGGTTTTGGCTCGGCCGCGAGAGCGGTCGGGCCGGTCAGCAGAAGAGCGAGCAAAGCGATTCGGTGCGTCATGGCGGGCCTCGGGTCGGACGCGGCGGCGGTCAGCCGTCGCGGTACCATTCTACTTGTTCAAACCGGCCGGATCGTTTCAAGCGGCTGGGAGGGAGAGGCTCCCGAGAGCGGCCGAGCCGCGGGGCGAGCCAAACGCACAAGTTTCACCACGGCTCGGACGGAGCCTCGCCCTCCCGTGTATCTTCGCGTCGGCTATTCAGGACCGATCTAACCCATCCATCGGAGGCTCACGCCATGCGTCAAGACAAAGTTGGAGCGGCCCTGCCGGATCGACGCGCGTTTGTGCGCGACGGGGCGTTGTGGCTGTTGGGTGTTGGGGTTGTTGGGTCGCAGGTCGATGGCCTGCTGGCCGCCGAGCCGAAGCGGCGGGTTCGCATCGGGCTGGTCACCGATGTGCACTACGCGGACAAGCCGACGCGCGGGTCGCGGCATTACCGCGAGTCGTTGGCCAAGCTTGAAGAGGTGGGCGAGCAGTTCGCCAAAGATCGCCCGGACCACGTCGTCGAGTTGGGTGACTTCATCGACGCGGCCGACTCGGTCGATGTCGAGGAGAAGTACCTCAAGCGCGTCAACAAGCTGTTCACGTCGTTGCCTGGCAAGAAGCACTATGTGTTGGGCAACCACTGCGTCCACACACTGAGCAAGGCGGAGTTTCTCGGCGGCGTCGGGCAGGCCAAGTCGCATTATTCTTTCGACGCGGGCGGGTATCACTTTGTCATACTGGACGCGTGCTTCCGCAGCGACGGTCAGCCCTATCACCGCGCCAACTTCAAGTGGTACGACGCGAACATCCCGGCCGACCAGATCGACTGGCTACGCGCCGACCTGAAATCGGCGAAGGGGCAGGCCGTGGTGTTCGTTCACCAGCGGCTCGACGTGAAGAACCAGCACGGCATCAAGAACGCCGCGGCTGTGCGGAAGGTGCTGGAGGCGTCGGGGAAGGTGTTGGCCGTGTTCCAGGGGCACAGCCACCAGAACGACCACCGGCAGATTGCGGACATCCACTACTGCGTCCACGCGGCGATGGTCGAGGGTTCCGGCGAATCGAACAACGGCTACGCGACGATGGACCTTTACGACGGCGGTGTGATCCGCATCAAGGGATTCCGCAGGCAGAAGGACTACGCGTGGTCGTGAACGTGTCGATTGTCTGTGTAAACCTTTCGCCTATCGGTGGGTGTTTACTTGGCGAATAGTCGTTTGTCGGTCAACACACGGAAGAACTCCTCCCGGCACGCCTTCATGTTCGTCGATGACTTGGGGATATCCAGTACGTCGGCCTGTTCGCCCTCCTTGATCGGGTCGAACGTCGCGTACTTGCCCCGCCAGGTGGCTTTTCGGAGCTTGACGCCGGTCCAACAGTCGTGCCGCCAGAGCCAGACGAGGGGCGCGCCGTCCCCCAGTTGGTTCGCTTGTCCCAGGTTCGATCGAATCAGTCGGCGCATGTCGTCGCAGAAGGGGTTCTTGGGTAACCGTTCGAAGTCCTTGGCGGTGAACACGCTGTTCTTGTCCCAAAAGGTTCCGGTTGCCCAATCCACCAAGCGGGTTCGTTTGGCCACGACGTACGGGCTCCACGCGTCCTTGCCGTTGTAGCCGTAGGAACTGACCGTCAGGTTGAAGACCACGATGCGCGGGGCAATCTCGGGGTTGCTCAGCAGCGCGTTGGCAACGGTGGTGAGCGGCCCGCCGGCGATGACCAGCAGCGGCTTCTCCGGCGACGCCTTCTTGGCCTCAGCCACGATGAGTCGGCTGCCTGCGGTCGCGAAGTGCTGCGTGTCCTCGATGCGCCCGCTGGCCGGCCGGGTCAAGACCCGGTCCGACCCACGGGTCAGGTCGGGGATGTTCTTGAGCCCGGCGCGTTTGGCCAGGTCGATCGCCTTCTGCGCGTCTTTCCAGCATTGGTCGAACTTGTACTGATAGCCCTTCTGCCAGTCCCACATGTCGCGTGTGACGATGTTGCCGCGCAGGTTGGCGTGCCCCAGGCTCGCCTGCGCCCACAGGTAGTTGTTGTCAAAGACGTCGAACCACCAGTCGTTGTCGTAGATGATTGGGTTGGTCGCATCGATGCCCTGGAGTCGCACACTCCCTTGCACAACCTCGTGGGCCGGCGCGGCCGCGTGCGCTGCGAGCGGGGCGCAGACACAGAGCAAGAACAAGAGCGCGCGGCAATCGTTGCATCGAAAACACAGGTCAAACATCGGCGGCCTCTCGAACGAAGGGGCGGGTGACTGTGCCAATACTTAGCCGATGTTTTGCTCGATTGTCAATCGCGCCGGCGCGTTCGTTACGCCAGCAGCGCCCCGATCGGCTCGTGCGCCATGCCGTTGACCGGGATGCCGAACGACTCGTGCGGTTGACCGGCGGCGGCGAGGAGCGTCGCCCAAACGTCGCCGAGGCGGGTGTATTTGTCCTTGGCCCGGTCGATCTTTTCGGGGTTGCCGGGCGCGAAGTATCGGCCTCGCTTCAGTCGGCCGGCCAGGTCGCCTAACAACATGATGGGGTAGTTGACGCCGGACGAGTGGTGCGTCTCGCCGTTGTCGGACGTGTAGACGATGACGGTGTTATCGAGCATCGTGCCGTCGCCCTCGGGCATGTCGTGCAACGCCTTGGCGATTCGGGCGACCTGCTCGAACTGGAACGTGCAGATCTTTCGGCGGGCATCGATGATGTTCTTGACCTGCCCGTGGCCGACGCCGCCGTGCAGGCCGCCGATGCCCTGGTAGCTGGTCGAACCGAGCAGGTCGAAGCGGAGGGTGACGACGTTGGTCAGGCCGCTGAGCAGGGCGGCGATGGCGATCTCGGCGTTGCCCTGGCCGATCTTCATCGTCGCGTTGGCTTCGATCTCGGCCGGCGGGGGCGGGGCGAATTGGCGGAGGCGGTCGCTCATCGCCTCGATTTTCACGCGGCTTTGGCGGATCGAGTCGAACGCGTTGAGGTAGCGGTCGAGTTGTTGGCGTTCGGGGCCGGCGACCTGAGATTGCAAACGCTTGGCGTCCTGGGCGAAGAAGTCGAGGATGCCGGACTGCGCGTCGTATTCCGCCTTGGCCGCGCCCCTGCCCACGACGCCGAACAGGTCTTTGTACGCGCGCTTGGGCTTGGTGTAGAACGGGATCGGTTTGCCGACGCCTTCGCAGGACATGGGCACGTACGCGACGCCGGACGGCGAGCGCGGGTCGTGGCCGAGGCAGACGTGCGGCACCGGCGCGGCGAACGCCTTGGCGAGCAACGAGTCGACGGTCGGGCCGAGCGTTTCGGACGAGTTGCGGTTGCGGCCCTGGAACGCGCCGAGCGTCTGGTACTGACCGAGGTGATAGACGTTGAAGCCGGAGTTGACGCCCTGCAAGATGCTGATTCGGTCCCGGAAGGGCTCGAGCGGTGACATCACGTCGCTGAGTTGCACGTCCTTGCCCAACGCCAGGTCGGCGGCGGGCGTAGCCTTCTTACGGATGTTGCCGTTGTTGGAGTCGATGAGTCGGCCGCGCCCGTCGTACTCGACCTTGAACGGCAGCCTGTCTTCCATGCCCTTGGGCTGAATGTTCTCGGCCCACAGGCCGTTGGCCTTCATGCAGAAGACGAATCGCAGCGGTGGTTTGTCCCGCCCGTCGGCCCGCGCGGCAATGGCGGCGTGGACGGATTGCATCAAGGGGGACAACGTCGCGCCGCCGAGGCCGGCGGTCGTGCCCGCGAGGAATTGTCGTCGGTTGAGGGGCATGGTGGGTGTGCCTGGTTGAGTGATTGTGTCTTGGTGTGCCACTGGCGGCTTGTCCGCCAGTGCATTGATCGTTCGGTTTGTACACTGGCGGACAAGCCGCCAGTGGCACACAAATAGCTTGCGTTTCAGTCACTTCCGATACAAGAACGAGTCAGATGTCAACAACGAAACAATCACCTCATTAAAACTCCCGCCGCTGTTGACGTACGCCTTGTCGGCCGCGATGAGTGTGGGCGAATCGCTGAGCAACTCATTCCGGCCCATCCAGTAGCGGAACGCGTGGCGGATGATCGACTGCCGGACGCGCGGCGACCTGGCGAGCTTGTGCACCAGGTCGATCGCGTCGTCGACCGGGCCGTCCAGCGACGGGTCGCCGCTGTCGAGAACCGCGCCGCTGGGGTCGATGTCCATCGCCTTGTTCTTGCGAGCGCCGACCATTTCCTTTTCGCGGTAGTGGCCGTAGTGGTCGTAGATCTCGAACGGGAAACCGAGCGGGTCCATGCGGCGGTGGCAGCGGATGCAGCGCTCTACGCGGGTGACGCGCATGCGGTGGCGGAGCGTGCTGTCCGGCTCTTCGGGGACCTGCGCTTCGACGTCGATCGGCACGTCGGGGATATTGCCCGCGAGCAGCCGCGTGCGGATCCAGTGGCCGCGGCCGACGACATCGTTGTCGAAGTTGGTCGAGTGCGCGACGAGCCAGGCGGGGTGCGTCAGGATGCCCGCGCGTCGGCCGGGCACTGGGATCGGCTGATCGTCCGTCCAGTTGAACGTTGCGCCGTCGATGCCGTACACGCGGATGTAAGACATCTCCTTCGCGCCCGCGTCGTTGTGCACGGTGCGCGGGATGAGTCGGTAGCCCTGCTTCAACGCCCACGCGCGGCTGTATTGGCCCTTTTTCGGCGCCGTGATCTCTCGGCCGCGCTGTTTCGTCCGCTCGATGCCGGACTTGGTCTGCTCGATCGTGAACGCCTTGATCGCCTCGAACAGCTTCGGGTCTTCGACGAACGGGAACGCGACGAAGTATTTGTCGGTCGTCAGCAGTCGGGCGAAGACGTCCTTGTCCTGATCGAGGATGTGTTCGACGAGCATGTCCGCGTCGCGGACGAGGTACTGCACCTCGAGGTTCCAGCCGCCCTTGTCCTTGAACACGTCGTGGGCGTGCGGGTAGCCGAAGAACTCCTGGAAGAAGCGCAGTCGGCGGTGCTTTTCGATCGACCTGTCAGCCAGGATGCGGCGCACCTCGCGCTCGACGTCGGCGCGGGTCTTGAGTTTGCCGTCACGCGCGGCCTGTCGCAGCGCCTCATCCGGGCCGTTGTCCGACAGGGCGTAGCCGATCGCGTAGACCAGTTCGTTCGGCGCGAGCATGCGTCGGCCGTGCTCGTCATTGTCACCCAAGCCAAGCTCCATGCGGAACACGAACTCGGGGCTGACGAAGACGGCCGTGATCAGCCCGCGCAACGCCGCCAATGGGCCGCTCTTGTCGATCGTGCGGTCGAGCAGTCCGCCGTACCGCTTCGCCTCGTCGTCGGTCGGCCGGCGATTGAGCACGACTTTGAACACGTCGACGACGGCCGCGCGTCGTTGCTCGGCCGACAGCGTTGCTTTGTCGTCGGCGCTGGTCGTGATAAACGGCTCGAACGACGCGGGTCGTTTCGGCGGCTCGACCTTGAACTTCTCCCACGGGCTGTTGCGCCGGATGCTTGGGATGCCCACGGCGTGTGGCGGTTGGTGCTCCTTCGCGTACGACGTCTTGTCAGAGGTAAGTCGTTCAGCGATCTGCGCGCCGGCATTCATCAACGCACGCAGCGTCGCTTCGTCGGCGTTGACCCGGCCCGAGTAGTTCGTGAAATGCTCGGGGTCGAGTCCCGTGAACGGTTGGCTGTAGCTGTAGGCCGCCCACTTCGGGTCGTTTCGGCGGTGCGTCTTTTCGTAACGCAGTTTCGGGATGACCCACAGTCGCTCCATCAGCGCGTCGTACTGCGGTTGACTCTTCCGCCAGAAGCGCGGCGGCGACGACGCGGGGCCTTGGTGTCGCCCACTGAACAGTTGTTCGTGATCGACCAGGTTCCCGTCGCCGGGCAACGGCCCGCCGGGCATGTGCGGGTTTCGGCCGACCGCAGCAAGCGAGCGCATCAACACACGGATCACCTCATGTCGGTCTTCGCCCGTCGGTTGCGGCTTTTTGTTCTTCGGCGGCATCTCGCCGGTGGCGACTTGTTGGAGCACGTCTTCCCAGGTGTCGGCCGTCTTGTCCGAGACGGCCCCCAGGTCGTGCAGAGACAGGTCACCTTTGGGCTTGTCCTGCCCGTGGCAGGTCATGCAGTACCGTTTAACGAATTGTTGAGGGTCGTCGAACGCGGTCTGCTCGGCCGCGTCTATGGCCTTGGCGGGCCACAGCGCGCAGCAGGCGGCGATCAGCAGGGGTATTCGGCTCGGCATCGGTCCCATCGACGGACTCCCATGCACCGGTCGGGCAGGCTCAGTATTCACGCCGGCCGCTTTCGATTATAGTTTTGTGTGTGTACGATTACACGACAATATTGTCCGCTTGTGCGCCCGCCTTCCGATTGACCTGACAGAGCCATGAGTAAGCGTATCGGCGTCATGTTGGAATTGACCTGGCCTTACCGGCGGCACCTCGACGTGTTCGCGGGCATCCAGCGGTATGCGCAGGACGCGGGCTGGCAGTGCGAGTTGGACGAGTTCATTTTCAGCGAACTCGGCCCGAATGACGGGTTGATGGGGCGGTTCGACGGCATCATCGCGCGGGCGGACGCTCAATTGGCCAAGCACTCCGCGGCGGCGGAGGTGCCGCTGGTCAACGTGTGGTTCACCTCGCCGGTGCGCGACGACCTGCCGGGCGTGTTCCCCGAGTTTGCGGAGGTCGGCCGACTCGCGGCTGAGCACCTGATCGATCGCGGCTACCGACGGTTCGGCTGCCTGGGCGTGTCGCGCGAGTTGGCGCACCAGGTGATGTCCGGCGCGTTTCACCAGGTTCTGGAGTCGCATGAATGCACGTGTCAGTGCGCGCACGTCGCCCGGCGGTTTTACCAGTCGGCCGGCGCCTGGTCGCGGTTCCAGGCGGCGTTGGATGAGTGGATCGATTCATGGACGCTGCCGATCGCGTTGTTCGTCGCGTTCAACGACGTGACGTCGCGGTACGTGGTGAACGCCTGCCGGCGCAAAGGCCTGCGTGTGCCGGAAGACGTCGCGATCATCACGCTCTCGAACGAGCCGCTGATCAGCACGATGCCGCCGCCGTCGCTTTCGTCGATCGAGGTGAACTATGAGCAGATCGGCTATCAGTCCGCCAAGCTGCTGACCCGATTGATGGACGGCGCGGCCCCAAGCCCGCACCACAAGTTTCTCAAGCCGACCGGTATCATCGCCCGCGACTCGACCGACTTCTTCGCCGTGGAAGACGACGTCGTCGCCGCCGCGATGCGTTTCATCGAGACGCGCGTCGGTCAGCGGCTCGATGTGGACGACGTGGCGACCGCGGCGTGCGTTTCGCGCCGAACACTGGAGCGCCGGTTCCGCGCGGCGGCGGGCCGGTCGGTCGCCGCGGAGATCCGCCGACTCCGCACGCTCAAAGCGCAACGCCTGCTGGCTGAGACCGACCTACTCGTGAAACAGGTGGCGGAGGAAGCGGGGTTCCGCAACGCCATCCGCATGCACGAGGTGTTCATCCGCGACGTGGGCATGTCGCCCAGCGAGTACCGCCAAACGGCGACGGGCGGGACCGCGAGGCGGGGGCGTGGTTGACTGCGACATCGGGATTCGTGCCACGGTCGTGTCGGCAGTGCGAAACCCCTCGATGAACCGCACGGGCGACGCGGCCGTGGCACGAGACAAGCGCTCGTCCCCAAATGGTGCACTATCTGGACTCGGTCGGCGTGGACCTGAGGGGGAGTGTCGGGTATGCTTTGCAGGCTCGCCGATCCGATCCCGCGTCGGAAAGGCCGTCTAAGACTACTCGATTGCGTCATCTGAAATGGAGACGAAATGATGACTACCCGGATGATCCGTGCGTTGCTGGTTGTTGTCGCCGCCACTTCCATGCTACTCCTGCCGCAGGTCAGCCGGGCGGTCGTCGTGACATCGATCCAGACCGATCGCTTCAACGGCACGGACGACCTGGATGACGTGGCCAACATCATCCGCGTGACGTCGAACGGCATCCAGCACCGCGACCTGATCGTGCCGACGGACGTGGACATCACCGGCGGTGGGGCCGTGCTCATCCCGAACAACCTGTACGAGGGTCAGAACAACAGCGGCGCGACGCCGACGGGGCTGTCGGACGTGTTGCTAAATGCGGACGTCACGACCGGGTACACCGACCCGAGTTTCACGACGCCGGTCAACGTGATGTTCGGCCAAACGATTGTCGATAACGGCGCGCAGCCGGACGTGTTCCTTTTTGACATCACGACGGGTGACACGTGGACGGTCACAGCCATCACCGGCGGCACGGCGACCGCGCCGGTGTTGGGTGGTTCGGCCAGCATTACGGCGAACAACATCGGGCTCGACGCCGATACGATCCGCGCCAGCGGGACGGACATCGCCGCCGCGGACCTTTTCGGTTTCGGTGTGGACATCAGCGGCGACCTGGGCGAGGCCAGCGTGATCGGCGTGCGAGTGACCAGCAGCGGGGCAGACCCTTCGGTCGTGGTCGCCAGTTCCGGACTCGGCGACAGTCTCACCGCCGCGACCACGATGGATGTGGGCGACCTGACGAATCTGACGAGCGTGACGACGGCGTTGCGCGGCACGATCGACGCGGCCGACCTGGTTGGCGTGACGGTCTTTCACCTGCACGCCGCGAGCAACAGCAACACGGTGCTCAGCCCTGGCGCGGCCGACCCGGGCGGCGCGCTCCGCACGTCGTTGATCGACGGCGATCTGGCGTTGAACACCGGTCTGATCAACCCCGGCGGCGCGGGGACCCTCACGGCTGCTGAGCAAGCATCGCTTGGCCCGGCCAACGCCAACATCAATGGTCTGGGTGTCAACTTCGACCGCAGGCTGGAGAACGGACCGGGCATCGACCTGGTGGTGTTCGACATCGCGACGAACGGGTTCGGCGATGTGGACGGTTTTCTCGTCAACCGGATCGACGGCGTGGAAGGCTCGCTCTTCGTGACGCCGGGCGATTACACGATCACCGGCGCGAACCTGCCGACACAGCTCGTCACGCCCGACTCCTCTTCGCTGGGCGCGTTCATCGCCGGCCCCTGGAATGCCGGCAATGGCGTGTCGCAGCCCTGGGTCGGCGTGGGTATCGACTTGTCGGACCTGGGCTACCTCGAGGGAGACATCGTCAACGGCCTGCTGTTCTCCGACGGCCCGGGCAGCGGCAACGTGGACTTCGTCCTGATCGCCGGCCTGCCGACCGCGCCCGTCCCCGAGCCGGCGACGCTCGGCTTGCTCGGCATCGGTGCGATCGGCCTGCTCGGCCGACGCCGACGCCGTCAAGCGGCATGATCGCGTCCACACAGTTTTCTCATAAAACAAACCCCGCCGATTGAGGCGGGGTTTTTAATACTCGGTTGTGTTGTGAGACACGACCATGCAAGGCATCAAGTGGCGACTTTTCTCAGTACCCACTCCAACGGTCCCAGGCGGAAGCGGCGTCGATACAGCATTGACAAAACGACCATGACCGCGAAGAAGAGTGCAGAAACGATCCACGCGCCCAACATCGGCATGTCGCCGTCGAAACCGGTCAGCCAACCGCCCGCGATGACCAACAGGATGTGCAGGATGTACCACGTAAAGGCCAACTGACCGGCCGAGGCCACCGGCCTGCTCCACTTGGCGACGCGCTCGCGCTGCGCAAGCCAAACACACGCCGCGATGCCGGCGACGACCAGGCCGCAACTCGAAAGCAGGAACAGCGGCATCGCGGGGAGCGAGTCCGTTCCGAACAGCGCGTCGATCGTTTCATCGTCGAGATCGGGCGTGCCGTACAGGCTCCGCCGGATCGCAAACGAAGCCAGTTCCGCGACCGCCCAGCACAGCAGGCCGAACCCGATCAGCTTCTTCTGAACGGACCTGGATCGCAGGTCGAGTTTGCCGATAACCATGCCGAACACGAAGACCGCAAGCCAGGGGAAGACGGCTCGGAAACCGTTGTAGAACAGGTTCAACGCCGCGCCCTTGGGCGTCCACAGGTTCGCGTAGTGCAGCGTGTCAAAGTCCCAGTTGGTCTCGAAATCGATCAACACGCCCAGCACCAGGAACGCGCCAACGGACGCGGCCGACAGCGCGCACAGCACGCGTTTGTTGCACGCGATGAACAGCACGGCCGCGAGGTAGGCGACGCCGTACACGCGCAGGATGTCGCCGTCCCAGATCAGCAGATTGAGGTAGCCGACCGCGAGGAAGAACAAGCCACGCCGCCACAGGCGACGGCGTGTCGCGTCCAGCGGGCGGGCCGCTTGCAGCGCAACGCCGATGCCGGCTAACAGCATGAACGCCGTGGCCGGCCGGCCCGCCAGCCGGTCGTTCCACCAGCCGAGCGCCGAGTCCGAGTCGGCGCTCGACAAGACCATGGCAAAGTGAATCAACGCCATCCCGCCGATCGCAAACGCCCGTGCGACGTCGAGGCCGAGGATGCGGGATGTCGATGGTGTGCTGGTCAAGTCGGAAGGGGGCGGATTCATCGATTCAGTTGTTGCACGGACTTGCCTCTACTTCGGCTGATCCGCGTTGACCAGCTTCACCACCTCGTCCGTGATATCCACCGCGTCGATGGCGTAGACGACGGTGTTCTTGTCCGCGGCGTTCAGCACGATCGTGGCCTGGCGCGCTTTGGCGATCTTGGCCACGGCGTCGCGGACTTCGGCTGTGTAGAGTTTGATAATGGCCTGCCGCTTCTGCTCGAACGTGCGGCTGCTCTGTTTGCGGTAGTCAGCCAGTTCGGCCTCCATGCGACGCATCTTTTTGATCTGGGTCTCGATGTCCGCCCGCAGCGCGGGGGCGGACGCCTGGGGCAGGTCGGGGCTCTTGAGCTTGGCCCGCATCTTGTTGATCTGACTAGCCAGGGCCCGACCGGCGTCGACCCGTCGTTTGATCTCGGCCTGCACCTGTTCGACGGTCTTGCGGAATGCGGCCTCGGCCGACTGGGTCTTGTGGTAGCCGTTGTAGGCCTTGACCATGTCGACGGTGAGCAGTTTCTGCTCGGCCTGCGCGGCGGTGGTAAACATGAGGACGACGGTCAGGGTGGCGAGCGAGAGCTTCATGGCGGGCTCCGGGTGGGGCGGTTGGGGGTGCTGTCTTGATGCGAGTTCAGGCGGACAAGTCTAACTGACGGTGTTGAATTCAGTGTTTTGGTTCGCGTTTGTGCGCACACGCCTTGCGCGCCGTCCCCTATTGGTGCCGCGCGTTTTCCCACTCAATCCGACGTGTCCAACCGGCTCGAATCGGCCGATCAACGGTGTCGTTCGGTCGCGTTTTGTGACATGCCCGGACATGCCAAGTCAGCTTCACGCGACGAGGGAAGGGGGCGGACGCCCGGGTGACAAACGACATGTTTGTTGTAAGCGATGGCACGATATGGGTTTGCCGGCCAAACGCGCCATTGGGGGGAGGGGGAGGACCCCCCGAGGGCGGACACGGCCGAGCGCGGGTCGCGGTTTTGGGTCGGTTGGCGGCGCACGCACGGTTCACGCGGGAGACAAAACGACTTTGTTACCATGCCTTTTTCCTCTTGCCCTCTCCCCAACTCTGGAGCCGATCATGACACGCCGAACCTGGTTACCGCTTGTAGTGTTGATTGCCGCCTGTTTGTTGCCCGCTGGTGTGGCGAGCGCTGATCTGGGCCTCAAGGCCGGCAGCGTCGAGTTGAAGTCGGTCGGGCCGCTGGCGTTTGGGCCGGGAGGCGTGCTGCTGATTTCGGACCCGAAGGCGGCGACGATCTACGCGGTTGCGACGAACGAGTCGGCCGACGCGGCGAAGGGCGAAGTGAATGTTCCAGGCATCAACGGCAAGATCGCGTCGATGCTGGGCACGTCGGCGTCGAACGTTCGTATCGTCGACATGGCCGCGAACCCGATCACGGGCACGGTCTACCTCGCCGTGACGCGCAGCGGCAAGCCGATCGTCATGCGTGTGACGCTTGCGGGCAAGATCAGCGAGTTCGCGCTGAGCAACGTGCGGATGTCCAGCGCGTCGATCCCCAACGCGCCCGAAGACAAGACGACCGGTTCCGGACGACGCCAGCGCAACAACCGGCTGTTCTCCGTGACCGACCTGGCGTACGTGGACGGCCGGGTGATCATCGCCGGCCTGTCGAACGAGCAGTTTGCGTCGAACCTGCGCGAGGTGCCGTTCCCGTTCAAGGAGTTGCATGGCGGCACGGCCATCGAGATCTACCACGGCGCGCACGGCAAGTACGAGACGCGGTCGCCCGTCCGCACGTTCGTCCCGATCGACCTGGCGGGCGACCCGCAGATCATCGCGGCATACACCTGCACGCCGCTGGTCCGCATCCCGCTGGCCGACTTGCAGCCGGGCAAGAAAGTCCGCGGCACGACCGTCGCCGAGTTGGGCAACCGCAACCGCCCGCTCGACATCATCGCGTACAAGAAGGGCGGGCAGGGATTCCTGCTGATGGCCAACAGTTCCCGCGGCGTGATGAAGATCCCGACCAAGGGCCTGGACACGCAGAAGCACATCGAGACACGCGTCAGCGGCAAGGCCGGTCAGGAGTATGAAACGATCGCGTCGCTGACGAACGTCACGCAACTGGACAAGTTGAACAATGACCACGCGGTGATCCTCGTCGAGGCAGACGGGAACGCGGACCTCAAGACGGTCGCGCTGCCGTGAGCCGGGATGGAACCACAGATGGACACAGATGGACACAGATTTGGCTTGATAAGTGACCGGCTTGCGTGTTGAGATGCATCGATGGGGCAGAAACCGGGTCTTTCCGAAGACCCTGATCGCTACGACCCAAGCAATGGGTGGCTGTGGTTGAGGCTCTGATCAACCACGGCCGAGCGTCCTTGCACCGCGCATCGCGCATTCGTGTTTGGACGAGACAGGCCGACCGTCCGGGGTTGCTCAAAGCAGCAACCCCAGCCACCCCGACCTGGACCCGGCTCAGGGACAATCAGATTCAATCGACTGACGGATACCCATTGACATGAACCAACCTGTGCGAGCCTCAACCCAACGCACACGACGAAGCGCGGCCTCGGCCGTGCTTCGTTCGTTATGCGTTTCGTGTGTGACCGGTTTGTTTGTTGGCTGCGAGGCGAGTGGGCCGAGGATCGACATCAACACGTGGGTCGTTCCGGGTGTCGCCGAAGTTCATGGGTTGGACGAAGCCACGCTGGCGACGATCGCGGCCTGGCCGATACACGACGAGCGTTGGAAACAGACGTTGGCCGTGTATGTACGACCCGGCCTCTTTGAACCTATTCATCGGCCCGGTGTGCCCGCTCCGCCCACGGATGTCGGGCCGCAGCCATTGACCACGCCGATGATCGGTCGTTACAGCGTCGTCGACGGCGTGCTGCGATTCGAGCCGCGGTTCGGTTGGGAGAAGGACAGGGCATACGAAGCGGTTTACACGCCGCCGCCGTTGGCGGACGGATCGCCGCCCATCGGCCAACGTCTCACCACATTGACACACCTATCTGAGGACAACCCGCCCCCGCCCGCGCGGGTTGTTGCGATCCACCCGTCGAGCGACCGGTTGCCCGAAAACCTGCTGCGCATCTATGTCACGTTCGCACCGCACGTGCAGATGCGCATGGGTGATGTCTATCGATACCTGCACTTGTACGACGAGTCCGGTCGCAAGATCGACCAGCCGTTTCTCGAATTACCCGAGGTGTTGTGGGACACTTACGGCGACCGACTGACGATCCTGTTCGACCCCGGGCGTGTGAAGCAGGGGCTCAAGCCGCGCGAGGTCGCCGGGCCCGTGCTCGTGGCCGGCAAGCGTTACACGTTCGTCATCGACGCCGATTGGCCGGACGGTTTGGGCCGACCGCTGGGTAAGCGGGTGAGCAAGACCTTCACCGCGACCAAGGCCGACACGGCCCAGCCCGACCCGAACCAGTGGAAGATCAAGACGCCTCGGGCCGGGACGCGGGAGCCATTGACGATCGACTTCCTCGAATCGTTGGACTATTGGATCCTGCTCGGCGCGATCGACATTGAAGGGCTGCCGGACGGATTCGATTGGGGGCGCTCGGTCAAGCACAGCGAACACACGTGGGAAGCGACGCCTACCCAACCCTGGCCCGCCGGCCGCTACGAATTGATCGTCGACACGTCGTTGGAAGACCCGTCCGGCAACAGCATCGCTCGGCCGTTCGAGGTTGACTTGGAGAAGCCGGATCAACCGGACAAGGTCGCGAAGTTCATCCGCATCCCGATCGTGATTGAGAGCAAGCCTTGACCCGCGTCATTCAGTACTGGTATGCAATGTGGCATTGCCCTAATATCATTGTTTCGCCTGTCACGATTCTGCGCGGAATCTCACGACACGATCAGGGTGGAGGTGATGGATGAACCGCTCCACCGCAGACACGCCCATGCTTGACACGACGACACCCGGCACGACTGAATCGCACGACCCGCAGGTACTCGCCGTCGCAGAGAACGTGGCCGAGGCGCACCGCCGGCTGCGCGAGCAGATGGGGCGGGTCATCGTCGGGCAGGACCGCGTGATCGACCTGATCATCCTCGCCCTGATGTGCCAGGGCCACTGCATCCTCGAAGGCGTGCCGGGGTTGGCCAAGACGCTGATGATCTCGAGCGTCTCGAAACTGCTCGGCCTGGAGTTCGGCCGAATCCAGTTCACGCCCGACCTGATGCCCAGCGATATCACCGGCACGGAGATCCTCGAAGAGGACCACACAACCGGCAAGCGCATGATGCGGTTCGTGCAGGGGCCGCTGTTCGCCAACATCATCCTGGCTGATGAGATCAACCGCACGCCGCCCAAGACGCAGAGCGCGTTGTTGCAGGCGATGCAGGAGTATCAGGTCACCGTTGCCGGGCAGAGCTATTCACTCGATAGGCCGTTCTTCGTGCTCGGCACGCAGAACCCGATCGAGAGCGAGGGCACGTACCCGCTGCCCGAGGCGCAGCTCGACCGGTTCATGTTCAAGATCCGCGTCGACTACCCGACGCTGGAACAGGAGATCGACGTCGCGCTGACGACGACGGACGACTCATCGACCGAACTGGAGCCGGTGATCACACGACAGATGATCCTCGACATGCAGCACGTCGTGCGCCGCGTGATCGTCGCTCGACCGATCGCGTCGTACGCGGTACGCCTCGTCCGCGCGACGCGGCCGCCGGAAACGGATACGCCGGAATTCGTGCGCCACTACCTGACGTGGGGCGCGGGGCCGCGCGCGTGTCAAGCGTTGTTGTTGGGCGCCAAGGCGCGGGCGCTGCTCGACGGGCGAGCGAACGTTTCGATCGACGATGTGCGCGACTTGGCCAAGCCCGTCTTACGGCATCGCCTGGTGACGAACTTCACGGCTGAGAGCGAGAACGTGAGCACCGACGACGTGATCGATCGTCTGATCGAGCAGTTGCCGGAGCTGTGATGTATGCGGGCGACTTCGGGCCGGGAGGGCGAGCCTCCGTGCGAGCCTTGGGCGCGAATCGATGCACAGACTTCACCGCGGCTCGGACGGAGCCTCGCCCTCCCATTTGACGCCACGCCATGCCCGACGCCGACCGCTATCTCGACCCGCCTGGCCTGGCGCTCGTCGCGCGGATGGAACTGGTCGCGCGGCAGGCGGTCGAGGGGTTCCTGTCCGGCCTGCACCCGTCGCCTTACTTCGGGTCGAGCGTCGAGTACGCCGACCACAGGCCTTACACGCTCGGCGACGACCCGCGATCGATCGATTGGAAGCTGCTGGCCAAGACCGACAAGCCCTATGTCAAGCTGTTCGCCGAGCAGACCAACTGCCGGTGCACGGTCGTGCTCGACGTGTCGAAGTCGATGGCGTTTACTGACGGCGAAAGACAGAGCAAGTTGGAATACGGGTCGTACCTAACGGCGGCGCTGGCCTATCTGTTGCTTAGACAGAACGACGCAGCCGGCCTGGCGTTGGTCGACAACGGTATCCGCCGACACATCCCCGCGCGCAGCACGGCCACGCACTTCCGCGCCATCACGCAGACGCTTGCCGAGACCGAGCCGAACAACGACACCGGCCTCGGCGACGTGCTGCACGAACTGGCCGGCCGAATCGGCCCGCGCGGGATCGTCGTCGTCGTCAGCGACCTGATTGATGACCCCGACAAGATCACGCACGGCCTGGGTCACCTTCGGCATAAACGGCACGACGTGATCGTGATGCACGTCATGGACCCGGACGAGCTTTCGTTCCCGTACGAACGGCTCACGCGGTTCCGCGACATGGAGGGGGCGGGTTCGCTGATCGCCAACCCGCGACGGCTGCGAGCGCAGTACATGGATCGCATGAATGACTGGCTCGACCGGTTGCGACGCGGTTGCCACGAACGACATGTCAGCTACGAGTTGGCGCGGACGGACACACCGTACGCACAGTTGCTCAGCGCGTTTCTGGAACGCCGGTCGGCGACAAAGGCGGGGTGACCGTGTAGGGTGGGCACTGCCCACCACAATCGTCATTGGTCGTCCGATGGGTGGGCAGTGCCCACCCTACTTGTAATCGTCGCCGTTCAGACTTCGCACGACCGACCTCTGCCACGCGAGCAGTTCGGCCTTCATCTTCTCGACACGCATCGGCTCCGCTTCAAGCAGGTCATTCTTCTCAGACGGGTCGTTGCCCAAGTGATAAAGCTCCCATGTGACCTTACCGCCCCGGCCGACGATGCGGTGCAACTTGTAATCACCATCGAGCCAGGCGCTGTGACCGGGCAGGTCGTTTTCGTCGTACTGCTTCGACACGTCGGCGGCGTTGAGGTCTTTGGCGGGGGTCTGTTGGCCGGCCTCCTGTTCTTCGAGCAGTTGTTTCATTAAGCGTGCGGCGGGCGTTGAGATGCCGCCGATCTTGTGCTTCCAGAAACCCATCGGCTTGTCGCGCGACTTCATCCTGCCGTTGATCAGCGGGACGAGGCTCACGCCGTCCAACGGTTTGACCTGACCCGGCACGTCGAGGCCGACGATGTCGATCAGCGTCGGGTATATATCGACGGTGCCGGCGTTGACACTCGTGCGGCGCGGTCGTTTGATCTTCGCCGGCCACTCGATGACCGCCGGCACGCGCAGGCCGCCTTCATAGATGCTCCCCTTGCGCGCCCGCAGCCCGCCGGTCGATCCGCCCGGGATCGCGCCGTTGTCGGACGTGTACCAGACGATCGTGTTGTCGGCGATGCCCATGCTGCGCAGCTCGGTGCGTAGCCGACCCATCGCGCGGTCGATGCCGGTGATCTCGCCGTACAGGTTGGCCAGCTTCTTCGATTGACCTTCGTACAGGGCTTGCAGCTCGGGCGTCGCGACGTTGGGCGTGTGCGGGTTGCCGAACCAGATGACAGCCAGGAACGGCTTCTTGTCGTCGCGTGCCTTCTTCATAAAGGGCACCGCCAGTTCGACCGTGACCATCGAGCTTTCGCCCTGCGTTTCGACAGCCTTGCCGTTGTGGCTGAGGATCGGGCTGTTCTCATAAAAGTTCGGGCTGGAATACCACACGTCGAAGCCGCTGTTGCCCGGGCAAACCGGGCTGTCGGCCCGCACGGACCCGACGTGCCATTTGCCGAAGTGGCCGGTCGTGTAGCCGGCCTGTTTGAGCGCCTCGGCGATCGTGATCTCTTGCGGCCGCAACGTTCTGCCCCACGAGAAGCAGCCGAATCGGTTGGGGTGTCGCCCGGTCAACACACTGCCGCGCGTCGGCGAACAGACGGGCGCGGCCGCGTAGAAACGGTCGAAGCGCAGGCCTTTCGCGGCCATCTCATCGAGCACGGGCGTTTGCAGCACCTTGTGCCCGTTGTACGCGACGTCGCCCCAGCCCTGGTCGTCGGCCATGCAAAGAATGATGTTCGGGAACCGCTCTTGTTCCGCGTACGCGTCTGAGATGCCGTTGAGTAACGGCACTGTTACCGTCGTGGCAGCAAACACGATTGCAGAAAGTCGGTGCAGTAAGTGTCTCATCTGCGTCATCCCAGTGGCTTGTGATCATGCAACCCATGTTCGAAGAATCGGGTCGGACTATGTCTACTTTCCATTCTAATCGTCTGTACAACAATTCACCCGGCTAAACAGAACCAACTGTCCCCTGGCTGCAACCCTAAGGGAACGGTTGGTGACTGTTGAATGTTGGCATTGCATGCCGCACTCCTTGTCCGCTGCTACGGGCGCAACCCGAATGGGTCCTCTCATTGCTGTTCGGCGGTTGCGCAAGTGCCGCCTCGGGGGGTGCGCATGGTATCTCAAGCACGACAGAGGGCCTTCGCTTCGCTGTCCCACCGGATCACGCCAATGCTTGGGGAAGTGTACGTTCCGGAAGGACCTATTGGCGTCAGATTTGTCGGTGATGGTCCAAGTGTGTCCAGCGATTACCGGCCGTCTTTGGCCGCGTCGCGGGCCGCGCGGAACTGCTGGACCCATTGCCGCACCTGCGGGTCGGCCGGGGCGAGTTGTTGCAAGCGTTCGATGTAGTGCACGGCTTCGTCGTGTCGGCCGAACTCGTAGTAGAAGTGGGCCAAGGCGTTGACGTAATCCGTCGATGTCGGCCGCAATTCCAGCGCCTTTTTCATGACCTGTTCGGCTTCATTTGTCCGCTTGAGCAGTCGCAACACCTGCCCGAGGTTGTAGTAGAGCCGCGACTGATTCGGCGCCTGGTCGATCGCGTTTTTGAGCAGGCGTTGGGCTTCGTCGTAGCGCGTGTCGTCGCGCGCGACGAGCAGTGCCAGGTCTTGCAACGTCGTGGCGCGCAGATAGCGCGCGGCATCGGTATCGGGCGTGAGCTTGACCGCTTCGCGCAACTCCTTCTCCGCCTCGTCTGCCTGGCCGCGTTCATTGAGGAACCGCGCGAGGTTGACTCGCGCCTGCGGGTGCGTCGGGTCGGATCGGATCGCGTCTCGATAAGCCTGCTCGGCTTTTTCGAACTGCTGTTGTTGTCGGTACAACTCGGCCAAGTTGACGTACGCCTGGAAGAACAGCGGGTCGAGCCGCAGGGCCATGCGGTAGTCGGCCTCCGCGCCCTGCAAGTCTCGCGCCATCTCGCGGACCGACCCGCTGTGCAAGTGTGTCGCGGGTTGATCGCCCATTGCGTTGTGCAGCTTGCTCAACTCTTCGAGCACAGCATGGAAACGCTCGGTGTCTGCCGAGCTGAAACCTTGCAGTCGGCTGCGCATGAATGGCAGCAGCGCCCGCGCCGCTTCCATACGAACATATCGAAACCGGTCGTCCAGCAGCGGGGTCACGCCGCGCAGCATGCGCACCGGCTGGAGCGCCTGCGACATCTCGGCCGCGGCTCCGCGCACGAGCGGCTCCGGGTCATTGAGTAAGGCAAAGATCGTGTCGGCCGCGTCGTCCATGTCGTAGCCGGCCATCAGCTCAATCGCGGTGGCACGCACGATGGCTGGGCGTTCCGCGTCGCGGGCGATCGTGATCAACTGCGGCAACGCTTCGAGCCGCGCGCGACGTGCCGCCTCGAACGGGACCGCAAAGTGCGGGTCGTTCGGCCGATTCGGCCCGTACCACTTGACGACATGATCGGCCGCCCACTGCGGCGTCTGGTCGTTGTGGCAGTCGTTGCACGCGTTGGGCAGCCCGAGCTTGACCGTCAGGTCGGGGCGGGGCAGTTGGAAACTGTGGTCGCGTCGCGGGTCGACGACCATATACGTCGTGTCCCGCATGTGGCATTCGACACACTGTGCGCCCTTTGACTCGACCGGGTGGAAGTGGTGCTGCGGGCCGTTGAATTTCTGCGCGTCGTGGCAGCGGATGCACAGGTTGTTGCCTTCAGCCAAGAGTTTGGTCGTGTGCGGGTCGTGGCAGTCGGCGCAGCGCACGTCCTTGTGGTACATCTTGCTCTGCAGGAACGATCCGTAGACGTACACCTCGTCCTGAATTTGCCCGTCCGGGTGGTACAGGCCGAGCGACAGTCGGCTGGGCGTGTAATGGTCGAGGAACGGCTTGCCCGGTTTGTACTCCGGGTAAACGACGCGGCGGCGTGAGTGGCACTGGGCGCACGCGTCGACCTGCGCCTTGGCGTTTTCTTTGCCCTTCAGTTTGGTCGTCAAGCCCTGCGGCTTGCCGAACGCCAACTCTTCCTTCGACGCGGCCCTAGCCCACTTGACGTGTTCGCTGCCCGGGCCGTGGCACGCCTCGCAGCCGACGTTGATTTCGCGGAAGGTCGTGTCGAACGTGTTTGTCTCGACATCAAAGTTCTTGCGCACGTCGGTCGAGTGACAGTCGGCGCACATGTGGTTCCAGTTCTGGTACAGGCCGGTCCAGTGCAGACGGTCGTCGTGCTTGATGCGCTCGTCGGGGTAGACGCTGAACCACTTCTTGTTGACCGTGTCCCACGCGACGTTCAGGCATTGCACACGGCCGTCGGGGAATTCGATCAGGTACTGCTGCAACGGCTCGATGCCGAAAGTCCACTTGACCTTGTACGTCTCCATCTGCCCAGTCGGGCCTTCGGTTTCGACGTAGTAGTTGCCGTCCTTTTGGCTGAACGACGTGACGAGGCCAAAGTGCTCAAACGACGTGTTGTTGAAGTCGCCGACGACCGTCTTGTCGGTCGGCCGTTTCATGGCCATGTCGTGGTGCGAGCCGGCCCACTTGTTGGCCTCCTCTTGGTGACATTCGACGCACGCGTCGCGCCCGACGTAGGTCGCCCTTTCGAGCAACTCGGAGATGGGGATGGTTGGCGTGTTCGCGCTGGGCTTGTTCGCTGGCGAGTCGCCATTGTCGCAGGCAGGTAGCAGCAGGGCGGTTGACAACAGGACAAGCGACGCGACCAGTCGGACGGCGATCGGCCGTCTGCGGGCGAGGCCGGCGTTCAGCGCTTCCAAGTGTGGTTTGGACATATGCTCGGGGCTTGTGTGCCGGTCAGGTGGGAAGGGGAGTTGAGCCGAGTGTCCGGCCATTCCTCTCAGGGCCTTCGCCCGGCGACATCGCCGAACTCCTGTACGGACAATAGAACCGCCTCCCCTCAGATTCCAAGTCCGATGCCGCTTCGGTTGCATGGAAGCTCGCCGATCAACTGGGAAACACACGCCAAAACAGCTCGTTCTTCATCCTGCCGGGCCACCGGTCGACGAGCATGATGCCAGACACAGACCAGCATTGTAATCGGACTCACTTCTATGGAATCCGTTCGAACGCGGGCGTTAGGACCGACCATGTTAACGCACGGCCGCGTACAGTAAGGGGCGATGCAGGACGTCTCGACGACATACCGATTCTCACAGCGGGCCGGCCGAACGACCCCGCAGCCGATCTCGTTCCTGATGACGACGGCGCTGCGTCGACCGGACCTGATCTCACTGGCCGCCGGATTTGTGGACGGCCGAACGCTGCCCGCGACTGAGACGGCCGAACTCTTCAAGGCGATCCTGCACGACACGCCCGAGGGGCGCACGCCGTTGCAGTACGACACGACGGCCGGTTCGCTTGACCTGCGCAAGGCTTTGGTCGAGCACCTGGCCGCCCTCGACGGGATGAGCGTCGACGAGTTCGGCGCGTCGGCCGACGACCTGGTCGTGACCAACGGCAGCCAGCAGTTGCTGTACCTCATCAACGACGTGTTGCTGGACCCGGGCGACATTGTGATCTGCGGTTGGCCGAGCTATTTCGTTTACACCGGTGCGCTGTCGACGTTCGGAACGCAGGTGCGCTGCGTCGACATGGACGACGACGGGATGATCCCGGAGAAGCTCGACGCGCTGCTCGCCGAGTTGGCCGAGGCGGGCGACCTGCCGCGTGTCAAGATCGTTTACGTCGTCGATTACCACCAGAACCCGACGGGCATCACCCTGTCGGCCCAGCGTCGGCCGGCGTTGCTCGACATCGTCAAGAAGTACTCGACCGAACACCGCATCCTGCTGCTCGAAGACGCAGCCTACCGCGAGCTTGGCTACGCGGGTGACGCGCCGCCTTCGATCCGCCGTTTTGACGAAGACGGCGACACGGTCGCGCTCGTGCAGACGTTCAGCAAACCGTTCGCGCCGGGCGTCAAGACCGGCTACGGCCTACTACCGCGAGACCTGCTCGACGCCGTACTCGAACAGAAGGGCAACCAGGACTTCGGCACGGGGCATCTCGATCAGTGCATGCTGTTGGCCGCATTGCGCACCGGCGTGTATCAACAACACGTGCGCGAGCTGCGCGCCGCGTACAAGGCCAAGTGCGACGCGTTGCTGGCGGCGCTCGACAAGTACCTGGGCGATTTCGAGCCAATCGAAACGACCTGGACTCGGCCGACGGGCGGCATGTACGTCTGGCTGTCGCTACCGAAGCGTTTCAACACCGGCCGCGACGGCCGGCTCTTCGAGCGCGCGGTCGAGGAGGGGATGCTCTACGTCCCCGGCGGATACTGCTACGGCCCCGACCCGACCCGCGACGTGCCGACACACCAGATGCGCTTGAGCTTCGGGTTGGCTGAGATCGAGCAGATCGATGAGGGCGTCGCGCGGCTGGCGCGGGCCGTGAAGTCGGCGTAAACGCTCAATTTGATATGTTGCCCAACGCCCGCGAAAAAGCGAGGGGTTGGGATTAAGCTCGGTGTGAAAAGTAGGGTGGGCACTGCCCACCACGTCTTCTCTTCGCGTTGCCGTGCTCCGTGATGGGCAGTGCCCACCCTACGTCGGCATCAAATCGAATTGACAGATTGTGCCTAGTTCTCTGTCCGCCTTGTTTCTTCGGGTTTGGGGTGCCACACTTTGCAAAGCCAAAGTGTGGCACCCGAAAAGTGAACGCAGACAGTTGACTAATCCTGCCGGCTGATCGGCGCTCGGCCGACCCCCACGTTCTTGGCCTCGAACCGGTCGCGGTCGAGGTCCCACGTGAAGCCCGTGGCCGTCGCGCCCGACGGTCGGCCGACTTCGGTCAGCGTGCTGACACGGCCCGGGTCGGCTTCGATGGTGACCGTGCGCGTCGCGTCGTCGAAGTTCAGATGGTCGCTGGTGATCTCACGCACGCGGCGTCGGCCGGCGCTGTCGGTCGACGTGATTGTGATGCGCAACGCGCCGCCCGACCCGTCGGCCTGCAACTTCTGGAAGCGCGGCTGCGGCCCGCTGCCTTCGATCCACACGGCCATCCCACCGGTCGATTGGAAATCGGCGTGCAGCGTCTTGCTGTCGAGTTGCATCAGGTGTTTTTTGTCGAGTGTGCGGTGGACCATCTGCACTTGGCCCATGAAGTCCACGTCGTTACTTTCCGCGTCGATCGTCATGCTTCGCTGCCATGTGAACAACGTCGCGCCGCGACCGGTGAACTTGCCGGCCGGCGTCGCCGCGGTGGCCGGCTTCTTGTTGTCGCCGTTCTTGGCGAGTTTTTCAGGCCGGTAGTCTTCGACCAGCATCGTCCCCGCGCCGGGCACGACCACGCCCTCACGGCCGGTCGCGCCGAACCGGTCGAACGAAACGATTGGTCCGGTCAGTTTGAACCGCGTGTTGAGCTTCCCGCCCGGTCGGTCCGCCCAGTTCTCAGCCACAAACGACACCGGCTTGCCCTTGCCGTCCGCCGACGGTTCGGCTGAGGCAACGGCCGCGGCGATGTCTTTGCCGCCGTCCATCAGTTCTGTTGCGCTTCGCGACTTGGTCTTGCTTGCCCCGTCGTTCGGCTTGTCGCGATCGACCAGCGTCAGTTCGAGTTTGTGGGCCAGCAGTTCCGTCACGTCGCGGTCGCCCAGCGTCTGTGTGCGGACATCGCCGACGAAGTAAGCCCGGTTGCCCAGGTTGTCGTAACGCATCTGTCGTTGCCAGGCGACGACGACCAGCGTGCGCCCGACGTCGCGCTTCAACTCGGTGGGGATCTGCATCGTCAAGCGGTGTCGCGTCGCCGGTTGGTCCGCGGCCTTGTCGGACGCCTCGTCTTTGGCGGTTGCTTTCGGCTTGCCCGTGATCATCGCCATCTTGCCCTTGCCCGGCACGAAGACGGTCTGGCGTTTCTGATCGACCACGATTTCGTTACCGATGAACAGCACGTCGTCCCGCCAGAAGATGGCCGGCCGCTCGTCGTTGCCGTATAGCGTGGCCTGCTCCGTGGCCGCGTCGGCGACGACGCGATCCGCCCAGATGTGCCAGTCTTCGTCGAGCGAGTCAAGCCAAACGCCCGCCTCGGCCGACAGACGCGTGACCTTCAACCTCGACGAGAGTGACGACGAACCGTCGACCCACTTCGGCTTGTCCCGCACGACGGCGACCAGCGGGCCGACCGGCCGGGCCGCGTCGTGCTGCCAGGTCAGCGCGAGGCGTGCCGGCTGGTCGAATCGCAGCGGCGGACCAGCGTCGGGCTCGCGGCGCACCAGGCGGGTGATCCACGGTTGCGCGTCGGCCGCGTTGCGCTCGACCGACTCGAAAGTGATCTCCGCCAACCCGGTGCGCAACCGTTCCTTCGAACGCAGCACGTCAACCTTGCCCCACACGCGGACCTTCCCACCGCCCGGCTTGTCGCCGGTCGCCTCGGTGAACGAACCCTCCAGGTGTTCGCTGCGCACCGTCATCGGCCCATCGCCGTTCGTGTCGGGCGTATGAATCACAACGCGACCGTCGGCCTGCACAGTCTTGATCGGCAGGTCGTTTTTGGATGGCGTGCCGTCGGCGCGCGGTGGGTGGAACGTCACCGCCAGGGTGTCGCCGTCGAGGTTCATCGACGGGTGACGCAGCCGAACGTCGCCCGCCACGTCGATGCGTTTGAACGGGCCGAACAGGTCGCCGAACGGGTTGTCGGGCTTGTCTTGTTCGTCCTTGTCGACTTCAGGCTTGCGGTGGAAGGCCACGTCGAGCCGTTCGCTGAACGTCAGCGTGCCCTGCCGTTCGCTGTCGCCGGAGTCGGGCAGGATTTCCACACGGCCTGCCGGGCCGACGACGTGCGCCTTGTTCGTCCGCCGGTCGAGCGTCAGCGATCGGCCAATGAGTTTGCCGTAACGCGGCGAGTGCAGCAGCAACGGGTCGGTCGGCGCGCCTGTGAGCGTGACCAGTTCGGTCGCTTCGACGTACTCGAACGACTGGCAACGCCCCGTCTCCTGCTTGTCGGTGACGAACGTCACGGGCGCGCCGCGCAGCGCGATCGACTCCAGCCCGGCCTTCGTCGGCTTGTCCTGCGTCGGTGTGTCACGCGGCGTGATGACCAACGGCCCGTCCCACCGCACCACGACCTCGTTCAGCCCGCGCTTGTAAAGCGACCGCGCGTCGGCGGGGTTCGGATTCGATGCGATGACGGCCGTGTATAGAAAAGTCTGCAGCGAGACGTCGAACGTCGTCGCGCGATTCGGGTGCCACACTTTGGCTTTGCAAAGAGTGTGGTTCGAAACAGGTGCGCTCCCTGCGTGCTGACACACTTTGCAAAGCCAAAGTGTGGCACCCTGCGTGTCGTTCTGGTGACGACGACTCAACCCATCAAACAGGTCGTCCCCCTCGCCGCCGTCGCCGAGCACGACGCCCAGCTCCAACTGGTCACCCGTCGCCCGGACGCCCGACATGTCGATGCGGATGTTCTTGGCCAACGTGACGCGGTAGCGTTGCAGCTCTTCCTGCTTGCCGACCTTCTTGGCTTTGGGCTTGTCGGTCTTCTTTGGCTTCGACTGGTCGTCGGCCTTGGCTTGCTTGTCGCGCAGCGGTTTGGAGTCGAAACGCAGGACGTCGCCGCGGGCGATCTCGACGCGGTCCAGCCGCTTCTTTGCCGCATCGTAGATCAGGTTGAAGCCCTGACCGCGGATGTCGAACGGTTGGCCGGTCATCTGCACGTCGCTCGAACTGTGCAGCCGACTCAACTCGATGTCGAAGTAGGCCTGCTTGGCGAACGCCCGCCAGCGGGCGTGCTTCGCGCCGTCGTAATCGATCGCCTCGCCGTCCGGCGACTCGAACATCGTGACCACGACGTGGCCGGTCAGCTCGCCGCTGCGCAGCTCGTTGTTCGGTGCGCGGATTCGGCCGTGGTCGGCCCGCACCTCGATCACGCGGACGTGGTCTTTCAGATGGATGCGCGCGATCGGCCCGCCCACGTTCGACTCGCCGCTGGGCAGGGGGTCGAATGTTTGGCCGCCGAACTCGACGAGTTGCCCCTTCTTGTTGCGCGAGGCGTACGCGTAGTCGCGGGCCGAGCCGGGCTGACGCAGCCGACGTGGGTCGTCGATGCTCGCGCCGCGCCCGGTCAGGCCGGGCAGGGCGTCGGGGTTGTCGATGTCGTCGAGGGACAGGCCGTCGCCGTCGACCGGGTCTTTGGTCTTGGCCGGCTCGAACGACATGGCGACAATGAGCACGCCCAGGGCGAGCGTACACGCGGCGGCCGTGATGATCTTGCCCTTGGACATGCGGTAAGTGTAGTGCCTAATAGATCATCACGTTAATCGACCAGGTCAAATGAAGACCGTACTGACGCGAGGGAAGCCGGGTCTGTCCGCAGACCCGGAGCAGGCGGCGACAGAGGTGCGGGTCTGCGTACAGCCCCGGCTTGACGTGTTGGAACTCTAACTCGATCAATCCGCTCAAATCGCACCGCGCCGCGTATCATCGCCCCACACGGCAATCGAAAAGGGAGTGCAACCATGACCGACCGGCTTGAACAGGTTTTTCACGCGTACGACGTGCGGGCGATCCACCCCGACCCGCTGGATGAGAACACCGTCTGGCAGATCGGCGTGGCCGTCGGCCGACACCTCAAAGACAGCCCGTTCGAGGACGAGTGCGACCACCCGGACACCGTCGTGGTCGGCCGAGACATGCGCCCCAGCAGCGCGAAGCTGCGTGACGCGCTGAGCGACGGCATCCGCGCCGCGGGGATGAACGTGATCGACGTCGGCCTGGTCGACACGCCGTTCGTCTACTTCGCCGTCAACCGCTTGAGCTGCGCCGGCGGCGTGCAGGTGACCGCGAGTCACAACCCGATCGAGTACAACGGCTTGAAAGTTTCGGGTCGCAAGGCCAAGCCGATCGGTCAGCCGACGGGGCTGTTCGACATCAAAGACATCGCCAAGTCGGTCGGCGACCGCGGTTCAATCGAGCCAACGGGTGACTACAAGGAACGCGACCTGTGGCTGGAGTACCGCGACCACGTTCTCAGCTTCCTGGGCAAGCTGCAACGGCCGATCAAGGTTGCCATCGACGCGTCGAACGGCATGGCCGGTCGCATGATCCCCAAGGTGTTCGAGGGCTACCCCGACCTGGAGATCATCCCGCTCAACTTCGAGATCACCGGGTCGTTTGTGCACGAGCCGAACCCGCTCGTGCCGGAGAACATGAAGCCGACGCAGGACGCGGTCAGCGAGCACAACGCCGACTTCGGCGTCTGCTTCGACGGCGACGCCGACCGCTGCATCCTGTGTGACGATCAGGGCCAGATCATCGGCTGCGATCACCTGACCGCGCTGCTGACCGAGACGATGCTCGACCACAGCGACGGCGCGGCGATCGTGTACGACCTGCGTTCGAGCAAGGTCGTCGAGCAGCGGGTGCGCGAGCTGGGCGGCGAGCCGGTGCGCGGGCGGGTCGGGCACGTCTTTATGAAGCAGGCGTTGCGTGAGCAGGGCGGCGTGTTCGGCGGCGAGCTGTCAGGCCACTTCTACTTCCGCGACAACTTCTGCGCCGACTCGGGCGCGATCGCCTTCGCCGCAGCGCTCAACGCGGTGAGCAAGAGCGATCAGCCCATGAGCGAACAGGTCAAGCCGTACCGCAAATACCCGCAGTCCGGCGAGGTCAATTTCAAGCTGCCCAGCCGCGAGGCGATGCAGGAAGTCATGGCCAATATCAAGGCGGAGTACGGCGACAAGGGCGCGGTCGACGAACTGGATGGCGTGTCCATCGACGCGTGGGACAAGTCCGGCTGGTGGGTCAACGTCCGAGCCAGCAACACCGAGCCCAAGCTGCGCTTCAACGCCGAGGCGAAGGACAAGCCGACGCTCGACGCGCTGGTGGCGGAGATGTTCCCGAAGATCGGGACGCCGCTGGTGGGGCATTAGGCCGTTGGAGTCAGGTCGATGTCATCGTCCGGCGTTCCCGCGTCGTCGGATTCTTCGGCATGGGCGTCGGCCAATGTCAGGATCGTTTCGTGTGTGGCTTGGTCGATCAATAGGTTTCGGATGACGTCCGTCTCATCGGTGCTTGGTTTGCCTTCCTTGTCGTAAGTAACCTTAACGTTTTGCAGCGTCATGACGAACAGTTCGTTGCACAGATTGCAGCGAGTGAGCGTGATCAGGCTGAATTGAGTTTCGTCGTCGGCCGGCTCCAAGTCAGCGAGCACGACGATGCGCGCATCCTCCAGGTCCTGTTTCATTTGCTGCGGGTTAGCGATCGGCTTGAACGGGCCGATGGTGGTTTGATCGTCAGCCCACGCGTCGCAGCGTTCGCAAAATACGTCGTTGACAACGCCGAGGTAAGGAATCCCGACCGAGGCTCCGATGATGATCAGCGCCTCGATCATCCAGATGATCCACAAGAACATCCCTTTCACCGGGGTCGAGCTGAAACCCCACACTCCGACCTTGTTGACTTCTTTGAGCACTGCCCAAAGTTCGCCGGGCATGAAGACCGTGTCATTCCATTCCGAAACGGGCAGCAGCCAGGCAACGAACTGTGCATACTCGGCGAACAGGCCGATGAGCAGGCCAAGCAGACCCGCGATCATGGGGTTACGAATCTTCGTCAGGTTGACCATGAACGCGCCGACAAAGCCGAGGCCGATCCCGAACGCGATCGTGCACAGCGCGTTGATGTACACGAACGGCATGTAGTAGATGATCACGGCGTACGCGAAACCCAGGACGGCCGCGGACAGCGTGCCCACGCTAAGGGTGACCGGTATCGCCGTTGTCGGGGTTTTGCCGGACAGTTTGTAGTACGCGTTTGGATTGGCCATGGGACGGCTCCGATTGGGTGCGGTCAGAATAATCGAATGTGCTCTTGAGTGATTACCGGGTTTTCACGGGTTTGGACATCCCGATACGGCAGTTGGGGTTATCCTGTCGCCCATGACACCGAAGCAAGTCCTGCAACTGATCAAGCAGAAGAAGATCGCGTACGTCGACCTGCGTTTTCTGGACTATCCCGGCCAGTGGCAGCACAAGACGTTTCCCGCGGCCGAGCTGACCGAGGCGTCTTTTGTCGAGGGATTCGGGTTTGACGGGTCGGTGATCCGTGGCTGGCAGGCGATCAACGAGGCGGACATGCTGCTCGTGCCGGTGGCGGACACAGCCCGTATCGACCCGTTTCTGAATGAGCCGACGCTGGCGGTTATCTGCGACGTGAAGAACCCGGTGACGAAGAAGAATTTCTCACGCGACCCGCGCTCGATCGCGCGCAAGGCTGAGGCGCACCTTAAGAAGACGAAGGTCGCCGACCAGGCGGTGTTCGGGCCGGAGATGGAGTTTTTCCTGTTCGACCGCGTGTGGTACGACCAGACGATCAACCAGGCGGGTTACTTCGTCGACTCGGCGGAAGGCGTGTGGAACCGCGGCAACGACTCGCCCGACAACCGCGGGCACCAGGTCCGCCGCAACGAGGGACACTTCCCTGTGCCGCCGACGGACACAATGACCAACCTGCGGTCGAAGATGTCCAGCGTGATGATGGCGATGGGCATCCCCGTCGAAAGCCACCACCACGAGGTCGCCACCGGCGGGCAGGCCGAGATCGACCTGCACTACCAGCCCCTCGTCAGCATGGCCGACGCGTGCATGTTCTACAAGTACATCGTGAAGAACGTCGCGGCGCAGGCGGGCAAGGTCGCCACCTTCATGCCCAAGCCGCTGTTCGAGGACAACGGCTCGGGCATGCACACGCACTTTTCGCTGTGGAAAGCGGGCAAGCCGCTCATGGCCGGTCGTCACTACGCGGGGCTGAGCCAACTCGGCCTGTACGCGATCGGCGGCCTGCTGCGGCACACGCCGTCGCTGCTGGCGTTCACCAACCCGACGACGAACTCTTACAAGCGCTTAGTGCCGGGCTACGAAGCGCCGGTGAATCTCACGTATTCGTCGCGCAACCGGTGGGCCGCGATCCGCATCCCCGTCTATCAGCCCAAGCCCGAGTCGAAACGGCTGGAGTTCCGCTGCCCCGACGCGTCGTGCAACCCGTACCTCGCCTTCGCCGCGATGACCATGGCCGCCATCGACGGCATCAAGCACAAGATCGACCCGGGCGCACCGATCGACCAGGACTTAAGCGACCTGTCGCCGGAACAGCTTGACGCGATCAAGACGACGCCCGGTGACCTGAACGAGGCGCTGATCGCTTTGGAAAGCGACCACGACTACCTGCTGGACGGCGGCGTGTTTACCGAGGACGTCATTCGCTACTGGGTGCAGTACAAACGCGAGTCGGAGGTCGACGCCTTGCGCGCCCGGCCGCACCCGTTTGAGTTCTGCATGTATTTCGATATTTGACGCGGCGTGTTGAAACCAACGGAAGATTGACCACGGATGACACGGATGGGCACGAATGACGCTGAGTTGGGAGAGGCGGAGTCCGATGAGTCTCTCCTGTGGGCTGGCGTGAGGACGCGGGCGTGCCCCCCAAATCCCATCCGTGACCATCCGAGCCATCCGTGGTTGTTTCCGTTCTGCCCTTCCGCCCCTTGCTCGCCGCCGCCGTCCCCTTTAGGCTATCCCTCCGCGCTACTGAATCGACCTTCCTCATGGAGACCGCCGCCATGTCGCAATCGACGGGCAGCCCGACCGCAGATATGGAATCCGTCCTGCATGAGACGCGCAAGTTCCCGCCGCCCGGCGGGTTCGCCTCTCAGGCCCACATCAGCTCGTGGGACGAGTACGAGCAGCTCTATAAGGAATCGATCGCCGACCCCGAGCGGTTCTGGGGCGAGAAGGCGGCAGAGCTCGACTGGTTCAAGAAGTGGTCGCGTGTGCTGGAGTGGAATCTGCCCGACGCCAAGTGGTTCGTCGGCGGCAAGACCAATCTCTGCCACAACTGCGTCGACCGGCAGGTCAAAGAAGGGCTGGGCGACAAGACGGCGATCGTCTGGGAGAGCGAGCCAGTTGGCGACGCAGGACCAGAGATTCGTAAGCTCACGTACGCCGACCTGCAGAAGGAGACGAGCAAGTTCGCCAATGTGCTCAAGTCGCTGGGCGTGAACAAGGGCGACGTGGTCACGATCTACATGCCGATGGTGCCCGAGCTGGCGATCGCCATGCTCGCCTGCGCCCGCATCGGCGCGCCGCACTCGATCATTTTCGGGGGCTTCTCCGCCAGCGCCATCGTCGACCGGGTCGAAGACGCGCGGTCGAAGGTCATCGTCACGGCCGACGGCGGTTGGCGGCGCGGCAAGGTCGTCCCGCTCAAGGACACCGTCGATGACGCGCTGACCAAGACCGACCTGGTCAAACACGTGGTGACTTTGAAGCGTTGCGAGAACGACGTGAACATGTCCGACGGTCGCGACCAGTGGTGGCATGACCTGATGGCTGACGCGTCGGCTGACTGCCCGTGTGAAGAGTTGGACACGGAAGACCTGGCGTTCATCCTCTACACGTCGGGCACGACGGGCAAGCCCAAGGGCATCATGCACACGACGGGCGGGTACATGGTCTACACGTACCTGACGAGCAAGTATGTGTTCGACCTGCATGGGCCGGAGGGAGGGACCAAGGGATCAAGCGACCAAGAGACCGAGGGGCAAGGCCACGGCAATTCACTTCCGGGGGAGAACGACCTGTACTGGTGTACGGCCGACATCGGCTGGATCACGGGTCACTCGTACATCATCTACGGCATCCTGCCGAATCGCGTCCCGACCTTGATGTATGAAGGCGCGCCCAACTTCCCCGACGCTGATCGGTTCTGGGACATCGTCGCGCGTCACAAGGTGACCAAGTTCTACACGGCCCCGACGGCCATCCGCGCGTTCATGAAGTGGGGCGACGAACACCCCCGGAAGCATGACCTGTCGTCTTTGAAGGTGTTAGGGACGGTCGGCGAGCCGATCAACCCCGAGGCGTGGATGTGGTACCACAACGAGATCGGCGGCAAGCAATGCCCGATCGTCGACACGTGGTGGCAGACCGAGACCGGCGGCCACATGATGACGCCCATTCCGGGGGCGACGACGACGGTGCCCGGGTCGTGTACGCACCCGTTCTTCGGCATCGACGCGGCCGTCGTCGACACCGACGGCAACGAGGTCGGCCCGAACAAGGGCGGGCTGCTCGTGATCCGCAAGCCCTGGCCGAGCATGATGCGCGGCATCTACGGCGACCGTGAGCGCTTTATTCAGACGTACTGGTCGACGATCGACGGCTGCTACCTGGCTGGTGACTCGGCCAGACGGGACGACGACGGCAACTTCTGGATCATGGGCCGGATCGACGACGTGATTAATGTTTCGGGCCACCGGTTGGGAACTGCCGAGGTCGAGAGCGCGCTCGTCTCACATGACACGGTCGCGGAGGCCGCGGTGGTCGGCATCCCGCACGAGATCAAGGGCACGGGCATCGCCGCGTTCGTCACGCTGCGCGGCGGGCAGACGCCGTCCCCGGAATTGAAGGATGAACTGACGCAGCACGTGGGCAAAGAGATCGGCGCGATCGCCAAGCCCGACCAGATCCGCTTCACCGACGCGCTGCCCAAGACACGCAGCGGCAAGATCATGCGCCGCCTGCTGCGCGAAGTCGCATCGGGACAAGAGGTGCAGGGCGACACGACGACACTGGAAGACCTGAGCGTGCTGGCGAAGTTGAAGGGGGATGAGGAGTAGGGTTGTTCAACCACCTCCGTCGTCAGTGCATCCGGGAGCACTCATATGTGGATTCAGTGTCCTGCTTGCCAAGGGCAGTTTCGGTCGGATCTGTCGGCGGGCGACGTTGAACTGAAGTGTCCCAAATGCGGTCACTCATTCAGCGGCGATAGCGACGCGCCTTCGGATGGTGATATTCAGTGGGAAGAAGTGTCCGACGAAGATGCCGTCGCAACGTCGGATGAGTACAACGATGAAGTGTCGTATCTCGTGCGGCGGCAATTCGGTGTGCGACTGCTTGGGAATACGGCGCTATTCGCGGGGGTGGCCATCGTCATCCTGGGAACGATTAGCTTGGCGAGTCTCAAGTTTAGACCCGTCAAGACGCTGGACTCTGCGGCTCTGTTTGTGGGACTAATGGTCCTTCCCGGATCGTTCTTGTTTGTTCCGTTGAGCGTGCTTGAATTCGTCGCCCGTATCCGTTGCGCAGCGGGCCCTCATGAGTCCCCCGGCCGCGCGAGTGGGCTGCTTTCCATAGGTCTTACCGTAGCCATGTGGGTCTCCATTGTGATCGAGTTCTTCGTTTTCGCTAATGCGCATTCGGGTGAAGAAGACGCTTTGGTCATATTCGGTATCGCCGTACTCATTCTTGCTGGCTTGTCTTACTTGACACTCCTTGGGAGTCTCTGCGCAACGGCTGTGCATGTCGAGAGAAACAGTCTTTGTGTCTGGATGTGTTTGGCGTGTCTATTCTGGGGTGTGACCATGGGGGTCGCCCTCATAGCGGATCATCTACACTTGCTGGTGAGGCTGGCGTTAGCGTTGATTGCCCTTGGCCCAATCGTGCGCGTATTACGTCACTTGGAGTTCGCGATCTGGCAGGCGCGTGTTAGTCTTGTTTCTTGCGATGATTGACTAGGGTTCATTCCAATCTTCAGCGAGGTATACAAGTGATTCGATGGACTGTTACATTTAGGGTTGCTTTCGCCGTTGTCTTGTCAGCGTTTGGATATACACATGCGGCCGACACCCAACGCCCCAACATCCTCTTCATCATCTCCGACGACCTGTCGGCTGAGGCGCTGGCGTGTTATGGGAACAAGCAGTGCAGGACGCCGAACATCGACGCGCTGGCGGCGCGGGGGACGCGGTTTACGCGGGCGTATTGCCAGTACCCCGTGTGCGGGCCTTCGCGGGCGTCGCTGATGTCGGGGCGGTATGCGCAGGCGATCGGGGTGACGGGGAACGGGGCGTCGAGCAAGTTCACCGCCAACCTGGGTAATCGGCCGTCGATGTCGCAGCTTTTCAAGGACGCGGGTTGGTACTCAGCCCGCGTGAGCAAGATCTATCACATGCGCGTGCCGGGCGACATCACGGCCGGCGTCGATGGGCCGGACCACGCGGCGTCGTGGACCGAGCGTTTCAACTGCCAGGCGCCCGAGTGGTACACGGAGGGCAAGCACGAGCACCTGACGAACGAGAAGCTGCGCTTTGATCGCGACAAGCACTACAGCCTCGGGTTCGGCGGCGCGTTTTACGTGGTGCGCGGGCAGAGCGACGGGCACGAGCAGGCGGATGTGAAGGCCGCGAACAAGGCGATCGAACTGATCGGCAAGCACAAGGGTAAGCCGTTCTTTCTGGCAGTCGGTCTGGTGCGCCCGCACGTGCCGCTGGTCGCGCCCGAGCCTTTCTTCAAGCCTTACCCGTTCAAGGAGATGACACTGGCGCCGCGTGTCGAGGGCGACTGGGACGACATCCCCAAGTCGGGCATCTCGAAGAATTCGAAAGGCTCGGGGCTGGCGGGTCAGCCGGACAAGCAGCGCAAGGTCTTGAGCGCGTACTACGCGTCGGTCGCGTTCATGGATGCGCAGGTCGGGCGGATTCTCAAGGCGCTGGACGAGCACGGCCTGCGCGACAACACGATCGTCGTGTTTTGCAGCGACCACGGCTATCACCTGGGCGAGCACGACTTCTGGCAGAAGATGAGCCTGCACGAAGAGTCGGCCCGCGTGCCGTTCATCATCGCCCCCGGAAAGAACGTCAGGCCGGACGGGTTGGACGCATACAAGGGGGGCGTCGTCAGCGACAGCCTGGTAGAGTTGATCGACATGTATCCGACATTGGCCGACCTGGCGGGATTGACCATCCCCGGGCATGTGCAGGGCCAGAGCTTGTTAGCCGTGTTGCGCGATCCGTCAGCCGACGTGCGCGAGGCGGCGTACACGCTCTGCCGCGGCGGACATTTGCTGCGGACCGAGCGCTGGGCGTACTTGCGCCATCGCGACGGACAGGTTGAACTGTACGACATGCAGGCGGACCCGAAGCAGTACCGCAACCTGGTCCGCGTGAAGGGCCACATGAAGGTGGCCACGTCGTTGCGAGCACAACTCGATGCCAAACTCGCCGGCATGCGGATCGAAGAGCACCGATGACGCGGTTCTGCCTGTCACTGCTCCTAATCGAATATCCCCTTGAGCAGGTCTTTGCCCGCGTCGTCTTTCTTCTTGTCTTTGTCCGAGTCCTTCTTCGCGTCCTTGCTCTTGTCATTTGAACCGGGGAACAGTCCCTTGGCGGTGTCGCCGAGGGTGTCTCCCAACGTGTCGCCGAGTTTGTCGCCGATCTTGTCCCCAATCTTCGACGTCACTTTGTCGACCTCTTTATCGAGCTTCGACTGGAGTTTGCCCGCGAGTTTGTTGACGCCGGCATCAACCAGCGAATCCACCAACAGCTTGTCGTCGATCATGATACGGGGCGCGTTCAATGGCCCGCGGATGCCCAGCGGCATCGTGAAATGCTTGACCGGCTCCGACCCGACGCCGGGGATGGTCAGCTTGGTGTCGTGTAACGCGACGTTCAGCGGGAGATCGATGTATCCGATCCCCTGCCCGCCCCATTTGCCGTCGATGCTGGCGTCGATCGTGCCGCCTTCCAGCGGGGAAACACCGGCCACCTTCTTCAGGTTGTCGGCCAGCCATTCGACGGGCAGGTCCTTGATCGCCAGCTTCACGGTGTTGAACTTGTCCGACGCCGTCACGCCCGCCAGCATCACGTCGACATCCAGTTTGTCGTGGCTGGTCTTGATCGTGATGCGTGTCGGCTCATCCAGCAAGTGCGGATGTGTCGAGAGGTTTTGCCCGTGGATGTCCATCGTCTCCCCGTCCGGCAGATGCGACGAACGCACTTTCTCGGCGACCAACTCGCCAAGCGTAAACGTCGGCGCGTCGTCGATCAGGTGGGTGGCCGCGACGCGCGTGTATCCCTTTTCGCGCAGCTCTCGCTCGAGCCGCTCCTTGAGTTTCTCCTTCTTTTCCTGCTCGGTCAGGTCCGGGTCCTCGGAGTCCGGCCCCTCGATCTTCTCAAGCCAGTCACGGATCTGCGCCAGCCGATCCTTCCACTTCCTGGCCTCTTCGAGGTAGTACTCGAGCGTCTTTTCGCCATCTTCGGTCTTCCCGTCGTCGACGGGCTCCCGCGGGTTGACGATCATGCCGCGAACCTTGCGCTTCTCGCCGTTGGTCGCGTCGGACACCACCACGCGGTCCAGCTTCAACCGTGCCCGCAGCAGGTCCAACCCGCTGATGTCGGCCTCCAGTTTGGCGGCGCGGAGCAGGTCGGTGTCCAACGCGTTGGGGTCGGCCATCGCCAGCCCCTCGATCGTCAGTCGGCCCGCGCCCAGGTCCAACTCCGCGTTCTCAATGTCCACCGTCGCGCCGTTGTAACGCTCCAGCCCGCTCCGCAGCGCGTGGGTGACGATCGGTCCCTTCGCGAACGACTGCACGACGAACAACAATCCAACCACCAGGATGGCGAACACCACGCCCAGCGGTCGGATCGGGTTGCCGACCTTCTTTTCCATCAGGTCGCTCCACGACTTGCCGCCCTTCTTGCCGCCGACGAACACGAACGTGCAAACCTTCACCCACTTCATGGAGGTGAACCGACGAAACGCCTCCGAGTTCTCCTCGAGATTGGCGAGCTTGCCGCGCATCGTGCGCATCGCTTTCATCCAGAGCAGGCCCATCCCCACACCGAACACAAGGCCCATCAGCAACCCGCCGGACACGACGTAATACTGCAAGCCCGCCAGCGCCGTGACCGGCGCGTTGATCAGTGTTTTGAACAGCGGCTGCGTCGGACCGTCCAGCAGCAGACGCCCGGCCTCGAACGTCACCGGCAGAAGCAGCAGTGAGACCGACTTGGCGAGCAACCCCGCGATCAGTGCGATCAACAGGTTCGCGTTGAGTATCACCAGCAGCAACAGCAGGCCGATGACCAACGCCGGCGCCTGTGTGAACGAGGGGACAAACCCCAGCCACGCCCCCAGTACGCAGGCCATCATCATCTGCACGGGCGTGTCCTTGCCGCGCACGATCGTTCCGATTCTGCGTGTGATCATGCCGGCATCTTACCTCGGAATGTACGCTGGCGACGTGATTGTTGAATGTTGTGCTGTGGCGTGGTTCGTTCATCCAATCGTTGATGTGGGCGAGAGCAGGGGCTGTACCACTTTTGTGTTGCTTGCGGTTGGTCAGGGACGAACCAGAAAAAGGCACCGACAGGCGAGGGCACTTCGATGAAGTGCGTCGCCGGTCGGTGCCTTGTCAATTCAACATGATGCAGTGGGTTGACCTGTCGAGCGCGTCGTCGTTACGAGTCGTGGCTCGTCTTTGGTTACGAGATCAAAACGTGCCGCCGCCTCGGCCGCGTCCGGGGCCTGGTCGGTCGTCTTTCCGATCCCGATCACCGCGACCGCCTCGATCGCTATCGCGCGTGTTGCCACGGCTCGGGGGCGTGGGTCGACCACGGTCGTCGTCGCCACGCGGCGGGCCGAAGCCGGGTCGGCCGGGGAATTGGGGCGGCCGTCGGTCGCTGCTGCGCGAGTCGCCACGGCTTGGCGGAGTGGGTCGGCCGCGGTCGTCGTCGCCACGCGGCGGCCCGAAGCCAGGTCGGCCGGGGAATTGCGGCGGGCGACGGTCGTCACCATTGGACCTTCCGTGTGGGCGGTCGTCACGGTCGCGGCTGTCGCCCCGGCCG
>JANQSF010000030.1 GCA_028284155.1 Phycisphaeraceae bacterium
GTCTTTGAAGAATCAACGCTTCCCAGGACAGGAAAAGACGAAGATGAAGAATCTTCAGCGCGATCACCTCTTCTTACTTGACAACGGGAGACATATAGATGTTATCCGCCTTTCAACACGAACTTTGCCAAGGGTCTTGGCATTATCTTGCTTTGGCAAAACCACTGCGGCGCCCGTCTTGGGCAAAGTGCAACTGCTTGCGGTCATCGACCAGTAGTGCACCAACAATGCCCGTCCGACTCGATGGCGGAATGAATTGATGGGAAAACTTTTTCGTTCGAAGCAAGTCACGTACTTTGGGACCGTAGTGTCTTTCACAGGCAAATTCACCATTTTCGTTTGGCAAGCTGAAACGCGGGAGATTCATTGCCGTGGGTACGGATAAATTCCACTCGACGACACCTGTTCCAAACTGATATGGGCCATGGACGAATCCGTATCCAGGCGACCCAACTATCAGACGTGGTGTTCCACCTTTAAACAGGGCATAACTGGTCGTGATTCCGGGTGCCGTGGCTCCACCACCATGAACGTGGTCACGGTTGATGACATACGAAGCGTAGACGCCATGGACCATGATGCCCGCACCGAATGCCGTTGGTGAATTGATCGAGTGCGTGCCCCAGGCGCAGTTACCTTGCCGATCGCGAACGACGAGAAAACAGGTATTGAAGATCGCATCTAGCGTGAATTTGCGGCGCGGGCTATTCAAGACGAAGTCCGCGCGTTTGCGTGCGTAGGCTGGATCAACAAATTGACCCTCGTTCTCTTTCGTAAGTATTTTTGCCGAAAGAAACACTTCTTCCATGATTCTCAATTGCTTGAAGACGGAATCAGGGCTCGTGGCGGCACTTCCGCTTGAGCGCAGATCGAGCGCCTCGTTCAGATGCAAGGCGTAAATCAATAACGGGGCGCTGGCAACCTGGTAACCATGGTAGTTGCCCCGGGCCGACGATTCCATGGATTTGACTCGTGACCTCCACTTCTTCATATCCTCCATTGTGATTCTGCCACCGCCTGCTTGGGCTCGCTTTACGTAACGCTTCGCGAATTGGCCGGTATAGAAATCTGCAGGACCGTTCTTGGCGACGGATGAGAGTAGTTGCCCCAGTTCAGGTTGAACCAATGGTTCGTCTGCTTTCAGCAAGCGACCCTTGCGAATCCAAAGCTCCTTGGACTTGGGATCTTCGAGCGCCTTCCGTGCGGCAGCAGAGATGATCTTTGGATTCACCAGAAAGCCTGTGGTTGCATGCCGAATCGCGGGTTGGAAAAGCTTCTCCCAAGGAAGCCTGCCAGATCGGTGATGTGCTTCATGTACTCCAGCGAGGAATCCCGGCACAGGCATGGCTCGGCCAGTTTGAGTCACTGGCGAACGCCGGTCAAAGTCGTACGGTTCCGCCGCCGCTCCCCCCAAAAGACCAGCAACGTAGGATGTGCGTCGCTTTGCAGCTTCGAAATAGTGCATGCCAAATGCCCCGCCTAGTGAAGTTAGGCCAGGTTCTGAGACGGTTTGCGTGAGGGCAGCGGTGATGTACGCATCCGCGGCGTTGCCGCCTTGATCAAGTGACCACAAAGCAGCGTTGGTCGCCTCCAATGAGGTCGAACTTGCTCCCTCTTTTGCCCCCTTTGCATAGTGATCGGCACGAGCCGATCGCTGGCCCAGCGCCCGAATCGGCATTACTGAGCCCAAAGAGCAACCGGCAGTTCCACTTATGAAAGCTCTGCGATTCAACTTCGTCTTAAGCATGTACGGTACACAACTCGTGGTGATGGGGAATGTGTGAGACGGATAACTAGTGATTAAAGAGACCAGCCGGTCAAGTTAATACGGGATTTCCGATGTAAACTTGACCGGAAACGCCCGTTTGCCCACGACCTAGGCAACGGCTACCGGCCCCTGCCTAACCGATTCTCGCCGCCAACCCTTTGCTAGTCACGACGATGCGCTAAAACACGCCTTTCTCGGTCACATATGTTTGCTATTTGTTAGGTATCGGCCTAGTCTACCTAACACATGAAGCTACTCAATCAGATCTCGGCGTTTATGCGGCGCGGAGAGGGTGGGATTCGATGGGACAACCCGGGTCTTTCCAGCTAAGGCACAGTGCTTCGTCATCGAAAAGCGGAGGGAGCCATCGTGGCGCGCGACGGGATCGCGTAGCATCAATCCAGTTGAGTCCGCCCAGCGTGGTCAACAGTTCTCGGGGCATCGCTTTCATTTGTTCACCCCGTTCACCTTGCCGAAGACCGCGAAAGCGGTGTCCCAGGTGACATCTTTCTCTTTGAGTGCAGATGCTGGTGCCTCGAAGACGGTTTCCCACTTCTTTCCATCGGTACTCCGCTTGATGTCGTAGCGACCTCGGGCGACGTTGATGATCGTGCCGCCCGGGGATTGGACGAAACGGCCCGATGGAGTCTGTGAAGGAAGATCTTGCCACATCACGCCGTCCTTGCTCTTGCGGCCGCCCCCCCGGCGACCTGTGAGCCAGAACTCGCCATTGACGAAGCTGAGCCCGCGCCACGCAGCCGAACCACTTAAACCGTGATCGTGAAGTGTCCAGGTCACGCCACCATCGAGCGACCGCGCAACCTTCTCCTTGAAGCTACAAACAAAAATGCCGTTACCGAATGCGATCGCCTGCTGGCCACGATCCCCCACGCCATCTGGAATCCGGTTGTGCTTCCAGGTCTTGCAAAGGTCGTCGCTCACGAACACCTGACGGTTGTCACCGATTGCAAGGAATCGCCCGCCCTTGTAGTCGCCAAAGCCAACGATGATGTGATGGGTCTTGCCGCCGTTGAGCAGTTTCACGAGTGAATGCTTTTTCCAGTTCGCGTGGGTGTCACTTGAACTAGTCATGCCGCGCCACTGGTCGGCGCCGGTCAGCATGACCCCCTTGCCGCCGGTCGCTCCCCAAACACTTCCGAGCTGTGCCGGTTGCTTGTTCAAGTGCGACCAGTTCACGCCATCGTCCGATCCGATGTAGATCCCAGGCGTTCCCCAACCGGAGAAGACGCCGATCACACCCCCAGTGTACGCCATGCCATAGACCGCGTAGTTGCCGTGCCAGCCCCCATCTTCCTTGGAGCCGGTCGCCAGGAAGGTTTGCTTCCATGTTTTCCCGTCGTCCCTAGAAACGAGGATGCGCATGCCCTGCTTCGAACTGACAGCAAAGACAGGCTCTTCGGACCTGGGTGAGAGTTTCCCGCCCATCGGAATGTCCGTTCGAATCGGAGCGAACTTCTTGTTCTGTGCGATTGCCGAGGTCGACAACGTGACAACAGACATCAGCGCGATCAAGCGTGCGGTGCGAGGGGCAAAACGTCGAGGGTGTGACATGGCCGCGTTTCTCCAGGGGAAAGGGTGTATTCTACTGATCGAGTACGGTCTGCACGCCACTCGTCCCTCGGCCCTGGTTGCTCTGTTTATACAATCAGTTGTTCAGTTGGCCTTCTTGCCGAGCAACCGGACCGTTCCAACGAGGAAACACCGCTGATGAATCACGCCCTCTTGCTGGCAGCCTGCCTTTGCCTGTTCGTCGGGTCTATGACGCCTGCCGCCGGAGACGGCTGGCCTCAATTCCAAGGCGACGCGCTGCGCTCCGGCAATGCGCCGGACGTCGCTTTGACGGACAAACTGAGGTTGGTCGCGGCAGTGCCAATGACCGACGGCATGTACGCCTCACCGGTAGTGAGCGACGGCGTCGTGTACGTGATCGACGGGGCCGGCGTTGTGTTCGCCGTGAACGCTGAAACGGGTAAGGTGCGTTGGCGGTTTGCCACCAAGGGCGGTGCGGGCAACTGCAACAACGTGGCCGCGCCGGCCGTCGTGGGGGATTACCTGCACGTCGGCACGACCGCGGGCTACTACTACGTTCTGGATCGCATGTCGGGTGAATTGGTGAAAGAGGTCGATTGCCGGGAACCGATCTTCTCCGCGCCGGCTGTGGGCAACGGCCGGGTCTACTTCGCGACACTCGGCGCGCAGGTGTACGCGGTCGAGCCGGCCGGCGAGGTTGTCTGGCGATGGGACTTTGTCAAGGAAGTGATCGGTTTCAAGGGTGACCGCTGGAGCGGGAAGGACTGGCTCGCTCACCGCGGGGACCGTGTGACCTGGCGTGATCACTTCGTCTGTTCGCGCGACATCTGCCTCGTCGGCAACACGGTGGTGATGCCTGCGGGCGGGCGGACCATCTTCTTGGAAGATGTCGGCGACGCGCCGAGGCTGCGCACGGTGGGCGTCATTCCCAACTTCGCCGGCTCGGAGTACCCCGCGACATTCGGACAGAGTGCCGACCCGGCGGGCAATGTCTACGTGCAGTGGCACCGTCGCGATAACGCCGGACGCGTCGAGGTCATGCGGCTTGACGGCGACAAACTCAAAATGGACGTCGTCCCGGGCACGCAAACGTCAATCCGCGATCTCGGTCTGTTGAGCTTTGCGCCGGTCAGCATCCGCGGCGACGATGTGTACCGCGTTCGGCCGGAGAACGGCGTCGGGCTCTGCCGGCACACAAAGGGGAAGAAAAGCCCCGTCGTGCTGCACGACGCGGCGTCGGTCAGCCCGGCGGTAATCACGCGTGACCACGCCGTCTACGGCGGGCTCGATGGCAATCTGCACGTCGTGCCCTTCGACGGCGACGGAGCATGGTCGTTCGCGACGGCCTTCGGCGCGCCGATCACCGCGCCCGTCGCCGTGGCGGACGGCCGGGTGTATGTCGCCTGCGAGGATGGTCACCTCTATATCTTGGGCCCCAGCCGTTCTGCTTCGGGGAACGGCGTGGGACTGCCGACGAAGGACCTGCGATTATCCAAGACCCGTAGCCCGCTCACCGGCCCGCTGGCTGATGCGAAGTACAATTGGTATACGAACTACGGCAACTTCGCGGGGTCAAACGCCAACGATCAGGGCCTGAAGCCACCGCTTCGCATGCGCTGGGCGCGGCGGCTCGAAGGCACGGTCAAGCATCTGCCGGTCTGCGGCGGCGGGCGGATGTACGTACACACGGCGGAGGGGCAGGTCATCGCCTACGAGCAGGACACAGGCCGCCTGTTGTGGCGGCGATACTGGCCCGACGTGTACCTCTCGTTCATCTCGCCGTTGTATCACAAGGGCAAACTGCTGGTGCCGCAGGCCGGCATCAAGCGGTCGATGGTGCGCTGCCTCGACGCGGCGACGGGTAAGCTGTTATGGGAGGCGCCGTTCACCGGATCGCCGAGTTGGAGCCGGCAGTTCCCACCCGTCGTGCACGGCAACGTCGCGATCTACGCCTCGGGCTCCGGCAGATACGCGGCACAGGGGTCCGAGCGTTACTTCACCTTCGGCGGCACACCCGTCGACCACGACGGCAAGGAGGTGATGAGTTGGATCTACTCCAATAACAACCCGTACTACCCAAAGGACCACCGGCCGCGACTGTGGGCATGGGACCTGGACACCGGTGAGATCGTTTGGGAGAAGGACTTTTCCAAGTACGGCAGCGGCGGCAACGACTGCGGTATCTGCATCCTGGACGGCAAGCTGTATTACTCGACCTTCTTCGGCTACGCGGCGAGCCTGAAGCGCCGCCGCGGCCTCCCCGCCGAGAACAACGGGCTCACCGCATGCATCGAGCCGGCGACCGGCAAAGTGATTTGGCAAACGACGGACTACCACGTCACCTCGAAGTGCACGCTCAGCGCCCGCAACGGGCGCATTTACGTGGGTGGCTTCAATCCGGCAAAGGAGAACACGAAGGACCGCTTCGTCTGGTGCCTGGATGCCAAGAACGGCTCGCTGGTGTGGCGGTCTGACGCGGTGACATCGGCCCTGAATGTGGTCAGCGTGGGCGAGCGGTTTATCTTCTCCAATGCGTTGCGCGGCAAGGGCAACGTGTTTGATCAGGATAGCGGCGCTGTGGTCGCGAGCATCGGCCACAACTATGCCTGCTGCCGGTTCACGCTCTCAGAGCCCTACGTGCTGGGTGCGAACATGGACATGATCGACCTGAGTGACGGCGGCAAGCTCGTCTCGACAGGCCCCGCGGTGGATTCGCGCGAGTGCCTGGGAGCGGTCGTCTCGAATGGGCGCATCTTCTACATCTCGCAGGCGAGCGGTTTTCTGGTCTCGCAAACGTACGGCCCGGCCTCGCGCGACCTGCCGGCAGTGTGGGAACGGCGGTGACATTTACTCGTACGTCATCGTCTGTTCCCGGTGCGACACGATGAGGAAGCCAAGCATGGGGCTACCTCACAGAGTCAATGCGCCAGCGTCGACCAAGCCGGCCGACACGGCCAAATTGGATTCACTCGTGAATACTGAATCCGGTTTTCAGGAGGGGGTCAGGTCAGTCACCAGATGCTGGAGCACTGCACCATTTGTCTCTCTCAAGCGAGAATGCCGTTGACCACATGCCCGCCTTGTGGGCCGGTCAGGCGATGATTCCGCCCTTCGTGATGCACAGACAAATCGTTGTGTGGCAGACCCATCAGATGAAGGATGGTTGCGTGCAGGTCGCGGAAGTGAATCTTCCCCTCGACCGCTTGGCCGCCGGTGGGGTCGGTTCTGCCGTATGCGAAGCCGGGTTTGACACCCGCGCCCGCAAGCCAGAATGTGAAACCGCGCGGGTTGTGACCGGTCTCATTCTTCTTGCCGTCGGGCAGGAGTCCGGGCCGACCAAACTCGCCGCCCCAGACGACCAATGTTTCGTCGAGCAATCCACGCTGGTCCAGGTCGGCCAACAGCGTGGCGATCGGTTTATCGACCGCTTCACAATTGGCCGTCAGTTCTTCGCGGTGATACTTGTGCTGGTCCCAACTGCCGTGATTGAGTTCGATGAACCGTACACCTGCCTCGGCAAAGCGTCGGGCAAGCAGGCACTGTCGGCCGAAGTCGGATTGCTTGCATGTCTTGCGGGCCTTCTGCTTGCCGACGTTGTACGCCTCCAGCACGGACTCAGGCTCATCGCTGATGTCGAGCAACTCGGGCGCCGACGACTGCATACGGTAACCCAATTCAAGCGACTGTATGACGCCTTCGAGGTCGTCTGTTTGATCGCGTGAGGTGAGATGTTGCCGGTTCATCGCCTGAGCAAGGTCGAGTTGTCGGCGTTTGATTTCATTGGGCAGGTGCTTGCCCGCGATGTTGGCGATGGTCGCCTTTGACATGTCCTCACCGTTGACACCGATGGGCGTGCCTTCAAAGACAGGCGGCAGGAACGCGCTGCTGTACACCGAAGGCTTGGACGTGTTGAGGCTGATGAAACCGGGCAGGTTCTGGTTCTCCGTGCCGAGGCCGTAATTGATCCATGCGCCCATACTCGGGCGCGTTCGCAGGCGCTCGCCGGTGTGCAATTGCAGGAAGGACTGGGCGTGGTTGCCGGTGTCGCAGTACATGCCGTTGAGGACACAGAGTTTGTCGACGTGCCGGGCGGTGTGGGGCATCAATTCCGAAACGGGCAGACCACTTTCACCGTGTCGTTTGAACTTGAAGACGGAGCCGGCGTGCGGCTTCTTGCCGGTCTGGGGCTTGTAGTCAAAGGTGTCCAGATGGGCCGGACCGCCGCTCATACAGAGGAAAATCACGCGCTTGGCGCGGGCGGGCAACGGTGGTGTTTGTGGCTTGAGAGTCGTGGCGGCCGCGGCACGCTCGGCGCACATCGCGGAAACCGCCAGATAACCAAAGCCGCACGCAGTGGACTGCAGTATGTGTCGGCGAGACAAGGTGTTCATCGTTCGTTCCTGTCCTAATCCACGTATCGAAACTCGTTGGTCAACCACAAAGCCTGGCAAAGCGCCGCCCACGCACTGACGCGGTGTTGTTGTGAGTCGGATCCGTTGGCGGACAGAGCCCGGTAAGTCGCATCCACCAATTCAAGGGCTGAGCGAAGTTCCCGTGGCAGCGGATCGCGATTCAACACGCGGCGATAGATCCAACTAACGCGGTCTTCGTCGGTCACCTGCCCGGTTGCTTCCAGGGCCCGCTGGGCAAGGTGTCTCGATTGTGCAATGACGAGTGGGTTGTTCAGCAGGTAAAGCGTGTGCGACGGGAGCGTCGTAACGTCGCGCCGGCCTTTGACGCCGGTGAACTGCGGCAGGTCGAACGCGGCGAGGTCCGGTGGCAGCGAATTGCGGAGCATGCAAAGGTAGACGCTGCGGTGATTACTCGGCTGATGTAGGCTTCCAGACTTGTTCACCAACACGTCCATGTCTTGCACCACGGATCCTCGCCCTGGACTGGTTTCGAGATTCCCGCTCGTGAGCAATACGGCGTCGCGGAACGACTCGGCATCGAGCCGGCGGCGGCTGTGCCGGGTGTAAAGCGCGTTGGTTGGATCAGCCTTGATAAGCACATCTTCCGCCCGGCTGCTGAGTTGGTACGTACGGCTGAGCACAACGTTGCGGATCATCCGCTTGATCGACCATCCATCTTTGACGAACCGTTGGGCCAAGTGATCTAGCAGTTCAGGATGCGTCGGCCGACTGCCGTAGACGCCGAAGTCGTCGGGCGTCGAGACAATGCCGTGACCCATCAGGTGGAGCCAGATGCGGTTGACCATGACCCGGGCCGTTTGCGGATGATCGCCGTTGACCAGCCAATGAGCCAGTTCCAGGCGGCCGCTCTGCTTCTTGTTGATCGGCTTCAGATCATCGGTCGTAAGGCAGGCGGTCAGGTAACCGCGCGGCACGACGGGGCCGAGTTTGTTTGACTCGCCCTTGATGTTGATCTTGCAATCGCCCGATTTGGCACGGTCACGCACGCCCATCGCCATTGCCTTCGGCGGCGCAGGGGATTTGAGGTCGAAAAGCGACGCCGGCAACGGCTTGCCGCTGCCCTTGGGGAGGCCGGACGCCTTATGCAGCCGAACGGCTTCATCGGCGGTCAGGGCGCGATCGAACATCGCAAAGTGCGCAACGTTGCCGAGCAGCGGCGCGAAACGATCGCTTCGGCCTCCGATGAAGTAGGTTGTTGTCTCACCGGTAGTTCTTTCGAGGTCACCTGCGAAGTCCGGCTTGGGATTGCCGTTCAAGTAGGCAGCTACATGGTCACCGTCACGGACATAGACGACATGATTCCACGTCCGCGCGGGAATGGTTGTCTTGCCCGTGAGAACGCCCTTGGTCTGCGGGCCGTTGAAGATGAACAGACGGCCGGGCGCCGTCTTGTTGTGCGTGCCACTGAGACCGAGGTGGTCGCCTTGCGTGGGCGTCTTGCTGTCCGGTCCGTATGAGAACAGGTAAGTCGTGACCGGCCGGGCGTCGTTGTTCATGCCGCTAATGAACCAGAACGAAACGGTGTATGCGGGCATGGGCCTGGCGGTATCGCCGCGGATCCGGCCAGACTTGAATGCGGCAAACTCCTTGCTCGACACCTTGACGCCCGACTCGGGCTGAATGCCATTTTCGACATGACTCAGCGGGAACTGTTGAATCGGCTCTAGCGCCTTGATGGCGTCGGTGTAGCCTGAAGCAAACCCGGGAGCGATTGATACCGGCTTGTCCGATTGGCGTTTCTTTGTCGCCGTCGGCGGCGCGTAGGTCGTCAGTTCGTGGAGCGGCGTCGCCGGGGCGGTCAACTTCTCATTGGCCGCCTTGCCCCACAGGGTCTCTGTGCTCTTGAAGATGCCCGCCATCGCGTAATAGTCGCGGGTCGGGATCGGATCATGCTTGTGGTCATGACACCGTGCGCAGGCGACGGACAAGCCCATGATGCCCGTGCTGACGACGTCGATCTGGTCATCGACGACATCCATGTCGAAATTGTTATTCATCGCCTTGGCCGGCTTGGAGCCGAGCGCGAGGAAACCGGTCGCGATCAATTGTCGGTCACGATCACGCGGTGTATTCGCGGGCAGCAGGTCGCCGGCGATCTGTTCCATGATGAAACGGTCATACGGCACGTCGTGGTTAAATGCCTCGATGACGTAATCGCGGTACCGCCACGCGTGCGGGAAGGTCGGGTTTCGGCCGAGCCCGTCGTTGCCGTTCGATTCGGCATACCGCGCAACGTCCAGCCAATGCCGCCCCCAACGCTCGCCAAAGTGTGGCGAGGCGAGCAATTCATCCACGAGTTGTTCGGTCGCTCCTCGTCTGTCTTTCCGGTACGCGGACTCGAACGCCGCGAGTTGCTTGAGTGTCGGAGGTAGTCCGATTAGATCAACGTACAGTCGACGCGCAAGGACGCGAGGCGACGCGTCGCGCGTGGGGCTGAGGTTGACGGCTTCGAGCCTGGCCAGGACAAAACGGTCCAAGGGATCCATCGGCCACGACACGTCCTGCACCAGTGGAACGGCCGGATCCTTGACCAGTTGGAACGACCACAGGGCAGGATTGCTCTGATCGAGCGACGGTTTGCCAACCATGTGCCTCGTGCGCTCGCCGCGCGGATCCGGCGCACCGCGCTTGACCCAGTCTTCAAAATCTTTGATGACAGTCTTGGGCAGAGGCGACTTAGGCGGCATCTCCAAGTGTTCGTACTTCAGCGACTGAACGATCAGACTCTTCGCCGGATCCCCCGCGACAACGGCCGGACCCGACTCACCTCCCTTGCGGAGCAGCTCCGGCACGTCCAACCGCAGTTTTCCACCCAGCCGCTTCGCCTTCTCGGAGTGACAAGAGTAGCAGTGCTTGACCAGGACTGGCCGAATCTTCTTCTCGAAGAACGCTCGGTCGGCAGCACTCAGCCGTGCGGTCTTGTGCTCTGCGCCGTTCACGCCATTCGACCACACCGTCCCCGAAGTCATGCTGATCCATAAGCCAAGAACAAGTAGGAGTCGATACGACATCAAGTGATCTACGTCGGGGGCATGGCGAGCCGTCGGGCTTAACTTCGATCTTTAAGTATACCATCGGTCCGCTGACGACTTGGCCGCAAATCACTCTGAAGTCTTGGAGCTTCTCGATCGGGGTCCAAAGCAACTCGCGGCCGTACGCGGTCAAACTGACCCCTTCGCGTTTCCTGGTCCAGTCAATGTGAGAAGATCGGTGGTGATGCTGTCACCTGCTGGGCTGGAAGGAGGGGCGTGCGGTGTCCGTCCGTGGAGTCCAATGATGATACATCGCTGACTCAGCTGGAAGCGCTATTTCAACGGCCTCTTTGTCTCGAGGTAGATCGGGAGTCAACAGCTGCTACACTGAAACATGTCAGTGTCGGGAGTGGCCCAGTATTGGGGAACGCTTGGCAACATGTCGACTAGACCGGTACATCACGTGTACTGCCTTCTCGCTGTTTCGATCATAACCGCGGTCGATACACCGCTATTCGCCGAGTGGCGGCCGTTCAACCCCGTGCAGCGTCCCGATGTGCCTCGCGTCAGAAACGACACTTGGGTGCGCAACCCCATTGACGCATTTGTTTCGGCGCAGCACGCGGCGCGCGGCATATCGCCACGTCCTGAAGCGCGAAAGGCTGTTCTGCTCAGACGCGTCTACCTCGACCTGATTGGCCTGCCGCCGACACGGGAGCAATTGCACGCGTTCCTGTCAGATGAGGAGGTTGACGCTTATGACAAGGTCGTCGAGCGCCTGCTCAACAGTCCGCGCTACGGCGAGCGTTGGGGTCGGCACTGGATGGATATCTGGCGCTACGCGGATCCGGACAAGAGCCGGCTGAGCGGCGGCGTCGAGATGGCGCCAAACATGTGGCGGTGGCGCGACTGGATCATCGAGTCATTGAACCGAGACGTCGGCTACGACGTCATGCTGCGTCACATGGTCGCAGGTGACGAGATCGCCCCTGGGGATTACGGCATCCTGCGCGCCACGGCCTATCTCGCGCGTAACAAAGCCCGGTCGCGCGATGAGTGGCTGCATGCAACTGTCGATCACGCCATGCAGGCATTCACGGGTATTTCCATACAGTGCGCCCGCTGTCACGATCATCCGGTTGATGCGATCACACAGAAAGAGTACTACCAATTTCGTGCGGTCTTCGAACCGTACACGATCCGCTCCAGACCCGTACCCGATGCACAAGACAAGAAGAAGGACACGATCGCGTTCGCACAGGACGGCAACGTGAATGCGACGACCTACCTGTATCGTCGCGGGAACGTGCTGGACCCGGACAAAGAGAGTCCATTGGCTCCGGGCGTGCCGACGCTGGTGCGCGGCGCAAGGTTCGCCGTGGAGCCGATGGACCTGTCAACCGTGGACGGCACGCGCCGCAGCAGCGGCCGGCGATTGGCACTGGCGAACTGGCTGACGCATCGCGATCATCCGCTGACGGCGCGGGTCGCCGTGAATCACATCTGGGCGCGGCATTTTGGTACCGGGCTCGTCGCATCGGTCAACGACTTTGGCGCGGGCGGCGCGACACCGACGCACCCCGCACTACTTGACTGGCTCGCCGCCGAGTTGGTCGACCATGACTGGCGGATGAAGCACGTGCACCGCCTGATCGTCACGTCCAGCACGTACCGCATGGCCAGTTCCATCGCGGGCGCCACCACGCCATCGGCCGATCTAGATAACCGGTACCTCTGGCGGTTTCCACCTCGTCGCATGGAGGCTGAACTCGTGCGCGATTCGATTCTGCATGTCGCCGGCCGGCTGGACGAAACGATGGGTGGCCGGCCGCTCGATCCCGATCGGGCCGACGCGGAATTGCGCCGCAGCGTCTATTTCCAGACCTCGCCATACACGCAGATGTTGTTCCTGGTCACGTTCAACGGCGCGGCGGTGCAGGAGTGTTACGAACGTACCGAGAGCGTCCAGCCGCAACAGGCCTTGGCGTTGCTGAACAGTCGAATCGCAATCGAGAGTGCGAGATTGCTCGCAAGATCGATCCATGCAGACACGGCCCGAGGCACTGTCGTCAACGCAGACACATTCATTGACGTCGCGTTCGAGACCATTCTCTCACGCTCCCCCACCGACGAGGAACGTGAGATCAGCCTGCAATTCATCAACGACCAGACCGAGTTCCTGACGAACCACAAGGACGCGGGGCGCGGCACGACCACCGACGCATCCGACGGCGCGAAGCCGTCCGCCGACCCGGCGCTGCGCGCCCGTGAGAACTTCATCCACTTGTTGATCAATCACCACGAGTTTGTGACGATACGGTGACGGCATGGGTATTCGATCAGAACAACCACTCGCATGTCCCGGCTTGTCCCGTCGAACGTTCCTTGCCGACGCGGGCATGGGCATGGCCGGCGTGGCGCTGGGCAGCGTGCTTCATACGCACGGTCCTGCGCGCGGCGACGATTCGAACACGGGGACGCACAGGGGCAAGCCGCACTTCACGCCCAAGGCCAAATGCGTGATTTGGTTGTTCCTCTGTGGCGGGGTCAGTCCGATGGAGTCGTTCGACCCGAAGCCAGCGTTGGACAGATACGACGGAAAGACGATCGAGCGCACGCCGCACGCCGCGATCCTCGATCCAACGAAGAACCCGTTCCAGGTCGAATTGGAGCGCGACGCGGAAACGCGGCCCCTGCTACGCACGCAGACAAAGTTCAAGCGTTACGGCGCGTCGGGATTACCGATCAGCGACTTCTTTCCACAAATCGGCACGTGCGCGGACGACATGTCCGTCGTTCGTTCCTTCTGGACGACCACGCCGCTGCATGAGGCTCAACTTCAATTCCACACCGGTCGCGCGCCGCGCGAGGGCGGGCTACCGACCATCGGGTCGTGGGTGACGTACGGACTGGGATCGCTGAATGAAAATCTGCCCGAGTACGTCGTGCTCGGCAAGCCCAGCGACTCCTGCTGCGGCGGGAACCTGGTGCATGGCGCGGGCTATCTCGGCCCGCAGTACGCCGGTGTGCGCGTGCACCCTGAGCGCAGCGACCCGATACCATACCTGCGCGTCGAAACCGGCAACGTCCTGCCGGGAGAACGGGCCGCGCAACTTGCGACACTCGCCAAGCTCAACCGGTTGGGGTACATCGAGTACCCCGACGACCCGGACCTGACCGCCCGGATCAAGTCGTACGAACTGGCGGCGCGGATGCAGACCTCCGTGCCGCGGGCGCTGGACCTCGACGCCGAGCCGCAACACACAAAACAACTGTATGGGCTGGAAGAGTCCAAGACGCGGGCCTTCGGCACGCTCTGCCTCACGGCGCGACGCCTCGCGCAGCGTGGTGTGCGGTTTATCCAAGTCTTCCACCAGACCAGCGGCTTCGGCCCGTGGGATGCGCACCGCAGCCTATTCAAGGAGCACCAGGAACCGGCACAGCAGGTCGATCAGCCGATCGCCGGTCTGATTAAGGACCTCAAGCAGCGCGGCATGTTGGATGAAACTCTCGTGGTGTGCGCAACCGAGTTCGGCCGAACACCCACGACGGCGATGACGAAGTACGGCCACCAGGGCCGCGAGCACAACCCGTTCGGTTTCACCTGCTGGCTTGCCGGCGGCGGTGTCAAGGGCGGCGTTACGCACGGCGAGACCGACGAACTGGGCTATCACGCCGTTGAAGACCGCCACTACATCACCGACTTGCACGCGACAATCGTGCACCAACTCGGCCTCGACTCACGCAAACTGGATATCCCCGGCCGACGCAGGCTCGACATCGACCACGGCGAGCCGATTTGGCCTATTCTTGAATAGGCTGCGCAACTCCTCGATGACCGTGGGGCGTCTTGCTGAGATCGACTCTGTCGACCACAGCGCCAATAAGTCTCGGCTCATGCGGCGAAGCCGCCGCTCGCGCTCAGACCGCAGTAAGTGAGACCGGTCGATCAGATATCCCGACGCAGAAGATGATCACCCGGTACACATGTTCTCGCCACCGAAACCGAGGCGGGAACGACCGGATGAAATCAACCACGGTTGGTCAATCACTTGGGCCGCAAGCCTCGACGTGATGACGCGCACGAACAAGCCGTAACACGGTCAACCACCGCCCCGAAACACCTGCATCTATCGCAAGAATTAGTCCTCGTCCTCCGAAGCCTCCTTCAGTTTGAATCTGAACTCCTCAAGGTCAGACACCCGCGTCTTGTTCCTGTGCGGTGAATAGGTGCGCACCTGGACAGTCACGCCATCCGGGGCAAACTCCAGCAGGCGAAGGTAAGCCAAGCCTCCCTTGGGCTTCTTCTGATAGTCCACCATCATTTGATGAACCGCATTGCCATGGTCGCCTTGATCGACACGGTATCCCAAACCGCCCGTGCTCACATGACCGCTGATCACGATCATGATGTTCGGATGCCTCTTAATCAGTTTCTGCCACAGTTCTTCACCGTCGTTTCCCCAGGGGTGAGGACTGGCTCGCTCGCGGCCGTTGCGGTGGTCATACCGCTTGTTGCTGCGAAACAGGTAGGCGTGCGTCACGACAATCGTTTGCCGGTCGCGATGCTTGGCAAGCACGCGGTCGGCCCACTTGATGACTTGGTCGCGGGCACCCATCTCCAGGCACAGAATCATCCAGTCGCGGCCGTGCATGCTGAAGTGGTGATACGTATTCTCCAGCCGTCCCTCCTGGTAAAAGCCGCCGAAGGTCGGCCACTTGGCAATCGCCTGGGGCTCAAAGTACTCATTGATGCGGCTGCTGGCACGCAGCTTGTCCCAGTCATCGTTGTCCAGGTCGTCATAGTCGTCATTGCCGGGGACCAGCGCATAAGGGACCTTGCCATCAAGCATGGCAAAACTCTTGCGCGCCACCGTCCATTCCGGTTTGTTGTTGTGTTGCGTGATATCCCCGAGGTGCAGGACATAGGCAATGTTGCGGCGGTCAGCTTCGTCGGCAATCCATTTGGTCTGAGCGTAGAACAACTTCGGGTACTTCTGCGCGTAGACCTCTGTATCCGGCAGCGCCACAATCGTGGTGGTGCCTTTGGCGATCTTCGGCGGTGGACCCGTCACGAACTTTGTGACGGAGCTCTGTTCAGCACCGGCGTGACTGGCCCCAGCCAGGCCAAGGACAACCCATGCCGTCAGAAGCGTCTTGTGAGTCATGTACTTCAGTTTATCAATCGGGTAATGACGCCGAAATTCGCCAGGCGGCGCATGTATGTGCAGAAGCCAAACATCCTGTTCATCGCCATCGACGACATGAATGACTGGGCGGGCTATCTGGGTGTTCATTCACATTGTCGAGGGTTCGAATCCCGTAAGGGCTCAAAAAGCAGCCGACGACGTTTATTCCGGAATGGGTCCACCTCACGCCGCCTCTCGACTCCGGTGATAGTACTTCAACATACCTCCCAAACGCTGGCGGCAGTGGATCGTTCCGTGTGACAATTCAGACTCATCAGATTCGAGCAGCAGTTGGTTCCCCATGCCCTGGTGATTTCGCTCCCGGTGATGGTGATCCACGTACTCGGACACCGCGTGACGCAAATGCGCCTCGCCGATCGGTATGATTCTGTTCAGGCATTCCTCCTTGATCGAAAGGATGAACCGCTCGCAATACGCCTTCAGGTTCGGGCACTTGGGGGGAAGCCGCACGGGGGTGACACCCGCAGTCTTCAGGATTTCCCCGAACGCGTGGGTGAACACCGGAGCGCGGTCATGGATGAGGAAGCGCTTTTGCCTGAGAGAGCCGTCGATCCCACCCGTTAGGTTGCGGGCGATCTGAATCACCCAGAATTCGCCGGGCTCAGGGCAAGCCCTCCACCTCGGCCGAGTTTTGAACCCATACGGGACCCGGCAACCTTGGCTTGGAAGGATGGATCAAATCTGTATGTTGCCTACATGGCGCATGACGCGCAGTGCTTGGTGCGATGAGAGAGAGATGCCCGAACCGAATCGCTGCAATTTCGCTGCAGTGGCACGGAGCGAAGAAAAAAGGACAGTCGTAAGTGACTGACCTTTAACAACTTCCAAGTAGCGGAGTCAGGGTTTGGACCTGCAACTCCCGGGTTATGAGCGCTCCAAGCCCGCTTCTCGTAGCTTTTTCGCTCACAACGTTTTGCGCTTCAACCTCTTGTTCCACAGGGCGTAAGTCAAATCCACATCTAAAGCATGTCATGTTATGCGTACACGGATTTCGCTGCAATTCGCTGCACTTTCGCTGCAAATCGCTGCAGTGAATCAGAGCTTCACCTGCCGCAATCTCTACGCACAACACATGCATAGATGGCACCAGCGAATGGCCGACTGAGGACGCCATTCTATACCTCCTTTGCCAACGCGTGGGTAGGCAGGAATCGGGAACGCCCCTCGAGATACGCAGTATCTCCAACTGTCAAAGAGTAACAATACCTGCTCGGAAACTATAGCACAATACTCAGTCAAGCCTCCAATGGATCTAGAAAAGAACACACGGTCTCCCTTCATACCCGGCGTTTACGAAAGACCTTCTACACCAAGGTGTCACCCAGGTCGTGGACCACGCGTCGTCGCAACGCCACTCTCCGCATGACGAAGAGCAAACGCGATCTGCTCGTCCTTGAATCGAGTCCGCTTCACAAGAATGACCCCCTGTCTGAGGCCAGATGCTGCCAGAAAAACACAATCCCTGTATGGGTCAGGACTCGGGCTTTTGCGCACCACGTCACACCTGGGCCACTACAATCAATGAATAGGCTGCTGCAGTAAAGAGACAGTCGGCCGTCGCACCGGAAACTTTAGGTGCGACGCCCGACTAAGCTCAAATCGCGACGCTTACAATCTGGTAAGCGTCTATGCCGCAATGGCCGCAAGTGCTCGGTCACGACGTCTCAACAAACTTGAATTTGTCGATCTTCGTGCCGTCTTCACGGATCTTGATCTTCATCGTGTGCCAGCCGGCATCAAAGTCGAAGGTGACGGGCACCTGTTGCATGCCGTCGGACGCAGACTGCCAGACCCAGGCATGGCCGGTCACGTCGAAGTGCCATTCGATCCATTCGCCGTCGTCGACCTTCAGCCAGACAGAATTCTTGGAACCCGACACCGCCTTAACCAAGGCCTGTAGTTCGTACTCGGCGGCGTGCGTAACCTCGAAGTTGTATTTGACGTAGTCTCCACGTCCCGGGCCGTTGTAATGGTCGCCACCGGTGCCGACGATATACTCGCCGCCCGATGCGCTGGAGCTGCGCTTGGTCAGCCAACTGGAACTGGCGCGGTGGTAGTCCTCCGCCTCGAACATGATCATCGCCGGGTCGTGAATCCCTAGGCCAAAGTCGACAGTGTTGTTCACCTCGCCGGCCTCGAGCGTGATCGTGCCGGTCACGCCCGTGTTCGGGTCGGCGTCGCTGTCGGTCCCGTCGTTGCCACCCTGGTCTTGCGGCGACAGGTCGAAACCTTCTGGCTCGACGACTTTCAGCTTGTACGCTCCGGCGGCGAGGCCAGTGAACTCGTATTCGCCGTTCTCGTTGGTTACGGTCTGGCCAATCACCTGGTCCGACGTGTCCAGCAGCTTGACGGTGACGCCGGCGATGCCCGGCTCATCCGCGTCCTGCTTGCCGTCCTTGTCAAGGTCCTTCCACACGAGATCGCCGATGGCGCCGGTGGCCGGCGCGATCGGATTCGTGTAGTGGCTCATGTCGCTGTCATTCGCGCCGGGGACGTCTACCGTGCCCTTGTTGGCATAGAGGCCCTGCTCGGTCTTCTGGAACTTCACCTTCTCGATCTTGAACTTGTCGTTCGGCGTGTCGTCTGAAGTCGACGCGGCGATAACCAGGACGTTACCCGCCACACCACCCGCGTTCAGGTCGGCCCAACGAGATGAATCACTGCTTGTGTTGTTGTCTTCCGTGAAGCCGAGGCTGGTGAGAAGGCCGTCGCTCAGCGTCAGGTGATTGTTGAACGGATCGTTACGGGTCCCGATCCAGGCGGTCAGGTCGCTGTCTTCATTGACGAATCCGAGGAAGGCCTCATCGATTACGACTGTTTCGGAGAACTCGAACAGCACATAGTTGTCGCGACCGATGTTGTCGACGGTGTGGCTGTTACCGCTGCCGTCGCCTTCGCTGCTGTCCGTCACGCCGAGGCCACCGCCGAAAATGCCCAGCCAAGCTTCTGACCAATCGCCAGAGGTCTCATCACGGCTGAAGGCGCTGGCGTTAACCGATACGCCTCCGGCGTCGAACGTGCGGATGTTGCCGTCCGGGCCGTCCAAGGAGCTGCTACCGTCAAAGTGCACCGTGATGGCCGAACCGGTCGCACCACCCGGCAGCGCCTGCGCCGTGCCAAACGCTTCGTATGTCCACACTTCATTCGGCGACAGGATGCCGTCTCCGCCGACATCACTTGAAGCGACCAGCACCGGCGTAATGTCGTCCGATGTATCACCCGGAGTGCCGTTGTCGTCCACGACCTCGACGTCCACTTCTGCGAAGGGCACGTCGCCGGTGTTTGTGACTTCGTACGTCCAAGTGATGTCGTCGCCCGGCGCGAGCTCCACAGCCTCGCCTGGCGTGTCCGCGTCGACGCCGTTGGTCTTCTTCTCGATGCTGATGTCGGGGTTCGTGTCTTCGGGGTTGCAGTAGTGGCTCAGATCACTATCCGTTGCACCGGGCACGGTCACAACTGCGTAGTTCTCGTAGCAGTCATCCACAGTCGTCTTGACTTTGAGCTTGCGGACCTTGAATCGGTCCTCTGGCGTCGGGTCGTCGAGCGACGCGGCGACCACCAGGATGTTGCCCGACACCTCGTTCGCGTTGATGTTCGCCCATCGGGATGACGAACTGCCCGTGTTGTTCACTTCCACCCACGGCGTACTCAAGAGGAAGGAGTCGCTAAGAGTGATGTGATCGTTAAAGGGGTCACTGGTGGTGGCGATCCAAGCGGACATGTCACTGTCGTTGACGACTGAGTCGAGGAACACCCGGTCGACAACAACCGATTCGGAGAATTCAAAGAGTACGAAGTTGTACTGACCCACGTTGTCCACACGGTGAAGGCCGTTACCGCCATTGCCCTCCGTGGAGTCGGTCACGCCCAGGCCGCTGGAGAAGCTGCCAAGGAACGCATCGGACCAGTCGCCTTCGAGACTACGACTGAAAGCGCTCGCGTTAACAGAGACACCGTTCGCGGTGAATGTGCGGATGTTGCCGTCCGGCCCGTCCAATCCGCTATTGCCGGAGAAGACAAACTGGAATATGTCGCCGGGTACGGTGAGATCCTCGGCGACACCGGTAGCTGTGAACGTCCACTGTTCGCCGGGCGAGAGAATCAGGTCGCCGCCCACGTCCGACGCACCATCCAGCACGATGTCACCGGAGGTCGTGCTGAAATCGTCGCTTGAGTCGCCCGGCGTGCCGGCGTCGTCAACGATCACGACCTCTGACTCGGAGAACGGCACGTCACCAGTGTTGGTGACGATATAGGTCCACGTGACCGTGCTGCCGGCCGGAATCTCCGGAGCGTCGGCCTCGTCGTCGGCGTCCACGCCGTTCGTCAGTTTCTCGATGTCGATGCCCGGGTTAGGTGTTTCGAGGCAGATGTAAGCCGGATCCTCGTCCGTAGCGCCCATGGCGTCAACGGTCACGTTGTTGACGAAGCAACCGTCTTCGGCCGGCCTGAACACGACCTCACTCACCGCGCCGCTGCTGGGGAACGTCACGACCATCTGCGACACGCCTTCGGTGTCTGTCACGATCTCCTGAAAACTGCCATCGCCGAGGTCGGCCATGGTGAAAGTGCCGAGCAGGGTGCTGCCGCTGTCGAACAACTCGATCGTGCCGCCGGGCTCCTGGTCGATGTCCAGGATGCCGACCGAGTCGATCGTGACCGGCTCGTCCCAATCGAAAATGATCTGCCCACCGCCCGCGTCGTCGTCGGGATCGCTCGAGTCACCGTCCTCGGAAATGATCAGGACATTGCCCAGCGCAACATTGTTCGTCGGATGCGAACTTGGCGTAGCCAAATCAGTATCGCCACCCGTCGGGTTGGCTGTATCAAAGATCATTAGCGGCTGCGGCCCCGGATTGTCCGTCGAAATCGTCAGGCCGTAAGCCGCATACTCGTCGTCAATAACCGTACCGGCCGACAGGCCGTTGCCCACGCCGTCGGTTTCAAAGTCGATTGTGATCGGCGCGCCGGAGCCGCTCGTCGGCGCCGTCGTCTCGAAGAAGTACCGCCAGACCTCGCCCGGCGAGAGGATCATGTCACCGCCAACGTCGCTGCTGGCATCGAAATCAGGCGTGAAGTCGTCACCTGTATCGCCCGGCGTGCCGTTGTCATCAGTCACGATCACATCATCGAAGTCGAAGGGCATGCTGCCCGTGTTCTCGACAAAGAACTCATACGTGATGGGCTGACCCGGCGCGACAATGACGGCCGAAGCCTCGTCGTCCGCGTCTTCACCCTCGACATGTTTTTCGATGTCGATGCCCTTCTGAACGAACCCCGCGTCCAGCGTCAGGTTCACTTCGCCCGACGCCAGGGTCACGATCTGCGTCATCCCGTTACCCGGGTCCGCGTCGCTGTCCAACGCGTCGTCACCGCCGGCGTCCTGCGTCGTGAACTCAAACCCAGCCGGCAGGTCGCTGAACGTGACCTTGTACTCTTCCCCAGGGTTCAGGTCGTCGAACAAGTAAAGCCCATCGACATCCGTCGTCGTCGTCTCCGTCGTGTCGTCGGCCGTGCCGATGATGCCATCAGGGCCACCGCCCGTCAGCGTCACCGTCACACCCTCGACGCCCGGCTCGTTGGCGTCCTGGATGCCGTCGCCGTTCAGGTCTTCCCAGACGTAGTCGCCAAGCGCAGCCGTCTGGAGAATGCCCGCGTCCAGCGTCAGGTTCGATTCGTTCGGGAGCAGCGTGACGATCTGCGTCATCCCGTTGGACGGGTCCACGTCACTGTCGATCTCGTCACTGGCCGGGTTGTCCACGTCCTGTGTCGTGAATTCAAAGCCCACAGGCAAGTCAAACGTGACCTTGTATTCTTCACCCGAATTCAGATCGACGAACAGGTAGAGACCGTCACCCGAAGTGACAGCTATCGCCGTCGTATCGTCGCCACCCGTACCAATCACGCCATCGGGGCCGCCGCCTGTCAGCGTCACCGTCACACCGTTCACGCCGGGCTCGCCGTCGTCCTGCAGGCCGTTGCCGTTCAGGTCGTGCCAGAGCCGGTCACCCAACTCGGCGTTGTCGCCGCCCGTGCCAATCTCCTTGATCAGCCCTGCGTCCAGCGTCAGATTGCTGTCGCCCGCCTCCAGCGTCACCACCTGCGTCATGCCAGAGACCGGATCCGCATCGCTGTCCAACGCGTCGTCGAGACCTTGATCCTGTAGGGTAAACTCAAACCCGTCCGGCAACTCAAACTGAACCGAGTAGTCTCCGGGCGGCAGGAAGTCGAAGAGGTAGAGGCCGTCGGCGTCGGTTGTCGTCGTATCGATGATGTTGCCATCGCCGTCCTTCAGATTGACTGTCACACCCTCGACGCCCGGCTCGTTGGCGTCCTGGATACCGTCACCGTTCAGGTCTTCCCAGACGTAGTCGCCAAGTTGGGCGGGGATCAAACCGCCGAGATTACCCTTCGCGTCACCTCCAAAATTCTCTAGGAAGCTGCCCGCAAACGAGGATGACTCACTCACGAGGTTTACACCGACGAGCTGACCGCCATAGAACCCCGCGTCCGTGTACAGCAAGCCGCCGGTCGGTTCGAACACGAACTCATACGAGTCCGTCACTAGCGAATCATCAAAGCTATTGAAAGAGACGAGTTCACCGGTCAGCAGTGTCCCCGAGAATGCCGGTTGACCTAGCACCGTGACGTCACCAGAAACAACCAGGTCGTCACCGGGCAACGATGTGGCGGCGCCTGAATCATCCACTGCGATGCTGATGAGGAAGTCGCCAAACGTAATCGGAGTGGGTGGAGGCTGCAGTATTGACAGCGCGTCCGCGTCAACATCGAACGCATCTGTCGTAGCGTCATAAGTCATGACGCCATCGTTATTGAACGCAATCAATGGAAGCTGCAGCGGCAGCCCTGCGGACAGAAGCGTCCGGTGTTCGAGATGTTCCAAGGCGAATCGGTCGTTGCGGCGCCCCCGCACTCCCTTCCTCATACGGGACAGTAACCCGGATTTCCTGAAGGCACTCCGGGGCCACGCCAATGCCGCATCAACCAGCCTGTTCATCGAACGCTCCTCTCTTATCCCGATTCAACGTAGACGCGAGGTAGTGACAAGCAGCCCGTTTGAGCGAACCGATACGGCCAAACGAGCACTCTCCTCCTCAACGCTGCCCCTGGGCGTCCACCGACGCTCCAGGATTGATTCCAGTGGACCCCGGATCGACGTTCATGATTATGTCGATGCGCCACGACGACGACGCGGCCGAACAACGCCACCCATGAAAAGAAAACCCAAGCCAAGGCTGGCGGCGGTTGGGCTGGGAATCGGTGTACCCACATCCGCTGTAGATAAAAACGAGGTACCGGTCGACCAGTCGGCGGTCCAATCGCCTGCAAACCCGGTCCCCCCCATAGCGCTGAGAATGATGCCACCCCGCGCTCCAATCCCGCCGTAGAGACTTGCGGCGTCACCGCCTGTCACGCTAAAGAAGAACTCGAGTGGGTTGCCACCAGCGTCTGGAAAGCCGATTTCGGTCAATGTGCCGGTCAACAACGTTCCGCTGTTGAATCCCTGGCTGGCAATCGTGCCACCGATCGAAATCGATCCACTTGTCAGTACACCCGCGTCTGTCACCGTGGCGTCTAGATCAAAAGTACCACCAGCAATGGCATCAGCGTCTAGTTCTAATGCGAATCCGTCAGCCGTGAGCGCGTCCGTGCTGGCATCGTAAGCCACGTCGATGAAACTCGAAAAGGTGTCCGGTGCCGGACGCAGTTCCAAACCCGCACCGCCGTTCAACGGAGCAGCGGTCGCTGTACCTGAAAGCGGCAAGACAATCAGCAGAGCAAGAACAAATATTTTCTTGGCAAAAAGGGAACTCATCGTCTTTTCTCTCGCTTAACAAATCGCAGGCCCACGCGAAGCCCAAATACGATGAAGGCGTCTCGTGACCAATAGCGCTGGTACCGACTCAACCAATTATCTCACCGATCCTATAAACTGACACTCCCCAAAAAAGGGGGACTTTTGTGTCAAGAGTCCCACCTAATACAGCCAGATCACAGATTGACGGCCCACCTCTCCTAACTCCTTTCTCCGCCAACGTTTGCCGGCCCACCCGGAATTAAACCCCGGGAAAAAGGCAATTTGTCTTCCTTCACTACCCTCAAAGCCCAAGGATGCTGTCAGGCAGGCGTGCAAAATCGGTATGACGTCAAACGAGCGCCAACTGATCGATCCCAAGCTCCGAACCGCGTTGGTCAAGTAGCTGCCTTCTTGAGAAACGATTCGATCGAAGTGCCGCCCTGACAATGGTCGTTTCGTCGCCCACTGTAAGTAGACTCAACTGCTTTGTGCTCGGCCTCCTCAATGCAGCCCTCTTCACGCAATCACTAGCTCCAACCACGCAGGTCGTAGTACAGCAAGCCCACATACTCGTGAATCGCACGTGTTGACTTGAAGAGCGCATCCGCACTCGGCATGTGCATGGCGGAGGTCACCAGGAGCACGCGCTTGAGTTCGCGATCCTCAATGATCTGCCTGGCATTGACGGCATTCTGACGAGTCGTTCGGCTCTCTGCCTCCTCAATGATGCTTTCACGGCGCACGCCCCACTCGACCAACAGGTCGACAGCTTCGGGCGGCGAGCCGCAAACAATCACAAGAGGAGCCCGACCGCTCTTGAACAACCGCGCGGCGTGTAAATCCCTATCGCTGGCATCCGTGAGATTGGCAAACGACCGCGGCGGCTGGGCCGATCCGACCCCCCCGCCAAGCAGGACGATCGCATCCGCCGCTTCAGCCTCACTCTCGGGCAACGGCGCGTACCTTGACTCGAGCGAGCCTGTCAACAGACTCGTGCACCATGGACTGGAGAACATGATCAGGATAACGAGGCCAATTGTTGACAGGGCGGCACCCATGCGGCGTCGGCGACGGAACGTCGCCAGCAAGCCAAACAGCACAAGGACGATTGAGATCGTCAGTGGGCATATCAATTGACCTAGAATGGTTGTTATCACATGCATCGATATGAGTCAATTCCAAGACTGGCAATGATATCGGCAACTGTCATTACTTCGAGCGACAAAGGGGCCCGCCGGGGGCCGTATCTACCTCCTCCATTCGATCATGATCACGGTAATCTCCCGAAAAATCGGTTTCATGCTGTCGATCATTCTGGCGATGGGCGTGGCTTGGTTTTCACGGCGGTCGCTTCCGACACCGCTTGTCATTGGCACACCGCTCATGATCGTCATTCTTGCACACTGGTCATTGTTTAGATGGCATTCGCGATGGAGAAGAGTGATCGGCATCAGTCTTTTACTTGTCGCAGGCTGTCCATTCACCCTCGGCGCCTATCAGGTCGCCTGCCTGTACAGTCCGCATCCCGAGCCGACCTCGGAGAGGTTGTTCTTGGGTGTCCAGTATATCCGAGAGGTGATTAAGGAACCGCACTCTGCTGTCGTACACATCCTGCGCGTCGACCTGTCAACGGACGGCGTCGAAGTGTTGGTTACACCGCCTGACGACCCCACGTCCAAGCTTCCACTTCGCAGAAAAACAACCTCGCGGTTCTTACGAGAATACGGCGTCCAAGCCGCTGTCAACGGATCTAATCACTTTCCCTTTGAGCGTGGCCTAGCTTCCATCCAAGATCGCATTGCCCAGTCGCCCGCAGGGGTCATCGGCGGAGCGGCGTCATCCGGCGTGCAGTACGGCGAACCGAGCACACACTACCCTATTCTGCACATCGGGCCAGACAATCGGGCAACTATTGAAAAGAACAAACCGCGGCCTTGGCATAATGCGATAGCCGGCATCAAACACTTCATCATCGATGGCAAACCCATCCACTTAGGGAAGAATCTGGCGCGGCATCCCACCACGACGGTCGGGATCGACCGAACCGGGCGGATCTTGTTTCTTGTTGTCGTCGACGGAAGGCAAGCACCGTACAGCATCGGGCTCGACCGGCGCGAGTTGACGCAGCTACTCCAACGTCACGGTGTCTATAACGCCTTGTCGCTCGACGGCGGCGGTTCGTCAACAATGGTCGTCGAGTCGCCAAATGGCGGAGCGAGAACATTGAATCGGCCTATCAACGCAAACATCCCCGGGTTGCAACGGGCCGTCGGTAATCACTTAGGCATCCGCGCTCGAAGAATTGACGAATAGCATGAGCCCTAACCCTCTGTGGCCCAATGAATCTGCACAACGCAAGCAATCCCGTTACTGACAGCCTTCCGTTGGTCGTTCGGCTTTCTCGTTGGACTCTGCTCGTCGGCGCGCCCATCGCGGCTTTCCTCCTTTTCAGAGCCGGGATGGGCCGCTATCTTCGGCTCTACGGTGACCCACTTGTCCCAGATTGGCTTCACCCAATCCGCGCTGACGACGTAACGCACTTCGTCGGCGCATTTATGCTCACGATCTTGCTGGCCATGGCATGGCCTTTGGGCCGCCGTCGCCAAGCGTTGGGAGCGGCACTGGCCGTCCTGTTCGTTGCCGCACTTGGACCGTTGATTGAATGGGCCCAACAGCTCTTGGGGCGGGGCGCAGAGGTGGGAGATTTCCTTTCGCACGAAGTTGGCGTGGTCGCTGCAACACTGGGGCTGCTGATCTGTCGCGCCAAGGTGAACCAACAGCAAGGGACACGACGCGATCCGAATGATCCGTTGGCAGAAAAAGGCACTGGCAATGCCATAGACCGTTAGCGCCTCAGTGCCGTCACGCGTGAGACGGTTCAAGCAGTGCGCAACAAAAAACCCAGCCGAGAAACTGGGAGGTCACAAAATCAACTTGATCGTAAGACTCTCACGTCATGGCTTGACGGTCTCACTCAACTCCAAGAGTCGTTTCCGCCAACGGTCGTTATTGGGTTCCAGGCGGATGGCATTGCGGATCGCCGCAAGCGCTTGATCGTGTTGACCGCGGCGTTCATGAACGAAAGCGAGGGTGTCGAAGTAGTTGGCATCATTGGGACGAGCTTTCGTCGCCTTCTCGGCCAACTGCAGTGCCCGTGGCAGATCCTTGCCCTGCGCGGCCAACATGTATGCCAGGTTGTTCATGGCTGGGTGGAAGGCGGGGTCGGCGGCCAACGCCGATTTGTAATGCGATTCCGCCTGCTCATTGTCCTTGTCCTGCTCCGCAAAGATCCCCATGAGGAGACTCGCCTCGGCTGGGGGCTGGGGCTGAGCCAACACGTCACGCAACAGTGTCTTTGCAGACTGGAGGGCCGATTCGTCCTTGGTTCTCTGGGCGTAGGTCGTCCAGACGCGCACCAGCCTGATGCGATCGGCTACGGCGCTGGCGGGTGTCGCCACTATCAGGGCGTCAAGTTGTGACCGTGTAAATGAATGATCCTTCCAACCTGAGGCCGCCAACTCAACCCACTGTTGCCGCAACGATGTCGACTTGGCCAGCAGGGGGCCGACCAACGCGACTGCTTGACCCGACCGTCCCTGAAGAATCAGGCTCTGCGCATATTGGGCAAGCACGGTCGCGTACTCATCGGGATCTTTTCTAGCCTGCTCGATGTACTGCTCAAGCCGCGTCTGCGCAGCTGCTGGCTTACCCAACTGGATCTCAGCGATCGCAGCCGTCGCCTCCAATGCATGATGACTTCGGAACGACTGCTGGCGCCATCGGTCGATCAGCGGCACGATCTCGTCATACCGTTTCCCACGCAGGAGCGATTGCGCAGCCAACGTGACCGGCTCGATCCGATCGGGGTAAGCGTTCACAGCTCGCAGCGACACGGAAATCGCTTCTTCGGTCTGGTTCGCCCTCAGCATCAGGCGGGTGACCAGATGTGACAGAGCGAGGAATCGCGGCGCCTGGTCAAGCCTCTGGCGCAACCGACGTAACGTCGTTATCGAGGCCTCATTCGATCGTTGGGCTTTGTCCAAGTCCTTCAAGATCTCCAAGGCAGTCTCACGATTCGGGGCATCCGTCACCATCGCAGCCATCACGGGGACGAGTAGCGAGAGGCGACCCACCCGGCGCAGCAGGTCGGCATTGTCCGCCAATATGGCGATCGCGTCGTCGCTATCGATCGACTTGCGCGCCTCGATCGCCTGCTGAATCGCGTCATCAATCTGACCTTCAGAAAGCAGCGCAACGATCAACCCGTGCTGCAAGCCGACCCGCGTCGGTATCCGTCCGACCGCCTGCCGGTAATGTTTGACGGCAGCAGCGGATCCGTCGTAACGAGCAACATGAGCGCCGATGATCGCGTCACGCTGACCCGGCAACAGTTCCAGCGACTCAAGCTTGGATAGAACCGCGCGGGCTTCTTCTCGTTGATCGCGTTCAGCGTAGTAAGTCGCCAGGAATTGGATCGCGGACGGCGTCGGTGATCGGAGCAGACTGGGGCGGATGGCTTCGACTTTGTCATGGTCACCAGCCGCCGCGTGAAGCCGCGCGGACAGCAACTCCGCCTCCGGGCTGAGCGTTGCATCTTCCGGGAGGCGCTCGAGTGTGGCGATGGCGTCCTTTGTTCGGCCGAGGTCCGCAAGCATCGAGGCGGCGAGTGTCAGGCGTTCCGGTTCAAGCCGATCTGATGACAGAGCCTGGTCCAAGAACACCGTGGCGGCCGATCGGTCTCCATCACGTAACCGCAAACGCGCCGCCTCGAGCGCGATCGCCGCGGCGTCCGGCCGCTGATTCAGGACCGCTTGTAACTCCTCAACTGCCGCGCTGCGCAGTCCAAGGGCGTCCAGGCACCTTGCACGCATCAGACGCGCTTCCAGATGATCCGGTGCCGCGTGGATGACCTCCTGCAGGAGGACAGCCGCCTTGTTCCATCGCGATTCCTCGTCCGGCTCCCGCATCAACCATCGTGCACGCTCGACGCGCCAGTCGAGCCCCGATTCGGATGTCAATTCACGGAGTTGTCGGATAAGCCGTCTGGACAGTTCGGAATCCGATCTCACCGCCTCAGACCTGAGGGCAAGCCGGACAATCCCCACATCGCCGGGTTGCATTTCGAGAACCCTGCCCCATTGCGCGCTCGCCGCCTCGCCCTTCATGTGATCCAAGAGTTGCGCACGCGCAACAGCCCACGCCACCGCCAGTTCCGACGGCGCGTTGCTTCGCGCCCGATCAAAGTGGGCAAGGGCTTCGGATTCAGACTGCTCGCGGTGGATTCGAACGGCGTCGGCAACGGCCTTTGCGACGCCTGACTCACCGGAGTCAGCCCCAGCGTCCGCCGCCTGCAGCAACTCGTCAACCTGCCCCAAGTCAAGTTGGCGACTGACAGCAGCCAACTGCCTCATCGTCTTGGGTTGGATCTTGTCCTTCCTGCCCAACACGTCGGAGATAACTCGCTTGGCGCCGTCCGTCTTTTTCAACTGCGCCAACATGGCAACCTGCACAGCCAGCACGCGTTCTTCGTCTGGAAACTCCTTCTGGATCCGATCGATCAGCTGCAACACGCCCTTGGCGCCCTCCTCGTCGGCCGGCTTGAGATTGGCACTCCAGAGCAGCGTCAGCAGCACGGCGATATCGAGCCGCTTGGGTTGCAGCCGAGCGGCACTGCGGACTGATTTCAACGCTTCACTCTGTCTGCCCATCTGGGCTTCAAGTCGCGCCGCACGCACATGCGGTCCCGCCCAGGATGGCCGAGCAGATGTCGCCCGTTCCCAGGCATCCAGCGCCAGGTGCGACTCGCCCACCGCCGCATAGGCCCGCCCCTGAAGATCAAGCCAGTAGGCGTGCCGCGGTCTCGCATTCAATGCGTCGCTGCACAGATCCACCAGCTTCTTAGCATCGACTTTCGCAGCAACATGCCTTACCCGCAACCAGTCAGCCCAAAGGGTCGCTCCCGCCTTGACGTGGTGACGTTCCAAAGCATCGACGAACTCTTGGGCCCGATCGTCCTCGTCAGCCCGAAATAGCCCATCGGCAATCAACGCCAACAGATCGAAGGGAACGTCTTTCGCTGCAGGATCGAAATCGGCTGCGCGCTTGACGATCTCGTTCCAGCGTTCATCCTCCCAGAGCCTTCGCACGATCTCCCATTGAAAGAGAAAAGAGTGCTCGCTCTGCTCGACCTCATTCAAGTATGACAGCGACTCGCTCGGCAGCCCGGCATCGTCGAGCCACTGAGCCAGGATGGTCGCGTAGGCTTCCTGCTGAGTGGGCTCCACCTCGGGTAGACCTTGAGCCGCCGCCGCCCGCAGCCAACGGATGGCAGCATCCCGATCCTGAGCCAGCCGATGCGCGTGAGCAAGAATGACCTTGAATCGAGGATCTTCCGGGTGCTTATCAAGCAGCGCATTCGCGTAACCAACCAACTGTTCGCCCGAGTGCTTGGCCGACCGCTGAACGTCGAGGGACAGCAGGTGCATCTGCATGTCCATCGGACTGAGCTTTGTAAACGCGTCTAGCGCCTTCAATGCATCGTCGTAACGCTCGAGGCGAGACAGAGCGATTGCCTGATGACGAAGCGCCTCCTCACCTTCTGACGAGCGTACGAGCATTTCCTCCGTCAATGACACCACCTCACTATGCTGCTCGGTCAACTGATAGAGCTGCAGCAGCATCGATCCGACTTCTTCGTATTCGGCATCGAGCGAGTGAACGTGGCGCAGAATGGTGATGGCTTCGCGAACATGCTTGCCCCCCTCCAACGGCAATTCCAGCCTCGCCAGCCCATAGCGATATAGCGCCGTGACGTCTTCGTCATGGTCACGGAGGTAAGGCCCCAACTGATCAAGAACAGCCTGATAGTCCCCGTCCTCAAACGCCTGCAGCCCGGCCACCCGCCGGGCGGCCTGATCCTTGGCATGAATGTGTTGTCGAATCAAGTATGCCCCTGTCCCCAGCGCCAAGACAATCAGGGCCGCGACAACCAAGAACACACGCCGTCGAGTTATCCGTGATTTACGCGACCGTCTAGCCATCACTTCTCCGACGCGTCAATAGGGACATGTCTAATCGCACAGATCGAGCACCGACTCGCTGAGCAATGTCACACATCAGAGTAGCACAATGATCAAGCACGGACCGCTGCTGGCTCCAAGAGGTGGCTTTGCAGTACCTCGACAATCCGGTCGGCTGCCTTTCCGTCCCACATGGGCGGCGGATCGACCCCATCCTTCGGCAGGTCGCGCACATCCTGATAGGCTCCGACGATTGCCCCCTTGTCGTTCCCGACCAGACGGTTCCCCCGCCGATCAAGCGTCACCGGGCGTTCCGTATTCTCCCTCAATGTGAGACATGGCACGCCCAGGATCGTTGTCTCCTCCTGAATACCCCCAGAGTCCGAGAGGACCAATCGCGCGCTGCTCATGAGCTTCAGAAAATCCAGGTAGCCAACCGGATCGATCAACCTGATGCCAGGCATGGCTTCCAAGCGAGATGTCAACCCGAACGCCTCGATGTTCTTACGCGTCCGCGGATGCATGGGACACACAACCGACAACTCCGCCTGAATAACCTCCAGCGCGTCCAGAATCCGCGCCATCGCCGACGGGTCGTCCACATTCGATGGTCGGTGCAGCGTCAACACCGCGTAACGATCCTCCTCAAGCCCCAGGTCATCCAACACGGTGGACGCCTTCGCCCGATCCACATTGGCCAAGAGCGTGTCGATCATCAGGTTGCCGACGAGAAAGACACGATCCGCATCGACGCCCTCCTGGATCAGGTTATCGACACCACTCTGTTCCGTGCAGAACAGCAAATCGCTGATCGCGTCTGTCAGAAGCCGATTGATCTCTTCGGGCATCGACCGGTCTCGGCTGCGCAAGCCTGCCTCGACATGAATCAACTTGACGCCCCTCTTCACCGCCACAAGGCCGCACGCGATCGTGCTGTTGACGTCCCCGACCACCAGAACCGCGTCAGGCTGGTGCTCACGGATGACTTCCTCGAAGCCCACCATGATCTGAGCGGTCTGCTGAGCGTGACTGCCCGACCCTACCCCCAGATTCGTGTCCGGCTCAGGAATGCCCAACTGACGAAAGAACAGATCACTCATCTTCTCGTCGTAGTGCTGGCCGGTGTGCACCAGCAACGGCTCGAAATCAGTCGTCCGCCGATAGGCAGCCATGAGCGGTGCTATCTTCATGAAGTTCGGCCGAGCCCCAACGACATTCACAATCTTGTAACTCATGCTCGCGCTCGACGTCCTTGGTGTGAAGGTGCAACCATCTCTTCAAGAATGGTCAGGTATGTATTCGCCAAGTCATCCCGATTGAAGTGCTTGGTGACGTACGCGTGGCCCGACTCCCCGAACGACTCGCACAGAGCTCTATCATCGGCCAGACACTCGACGGCGCTGACCAGTTGATCAACGTTTTCCGGTTCGATGGCGATCCCCGCGTCCGCGCTCTCTAGCAGTTCGGCGGCATGTCCTTCGACACCGAGGATAATGGGCTTTCGCATCCCAGCCGCTTCGAAGATCTTCGAAGGCAGCACGTATCGGAAAAGCTCTTTGCGTTTCAAATGGACCAGACATGCATCTGCGGCGCTCAGGTATGACGGTACTTCCAATTTATCTCGCTGTCCGGTGAACACGACATTGGAGAGCCCTGTGTTGGTCGCCCGCTCCTGAAGCCCCTCCCGAACGGCACCGTCGCCGACACAGAGAAACAGGATGTCGTCTCGGCCCTTGTCGAGCAGCATGCGGGCAGCCGCCAACACAACATCAAGTCCGCTCGCCATGCCGATCGTGCCAACATACGCGCACACGAACTGGCCATCGACTCCGTGACGTTGCCGCACGACCGACGCAGGCTCGTCTACCTTCAGCGACTCGATATCGACACCATTGGGAATAACGTCGATCTTCTCCGCAGGTACTTTCCGGTCGACGAGCTGCTCCTTATACCCCTCACCCACCGTTACCACACGGTTCGCCGATCGGTACATACACCGCTCCAGCCACTCCAGCGGTTTGATCAGCGCGCTCGCGCGGACCGCGCCAACGGTCGAAATCGACTCCGGCCAAATGTCACGAATCTCCAGCACAAACGGAATACGTCGCAAGCAGCGGAGCGCCATGCCGGCCACGCCACAGAAGAACTGCGGACTCGTCGCCAACAGTGCATCCGGCCGACGGCGAAACAGCCCTACCAACACAGCCGAGAGAAGAAACGAGACATAGTTCAGCGACCGCCGGATCGTACCCTTGTTGGCCGCGACAAAAGTCCAAACGCGGAGAACCTCGATGCCGTCGATCGTCTCCGTCTGACACAACCGATTGCGATATCCGGGGTACACCCTCCCCTTCGGATGATTGGGCGCACAGGTAATCACCGTCACATGATGACCATCCGCAACCCACCGCTTGCACAATTGGTGGACCCGTGACGCCGGCGCATTGCCTTCGGGCGGGAAGTAATGGGTTACGAATAGCAGATTCACAAGAACACGCTTGACAGGTGCGCCTTAACACGGGGCCGAGTCATGGTTTGGATGGACTCAGTCCCAGACACGTCGAAAACCACCTGGGCTTGCGCACTGATGCACCGACAACTTTGGTTCATCAGCGGTACTGGCCCAAATCAAAAAACTCCTAAACCGGCTCCTCAGGGATTAATTTGAAGGACCCAAGACTCACTTACACCGGCCATCGCTCCACATCTTTGGGCTGAACCGACACTTGTCAGCTCTTCAGTTCCGACTCCAATGTGGTAGTCACAACCACGGGCAAATCGCCGCTAACCTGCCAAACGATCCGGGTGGCGTCAAGACACTGCCCGAATCGCGGGCTATAGATGCCCTGATCTTCTCGCACATCAACAGGAATGCTGGACTCGATCTCAAGGCGGACGCGATGCTCCGCCCACTCGAAGACCCATGTTTGCGCTGCCACTCTCGCAATCTTCCAGTCCGGATCGATCAGGTATGCGCCACGCAGACTATGCGTGCCTTTGCCGGTGACTTCATCAACGATTCTGAGCGTGCTGTACGCTTCTACTTCGATCTCCCGGCGATGGGCGGGGCGACCTGGCAACAGCTGGTAGCCGTCATGCTGACACTCGGCTTGTACGTAACGCTCCGTCCATTGGACCTGCACACCTCGTGGGCGTGCGCGGCGTCCGACGCGGAATATGTGCCACAACTCCGTCGAATCACGGCCATCAATCGAAACTGTGTTATGTGCCGCTGTCGATCGTGACTCGCGTCGAAAAGAATCATTGTCGTAGCCACTAACCCCCGGATCCACAATCAGTCGTTTTCCTGCAAAGGAACATTCGACCGACAACGTATCCGCATGTGCATGCCCTGGCTGATAGTCAGGCCCGACCTGACCAACGTCGAAGAATGCCGTCCAGGGTTCATACTGACACGCGACTAGACCGGAGTCGGGAAAGTACCGAGTTCCACGTCTCGTTCTGGTCGGGACGTCGTAGCACAGGAACTGATTGCCACACTCAAGGACGGAAAGCGGATTAGACGCCCCATTCAGTGTGGCGTCGTTCAAGAGTGGGATCTCGCCATCAGGATGCCGAACCCACGATAGGAATTCAGCCATCCGATGCCACGTATCTCGCATCAACGTGCGGGCCTCTCGATCCTCAAGCAGGAGCGCTAACTGCAGAATATCCTCCATGACATGGATGTGATACATCGGACTGCGTTCAAAATGGCCCCCGTCGTCCATGACTTGCTCTCGAACCTGGTCGACGGCCAACGTGGTTGCCGTCTTCAGCCATCGGCTGGCCGTGTCACCCTCGAAGAATCGCCCGGCCCATGCAAGCCCGACGGCGTCGCGCATCAAGTGATTGCCACGGAGATCCCATTCTAAATGCCCGTGCAAAAACCAGCACTGACGCCACAAACTCTGTAAGAATCGCCTCTCAAACTGACCCCAGCGTTGACGCTGCTCTTCTTTCAACATCCCATACAAGGCAACCCAAGCGCCGATGCGGGTCGCAACTGCGTAAGCATTCCAAGCTAGGTGTCGCGCTCCGGGCGAGTCGTGGGCGCAGTTTTCGACCCAGTTCTCAAGGTAGTCTTTCAGCAACTCATCCGCGCGGTGGCAAAGTCCGTTATCTCCTGCCGCGATCGCTGCCAGGCGGCAAGCCCATTGGTGATAGTGCAGGGTCACCGTCCAGAGGCGATCTACGCTCTGGGCACCGAGCCGCCAATCCGTGCCTGTCTTCCCCAAGCGCTGCGTCGCTCCGAGCAGCGGGAAACAACCCGAATCTAGATTCTCGACGAGTTCATGCGCGTCTACGTCGAGTTGTTGAAGCGCAAACAACTGCCTCGGCACATCATCGCGGACGCGCATCTCCTCGGGAGGGTCGGGGATGCGCAACGGACGCCCATTACTCGCTCGATACTTCATGCGCCAAAAGACCTGCGAAGGCCTCAAATGACGCACCGTGCGGAATGTACGTGGCAAATCTTTCAAAGACATGTAAGGTCGACGGGCTCGCCCGTCCGTAGACTCTGCACAGCCATGATCGACGCAAGTGTGACCGCTCTAATGTCGTGCCAGGCAATGGGCGGCTCACCGCCTTGACGGATCGCGTCTCCAAACGCTCTGATCTCCGCTTCGTGGCCCTTGTCTCGGCGCGACTTGTTCCGACGCAACTTGCCTCCTCGAACTAGCGTAACCTCGCGAAAGTCATCAATGACAGCCACCTGTCCCCCACCAAACACCTCCACACGTTCCTTGGCAAATGCCTTGTCGCCGCCAGCCAAGTATGCAATGTTGGAGACCGATCCGTTCTCATGCCTGAGGGTGATGAAGCACTGATCATCGGTGATGCTTGGCGCCTGCGGCCCACTGACAGACTCGGCAACGACACGTACCGGCGGTGAATCCACCAAGTAAGTCGCCAGATCGATCGCATGGCACGCTTCGCCAATTATTCGCCCGCCTCCCACAGATTCATCTTGTGTCCAATGGTCCGGGCGGATCGCGCCGGCGTTGAACCGGATGGAAGCTGTCAAAGGCGCTGATGTCCCCTCCAAGAACTCGCGCACCTGCAATGTTGCCGGCGCGAAGCGCCGATTGAACCCGACCATCAGGAGCCTGTCCTCCGCATTAATCAAAGCCTCTTCAACCTCAGCGAGCTCATCCACCGTCAGGCAAAGTGGCTTTTCGACAAAGACGTGTTTACTCGCGGACAACGCTTCGGCTACCTGCCTGGCATGCAAGTGATGCCGAGTCAGGCAGAATACGACACCGATGTTCGGGTCATCGAATACTTCTCGCTCTTCCGTGGTCGCCCTCTCGAAACCAGCACGCTCGCCATAGTGCACTGCAGATAGTCCGGTTGCCGAACAAAGCGTCTTTGGTTGAAACGCTCCCGACTTCAGTATCGCGGGCAACAACGTCGTCCTGGCAAAACCGCCAACTCCCAGCAGCCCAAACGACAGGTCTCCAGTTTCTTTGGCAGGCCGAAGGGACACTGCCCGTGACACTCGGTCATCGCCAGAGTCCGCGTACTCCAGCACAACTCCAACAAAGGGTTCGGCACCCTCCTCAATCATCTGATAAGCGCTTTGCGCATCGGCAACGTCAAACCGATGGGAAATCAATGGCGTGACGTCTAATCGCCCCGCCGCCATGAGGTCCAGCACAGCCTGCATGTTGCGCTGCTCCGTCCATCGCACGTACGCCAGCGGATAATCGTGCCCACCCTCCTCGTAATCTGCGTCGTACCGTCCCGGTCCGTATGAACAGGACACCACGAACTCCGCCTCTTTGAAATAGAACGGCCGGCGGTCCAATTCGAGACCTACCACACCCACCAACACCACGCGACCCTTTTGGCGAACCGCCTGCGCAGCCAACTCGATCGGGCCGTTCGACGGCGTAGAAGCCGCGATCAGCACGGCGTCCGCGCCAGCCTGTCTGGACAGTTCTTGGATTCGCATCGCTGTCATTCCCGGCTCAGCCACGTCCGCACCCATCCGCCGCGCCAGCTCACACTTCCCGGCGTCAGGGTCCGTCCCCAGCACACGGACCCCGGCCGCGGCAAGCAATGCCACGGCCAGCTGGCCCACCAAGCCCAATCCGATGACAAACACTGTCTCACCCAACTGCGTCCTCGTCAGACGGACACCTTGCAATGCGATCGCGCCCAGCACAGCGAATGCCGCTTGATCAGACGGCACGTCACCGCCAACCCTCGCACAAAGATGTTTCGCGACACAAACTACGCCGGCGTGCGGACCATTAGACGCGACGCGATCACCCACCTTGAACTGCTGTACACCATCACCCACAGCTAACACCGTGCCGGCGGACGCATAACCCATACTCATGGGTTCGTCCAAACGCGCGCGGACCGCCTTGACAGTGGCCACCAGCCCGTCCTCGCGTACCTTCTGAATAACTCGGCGCACATGGTCCGGCCTCTCACGAGCCTTGCTTAACAGCGACTTGGACGCCAAGTCCATCACCATTTTCTCAGTGCCTGCAGAAATCACACTCGCCTCATTCTGGATGAGCAAGTGGTCCTGGCGCACAAGCGGCATAGGTACTGTGCGAACGGACAATTGACCCTCTCGAATATCCTGAACTACTTGGTACACAGTAACTAGCTCACCTTCGGACTGACACAAGAGTCTACGCTCACATCACGCCGCACTGACGAGTGTGAGTCATCGTGGCGTATCTCCTAGTCGACATCAAGTGACTGGTGGGACGGGGCGACACACTTCACCACTCACTTCCGCCACGCAAGAATCCGTTTTGCCTATTCGGCCGCCGAAGGGCCGGCCCTTCTCACCCAGAACACCATGTCACCGGGCCCTTCGCTCAAACGGACCCACCCCTTCTGCAACTTGTCGTGGGCTCGATCGACCAGGTTGACGTACTCTGGCCGATCATAGAAGAACTCATAAGGCATGCGCCAACGCGCTCTTGGATCATATTCAACCAATGTCACGGCGGGGTCATCCAAAGCGTCCACAAGGGTATCCGGGTGCCTGTTGAGCAAGAACAGATTGTGCGCATCCAGACTCAAGGCCGGCGTATTCGGATATCGGTCACCGACCCAATACAGGAGTGTGCTCGGCTTGGCAAAAAACATCGCCCTCTGATCAGCATCTACGTACTGGCGAACAAACTCCCCGATCGCCCGGTGCTCGTCGAATGATCGAACCTGTACTAGACGCTTGATCGTACTTGGGCGGTACAAGTAGGCGGACGTTGCCAACAGCAGGACCACACAGATGCCACTGAGAACAACAGATCGGACACCCCGCTTCGAGGGCGTCGCCCGACCAATAATCGAACATACTACCGCACCTGCAAATACAGAGACGAAGACAGCGCCCGGAAAGTAGTAGTGCGGAGATTGCTTCTTGAGCAATACCAACAGGGACGTCAGACCCAGCGCCAAGGCTAATGTGGCCGGACGACTCCCGTATATAGACCTCCGAATACGGTGCGACACCAATGACACAGTGATTAGCCCTACTGTCAACACGGGGAACCACATCAGCTTGGTGTACATCTTTGGGATCCACTTTGCGCTCGACTTGTAGTGGAACAATGGAAACTCTACCGTCCACAGCCAAAACGAGTCGAGGCGCCCGGTAATACCAAAGTACACCACTGGGACTAGAAGCCCCGTCAACGCACCAAGACAAAGCGCGGGCACCCACTTCAGCAAACCGTCGCGAACCGGACCTACCGCCCACACAGTCACAACCAGCCATAGCAACATGCCGAATCCATAGAAGGCTGACACGCTCTTAAAGTGAAACCCACAACTAATCAGGAGACCTGCCAAGAACAATCGTCGCAATGGATGACCCTCAAACGCCCGCACGGCCATGAAGAACGAGACCATACCGCAAAGGGCCACCATGCCCTCCGGCTCCAAGTAATTCTGTTCCATGAATGCTGCGCATGCCACCACCAATAGCACTGTCACGACCGCTGCGTAACCGCCAAAGAAGCGCCTGACAACCCAATAGGTGACCGCGCTCAATGCGAACAGCATTAGCGTCACAGCTGTCGCCACGCCCGCATGGCCCTGAGCTAGCCCCACGGATTGGAATGCGGCGACCAAGTAGTACAACCCGAAGGACTTCGACGGCGCAAAGTGGTACATTTCGTACCCACTCACCAACGATCGCCCAATGACGAGGTACTCCAACGCATCGTACCCGTAGCCCGAGTTGTACGTAAACAACCAGTATAGTGCAACGCCCACAAGCACCACAATCACTTGACAGCCTCTGCCGAGATATGACCGGGCATTCACCTCGACATCTTGGTTCATTCCACTATCACTCATGAGTTCGCACTTACCTTAAGATTTTCCGTAGCCTCACTCTTCATGAGTTGCGACTCACTGCCCGTGCCAACACTGTGCACCACGCCCCCATCTTGGCTCGAGTGACGCTTGAATACGACCGTGTGATACAGCACGAACTTGGTGAGGAAGGACACGACCAGAATCGTTCCGATTGAGGCCAAATACGGCGGCCCAATCACCGCCTGAATGACGATGAACACGACATATTCGCCGCCACGAAAACACAGTGACGACACGCTAAACATGATCAACTGCGGGCCACACGACCGAGTGGTACCCGCAAAGATGTAGTATCGCATAAACATGAAGTTCAACAAGAAGACCACCACCAACGCTGCGCCAAACGCCAACACTTCTGAAGCCCCTACAACTTCGTGCAACAAAGCCGTTAAACTCAGATTCAGTGAAAAACTGAGCCCTGAGATTAGACAGTACCGCGCGAAGGTCCGCGCCCGTGACTCAATACCCTCGCTCTCCGATGGCGGCCTCGTCTGCATCTCGTTCAAGCCTCGTCCACCCGCTGCGCCACAAGGTAAGCCGATTGGCCGACCGGCGGACCAGTCACACGGTCAAGCACTCTGAGACCAGGCATGACCGCGCGGATCGCGGCCAACTGCATTGGCGAGAAGGTACGAGAAAAGTTGGCACTGCGCTTAAGCACGCGACTCTTCAGCCAATACGGCAACACACCGGCAAGATTCATGTAACCCACCTTGAGCGCTTTCCAGCCAGCCGACTCCGCCCGATCCCGCAAGTCCACAGGCCTGTAACGCCGGTAATGCCCCGAGGCCACATCAATGCTCCCAAACAACCATGGGCATGCCGGCACCTTGATCAGCAAGTGCCCACCAGGCCGTACAATATGGCGAAAGCTCTCAAGCATCGCCAGATCGTCCTCAAGGTGCTCCAGAACATCCAAACACAGCACAGTATCAATCTTGCGATCTACCAAAGATGCCCCGTCTTCCTCAAGGTCGACTCGCCGACATTCAATCTTCTTCGACTCTGCGAATCGCTCTTTTGCAATCGCAAGATTCTGCTCACTAAGGTCAACCGCAAGCACAAAATCAACGATCGGCTCCAGCAGGGCCGTCAAGTTACCTACACCACAACCGGCATCAAGCACACGACGTCCTAGATAGGAACGAAACAGACCAAGCGACCATTTGTAGTAACCCCGAAGCATCCGCATACGCTGCAGAGCGTCGGCGTGCTGACCTTCAAAAGGCAACTTTGGATCACTCGGCACCAGCGCAAGATCTCTGTTCATTTCACTCATCAACTGACCCGCTTATCGATCATGTCCGCGAGCAATGCGAACAACGCCGTATTGCCCGAGAACATTAGCAACAATACGGTCTTATCCGTTAGATTGGAAAAGGCGATTACGTCGTACGCCAAACTACCCAGAAACATTGCGAACAACATCGCAGCCAGCGGCAGAAAGACCCTCAATGGGGCAAAGTACATTCCCGTCCGCAAAATGAGTTGAATGAAGTTTAGTGTATCTCTTATGGGCTTTATTTTTGATCGTCCAACACGCTGCCTGTAACCAATCGGTTCATACAACACACGATATCGATTAGTCAACATAGCCAATGTGATTGTCGTCGTGAAGCTGAATCCATCCGGCAGAATATTAAAGAATCGCTCCACTACTTCGCGCCTAAACACTCGAAGTCCACTGTTTATGTCTGGTATCGGTTGACGTGCCATCCACTGTGCAAAACGCCTCAGAAACCACTTGGGGATCCGGCGTATCAGCGGATAGTCAACATCGTCCGCCGTCCGAGCCCCCACAACCATATCGTACCGCTGCGCTTGCTCTAGTAGGCGAGGGATGATCTCATTGGGATAGGTGCCGTCCGCATCGGTGATGACGATCCAGGGGTGTTTCGCCTGCCGAATGCCAGACTTCAACGCCGCCCCGTAACCCCGATTCCAACTATGGTCGACAACTACAACATCGTCACGATTCTGCAGCACCTGTCTCGATCCGTCACTCGACCCATCATTGACCACGACGATTTCGTAATCGACTTCCGAACCCATTAGACACTCGTGGATCTGATCAAGCGTCGCATCAATCGCATCCTCTTCGTTATAAACAGGTATGACGATCGTACAACCGATCGCTACACAATGATCAGCTCCCACAAAGTCAGTTGATTCAATTCGGTCACTTTGACTGACGACAGACTCGATCATTATTCTATTCCTATCGTCTTATTGACCGATGACGAGGGGCTTTGCATCCAGCTATCGAGCGGTGATTCCATCCTTGATCCCCCCAGACTCACAATCCGCTATGCAACAACGGAGCAATCAACTCGCCCAAGCAGCAGACCCAATCACGCAAGGGCACTGCTCGACGATTGCGATGACGCCACCGTTGATTTCTTGATTATTCTTCGTCCGTTCATCTGGACGCGCTTTAGATGGTCCGCAAGCCTCAGCGCAAACGCCACAATCATGAAGGTTGGCCCGGCCTGCCCCGAAGTTACAAACACGGAACTGCTCGCGACATAGAGGTTCTCTAGGCCATGAACGCGGCAATTGGGGTCGACAACCCCGTCAACCGGGTTGCTGGACATGCGAGTTGTCCCACACTGGTGAAAGCCATGCGACGCCTGAGCTTTGACATGCCCGACTGGATCGTCAGTCAAGTACTCCAGTGCTCCACAGCCATGCGATCGAAGATATTCATCCAGGTGTCTGTGCGCTTCGATCACGTTCTCGTAATCTGTTTGACCATATCGCAAGTCAACTCTTAACTTCCTCATTCCCATCTCATCGACGTCCCGACCAACCTGCACACGACTCTCCGGGTTGGGGAGGTGCTCACAGTTGTAATGCAGGGGATAGCAGTTCTCTGCGCTGAACTGATAGAAGCCGGGAATCTTACGCCACTTGACAAACCGCCTGAAGCCAAATGTCGCCGCAAACGCCAAAGCCCTCGGACAGTCAAACAAGACGTTTCGCCAGTGTTGCCAATCTGATACAGCCTCACGTTTGCCAATGGCAGCCTTCCTAATCGCATCCGATGCCAATCGCTTACCCAGGATTGTTGACGACAACGCCAAGTAGGCGAACGACAGGACTCCATTCCCATGCGCCGGATCATGGATCTTGGGGTTGACTGGATAACAAGTGCAGTTCGCCAACTGAAATCGGTGAAGAAAAGACCTCGCAAATGAAAACCGTCTGCGCACGTACACGCCGTCTTGATCTCGGTCAAATCCATAAGCTGTGTGACGTGGATCTGTAGAAAACCGTGCTCGAGCAATCTCTCCTGAAACATGCCCCATGTAGAACCGGCCCAGTTGGCCGCTGTGGTTGCCGAGCCCTCCTGGGTGACGGCGGTCTGAACAGAACAACAACCTGGTGGTCTCCAGTCCGCCGCATGCCAGTACACACTGGTCGGCCAAGATACGTATCGTCCCACCGTCCAAAGCTCGACCCCGAATTCCAGTGACCGAATGGCCATCCGCCGAACATTCAACTTCCGTGCAGGTTATTCCGCACAACAGTCGGATGTTCGAAGAGTGGTTTAGAGCGCTCCCATATTCACGCCCAAAATCCGTTGGCAATGACCACCGCTCGAGAGATGTGCTGATCACGTCGCCGTTTGGGAGGCCTGGCACGATTGGGCGCCGTTCAACGCCCGCTGCGTCTTCGACATCAAACTCGGCCCGCCCACAGAAGAAGTATTCCGATGCGCGCTGAAAATAGCCTGCGATCTCACAGTATTCAATCGGCCACCTTGAATGCGGGACATACGGCCGATCGTCGAAGTCCACGGGGTCGAAAGGCACACATCTGCCTCCCCAGATCACGGAAGCGCCGCCCAACTGACGCCTCGTGCAATCAGCCATCGGGGCATGCCTTGCCAAGTCTATCTCACCGGCATCGCTCAAGGCCTGGATCCGCTCACTAAACTTTGGGTTTCCGCTCTCGATCAACACAACATCGATGCCACTCTTGGCAAGTTCTAGAGCGAGCACGATCCCGGCAGGCCCTGCACCGACAATTGCAACATTGGATCGGATGACTTTCGTGTTAGAATTGGCGTCGGCTTCAGTCAACATCTGACAATACCAAATCCACTTTCTACCCCGTGAATCAAAGCCACACTTGACGGCGCACAACCAATGAAGTGCGCCTCAATTGTCCAAAGGCGCGATCACTTGATTCAGACGGGAGGCATAGGCTGATTGCGATAGTTGTCCCGCCAGTTCTGCCGCCCGATCGGACATCGCAGCCAATTGATCCCGGTTGTCGCAAAGTTGCGCGATCCGGCTCCCGATCAGAGTCGGCGAGTGAATTGGCACAACGAATCCTTCATCACCTTCATTGATGATGTCCGATGCTCCCGTGTTCACCGTGGTTATCACCGGCACGCCGTGAGCCAGCGCCTCCAATACGACCAAACCGAATGTGTCACTGATCGATGGCAGGACACACACGTCAGCCCACTCGTACTGTCCGTGCATTTCCGAACGCGGCACGGGGCCGATTAGCTCTGCTACCGCTTCTACCTGCTCACAGCCGAAGGGGCTTAACGACACACTTCCAACGACCCTTGCCTCGTAGTTTACTCGCCCCACTTGTCGCAATGCCTCCACAAAGTCGCCAATGCCTTTGCGGATCATGTCATCCCCCACAAACAGTACGCGCAACTTTCCGTTTCGGTTGGCAACCTTCGTACGCGGGCTCAACGTTGTACCTGTCGCCAGTGGTACGACTTCACACTTTCCACCCGCGTTCCATTCCGTGTCAATCATCGATCGCACGAAGCCCGATCCGCACACGACTACATCAGCCAACTGGCATTCCCGCGCCTGTCTTTCGTGATACTCATGTGATTGCTCCGCCAACTCCGGCACCGGTGCCCACCCCGCCAATCGCTTGGATTCATCTTGAACCAGGCGACTCTCACTCAATAGGGGAGCACTTGCGTGATCGAGCACACACCTCAATCCCGCTTCCTTGGCTGCGACAAAGGTCTCAAGGGCGGCAGAAGAGTAGGCGTAGATCGTACTTGCGGAATCGAATCCAATCCTGTTAACGAGTTGACAGAATGCTTTGCCACCCCACAACCAGGCTTCGATCATCTCCTCATGATCTCTGGCGCGACTCGTCTTCCATTTGTACTTCGCACCAAACCAAGGGAAACTCCTTACCCTTGCCCGCGAAAGGCCGCTCTGCCCTCGTCCCGACAGTCGCCGCACACTCTTTAGCGGAAGCAAGCCAGATACGAGTCTCAGGCAACGCGAGACAATCCCGGATCCAGCATAGATATCCGTATACAAGCGTTGGAGCGCACCGCGTTCTTGAAACGCGAGCGGGACCGCATAGTGGCGTCGGGCGCCAAGTTGTGTCACAACGACGCGCTGACCACTCATGCCTCAACATCCCGACACACTTCCCGACTCTTGTCAGACGCCATCGGCGAATCTCGGCCACGCCGTCGTTGACGTACATCACCCTGGGCAATCGATTCCGACAACTTTGCCGCAATGTGGATCTCCTGCGCCATGCGCAGTAAACAGAATGTGAGTCCAGCCCTTCCGTCCAAGAAGCCTCGCCGCCACACATAGAGATACAGGAATCTCAGTATCGGCCGAAAGCCTACCTTGGCTGCAAGCCTCTTCAAGCATCGGCGCCGCACCACTGAAGAGCGCGAGAGCAATTCACCGGTATGCAACCGCTCCCCTCGGAGCCGGCAGATCAGTTCTACTTCATCAGTGGAATAGTCATTATGCCTTGCGATCCAGTTGTGTAAACCCTTACTGAATCCGAAGTGGTCGTACGGGGCGTCAACATACCCCAATGGCCCCTCAGCGACTTCACGCTGCCCATGCCCCTCACGGCGAAACCTGACGAACCCCTTCTTCAGCAACCTCAACTGCCAACTGGGATACAGCGTTGACCGCTTGATCCAGCGTCCAAGGAAGTAGTTGCGGTAACAGAGGAAGAAGCCGACATTCGATCGAGCGTCTGTGACGCTCTCCTGGATCGCCTGCGCACAAAGCTCATTACACCTTTCATCCGCGTCCAGAAACAGGATCCACTTATGACGCGGCTCCGTGTTGTCAAGCGCCCAGTTACGTTGATGACCAAAATCAACAAACGGATTCTCATAGACGCGAACGTCCGGTCTCGCGGCCTCTGCACTGCTGATCGTGCTATCCGTACTGCCCGAATCCAGTACGACCACGTCATCGGCCCATTTCACGCTCTGAATGCACGGCCCAATATTGTCCTCCTCGTTATAGGTCAGAACAATAACGGTAAGCGGAAAACGGGAGTTGTCAAAGTTCTCGGCCAAGCGTGAATCGTACCGAAGCTATTCAGAATGCCTACTCAAGAGTAACACACGACGGCCGTGCCCCACCACCAATCAACCACCGATACACACTAACCAACTCGGCGGCAACCTGTTCCCAAGTGTAACGCTCCTCGATCAGCCTGCGACCGCATCTACCCATCGCACGCCGGTCCTCATCCGACATCTGCATTAGGTGCTGCAGCCCAGATCGGGTCTCTTCAAGTGTCGGCGCAACTTTTATACCCGCGCCGGCTTCAACAACTTCGTCAAAGTTACACCCCGGCGTGATCAGCACAGGCAACGCGGACGACAGCGCCTCAAGCACGGCCATGCTGAAGCCCTCCGAGAATGAGGGGAGGACAAAAAGATCGGCCGCGCCGAACACCAATTGCTTCTCCTGACCATGTCGAACACCCGCCAGGGTAACACTGTTCTCAAGCCGATTTGCCTCGATCAGATCTCGAACGCTCTGCTCGAAGCCGTCGTCAGGCCCGACAACTAGTAGATGCCAGTCCTCATACTCCTGCCGCAGACTGGCCCACGACTGTACCAGATGGGCCAGGCCCTTCTTCTCGTGCAGACGCGACAGGAACAGCGCGACCCGCTTGCCGGTCAATTCGGGGAAGACCTCGTTGAGCGCATCACGCTGACGGAGAAGACTGGTCGGCGGCAGCGAGACACCGTTCGGCACGACAGCAACGGGGTTCTTCAAGCCATATGCACGGATGTTGGCCAATTCCGGCTGACTGTTGGCCTGGATGCACGCCGCACGGCGCAGGTCCTGATTCTGAAACCACTGCGCGACCAGCCGCTTTTTCCAACGCGACCGCGCAAGCGCCCACGGTTCCAGGAAACCATGTGCTGTAAACACCACTGGTTTTCCGCGCTTGCGAGCCGCCGCAGACGCATAATGGTTCGGGCGCGTCCACATGCTGTGATGATGAATCACATCAATCGAAGGCATGTCCGAGGCGATCTGCTGTTTGAGCGGTCTGGACACCGCCAACCGCCCCATGGCCCGCCCCTTGCGCCCAACGTACAGACTCGGTGGCTCAAGCAAATGTTTGGCTGACCCCTTGCCATTGCACTCCGAGGCATACACGGTAACCGGCACGCCCTGACGGCCCATGGTGTTGGCCAGCTCACAGAGAATGCGGGCGACACCACTGGACTCCGTGTACAATTCCCCTACCACGAACGCTGGCCGAATCGTGTCGCCCGACACACGATCATCCGCAAAGGTGTTTGTAACCGCGTTAGTGAGTGTGTCCTGGGACATTATGGTAAACCCGCTTGACAGGAATCAATCGCTTGGACCAGCCCCTCGGCAAAGCGGTCCGGGCCCCAGTCGGCGACAATCCTGCGCGACGCATCGCCCATGGCCGTGCGGGACTCCGCGTCCATCTCCGACATTCGGCACATCAGACGCGTCAACTCCGTCTGGTCGTTAGGGTCGAATGTGTAACCATTCAATCCGTCGCGGACTAGGTCGTACGCACAACCACAACGACGTGACACTAGCACGGGCAAACCCGCCGCCATGGCCTCGTTAACGACGAGTCCCCATGCCTCGTTGGTGGCGGCGTGGACAAAACACTGGGCACCCGCGTAACAGACAGCCAAGTCGTGCACCTGCAAGAAGCCGGGCATCGACACACCCTCGATACCTCGTTCCCTTACCAATGCTTCCAGACTCACCCGGTCCTCACCATCGCCGCACACCACCAACGACCAAGGTTTGGTCTTCGTTGTTGATCGATATGCCTCATATGCCAACATAAGCCGCTTAAGGTTCTTCCTGTTCTCGATGAGTCGGCTACATGCAACAAAGTACTCCCCAGGCAGGTCCAACTTCCTGTCGCCTTGTTTGGGGAAGGGCGCGCGTCGGGGACTCGCGAACAACGCGTTGTCGACCACGCCATACTGCCGGAATACTTTTTGGCGCGGCACGCCCAGCGCAACAAGATACTCACCAGACGCCGCGCCTGAGACTAATACCGCGTCGACAAGTCGTAGCCAGCGGGACGTGACAATGCGCTTCCACCAAGGCCGCGACCGGTCATCCCACTTCGTTTCCGACATCAGGATCACAGTCGCCCCGTGACGACGAGCCCACTTCATGGCGCAGAGCATCTCAGGCCGGTTGTACCCCGCCACCGCTACGGTTTGCGGTCTTAGTTGATTCAACAGTGCCTTCGTTTCCTGCACAAAGTGCGGCTTGGCGCGTCCATGCCCCAAATCCACATCTGGTCCAAGCGTGTGCCACTCCAACCGATCACCGCCGTCCAAGACCCGCCAATCCCGTGTCTTCTCGCGACCCGCCAACTCAACCAACACGACCCTCTCGTCTCGGCGTGCCAGCCAGCGTTGGGCCGCCGCCGCCCTCGCTAGGTGATAAGGCCCAATATTCCGCCAGAACAGCACACACGCAGGATTCCGACCAGCGGCCCGTTCTGCTCTCGTTACCCCTGATGACTCCTGATCGACGACTTCTGCCACACGTCCGACCTGATACTCTGACTCGGAGTGCGCGTCCTCTTTTATCACTTTCCGCTTAGTCACTGCAAGACTCATTTCAACCATCGCTCTGTATGGTTGATACGCGCCGACCAGACAGTTGATGCCTGGTCACACTAGCGTGAGACGGACTGGCCGCCCGGCGCGGTAGATGTGAACGCCTCAAGAAAAATGTCCAGAACAACCAGGTCGGTATGGTGAGCACCATCGCGCGAACCAACCACGCCTGCACGCTCTGCGCGGGTAGGAACACACTCACACCGATCAACTCAATATACAAAATCGACCACACGCCCCCACGACTCACCCACTTGAGCCATACGGATCTATAGAGTCGACCGATCAAGAATAGCGGTATCACGTACAACCATGCGAATTCAAGATACATGTCGGCCACGAACCCGCCCGCCACACCGAGCGGGACCTTGTATCCCATCGCCTCCTCCCACTGTTCCCTTGTAAAACCCGCCAATCCAGGATTGGTCACCATCCAACCGAAACCCATATCGTGATACTTCGTAGGCCAAATCGCCCGGGGAATCGGACGGATGAACAGCGTGACCATGTAACGTCTGCCCCAGTAGTAATGGTCATAGTGATCCGCCGCAAGAATCATGCCGGCCGCGGTTGCATACTCGCTACTCGTCGATTGGGTCTTGGACTGCAATTCATCGACGAAATGCTTCGATACGCTTGTATCCGCACCATCGTCGCGGGCCGCTTGACGATTTGCGATCAAGAACAGCAACAGCACACCGACTACACCAACCCCACCGATCACCGCCCTAACTGTGGGCAACTTGTTTTTTGCTAGACACCAACACATGCCCAGCGTGATGAAACACACGAATGCCGAACCGCGTCTGCCCGCCAAGGTGGCGAACACTAGAGGCTCACAGATCGCACACAACGCCACAAGGATCCCGCCCAACCCAATCCGCCTGCCCTGGCGGGAAATCGCCAAGAGGATCGTCGCGGGAATACCAATCATCGGCAACGAGCTCACATAACCATTTGGCGCATAAACCTGTGGTTTAATCGCCTTGAACACCTTGAGCCCACCCGAATGGTGCAGTTTGTACATAAAGGCGAGACATGCGACCGCGGCAAATAGACACCCGATCCGCCACAATTGATCTTGAACTCTTCGCGAAAACTGTGGCATAAACGCACGGGTCGCGCCCGGTGTCGGTCGTGGTACGCGGCCGCCGGCGCATCCCGCCATCACCGCAAGAACGCCGACCGCATTCACCAGGGCGACGTAAACCAATTTGTCCCTTGACATGACCTCGTGCAGACCGCTGTTTACACCGAGCATAACGGGCTGGTACACGTAAATGTATAAAAGCATTGGTGCGAATATCACTGCCGGTGCAAGTGGTTCACCACTACGCCTGTAAATGCTGAACGCAGCCCCGAGGCATATCAGCGCGGTCACGGCTAGGAGCGATTCAAACAAGGGTTAAGCACCAGCGCGTCATGTGTTTTGCACTTTGTACGGAGTCGACAACATCAGGTTTGATACAATGACAGACTTCAAGCACGCGATCGCCCCGAGCAGTTTCATGCCATCAGGCGACCGACCCCTCGTCCCGTACACATTCACCGGCTTGGTTCACGTCGCACGACGGGGCGTCAATAGGCTCCCTGGACACCTCTTCATCCGCAATCCCGTTGCCGTATTCCGGGAATAGATCCAGTATCAGCCGCTCGCTGCCGAGGATGCGGTCGGCGACTTCGCGTGAGCAATGCTGTCGCCAACTTTCGCCGGGCGAACGCGTCGGTTTGCCGGGGTATATTCGGCCGTGATCTTCAATGAACGAGAGTTCCGTCCTGTCGTACCCCAACTCCGACAACGCCTGCATTAGATCCTGGTTCAGACTCTCCATTCTCAAGAACCGAACACTCTTCGTCTCGCGCCGCATTGCCTCCAACAGTGAATCGTAATCGGCCCCCGACGCCAGCACGTGACTCGGCTGACTCGCGAAACACGAGATGAATTCTCGCGAGTACCAGCCGTCATACGGAGACATGTTCGCGTCACGGGCGCGCACAGACCATAAGCCATGTTCTCTTACACACGCGGCGAACTCCGTGAATGACAACTGGGGGAATGAGGGGTAGTGCTTCAAGAGCAATTGGACGTTGTCAAAATAGGATTCGGGAAAACGGTGCCACCACCCGAATCTATAATGTGACACATAGAGATCGATCGGGTGGCGAACACAAGCGACAATCGGCTTGAGTCGATGCTGCTGGGGGATGGATCGTCGGAAGGTGTGCTTGGGCAATTCCACATAAACGTAAGGGTACAGCGGGAACCTGACTCGAAACTTTCTCGCCACGTCATGACACAATCGCCCTACTCTCGACGGAGCCAAAAGACGCTTCAGCATCTCGCAGACAAACGTTCCCCCTGTCTTGGGATAGTGTATAAAGCAGAATCTATTACTGATTAACACGTCATCGATACTCCAACCAGGCTCTTATAGCCGCCGTGGCACCAGACAACAGCAATCGCCTCTGTCTTCAAGTTCACCCAACCTTCCGCGTGCGGACCCTTGATTCCTGCCTCGTCCACGGCAAAACGTGAGTGTGGCGTTCCTCGCGCGACACTTTGAACCGCTCCCGAAGTCAGGCGTAGGTAGTCTCTAGTTGTTCCCATACGCATTGATGCCAGGCCTAGAACAATGCATCGAGGTGACCTCCGGATGCACTCGTACAGGAACCGGCGGCAGCCGACCGGACGCACACTGTTCCGCAGTATGTTTGCACATCCTGCTCAGGAGATTCCACGACTTCCATGACAAAGGTCGCCTCATGTTCCAATGACGGCAGCCTAGCCACACACCTTCTATGATGCCTTTGACCTTCACCGGCAGGTCCCGGAACTGAAATCTGTAACGCAAAAGATTGCAGCACAAAACGACCATGTGCGGAATCAGCACCTGCGCCGGCTCATTCATCATCGCAATCAAGAGCATGTTTCGCGCGTCGTTCCTCGTGCGCCGTCTTTGATCCCGCACCTCTGACGCCAAGTGGACGACGGGGTCCGTCGCCCCGTAGCGGATCACCCAATCCGTTTGATGGATGCGCATCGCCAGGTCACGTTCTTCGTGGCCGATCTTGAGGATCGAACGGTAGCCGCCCAACGCGTGTACTGCGTTGCGGCGCATGAGATTCGCGCCGCCCAAAAACGATTGCATCCTCTCGCTTGGGGCGGCCTTTGAGAACTCAAACCCTGGGGGACGCTCCCGCAGCGGCTCGATCAGGGGCAGGCCGAGCACGGCCGTGTCCGGCATCTCGTTCATCGCCGCCACGGCCTGCTCAATCACGTAATGGGAAGAGAAGTAGCAGTCATCGTCGAGATTGACCACCATGCTCCCGCGTGCGTCGGCGAGGCCGCGGTTGCGAAGCTCCGCGACCCCCACTGGCGTTTCGGACCAGACAACCCTTGCCTCGGAAAATTCACGGTCAAGGTCGTCGGCCACCCGCCGCTCGGTGCCATCGACATAGACCAGGATCTCCAAGGGTTGATAGGACTGTGCCAACGCCGCATGGATCGCCTGACGCACGTGGTCCGGACGGTTGCGGGTCGGGATGACGACCGTCACGATAGGTCGCGCTTCGGCCCCCGGCCGACCCGGCCGGGCAGGCGCGACCTGCAGCGCCTGATCATCTGCTTGTACCGACTTGCCGGTCATCGTGCCGCCCGCCGCCATCATGCGCTACTCGTCATCCAACCGGCTCCCCGATGCACCGGCAGTGCCGCGATTCAACAGTTGGAGGTAGATATCGATAACCCTGTCGACTTGACGCGCCGAATCGAATTGTTCTTCCGCCAGACGCCTGGCCGCAGCACCCATTCGAGCGATCTGTCCGGGGTCATTAGTGATTTGCAACAGGCGATCTGCGATCACCGCCGGGTCCTCGGCGGGCACGAGAAAACCCGACTCTCCGTCGAATATCGCCTCGCGCGCCCCTCCGATATCCGTTGCAATCACAGGCGTCCCCGACGCCAACGACTCAACGATGACGACGGGAAACCCTTCTGACGAACGTGCGGGCAGCACGAAGACGTCAACGCTGCTGAAGAATGCGGGCATGTCCGCGACCAATCCTGCGAAATGAACCCGATCCCGGATCCTGAGGTCCGTTGACAATACCTCATACTCCGGCCGCAGCGCCCCGTCCCCGGCGAGTCGCAGTTCAACGTCAACCCCTTTACCCCTCAACAGCGCGACCGCTCGAAAAAGCGTATCGAACCCTTTCTCCTCGGCGAATCGCCCCGCGGCACCGACCACCAGTCGCCCGGCAGTGCACGGTCGCATCCGGTTCACGCCGTTTGTGAATCGCGACATCTCCGTCCCGTTGTGCACGACTACAAATCTCGAGTCAGCCAACGCCAGTGCGGCACCGATATACTCGGCCACCGCCTTCGACACGGCAATGAATCGCGGCCGAGTCATCGCGAACAACGCACGGGTGACCCTGCGTCGCAGCTCGGGCTTGAGACCGCTCTGATGAAACCAAGGACTGGTGCCGTGCTGATGGGAGACGTGCTTGACACCCGTTCCCATCACGGCCAACGCGCCGATTACATCGGCCGGCCATAGATGAGTGTGGACGATATCGGGTTTGAATCTGGCAATTTCGTGTCGAACACCGCGCATCGCGGACCACGTTTTCCCGATACTGCCGATCGCAATGGGACGATTAAGAAACACCGGGTCGTGCGCCATCGGAGGTTTGTCCGGAAAGTCGTCGCGGTCCGAAATCACACATATTTGGGACTCAACGCCGTACGCCTCCATCAAGCGTGTCATGTCCATCAGCACGCGCTCGGCTCCCCCAAGCCCGAGTCCGGGGATCAAGTGCAGTACACGTATACCGCTTGATCCCTTGTCACTGTTTGCGAGGCCTGGTGTCAGACCAAAGCCCCTTCAAGTACCCGCCCACTCTCGATCTCTGCGACCTGGCCATACAATCGGGCGACCGTCGGCTGTGCCGCCTCCCAGGTCAAATGGCCTTTAACGTAATGGATACACCTCTGTACAACGTCCTCACCGGCAAGGACATCAGCCAAACTTCTACCCAGTTGCTCTAGGATTGTCTGGTCACCCCAGTCCTGATCGACGACGACACCCAAGCCGTGCTGCCGGCAGGCTTCTGAGTAGTCACCAATCTCCGGCGTCATCAAGACAGGTGTCCCGCTCGCCAAATACTCTGCGAATTTGACCGGAGACGCGACGCGGTTGACCACACACCGTTCACGCGGCAACAGGCCGAGGTCCGCGGCCGACAGATAGCGTGGGACGTCTGAGGGCGGCACGGATACGACTCGACAGTTGGACTCCGACACACCCGCGCGACTCAGTTCAGAACGCATACGGACAGACTCGGTCGTGACAGCGAGAAGTGCAGCGTTGGCTTTCAATTCTTGAATAATCTTGAAAAAGCGGATGGCTCGCTGCGGCTGCTGATAGCGATGCATGCTACCCAGATATGCCACCACATACCGATCGCTAAATCCAAGGTCCGCGCGTACATCGTCCCGCTTGGCCGCTTCGCAAGTAAACCTTTCTAAGTCTGTGCAACAAGGCACAATTGCGATGGGCTTTTCGCCCTGTTTCATGCGATCCGCCAAGTACAGAGACATTGCCCGTGACACACACAAGACGGCGTCGGCACCGTCTACTGCCGCTTGGAAGGTCGACTCAAGGCGACTGACCTCTTCATTGATTTCCGCAGGGCGATCCGACTCCGGCTTATCCAGCATTCCATTGGCGTATAAGAACTCTTCCGCCGGCAACCCGCGACAATCAAAAACGACCTTAAGACTTGGCAGACGACGCCGCAGACTCGCGGCACGGGACGCCATTTCCGGGCCGCGACAGTGAAGGATGACGGGTTCGAACACCAAGCCCTGCTGACGCAACCATCGCTCCAACACGCGTTCATCCCGCCACAGCCAGCGCAAGCGCGAGGGCGGAGAAGGCAACCGGGTCAGTTTAGGGCCACGCGCCTGATGGATGGCGCTCAGATGTTGCTTCCACTTTTGCCGTAGTGGCTTGCGCACGAACTCGCCAACCGGTGTCGACACCATCACCTCCGTACGAACGCCGGAGCAGGCCAGCCGGCGTGTCGGCTCTAGGACCTGAGAAGCAAACACTGTACTTAACCCTTCTCGATAGACACAATGGATCACGGGTATGTCAGGTGGCGGCTGGGCCATCGGCCCTGACACTCGTCCGTGCTCGGCAATGACTTCGGCCTCCGTCGTGCTCGACGCCTCCAGTGTGACCGCCTGTTTCATACCAACTCAGTCTTCAGAATCGACAATCTGCGCTTGACTTGAACGAGCCTCTCGACCCACACCGGTCCCAGGACTCGCCTCAAGGCTCGGGCGGGGCCTCGATACGCATCCTCTATCCCACCACTTGGGTGGGTCTTCATCGCGAACTCAAAGTACGCAGACGCCTCTTCGTGCAACCCGTGCCGGACCAACAGCCTGGCATCCGCGGCGATCCAGGCCGCGAAGGCGCGAGCGCGCTCGTCGGTCAGTGCGGCGCGCTCACGCAGCAAAGACAAGCCCCGTTGCGCGATGCTTGCATGTTGGCAAAGCACACGTACGCTGTCGCTCGAAACGCTGTCGGGCACCCGACGTGCGGTACAAAGCGCCTGTGCCAAGTGATGGAATCGTACACCGTGACACGCCAAGCGGACGTGCAGGTCGCGTTCCTGAGCACAAGGTAGTGTCTCCAAAAACCCACCTACAGCGAGCAGATTGGCCCGCCAATGGATTGGCTGCGGCGTCCCGAGTGGTCCACCCAACACAAACGACACCGGGTCATCACGGTCAACGAACGCCCGCGCATACTCACCGACCGCGCGTCCGCCTTCCGACACCTGGCAATCGCAAAACACCATGCCGGGGCAGTTGCTTCGATCACTGTCGGCCGTCTCCTGACCAACTTGCCGCGTCGCCCCGTCCGCGTCCTGTCCAAACACGCGGCAAAACTCCCGCACCTGCAATTCCAGTTTCTCGGGGTGCAAGAGGTCATCCGCATCAAGGAACTGCACCAACTCACCGGTCGCCAACTCCAAACCACGATTGCGCGCAGCACACGCCCCACGGTTCGGCCCCGCCTCCCAGCGGACGCGCCCCCCAAACGACCGGATGGTGTCCAGACTCCCGTCCGTCGAACCGTCGTCGATCACAATGACTTCGACCCGGTCATACGTTTGCTCAAGTGCCGACCGGATCGCGTCACCAACAAAACGCTCCGCGTTAAAACAAGGTATGAGGATGGAAACCGTGGGATTCATCGCACGCGATTCACCATACGGGTTGCCGCTTCGTAGACTTTTATATCGGGCTCACACAGCCGGGCCACCTGTTCTCGCAATTCGGGCGTGACCAAGGCCAATCGGTCTTCCCGCGACACGGGGGACGCGTTGTGCTGCCCCACCCGCAACCGTTGACCGGTCTTCGATTCAAACTGAGCGATCCAGGTCGGCATGGACTCGACCGTTCCAATCAAGTCAAATCTCGACAGCACATCAATCGCGGCTTCAACGTCGAGGTCCGACACGCATTCCATTTTCCCCGGCAATGTCAACAGATGCCTGACATAGATCGAACCCATCCGTCGGGCGTGCTCAGAGTTCGCATACGTGGCAAGGTCATGGTCGATATGGAATGGCGAGTCCGTCTTGTGACGACCATAAAAGTAGTGCGACAGCCACCGATCGACAGGGTCGCGGAGCACGGTCATGAACATCCACTGCGCCCCGAACGATTCCAGCGTGTCGGCGCGCACGGGATAATGTCCTGCGATGAGCCAACTCGCCTTGCCGCGTTGCAATTCATAATGTAACAGATCGAGCCGGAATTCCAACAGGTCGACGCCACGGCTGTCGGCGGCACGCTTCGAGGCGCCGGAGTCCAACAGGGTTTGACGTTTCGGGGAATACCGCTGGCACAACGCCTTCTTTAAGGATGTCCCACCGCACTTGGGCATATGGATGAAGGCGATGTTCTCGTCGACATACCTGCGGACCGAATCGCGCACGCGGAGCATGATTTGCCGACCAAGGGTCAATTGGGATCCGATCGGCAGCGTTCCGGTCTTGCCAAACCGCGTAGCGTCCCTTTGACAGTCGAGCCGCCCAGGGAACGAACCAACATCTTTCTAAAGTGCCGATCCAGAACCATGTCTGGGTGACGACACAGCATGCCGAGCATGAACCTGGGGCCTTTGGCGGAACCGGTTAAAGCCCGACGCTCGTCCGCGGACAGCCCCGTCCAACTGTGCGCCACCGCGACCCTGAGCAGGCGACGGCGGGGAGGCGACAACTTGTTGGCTCGGGCCCATTCCGCCAACGACTGCCACATCCGGAAGCCGTACTGCCGATGCTCGTCGCTGTTGGTAACGATGCGGTTCTCGCCGTGCAAACGCCGCATGGCCACCGGTTTATCGAGTGAACCGGCGACCAGCCGACCGATGGCCGACATCTTGATCCACATCGCAAAGTCCTGCGACATTTTCAATTCAGGATCAAACTCGCCCGTCCGTTCGAACAGCGACCGGCGAACAACAATGCCGTTTGTGTGGAAACAACCGGAGCCGCCGCCGACGATCGACTCAAACAGCGCATCGGGATCGACCGCCTGATCCATAGTGCTCATTTCGCGCTGACGCCGAGCCTTCCACCAATCCCGCATACCGGGGCCGTGGTAGTCGGTCCCCACGGCGTCGTATACACCGTCGATCTCCGTGCGGTCGGTAAGCAGCTTTCGTGCAGATCCAAACCGGTTCCCGAGGTAGTAGTCGTCGGCATCTAGAAACGACACGTAGTCGCACCGGGCGGCCCTGAGTCCAACATTGCGCGCCTCGGCCGCGCCGTGATTCTCGCCGTCCGGGTGACGCAGGAGCTTGACTCGGGCTTGCGATGCAGCGAGTCGTGTACACACACCCAACGAGTCGTCCGTCGATCCATCTTCAATCAACAGGACCTCGGTTGTTTCAGGCTGATCCAATGCGGACGTGACAGCCTGCTCAAGATACTTCGCAGCATTGTAAACCGGTATAACAACCGACACGTACATCAGGTAGTCCAATCGGTCAACGCGCCGATTCCGTCTTGTTCCGCACGCCGAACAGACGCTGCCGGATCGCGCCGGCCCTTTCGCGCAAGCGGAAATATGAACGTCTCAGCCCGCGGCGCGATCGCTCGGACTTAAGCAAGCCTGATACACTGAAGACCTCCCGGCATCGGCGAATGATCGCCCCACGATGAGCATCGTGTCCCGACCATCGCAGGTGGATCGACACATCGTCGTCCTGACCCAACTCCGTCGTCGGGTAGTTGTAACCGCGATTGACCCGACCAGACAGGTCCATAGCAGCATGGGACAAGATAATGTCCTCGCCGTTCCCGATCGGCTTGCCGGGCAGATCGGCGAACAGCGGCGTCTTAGCCATGGCGTGCACGCATGCCGCGCGCGGCGCCAGCGTAAACCGCGTGAGCACGATCTCCACACGCCCCACGACCTGGCCGGTCGTGTATTCGCCGCCGGGGCCCGGCCACCGTCCGAAGAGCGTGTGACAAACTTGAGGGTCACCGCGCCAGTGCTCGTACAACTTCTCCAGAACGCCATCCTCAGCCATGAGGTCGTCGTCGTGGAACAGAACGCATGCGTTCCGGGCGAGCGACGCGGCCGCGAACCGCGTGTAGAGCCCGAAGTCATCTGTACAGTTGATCACCCGCACCTTCTCAGCCGGGGGTGACAAGTGGACGACCGGGTTGTTATTCCAAACAATGATCTCATCGACAAGCGGATCGCGGCTGAGTTGGCCGCAAATCTTTTTGACCCCGTCAACCCGTTCCCAACTCAGTATGACGACGGATATCATCGAATCTCGCTCTTCATCCAATCCTACCGGTCTGGGGGGTGCGGCCCCAGCGTTTCGGACGCAGGCAAAGCATAATTACCCACCAGTTGTCACGTTTAAAAGGGCTCAAGACCGTCGCCTTTGCAGCGAAACGCAGGGCCAATAGTCGGCGTCCGTCCTTGATCGCTTCCCAAGCGCTTCTTCTGGCAATATCGGACGTCGACGGGACTCGAGGATGAGCAATCTTGAAACCTCTCGGCAGTCGCTCTCCCCGGCGTTCAAAGTAACGCCGCGCAGCAAGTCGCTTACCATGCAATGCCGACGAGCGCTTCGATCTGGTAATGCTATCCTCGCGGCGACGTAACCGCATGAGCGGCTCCGGCAGATTCGCCAACCGTCCGCGCTCAGCCAGACGGAGCCACAGGTCACGATCCTGTGCCGCATCAAATTCCTCACAGTAGCCGCCGCATGCCTCCACATCCGCTCGACGCATCATGACCGCGGGATGTTGCATTGCGCACCCCCCACCATGCAGAATCTGTGCGACGATTTCATCATGACGCAACGGCGTCGCACGCACGCCAAGGTCTTGCCCACCCGTGTCCATGTCAATTACCGCCGATCCGACCAAGACACAAGCCGGATGATCCCTCAAGTAAGTAACCTGTCTTTCAAATCGCTGCGGCATCGCTGTGTCATCGCCATCGATGCGCGCAACAAACTCGCCCCGACAATGCCGCAGTCCTTCGTTCAGCGTCGGCGTGATCCCCCGCCGCGGCTGACACACGTATTTGATACGGTCGTCCAATTGCTCATACCGGGCCACCACCTTCTCCGTGGCATCCGTTGAGCCGTCGTTGACAATAACAAACTCAAAGTCATCGACGCTCTGATTCAATACACTTTGAATGGTTTCGGCGACGTAGGGCGCAACATTGAAAACGGGCATCAGCACGGAGATCATCGGCCGCTTTTCAGCCAACTGTCACGCTCCGCTCCGAATCGTGTTCTTCGCCCAACGCCGTATACGATTGAGGCAGCTTGGCGACCGCTTGGACCACTTACTCTTAAAGATCATGATCCGGCCGGTCGTAATCGGGCCCAGGATGCTGCGCGCGATCATCGCCCATCTGGACGAATACAGTTCTTTGGTTACGGCCGCGTTGTCGATCTCACTGCCCCACGCCAGGTTTCTCAGGCACAGGTCTTTCCTGCCGCGCCTTAGGAGTTCGATTGCATCCCGGGCAAGTTTACCCGCAAGTGCCTGAGACCGCCTATCGGATAACGCGCCACGGTTGCGGAGTTCAACGTAATAGTCCCAGGCCAGTCGGCAGCGCGTGTCCAGCACGCGAGACTGGTCTGACGACACACTGCCCGCCATCCTTCTTACGACGTAGAGACACTCGTGAAGGTGGTGAATTGCGCAGCCCGTCATAGCCAGACGAACATTCAGATCGGAGTCATGACAACACGGCAAGTCTTCTGAGTAACCCCCAATCCCAATCAGTCGTTCCTTAAAGTGAATCGGCGCCGGTGTCCACACCTTCTGTTCAATAGCAAAGCTGACCGGGTCATCGCCATCATAGTGCGTTACCAACGGATGGGACCGCGACGCGTCTTCACGCGATAGGCGGCGGCCGTCGCAATACACCATCGCATCGCGTCGGTCAAGGACAAGCGGTACCTGGCGCGCCAGCTTGCCCGGTTCCAACATGTCATCACAGTCCAAAAACTGGATCAACTCGCCCCGCGCCTCGCTCAAACCACGGTTTCGTGCGGCGCACGCTCCCAGATTAGGTCCCGTCAGAACTCGGATCTGGTCCTGAAATGGTTTTAGCCGCTCCAACGTTCGATCAGTAGAACCATCGTCAACAACGATAACTTCAGTATTGCCGTAAGTCTGTTCAAGCGCACTCTCCACCGCGTCTACAACGACTGATTCGCCGTTGAAGCACGGAATGATGATCGATACCAAGGGCGTCACGTTAAGCAAGTGACGGCTACTCGATCGCTCACGTCCTCAGGTCTCGACAACCCGCAGCGATATCGCTGACCTTGTGAACTGCTTCAATGCACTCCTGCATAAACCGTCGCGTACGTAGCGTGAACGGTGATACCGACAACAACTGATCTTTCATGCGTTCGGCCACGGGAAAGGCTGCCTCCTGTTGAACATTGGCCGTGCCACGCTGGCACTCGTGCCCGGCAATCCGTGGCCGGTCCTGCCCCGAAAACAGTGGCAGTTCATGCAGCAGCGCCGCGTGCGGCGTTTGGTGGGTATAGCGATCAACCTTAATGGGCACGCCCTCGGCGTTCACCGCCTTGGCAAACGCCGACACGTTCCATCCTCCCGCGTGCTCCGCGTTGTAGCGAAAGATGAACTCCAGAAACCCACCACGCCGGGCCTGCGGATACATGTCGATCGGCGAGACCGCCCCGCACTCTGAAAACGCCTCGGACAACAATGTGTAATTGCTCGTGCGCAACCGATTCAACTCATCAAGCTGCTCAAGCGAGGCCTGCGCGAGGATCACGCCGAACAGGTGCGGCCTGAATTTCAGGCCGAGGCTCAGCAGGTCCGCGTCGACGGTATCCGCGGCCTGGTCCTTGACCAGCCGACCAAAGTGTCCGAGCGCGAGCATGCGGTCGTAAAGCTCTGGATTACGTGTCACGGCAACACCCAACTCACCGCCACTGACCGGCTTCATCCCCTGCAATGAGAAGCAGCCGATGTCTCCCCAACCACCCACAGGCTTCCCGTCATACGTAGCGCCGTGGGCGTGCGAGCAGTCTTCGATCAGCGCCAAATCGTGTTTCCTGGCGATCTCCACGAATCGGTCCATGCGGGCGGGGTTACCCCACACGTGCACGACACAGATCGCGCGCGTCCGATCGGTGATCCGCCGCTCGACATCATCGGGGTCGGCCGTCAGCGTGCGTTCGTCGATATCGCAGAAAACAGGCGTACCGCCGCATTGCAGGATCGGCGACGCCGACGCGAAGAACGTATAGGTCGGGACGATCACCTCATCGCCAGGCCCAACACCGATGGCGAAATAAGCGCTGTGCAGCGTGGCCGTCCCGCTGTTCATCACCAAGGCGTGCTCGGTCTGCGTCAGTTCGGCGAAGCGCTTTTCAAACTTCGCGATCTCGCCGCCGCGCGCTCGCGTGTTCGTGCCCTGTCGGCCGACGCGGCATATCTCCTTCAACGCGCGGCGGGACACTACCGGCCAGCGCTCGGGGCTGTGGTGCCTCACGGCGCGCGGTCCGCCAAAGATGGCCAACTCGCTCGCACGTCGAGCCGGGCCCGCCGGCCGATCACGCTGTAAGGGTGTGGATACCGCGATAGTCATCCGCTGAAATCCCGTAGTAAAACCGGGCGTCCGAATCGAGGGGCAGCGACACCTTGCTACCCGTAATTGCCGAGGTGTATATCGCCACACACAGTTCCAGCGCCAGACGCGCCTCCGCCGGGGAAACTGGCGCAGGCTGTCCGTCGTGCAACGCGTTCAGGTAGTCATTGATCAGTCGGCCGTGACACGTCTTGAGTTCGCGCACCGGCGGCGGCATCAAACCGGCCATGCGTTTCAGCTTGCGGGCCACCCGGGCCTGCGGTGCCTT
>JANQSF010000077.1 GCA_028284155.1 Phycisphaeraceae bacterium
GACGACGACACGAAGACCGCCGCGGCCGACGACCTGGGCAAGGTCGCCGACATCGCCCAGAACGTGCAAGAGGGTGTGAAAGACCTGTCGCCGGAGGCCGCTTCGGCGCTCGACGGCGCTGCCGACCAGGCGAATCAGGCGAAAGATGCGGCCGCGCAGGCGGACAACGCGCAGCAGGCGCAGGCGGCGGGCGACTCGGCCGACCAGGTCGCGCAGAAGCTCGACGCCGCGGCCGACGCGGCGCGGAAGGAGATGGTCAAGACGGCGCAGCAGTTGATCGACGAGGTCGGCGGCCAACTCGACGACCTGGCCGGCCTGCAGAAGCAACTGGACCAGGCGGCGCAGGCGGGTGACGCGCCGTCGCCTGACGCGTTGCAGCAATTGGCCGACGCGGCGTTGCAACAGGCGCCGGCCGTGGGCGACGCGCTACAGAATGCGGCCGACGCCGCGCAGCAGGCGCAAGCTCAAGCGGGTCAACCTCAAAACGCGCAAGCACAACCGCAAGCCGGTCAGCCGCAGAACGCCCAAGCGCAGCCGCAGGCCGGCCAGCCGCAGAACGCTCAAGCGCAACCGCAAGCGGGTCAGCCACAGAACGCCCAAGCGCAGCCGCAGGCCGGCCAGCCACAGAACGCACAAGCGCAACCGCAAGCCGGTCAGCCGCAGAACGCTCAAGCACAACCGCAAGCCGGTCAGCCGCAGAATGCGCAGGCACAACCGCAGGCAGGCCAAGCCGGCGAGGCTCAAGCTCAGGTGGACCGCGAGTTGCAGCGTGCCCGAGTGCTGGCGGAGATCAAGCAGGACAACCTGCAGGAGCAACTCGCGCTCGCACAACGTTTGGCGGCCTTGGCGCAACAGGCCGAAGCGTCGGCCGGTCAGATTGCCGATGCGCGTGACGCGCTCGACGGTCAGTTGGCGGACGCGGGTCAGCCTGCCGCGGGTCAGCCCAGTGCCGGTGAGCCCAGTGCAGGACAGCCCGCAGCCGGTCAACCCGCCGCCGGCGAACCTTCAGCCGGTCAGCCGTCCGCGGGTGAGCCTTCGGCTGGTCAACCCAGTGCCGGTCAGCCTTCCGCCGGGCAACCGAGCGCCGGTCAGCCAAGTGCAGGCCAACCCAGCGCGGGCCAACCCAGCGCGGGCCAACCGTCGGCCGGTCAGCCCAGTGCCGGTCAGCCCTCAGCGGGTCAGCCCGCCGGTGGTCAACCCTCGCAAGAGGCACAACAGTTAGCGCAAGCGATCGCTCAGCAGGCCGGCGCGTTAGCGGGCCTCGGCCAGGCCGCGGCGCAGGCGTCTGGCCAGGCGGCCTTGGCCAATGAGCCGATCGCCGAGGCTGTGCAGATCGCATCGACACTCGCACCGCAGGCCGCAGCCCCGGGTTCGCCCGCGGCAGGCTCCCCCAGCGCCGGTCAACCGGCAGCGGGTCAGTCAGCCGCCGGTCAGCCGAGTGCGGGACAACCCTCCGCCGGTCAGCCCAGTGCGGGTTCGCCGTCAGCAGGCTCGCCGAGCGCCGGTTCGCCTTCGGCTGGTTCGCCAAGCGCGGGGTCTCCGAGTGCCGGTTCGCCCAGCGCCGGATCGCCGAGCGCTGGCTCACCGAGTGCGGGTTCGCCCTCGGCCGCAGCGCCGTCCGCCGGCGCACCCGGTGCGCCGATGGGCCAGGGCCTCGTGCCAGCTTCGCCGCTGGCGACGGCCGCGATGATGGCGGGCGTGCCCGTGTCATCCTTGTCAGGCCTGCCGATGGTCGGCGGCGCGCCGATGGCCGGCCTGCCCATGGCCGGCATGCCCGGTGCGCCGGGCTCGCCTTCCGCCGGCATGAGCATGGCTGCGGGCATGACGCCCGGAATGGGCATGGCCCCCGGAATGACTCCCGGCATGATGCCCGGCCTGGGCCAGGGCATGCCCTCGCCGATGCCGACCCCCGGCGGCCCCGGCGGCGCGGGCGGCGGCACGAGCATGGGCAAGATGTCCGACGCCGAGAACATGGGCGTGCAGGCCGGTCCGGCCAGCAAGGTTGAAGCACAGACCGACGGCGACTCACGCACGCCCGGCGCCCGCAACGGCGACACGAAGGTCGACCGCCGGGCCCGCGCCAAGCAGGCGTGGTTCGCCTCCCTGCCCCGCGGCGTACGCGACGCGATCAAGTCCAGCCAGAAACGAACCGCCCCGCGCGGGTATGAAGACCGACTGAAGAAGTACTTTGAGGGTGTTCGGTGAGTGCGAGGTAAATGTCGAATGTCGAAATTCAAATGACGAAAGAATGACGAGTGTTGAAGCACGAAAGCCATCGCGCTTCGTCACAGAACTTTCTTCGTTATTCGTGCTTCGTCATTCTTTCGACATTCGTCATTTGCATTTCGTCATTGCCCCCCAACGCCTCAATCGCCATTCACTGTTTGGAGTAGATATGTCCAACCAGCAGACCACTTCCAACCCCGACGACGTCGCGGCCGTACAGGCCTGGGGCGCCACGCACCAGAAACTGCTCGACGAGTTGCAGAAGGTGATCGTCGGCCAGAACGACGTCATCGAGCAGATGCTCATCGCCATCCTCGCCCGAGGCCACTGCCTGCTCGAGGGCGTGCCCGGGCTGGCCAAGACGCTGATGGTCCACTCGTTGGCCGACGCGCTGCACCTGTCGTTCCACCGCATCCAGTTCACGCCCGACCTGATGCCGTCCGACATCACCGGCACGGACGTGTTGCAGGAAGACCCGGTCACCAAGGAACGCCGCTACGAGTTCGTGCAGGGCCCGATCTTCGCTAACATGTTGTTAGGCGATGAGATCAACCGAACGCCGCCCAAGACGCAGGCCGCCATGCTCGAAGCCATGCAGGAGCGGATGATCTCGGCCGGCGGCAAGGACTTCAAGCTCCCCGACCCGTTCTTCGTCCTGGCGACGCAGAACCCGCTCGAGCAGGAAGGCACCTATCCGCTTCCCGAAGCCCAGCTCGACCGCTTCCTGCTCTACATCAAGGTCGGCTACCCGACCGACGCCGAGGAGTGGGAGATCGCCCGCCGCGTCACCAGCGCAGCCATGGGCAAGATCGAACCGGTTGTCGAAACCGACAAACTGATCGAAGCGCAAAAGCTCGTGCAGCGCATGCCTGTTTGCGACCAGGTCGTCGGCTACTCGCACGCGCTGGTCCGCGCGACGCGCCCGGGTCAGCCCGGCGTGCCCGAGTTCGTCGATAAGTGGGTCAGTTGGGGCGCCGGTCCGCGCGGCGTGCTTGCACTGATCAGTTGCGCCAAGGCCCGCGCCCTGCTGCACGGCCACTACCACGCGTCCGTCGACGACGTGAAGGCCGTCATCGCCCCGGCGCTGCGTCACCGCATCGCCCCGAACTACGCGGGCCTGGCGTCCGGCGTGACCAGCGAAAAACTCATCGAAATGCTCCTCGACGCCGTTCCGGCCGACAAGTCGTATGAGCCACCGGCGGCGGCCGCTTGAAAGCAGGAAAGCAGCAGAGCGGGAAAACAGGAAATGAACGACGCGGTGGCTGTTGGCCATAGCCGTATCGCGAATGACCCCGCCGATCTTGCTTGACACCGTTTCTGAATCCATACACCGCCGGAATCATCACCGACTGGAAGTAACCAACATTTCCTGCTCTCCTGTTTTCCTGGTTTCCTGCTTTCCACCTATGGAACACCAACCCGGCCTAACCCGATACATCCAGCCCGACGTGCTCACGCGCGTCGAGCAGTACACGTTCTCGCCCACGCAACTGGTCGAGGGCACGTTGGCCGGCGCGCACAAGTCGCCGTTCCACGGGTTCGCCGTCGAGTTCGCGTCGCACCGCGAGTACGTGCCCGGCGACGACCTGCGTCACCTCGACTGGAAGGTCTACTTCCGGCACGACAAGCACGTGATCAAGCAGTACGAGATGGAGACGAACCTCGTCTGCCACCTCATGCTCGACATCTCCGCGTCGATGCGCTACGGCGAAGCCGCGACGCAGAAACTGCTCTACGCGGCGCGCATGGCCGTCACGCTCGGCTACCTCGTTGTCGAGCGTTCGGACAAGGTCTCGCTCACGCTCTTTGACGACGAAGTGCGCGCGACCCTTCGGCCGAGCAATACGATGGGGCAGGTCTTGAAGATGACCGAGTCGCTGGACGCGGCCGAGCCGGTCAACAAGACGCAGATCAGCTCGACACTGATCGATCTGGCCGCGCGGGCGGGCCGGCGGGGCATCGTCGTCGTGTTCAGCGACTTCCTGGTCGACCTGGACGACCTGGAAGACGCGCTGCAACGGCTGCGCTACGACAAGCACGAGGTCGTGCTGATGCACACGATGCACCACGACGAATTGAACTTCGACATCCCTGGTATGGTGCGGTTCGAGGGACTGGAAGACGACGACGTTTTCCTGACCCGCCCCAACGACGTGCGCAAGGCCTATCTTGAGGCGCTCAAGCGACACGTCGATCGGCTGGACGAGATCTGCGAGACGAACCGTTGCGAGCGCGTCGAGTGCGACACGAGTCGGCCGCTGGCCGAACTGTTCGCCGACTACCTCCAGCAACGCGCGATCAACCGCCGCCGGTGGTGACTATTTCGCCGCCGCTTGCGGCTTGGCGCGGCCCTTCGACCCCGCTCAAGTGCCGTAACCGCCCTGACCGACGATGCAATAGGGTGCGGGCCGGGCGAATTGACGCCCCCGACGCGCGTCGCAAGCGACGCGGCTAAATAGTGCTACCGCCACGGGTTGCTTGTCCATGCTCACGCTGCAAACCACCGACGACATCCGCGACTGCGAAGGCGTTTCCCGCCGCGATTTCATTCGCGCGGGCGCGATCGGCCTAGGCGGGCTGACCCTGCCCGCCTTCCTGCAGGCCAAGGCGCAGGCCGTGGCGGGCGGCAAGCATTACGTCCGCGACAAGGCCGTCGTGATGCTCTACCTGTCCGGTGGCGCGAGTCACATCGAGACGTTCAACCCGAACATGGACGCCCCCGCGCCGTACCACAGCATGACGGGCGAAGTCCGAACGTCCCTTCCAGGCGTGACGTTCGGCGGCACGTTCCCGCAATTGGCCAAGCGCGCGCACCGCATGGCCGTCGTCCGCTCGTTCCGCCACCCGATCGGCGGTCACCAGCAGGCGCATGTGCACGTCCTGTCCGGCGGGACGGACCCGAAGGGCGACGCGACGCAGGGCTTCAGCATCGGCTCGCTCTATGCACGCATTAGAGGCACGAACAGCGAAGCGACCGGCCTGCCGACGTATTCACTGCTCACCCACAAAGAGATCGACGGCCAATACAGCAAAGAGCTCGGCCGTGTCCGGCTTGGCAGCACGCCCCGCGAACTCGGGCCGGTCTACGCGCCGTTCGAGCATCACGACGAGACGTATCTGCCGAAGGGCAAATCGTCGAGCAAGCGACGCAGCCGATCGTCGTCGCGCGATGACAAAGGATCGATCGCGGCCGACATGCGTCTGTCGATCCCTGCCGACCGTTTCGATGATCGAAAGGCGTTGCTCGCGCAGCTCGACAACATCCGCCGCGAGATCGACCGGTCGGGTCAGCTCGAAGCCGCGGGCAAGTATCAGCAGCAAGCATTCGAGTTGGTCACCGGCGCGGGCGCGAAGGCGTTCGACATCGCCGGCGAGCCGGCCAACCTCGTCGCGCGGTACGACACGAGCGACACGCTGATCGGCAAGAAGGTCTTCCGCCCCAGCAACCTGGGCAAGCAGATGCTCATGGCCCGTAGGCTGGTCGAGGCCGGCTGCGGGTTCGTGACCGTCCACTCGGCCGGCTGGGACATGCACGCCGACGGCAACAACCCCGGCATGGTCGCGGGCATGAACATGCTCGGCAATTCGCTGGACAAGGCTGTGGCCGCGTTCATGGACGACGTGAAGTCGCGCGGCCTCGACGACAAGATCCTTTTGGTCATCACCGGCGACTTCGGCAGAACGCCGAAGATCAACGGCAAGGGCGGCCGAGACCACTGGGCCAACCTCGGCACACTGGCGTTTGCAGGTGGCGGACTCCCCATGGGTATGACAATCGGGCAGTCGGACAGAAGGAATGGGGAGCCCGCCACCGATCCCGTCACGCCGCGCATGATGATGGGCACGATCATGCGCACCCTGTTCGACGTGGGCGAACTCCGCCTCGACTCAGGCCTGCCGCGCGACGTTTCCGAAACGGCGCAGGCGGAGGGCATCCGCGAGTTGGGTTAGACTTTCAGTCGATGGCGTCCGATCCCTCAGCATTAATCGAAGAAGCTCAGGATTTGTGGGAATCCCTTTTGGTGCGCGATGGGCCTTTGCGCACGCTTGTGAATGACGGGGTGGTCAGTGATGAATGGGCGAAAAGATATCTCGCGTTCACGGACCGTGTCGTAGCTGAGTACGGTGATTCAAAGCCATTGCCGCGCATCGTGGCTACGGTGATATACACCGTCTCCGTCTACTGCACGAAGCGTTACACCGACTGGTGTCAGCTAACAGGGGGTGTGAACGCCGACACGAGGGCACGAGTAGCCAGATTGCGCTGGGCGGGCGATCGATTGTTTATCAGTCCTGATTTCGAGTAAACATGTGGGCGGTCCGGACACTGATGAGTCTGCATTGCTCTTTGGCAACCCGGATTGGTCATCTGCTTAACATCGCCAAGACAAACCCGATGGGCGATGCGACGGCAAAGATGAAATTGGATATCACGAGCAGCACGAAAACCACTTCAGCCATATCGCTCCATCGTCCCGGTTCGTAACTAGTCGTCAAAAACACAACCCAGGTCATCATACCTACCCAACTGACACACCAATTACAGAACCAGACTTGTCGTCGACGTTCACGCTCTTCGGATGACGCGTCTCTTGTTTCTGGATCGGGGATTGTGTCCGGTCTCGCTTCGGCCTGAGAACCCTCATCGTTCGAGCTGTTCGTGGGTACCGCCACCGCCGGCTCAAACGACGGATCAACGGTCCCATCCGTCGACGCGCCGCAGTTCCAGCACGTGTCGAACGATGCGGGGATCAGCGACGCGCACTGCGGGCATGCCGTGTCCGGCTCGCGGGCGGCCTCGCCGGTTCGGTAGGGGTAGCCGCACTCGGGGCATTCGCCGTCGCCGCTGTGGCCGCGCAGGTCGTAGCCGCAGTCGCGGCAGGTCGGCACGTCGTCCATCCCGTCCAGGCGTGTGACCGACAGCGCGTGTCGCAGCAGCCGCTGCGCCATCGGCAGGTCGTCGGTGCGCGTGACATGAATGGGGATGTAGACCAGTTCAACGGTTTCGGGCGCGGCGTCGGTCGGGTCGGGAAAGTTGGCCGACGCTTCGATGCCGATCCCGCGCAGGGCTTCAATGACGTCCTCAGCCTGTGAGGAACCCTGCACGTCACACAGTCGTGTCATGCGATAATCCCAGTTCACGGTCGTGGAATTTGGGGCGTGATTACCCCAGCCCGGGAACAGGTCGGGGCATATTACCCAACCGGTGTGGAGGCACGGCGTTTTCAGGGCCATCAGGGCCGATTTCACCTTCTGGCACGGGCTATGCCTTTTTGTGGTGCGGAGCGACAACGTGTCGCTCGGGAAAACGAAGCACCAACTGGAAAGGCAATCGAGATGGCACGCAAGCAGTACAACAACGACACGAACACGCGTTTCTTCGACGCCCTCGAGGGGCGGACGCTGATGAGCGCTAGCGGGATGGTCGATGGGGCCGACTTCAGCCGATGGCACGACACGCCCAACGAGGTGATCGTCATGAACGACGGGGCCGATACCGACTTCCTCGACGGCGGCGCGGGTCAGGACTCAGCCATTCGCGGCGGCACCGGCAACGACCTGTTGATCGGCGGGGCGGGCAGGGACTTCCTGTCTGGCAGCACGGGCAACGACACGATCCGCAGTGCCGGCAACGACGATCAGATCTTCGGCGGCAGCGGCAACGACGTCCTGCTCGGCGACCGTGGCAACGACCGTGTCGAGGGCCAGGACGGCAGCGACCTGTTGATCGTGAACAACGGCGACGGCAGCGACTTCCTGGAAGGTGGTCTTGGCAACGACTTCGTGCAGGTCAACGGCGCGAACGGGGCCGGCGACGACTTCAGCATCGACCCGAACGGCGAGCGATTCCAGCGCGACAACCTGGGCCTGTTTACGCTCGACATCGGCACGACGGAAAACCTGGACGTCAACGGCCAGGGCGGCAGCGACGTGATCATCGGTTCGGTCGGCCTGAACGGCCTGATCAGTCTCGATGTCGACGGCGGCCTCGGTTTTGACATCCTGACCGGTGGCGACGGCAACGACGTGTTGAGCGGCGGCCGAGGCAACGACATTCTGTTGGCCGGCGACGGCAACGACACGTTGAACGGCGAGGGTGGGCTCGGCCGAGACACCGTGCAGATCACGACAGGCAACATGGACGACGAGGTTGAGTTCGCCGAGGGCCAGGGCGGCAACGACATCATCGTCGGCTCGGTTGGCCTCAACGGGCTGATCAGCCTCGACCTCGACGGCGGCGAAGGCAACGACCTGTTGATCGGCGGCGATGGCATCGACGTGCTCCGCGGCGGGGCCGGCAACGACACGCTGCTGGGGAACCGAGGCAACGACATCGTGCTCGGCCAGGACGGCAACGACCTGCTGATCGTGAACAACGGTGACGGCAGCGACTTCCTCGAAGGCCAGGGTGGTGGCGACGTGATCATTGGTTCGGTCGGTCTCAATGGCGTTGTCAATCTGGACGTGAACGGTCAGGGCGGCGGCGACGTGATCATCGCCTCGACCGGGTTGGCCAACCTGACCAGTCTCGACCTCGATGGTGGCGAAGGCAACGACCTGTTGATCGGCAGCGACGGGTCCGACGTGCTCCGCGGCGGTGCGGGCAACGACACGCTGCTGGGCAACCGCGGCAACGACATCGTGCTTGGTCAGGACGGCAACGACCTGTTGATCGTCAACAACGGTGACGGCAGCGACTTCCTCGAAGGCGGTTCGGGCACGGACACCGTGCAGGTCAACGGCGCGGATGGCGCAGGCGATGACTTCTCGGTTTCACCCAACGGCCAACGGCTGGTCGAGGTCGAAGACACCCTCACGGATGTGGAGTCGTACGACCCGTCCGTGACGCTGGAATACCTCGTCCTCATGACGTGAGATCACACCACAGACCACACACGACGGCCAACCGCGGCCGTCACGAAAACCGCCCGATTGAACGGGCGGTTTTTCAATGGAGTGCGGTTTGGGCCGGAAGGACCGGCTCACCCAATCTGTTATGAGCAACTTTGCGGGGTTGTCAGCCCGTGTCTGGTCGTGGCGTCCAGGATCGCGGCAAGGGTTCGCTTGAAATGCAAAAACTGATGCGGAAATTGGCAATCAATGGCTCTTAAGATAAGGTGAAGATTCGAGTAGGGCTCAGTCGTTTTGTGAGGCTGATTACCGACCGGACTGCGAGTCGTTTTGCACGCGGAGAGTAACCCATTGGTCGTTGTCCATGTGCTGGTGCCATGTTCAGCACAGTTCAATGTGAGCACGACGAAGACAACACTGTATTAGCGAATGTGGGCGAGCAGGTGGTCCATCCTTTCAGGAATGACGCTCGACTGTAGAGGCAGGTGATCCCGATGATCCGAGTTGCGCAGGTCTTTTCAATCCTGGTCATGGTTACATCTGTCGTTGCCGCATCGGACACGGTTGTGCCAAGCGGGTCGGAAGGCTTCGACACGGTCGTCAAGCCGTTCCTGACCAATCACTGCTACGACTGCCACGGTGACGGGACGACAAAGGGCGGTGTCGACCTGACCGCGATGCCGCTTGAGATCAAGACGCCCGCGCAGGCGAGCGCTTGGCTCAAGGCGTTGGAACAACTGCAGGCGGGGTTGATGCCGCCGCTGAACAAGCAACGGCCTGACTCCGCTGAGCGGGCGCGGGTGATCTATTGGATCGAGAAGGCCGTGCTCGATTCGGGTCATGCTGAGGCCTATCGGCGGAAGACCATGCTGCCAGCTTACGGCAACCTCGTCGATCACGAGTTGCTGTTCAGTGGCAAGATCAAGGCGCTGCCCTACACGCCGGCCCGGGTCTGGCGGCGCAGCCCGTACATCTTCGATGGCGGCACGAGCCGGGTCGGCAAAGCGAAGATCCAGAACCCGTACACCTATTCAACGCCCAAGTCGGGCGTGCGCGATTACGCCAAGACCAGTTTCGTCGGCGCCAGCGTCGTCGAAACCATCGTGTTGAATGCCAACGCGGAGATCGACCTGGCGTTCGACCAACTGACCGGCGGGGCTGAGCGTGATCGAAAAGCCCAGGAGGCTCGCAAGAGAGCGGCGGAGGCGTTCAATCGCAAGGTACTTGATGAGGCCCGGCAATTGCTCAAAGAGAAGGGGCAGCAAGCCGCTTCGCCCGGCCGGAAAAACAACAAGACGGAATCCCATGCGCCCGCTCCGCAACCCCGAAGCACGAAGCCGCGTCGTATCCATCCCTTCGAGCCGTTTCTGCTAGGCACGGATGGCACGGAGTTGAATGACGATCAGTTGGCGACGCCGTTGAAGCAGACGTTTCAACGGTTTGCTTCGCGCGAGCCGACGGCTGACGAGTTGCAGAAGTACGTCGATCTGCTGAAGAAGAACCTGGCTGAGACGAAAGACCCGCGTGAGAGTTTGAAAGGTGCGCTGATCGCGATCTACCTTTCGCCCGAAGCGATCTACCGCCAGGAGTGGGGTCTTGGGCCAGCCGATGAGCACGGCCGACGCATGCTGTCTCCCAAGGAGTTGGCCTTTGCGCTCTCGTTTGCGTTGTTCGACTCCGGCCCGTACACGGGAGTGAAGAAGGGAACGGCTTCGTCCGGGCTGATCGGGCGGGCGTTGGCGGAAGATCGGTTGAGCACGCGCGAGGACGTGGTGCGCGTCTTGGAAGAGATCTTCGAACACGACGTCTACCCGCCAGGCCGGGGCAACCCCGCGCCCCGCCTGCTGCGCTTTTTCCACGAGTTCTTCGGGTACGACCGGTGCGGCGAGGTGTTCAAGGACGCGCACGAAGCCAATCTGCACAACGTCTACATCGACCCGCGGCAGATGACCGCCGAGGCCGACGCGTTGTTGAAGGTCATCCTCCGAGACGACCGTAACGTGTTCGAGCGGATGCTCTCATCCAGTGAGATGGTCGTGAAGCACAGCGGCGCCGCATCGGACGGCCCCGAGATGGAACGGCAGAAGCAAGCGCGCAAGGACCAACTGGCGAGGCTCAAGAAGTACATCGATGAGTTTGACCTTGAACGCGAGAAGCAAAGCGTCATCAAGGGCAAGATGAAGAAGCCGCTTTACCGCAACAACCCCAAGCTGATGGCGAATGTCATCGCGGGGGCGGAGAACGCCGCGAAGGCGAAGCTGTCGGCGACGAAGCGGGAGTACGCGGCGCTGCTTACAGCGCCGGTCACGGTCGTCAAACGGCCGGACGGCAAGCGCGGCCACGCCGTGACCATGTACAACATTACGCTGAGGGACTGGAAGCCGGACCAGCCGCTGGTCATGCCCAAACATCAGCGTGCCGGCATTCTCACGCATCCGGCCTGGCTGGTCGCGCATTCGTTCAACGCCGAGAACGACCCGGTCCACCGCGGCATCTGGGTATACGAAAAACTCCTCGCGGGCTACTTGGCTGACGTGCCGCCCGAGGTCGATGCGCAGATCCCAGAGGACCACACTAAAACACTGCGCGACCGCATGGAGTTGCTGCGCGACAAAGCCTGCTGGAAGTGCCACCACAAGATCAACCCGCTGGGCGAGGCGTTCGAGATATACAACCACTACGGCCGATGGATCGACGCCGACTACTTCGACGCGGACGGCAAGCTGTTTACCCGCCTGCGCACGTTCCACGAGTACGAGCAGGACGGGCGGACGCGCTCCGCGTTCCATATGGTCGACCACGATGGCTGGGTGAAAGAGGGCAAGCTGACGCGTCGCCCCGTGAACGCACGTGGATCGTTTGACCAGATCGGTATTCCCGGACTGACCGGCGAATTCGCCGACGCCACCGAGATGTGTCGGATTCTGGCCAAGTCGCCCCGCGTCCGGCAGTCCATCATCCGCCACGCGTTCCGATACTTCATGGGCCGCAACGAGATGCTCAGCGACTCGAAGACGTTGATCGACGCCGACCGCGCCTATGTCGAAAGCGGTGGGAGTTTCAAGGCCGTCGTCGTCTCCCTGCTTTCGTCCGACTCGTTCCTCTATCGCAAATGACAGGAGCCTGACGTGGATATCCATCGACGTGACATGCTGCGTGGTCTTTCGCTCGGTTCCGGCGCGGTGCTGCTTTCGCCGTTCTTGCGCAAGCTTTCCGCGGCGACCACCGACGAACGTCCCAAGCGTTTTGTCTTTGTCGTCAAGTCCAGCGGCATCGACGTCGCCAACCTGGTCCCCAATGGTGTGCCAGCCTACGAGGGCCATCGCGACAAGCTCGTCAACGTCTCGCTGAGCGATCACGCGCTGCCCGAGGTCTTCAAGCCGTTTGAGGGCATGAAGCACCGTTTGGCCATCCTGCAGGGCTTGTCCGGCAACAACCTGAAAGGGAATCACACGGCGGGTTTTGGCACGCTGTCGTGCCGCAACTCGGAACTCACTGCCGTGGGGCCCTCAGTCGACGCGTTGCTCGGCATGCACCATTCGACAGGGCCGTACCCCATGTTCGGCTTCGCCACGAACGGCGTGCTGCGCGGGCAGGCTTCCGTACCGTCCGATGCGTATGTCTACCCGACCATGTCGGCCTACAAGCGGGGCCAGGCCGTCGCTTATCAGGCTTCGCCCACCAAGGCGTTCAACGAATTGTTCGGTACGGCCGTGCTGCCGCAGGACAAACTGAAGAACGAGTCGATCATTAAACGCAACCTGATGGACTTCCTGAATGACGACGCCGGTCGTATCCGCAAACGTCTTTCGGCTGACGACCGGGAACAGTTCGACGGTTACATCGACACTTTTGAATCACTCAAAGTCCGCGAGCAACGCAAGGCCGTGCTCAAGAACAAGATCAAGACGAACATGCCCGACTATGACGCGGACAAGTACACGAAGATGCAGCACATGCCGCGTATGGAAGCGCAGCTCGAAATGGGCGCGGCCGCGCTGATTGCCGGGTTGACCAACGTCGTCAGCTACCGGCTCGACACGCTCGGGTCGATGTATCAGGACCTGGGCATCGGCAGCATGGGCCTGCATGCCATCGGGCACGGCGGCACGTCAAACGGATACTCGTCGGCCGAGATGCGCCGAATGATCGACGGATACCATCTCAAGCTGATTCACAGCATGGCGTCGAAGTTCGAGGCGATCAGGGAAGGCGACGGCACGATGCTGGACAACACCCTGATCGTGTACCTGAGCTGCGCCGGCGGCAAACACCACGGCGGCAACACGGACTGGCCGGTGGTCCTGGTCGGCGGGATGGCCAACAAGCTCAACATGGGGCGCTACATCGCGTATCCTTCTTACACGCAGGCCGGGCATCGGCCGTTGAGCATGGTTTATCAGAGCCTGATGGCGGCGTCCGGCATGCAGATCGGCGAGACTTTTGGTGATATCGACCCCGCGCTGCGCGATCTCGAAATCAACGGGCCGTTGCCGGAACTGATGGCCTGACGCTCACTCGGACTCGAAACGACGCCGGTCGCAGGTCACACCGAATCTCGCTGCTAGAGCGATGCATCCTCGGCCTTGGAACGGATTATGAAGTGCATGTTCGGCGTGAGCCTGTTCGCCTTGATTCTTGGCGCAGGTTGTGCCGAAAGGCCCTGGATCATCGACACGCACACCCACTTCAAGGGCGGCGATCAGGTTGCCGCGGAACGGAGTCAGCGTCGATGGGACCCGAGGAACATGCTCGGCCACGCATTGGCGCCGCGTGACTACCGGCCGGTCGCGGACCGCCTGGCCATCCGTTCAACGCTCGTCGTCGAGGCCTGTAATCAGGACCGGCCCCAGGACAATGACTGGGTTCTGAAGCAGGCGACGTCGGACCTGGTTTGCGGATACGTGGCCCGAGAGGACCTGACTTCGGACACCTTTCCTGATCGCCACCGGCGCTATCGCAAGAGTGGTTTTCTCAAGGGGTATCGCTTTCGACGCGAAGAACTTCGCGGGTATCTTGCCGACGCGACCGCTCGCGAGCACCTGCGCACGCTTGAACAGGAAGGGCTGGTGGTCGATCTGCTCATCCGCCACGACCACGCCGACGACGTTGCGCAGTTAGCCAGGATGTACCCCTCATTGAAGATCGTCATCAACCACTGCCTCGGCGCGCGGATGAAGGACGGCCAAGTGAGTGACGCGTGGAAAACCGCCGTCACGTCGTGTGCCGCGTTCCCCAATGTCTACTGCAAGCTCTCAAGCATCCTGAATTTCTCCGAGGCCAAGCCATTCGCAGACCCGGCGCCGGTTGATCTGGATTACTACCGGCCGGTGTTGGAGCACTGTTTTGAGGCTTTCGGTGAAGACCGCGTCATCTTTGCGACGAATTGGCCCGTTTGCACGCACTTCGGTTCCACCGATGACGTCGTTCGGATCGTGACCGAGTTCCTGCGAACCAAGGGCGAGGAAGCCCTTGCGAAAGGGATGTACCGCAATGCGATCCGTGTCTACGGGCTCGAGCAGGAGCACCTGAGGTGAAATCAAGTCGATTCGTTGATGTAGAGATTCCCGGTTTTTGTGTCTTGTCCCTGGTCATCCTCATGTCGGGATGCACGGGACCGCACATCACGCACGGGCCGGTTCTTGGTCGGCCCGGTTCGGACAAGATGACGGTTTGGGTTCGCACGTCCTCGCCGACCGGCTTCCGTGTCCGTTACGGGACACATCCCGACCGACTGAATCAGGTGAGTGGCGAGGCTGTGACGAAACTGGCGCACGACAATTGCGGTGTGGTCCCGCTGACAGATCTGAAGCCGAAGACGCGTTACTTCTACCAGGTCGATACCGTCCCCCCCTCAGCCAAGCAACGATCCGGCTCGTTTCGAACATTGCCGGATGCCGCGTCTTTTCGGCACGACGTTCACAACCCACGCGGTCTGTTCAATTTCCAATTCGAATTCGGCTGCGGGAACAACCAGCGTCATGCCGGCGAGTTGAAGGTCCCGCTCAAGACCTATGAAACGATGAATCGGTTGCACCTGAACGACACCGACTTCGCCATTCTCAATGGCGACTGGTTGTACGAGGAGAAGCGAGAGTTCACCGTCGCACAGTGGCAGGCGCAGACACGAACACCCGACCACGCCGTCCCCGACATCCTGAAACTCAGCCCGGCCGTCGCGGGCGTCTGGGAAAACTACAAGCTGTATTGGGACCGCGCCCCGCACGTGCGACGATGGCACGCCCATGTCCCCAGCTTCTTCACGGTTGATGACCACGAGATCATCAACGACGTTTACGGGACAGCGACGCCCGGGTTCCAGGACCGCCGAGCGGTGTTCCGCGATCCGGCGATCCGCGCGTGGTATGACTACCTCGCCTGGTCGAATCCACAGGCGTTCGATCGGCCGGCTCATTATGGTCGGTCGACGTTGATCGAAGGGGCCGATGTATTGGTGGACCCCGACACCGATTTCAAGGCGATCCCGCTCGATGAGATGGCCAACCTGCATGTGCACTTCGGCGGCGAAAGCGCCGGTGTTTTGCGGCCGGAGCCGGACGTGGCGCTCGGCAATCCGAACTTTGGTGTATACCAGATCACCGAGGTGATCGACAACCACCGCGTCCGCATCTCGCCGCCGGCCCGGGCGAGTGGGCCCTGCGTGTATTCGATCGGCCGACGCACGTACGGCAAGTTCCGCATCGCCAACTGCGAGTTCTATCTGCTCGACACGCGTTCTCACCGCGACCTGCACGACGTCACGCAGCCGAACGACCCGCAACGTTCCATGCTTGGGAAGCGGCAGTTGGATTGGCTGCTGACGAGCATGGATCAGAGCGACGCGGACTTCTTCTTCGTCGTCTCCACGGTCAACTTCATGGTTCCTCACATCGGGTCCGGCGCCGCCAACCTGGACCCCGGCAGATCGGCCGCCAAGGACGATGCCTGGACGGTGTTTCTGCACGAGCGCGAGAAGCTGATCAAACACTGGACGAACAAGACGCGGAAACCGGTCTTCGTCCTCACGGGCGACCTGCACACGAGCTTTGCGATCAAGGTGACCGACAACGTCTGGGAGTTCGCCTCCGGCCCGCACAACTCACCCAATCACCGGTCTGAAATTGACGCCGGCGGGTTGCCCACGCAGGGCAGGTTTCAGTACGGGCCTCGCGCGTGCGAGGTCCGGTGGTCGAGTCACACCTTGAGCGACATCCCACGGAAACACCGGCGATTCCCGACTTACTGCGTCGTCCAGGTCGTAAATGTATTCGACAACGCCAAGTCGCCCGCCGACCCGCGTTGGGTGGCCTACCCGCGCCCTTATGTCATCTTCAAATACCACGACGGGCGCGACGGAAGTCTCAAGTACGCGGAAACAATCCAGCTTCAAGCGTCGCGCTAGACGCGCCTTCCCCCCACCTGTTCCTCTTACGTTCCGTTCGCCAGCCCGTTCGGGCTCGGACTTGTTCTCGTCGCCAGGCGGTTGAGCGCATCGCGCATCTTGCAGCGCCATTTCGCGGCGCGGTATTCATGAGTCACGGCGACCATCCCCGATCGGTGTCGATCACGCTTTGGCCGATGCCATATCCCGATTGGGCTTTGGACGTGTCGTGTACGGGAAGACGCGGCCTTGCTCTGAGGGGGTGGTAAGCGTGACATTGGATGGGGAACAACTGGGCCATATTCCCCAATTCTCTGGACTTTACCCCGCTTTTCAGGCCGTGAGCACGGTTTCTGCCATATGGCATGGCCTGTGCACATTAGTCGTACGGAGCGACAGCAGGCCGCTCATTCAACACGACACACGCACCTGAAAGGGGACATGATGGCACGCAAGCAAACCCACACCGATGCAAACACCCGCTACTTCGACGCGATGGAAGGCCGAATGCTGATGAGCGGCGACGGCATGGTTGATGCGTCCGACTTCGGCAAGTGGGACGCGACCCAGAACGAGTCAACCGTCATGGACGACGGGGCCGTTCTTGGGCCGGATGCCCTACAAGACACGAACGGTGACGGCCTCGCCGAAGCTGGCCAAAGCGGCAGCGGTGTGATGGAATTGGGTACTTACAGCATGGAAATGAACCTGGCCGGCGGCGAAGGCAACGACTTGCTGATCGGCGGTGACGGGTCCGACGTACTCCGCGGCGGCGCGGGCAACGACACGCTGCTGGGCAACCGCGGCAACGACATCGTGCTCGGCCAGGACGGCAACGACCTGCTGATTGTGAATAACGGCGACGGCAGCGACTTCCTCGAAGGCGGCGAAGGCAACGACACCGTGCAGGTCAACGGTTCGAACGCCGCCAGCGGCCAAGACATGTTTGTGCATGTCAAGGGTGTGAACCACGCCAGCGCGGACTCGGGCAATTCAATTGATAGCGAAGAGGCTCTCGGCCCCGTTGCTCTGAAAGATACGAACAACGACAGCATGAACGTCGATGAATACAACCCGTACGTGACCATCGATTACATCGACGACATCGTGCCGGCCCAGAGCGATGGCGAAGACTACAACGGGATCGTCTTCTCGGGCGGTTGGGGGATGGCCCAATACCAGTATGGTTATGAGGGCTCCCACGGCAGTCACTATTAAACCAACACTCAGCAGGGCCGTTAGGAAAACCGCCCACCGACCGGATGGTTTTTCATTGTGTGATAAATCACCAAAACGGACCCGCGCTAAGCCGCAAGCGGCCTTGAACACCGGCCGCTTGCGGCTTAGCGCGCTTTTCAAGTCAGGCCGTCAGAACAACGGCGGCTGATTCTTCTCAAGCCCCAGCTTGCTCACCGGTTTGTCCACGTTCAACCGGTACTGACCACTGAAACAGGCTGTGCAGTAGTGGTCGCTCGGCCGACTCACACATTCGAGCATGCCTTCGAGTGAGAGGTAAGCCATGCTGTCGACGTTGAGAAACTTGGCGATCTCGTCGGTCTCTCGACCCGTTGCCAACAGCTTCGACTTGTCGGGGAAGTCGATGCCGAAGTAGCAGCCGTGCCGGATCGGCGGGCAACTGATGCGCAGGTGGATCTCTTTCGCCCCGGCCCGGCGCAACTGGTCCATCTTCGCCCGGGTGGTCGTGCCGCGAACGATCGAGTCGTCCACGATGATCAGCCGTTTGCCGCGAACGACCTCGGCCACGACGTTCAGTTTGAGCTGAACCTTGTCGTCGCGGTCGGCCTGATCGGGCAGGATGAACGTTCGCCCCGCATAGCGGTTGGGCACGATCCCTTCACGCAGTTCGATCTGGCTCCGCCGGGCATAGCCCAGCGCCGCCGACCGACCCGAGTCGGGCATCGGCATGACGTAGTCGGCGTCGGCGGGCGACTCCTCCGCCAGCTTTTCGCCCAGCCGTTCGCGCACCAGTTGAACGGTGTCGCCGAACAACACACTGCTTGGGTTGGCAAAATAGATGTGTTCGAAGATGCAGTGGGCGGGCTGCTGCGCGTCGATGAAACGGCGGGTGGACAACCCTTCGTCGCTGAGCGTCACGATCTCGCCCGGCTCGACCTCGCGGACGAACGTCGCGCCCAGTGCGTCGAGCGCGACGGTCTCGCTGGCCACGCAGTCAAACCCGTCGCGGGTCTTGCCCAGCACCAGTGGCTTCCAACCCCACGGGTCGCGCGCCGCCTCGATCCGGTCTTTGAACAGGAACACGACGCTGTAAGCGCCCTGCAGGTGGTGCAACGACTCGACCACGGGGTCGAGGTTGCCCTTGGCGTGGTGCGTGGCCAACAGGTGGATAATGATCTCGGTGTCGGTCGTTGTGTGGAAGATGTGGCCGCGCTGCTCGAAGCCATTGCGCAGCAGGTCGGCGTTGATCAGGTTGCCGTTGTGGCCGACGGCGACCTGGATGCCGCCGCCGTACTCTTCCATGAGCGGTTGCGCGTTGCACGACATGGGCGAGCCGGTGGTCGAGTACCGGTTGTGCCCGATTGAGGCTCGGCCGCCGAGTTCGTCGATCTCGCCGTTGCTGAAGACCTGCGGGACCAGCCCCATGCCGACGTGGGCGCGCAGCACCCGGCCGTCCGTCGTCGCGATGCCGGCCGACTCTTGCCCGCGGTGTTGCTGCGCGTACAGCGCCCGGTACGCCCGCCAGCCCGAGTCGTCCGGGCCCCAGACGCCGAAGACGCCGCACTTGTCCTTTGCGTGATCCGCCATGACCCGCGCCGCGCGGCCTCCGTGGGGAAACGTCACGGTAACGGCGTGCACGCGGGGGGTCAAGGGTTGCCGGCGATTGGTCGCCCAAGCCGTGCGTTACAATGCCCGTTTCATGCCTGATCCGTACTCCCGACAGACGCATTACTGAGGAGCAACCATGCGACGGACACTCACGACCGCTCTGACGCTGGCCTTGATCGCGACCCTGGCCGCCGGCGTCGCCGCCAAAGGCCCGAGTTGGACAGACCCCGCCAAGGCCGCCGCGGAAGACCCCGACTTCAAGGTGCAGGGCGAGTACGTCGGCACCGTTCAGGACAACGAAGAAGAAGACAAGACGCACAAGGTCGCCGCGCAGGTCATCGCGCTGGGCAATCACAAGTTCCGCCTTGTCGGATACATGGGCGGCCTGCCCGGCGCGGGCTGGGACAAGGAGACGGACAAGGTGCAGGGCGAGGCGACCATGACCGACGGCAAGGCCGAGTTCCTCCTTGAGGATCACAAGGTCATGCTCAACAACAAGGGCGTGATGGTCGTCTACGCGAAGGGTAGCGAACGAACCAAGGTCGGCTCGCTCAAGCGCACCGAGCGCAAGAGCCCGACGCTGGGCGCGAAGCCGCCCAAGGGCGCGGTTGTTTTGTTCGACGGCACGAAGGCGACGTTCGAGAAGAACTGGAACAAGGGCGCGAAGATGACCGAAGACGGCCTGCTGCAACAGGGCTGCACGAGTACGCCGACGTTCGGCGCGTTCAAACTGCACATCGAGTTTCGGCTGCCGTATCAGCCGCAGGGCCGCGGTCAGGGCCGGGGCAACTCGGGCATCTACATGCAGGCCCGCTACGAGACGCAGATGCTCGACAGCTTCGGCCTCGAGGGCAAGCACAACGAGTGCGGCGGCATCTACAGCGTCAAGGCACCCGACGTGAACATGTGCCTCCCGCCGTTGACCTGGCAGACCTACGACGTCGAGTTCACGCCCGCCAAATTTGACGAGTCAGGGAAAAAGACCGCGAACGCGCGTATGACCGTCCGCCACAACGGCGTCGTGATCCACGACAACGTCGAAGTGCCCAAGCGCACGACCGCGTCGCCGAAGAAAGAAGGCCCGGAACCGGGGCCGATCTACCTACAGAACCACGGGAACCCCGTACGGTATCGGAACGTGTGGGTCGTGCGGAAGTAGGGGGAGGCGGTTAGGCACGAAGGCACTTAGGCACGAAGGCACTTAGGCACGAAGGCACGGAGTGGGGAGCGCTAAGCCGCAAGCGGCGTGGGGAGGCGGGCCGCTTGCGGCTTGGACGTTGTTGCACAACGTCATTGAGCCGGGCCGTGCCGGCCCGAACCGACGACGCCTCACTCGGCCTCAACAGCGATGTCGTCCTTATCCAAGTCTTCCGAGTCAAGCGTGGATCGCTCACCACCGTCGTCAATGCCGTTCGGCCCAACGCTGTAAAGCACATACCCGTCGCCTTGGCGGCGGTAACGCAACGGCCCGCCCTTCTTGTCGTATCGATCGTTCGGCACGGCTTTGATGAATCGCGGTGTCAACGCGTGTAGTCCCGCAGGGTACATGCCGTGATCGGCGCGATAGATCGCCAGTGTCAGGGCCACCTGCGTCAGGTCACGACGTGTCTCTATTCGGCGTATCAATTTGGCGATGTTCGCCAGTGTCCCCGTGATCAAGTCATCGTGGAAACGACTGATTCGGTCCGTTACAAGTTGCTTGCGGTTCACACCGAACGGCATCGAGAATCGCTGCCAAAAAGCCATGTCATACATCATGCGCGCTATTGGTTTGGCCATCGCGTCGACGCGTTCACCTTGGGCAATCAGATCGTCGGCGTCGAGATTCCAATGCTTGTCGGCGATCCGGCGATCCAGATTGTCGTAGTGACTGTTGACCCGTCGCATGACCGCGTTTCGATCGAGGTATTGGTCCAGAAAGGGCGCGTTCGGTAGCGCAGGTGGCATGAAGTTCTTGAAGAAATCCGGTGGGTCGAGGAACTGTTTCCAGAGCACCGGGTCGTCCAGCCACTGAACTGTGTCAAGCGCATAGAATCGTTCACCTTGTGAGATGATCTGGCGAAACGGGATCTCATGCCGCAGGCTACGAACATCGTCGCGCAACGTACGGGCCTGTTCGGCGTTCAGCTTGTCACTCACGGCCATATCTTTGATTGCGCCAAGCCACAAGGCGTCGATCGATATGGCGATTAACGCGCCAATTACGGTTCGGCGCTGTGTGTAAAGGTTGCCCAGCCGCTGCATTGCCAACAGGTCCGACCGAGCGCCTTGGAAGTTGCCCTGATCCAGTCGCCGCATTGACCGCACACACAGCCCCCGCACGATGTGGCGCACGGACGACCCGCCGCCCAAGACGCTCGAGTTCATTCGGACCTTCACCTCTGGGCCGATCTGACTCTCCGGGAGATAGAACCGATCACGCCGACTCGCTTCAACGGCGACGTCCAAGGCACGCTGGTTGAGTGACAGGTAAGCGGCCGCGATCGGACTGTCGTCCGGTCGCCATGGCCCGTCGGTGGACGCTATTTGGGCGTCACCAAACAGATCGATCGCATCGAATGTATCCGGGGTGTCTGGGATGTCCACTCCGTGAGTTTTCAAGGCTGCCAGAATCCGTTTACGCTCCGCCGCTCCGTCGCGCACGGGCGAGTCGAGTTCGTCTGTCCGCGAATACACCTCTCGGAGGTCGTCAAAGTCCACGAATGCGTCGTCACCAGGCTTTGGCGGTGCGGCGAAGCCGAGCCGTTCATAAAACAAATCAACATCGTGCTCATCCTTCCTCAATCCGAAATCCACTACCTCCGCCAACTTCGCGGCTGCGTTGTTCTCACGCGTCACGCCTTTCGAACGCGCTTCGTCGAACGCACGCAGGTAATCAATCCGCCCGGCCTTGTCGAGCGGTTCGGTGATGTACGTCGTGTCCCGTCCGTGGACGAGTGGGACGGGTTTCGGCTGTCCTTCCGGGGGACCGGCCGACAGAAGCACGAGCAGGCCCGCGAGGCAGACGTGTTGCATGGCATCGCTCCGAACGGCGTGCGTCGCAAACCCGGTTGACCTACTCAACGAATCACCGTCAGTCTACCCCAACCGCCGCCCCGTTTGAAACGAACGCCGCACGTGCTATAAACGTCCCCCGCGCACAACCCTCCGTGCCTTCGTGCCTTCGTGCCTAAGTGCCTCCGTGCCTTGATTCTACAGGACCCCACTCATGAAACCCATCCGACTCGGCGTCATCGGCTGCGGCGGGATGGCCCGCAACCATATGGGCTATTTCGAATCGATCCCCGGTTTGAAGTTCACGGCCGCGGCTGACAACTTCACCGACAACCTCGATCTCGTGACGTCGCTGTTCGGCGTCGAGGGGTTCACCGATGGCAGGAAGCTGATCAAGTCGGGCCTGTGCGACGCGGTGATGATCTGCACGCCGCACTGGTTCCACCCCGAGCTGTCGATCGCGGGGTTCAAGGCTGGGCTGCACGTGCTGACCGAGAAGCCGGTCGCGGTGACCGCCAAGGACGCGGTGCGGGTCGAGAAAGAACACGCCAAGCACCGCGGGCTGGTGTACGCGGCGATGTTCCAGATCCGGGCGCACCCGATGTGGTTGGCGATCAAGCAGATCATCGACCGCGGCGATCTCGGGCCGATCCAAAGGGTCAACTGGATCGTGACCAACTGGTTCCGGTCGCAGGCGTACATGGACTCGGGCGCCTGGCGGGCGACGTGGAAGGGCGAGGGCGGCGGCGTGCTGCTGAACCAATGCCCGCACAACCTCGACCTGCTGTGCTGGCTGGTCGGGTCGCCGACCGAGGTGTTGGCCGACGTCCGTTGCGGCAAGTACCACCACATCGAGGTCGACGACGAGGTCTCCGCGCTGCTCAAGTGGGACGACAAGAAAAACAGACGCATCAACCCGAAGGGCGCGACGGGCGTATTCGTCACCACGACGGGGGAGTCCCCCGGAAGTGACCGGCTCGAACTCGTCGGCGACCGTGGCAAACTCATCGTTGAGAACGGCAAGGTCACCTTTACGCGCACGCATGTCTCAGTTGCCAAGTTCTGCAAGACGACGGACGAGGCGTTCGGCCAACCGACGACCGAGACGATCACGATCGACACGGGCAGCGCAAACCCGGGTCACTCGGTTGTGACCGCGAACTTCATTCAAGCAATCCGCAAGCCGAAGACGCCGCTGATCTGTTCGGGTCAGAGCGCGCTGGCAGAGTTGGAGTTGGGCAACGCGATGCTGATGTCCGGCCTGACGGGCAATGCGGTGAGAATCCCCACTAACCGGGCCGCGTACGATCGGCTGCTGAAAGACCTGATCGCCAAGAGCACGTTCAAGAAAGGCGCGGTGAAGAAAGCGAAGGTTGATATGGCCAAGTCGTTCCATTGACCGCCGCTTGCGGCTTAGCGCGGCTCACAAGTAATCCCACTCGACACGGACCGACACGATGAAGATGAAGATACTGGCGGTCGCACTCGCATCGACGTTCCTTGGCGGTTGCTCGAACACGACACCCACGTCGTTCGACGATTCTGCTCCGCGCGTACTGGTCTACTCCAACACCGCCTGGTACCGCCACCCCGAGGTGCCCGCGATCAGTGGCTGGCTCGCGGGCGTTGGAATGAAGCACGGCATGGTCGTGCATGTGACCGAAACGCCCAAAGACTTGAGCGCCAAGAAGCTGGCCGACTACGACGTGCTCGTGCTCAACAGCACAACGGACATCGGCAAGTCGTTGGACGATGCGCAGAAACAGGCGGTGATCGACTGGTTCCGGGCCGGCGGCGGGATCGTCGGCCTGCACGCGGCGCTGGTGCATCACGACCATTGGCCCTGGTTCACGGCGCTGGCTGGTTGCGACTTCGACAGCGACTCGGAGTTTGTGCCCGCGCGTGTCGTGGTCGATCCGGGCGCGGTCGATCACCCAATCATGCGCGGCTTCGGGCGAGAGTTTGTTTACACCGCTGACTGGACGAACCACACGAAGTCGGTGACGGGGCTCGACGGCGTGCAGGTTTTGGCGCGGGTGGATGAAACGACTTACGAACCGGTTCGGCCTTACTTCCAGCAGCGCGGCGGCAAGCCGATGGGCGCGGACCATCCGGTGATCTGGACGCGCACGTTCGAGGGCGGGCGTTTCTTCTACACCGAGCTTGGTCACGACGTGCGCTCGCTGAACACGCCGTTCGGTATTCAGCACGTGATCGAGGGTATCCGTTGGACCGCGGCCGACCGCATCGCCGCGCGACGCGCGACCGAGCAGGAGTGAGCGGGATGAAAACGATCGTCTGCTTCGGCGACTCGAACACGTGGGGCTACATGCCCGGAACGGATGCGCTGCGTTTTGCACCGGACGTGCGTTGGCCGGGCGTGATGCGCGCGGCGCTGGGTGACGGCTTTACCGTCATCGAGTCGGCATTGAACGGCCGAACGACCGTATTCGACGACCCTTTGATGGTCGACCGCAACGGTCGCCGTCACCTGCCGACCGTGTTGGAGACGCACGCGCCGATCGACCTGCTGATCATCGCGCTGGGCGTGAACGACCTGAAGCAGTACTTCAACCTCAGGGCAGACGACATCGCGGCCGGCGCGGGCGTGTTGGCGCAACTGGCGCTGGATAGCGACGCGGGGCCGCAGGTCGACGGAGGGCGCACGTCGCCGGGTGTCGCGCTGGTCTGTCCCGTTCGGCCGGTCGCGGCGCGGGAGGCGTTTGGGCACAAGTTCGACGGCGCGGTCGAGCGGTCGGCTGACATGCCGCGTGCGTTTGCCGAGGTCGCGCAGACACTTGGCGTCCCGTGGTTTGACGCAGGCGCTGTCGCGAAGGCGGACGACCTGGACGGCGTGCACCTTGACGCCGACGCTCACGCGGCGCTGGGGCGGGCGATGGCGGAGTTCGTGCGGGGCGTCCTTGACTGAGGCCGGCACGTCGTTGGCCGCACGGAGAGTGTGTTAGTCTGTCCCTGCTGGGTCGGTTGGATATCCACCTGTTTGTGTTTGAGAGGAACGAACCATGGATCGATACCAGAAGCGCGTCGCCGTCTTGCAGTTGCTGGTCTTGTCGGGCTTGCTGATCTGCCTGACAACCTCAACGTTTGGCCAAGCGTTGAAGGCTGAACGCCTGGCCGACCGGAAACAGCGGAACGTCATCTTCATTCTGGTCGACGACCACCGCTACGACGCGATGGGTTTCATGGGTCATCCGTTCCTCAAGACGCCGCACATGGACGCGATGGCGGCGGGCGGCATCCACTTCAAGAACGCGTTTGTGACGACCTCGCTTTGTTCGCCGAGTCGGGCGTCGATCCTGACCGGTCAATACATGCACAACCACCGTGTGGTGGACAACAACAACCTGGTGCCCGAGGGGACGATCTTCTTCCCGCAGTACCTGCAGAAGGTCGGCTATGAGACGGCTTATGTGGGCAAGTGGCACATGGGCGGGGCGAGTGACGACCCTCGGCCGGGCTTCGACCATTGGGTGTCGTTCCGCGGGCAGGGGCGGTATTACCCGCGCAAGGGCTGGATGCTGAACATTAACGGCAAGCGTTCGCCGCAGAAGGGTTACGTGACGGACGAGATGACCGACCACGCGATCGACTGGCTGAACAATCGGCCGGGCAAGGGCGAGAAGCCTTTCTTCCTTTACCTGTCGCACAAGGCGGTGCACGCCGAGTTCGCCCCGGCCGAGCGTCACAAGGGTGTGTACAAAGACGCGAAGTGGACACCGCCGGCGACGATGGCCAACACGCCCGAGAACTACAAGGGCAAGCCGCGCTGGGTCAAGGACCAGCGCAACAGTTGGCACGGCGTCGACTACGCGTATCACTCGACCCAGACACCGATCGAGCAACTCTACAAGAACTACTGCGAGACGTTACTCGGCGTCGACGACAGCGTTGGCAGGGTCAACACCTGGCTGAAGAAGAACGGGCTTTACGACAGCACGATCGTGATCTACATGGGCGACAACGGTTTTCTGTGGGGAGAGCACGGGTTGATCGACAAGCGCAACGCGTACGCCGAATCGATGCGCGTGCCGATGATGGCGACGTGCCCGGAACTGTTCGGCTCAAGTGGCAAGGTCGTCGACGGTGTCGTGGCGAACATCGACATCGGGCCGACCATCCTCGAGGCGGCGGGCGTCAAGACGCCGGGGCAGATGGACGGCCGAAGCTGGCTGGCGTTGGCCGAGGGCAAGATCAAGCTCGACCAGTGGCGGGACTTCCTGCTCTACGAGTACTACTGGGAATACAACTTCCCGCATACGCCGACTGTCTTCGCCCTGCGCGGCAACCAATACAAGTTCATCCAATACCACGGCATCTGGGATATCGACGAGTTGTACGACATCCAGAAAGACCCGCACGAGACGACCAACCTCATCTTCGAGCCGAGCCTTCAGGGGAAGATCAGGCAGTTACGCGCCCGGCTGTTCGAGGAGATGAAAAAGACCAACGGCGACCGCATCCCGCTGGCTCCCAAGCGTTCGCACGGGCAGGCTTTGCGGACCCAGCGCGGGTCGAAGCCGAGCGACTTCCCGCCACAGTTCATTCGCGAATGACATGCACTCGCGTCAAGTCACTTCCGATAGAATTTCGCGCCCCCGCGTTTGAGTCGTATTCTTCGGCCGGTGAACGCGTTTGGTCGTGCCAGGTCAATTGATCGCTCCCGAACGGGGCTGGCTGTTAAGCCGCCCCCGGTTCGCGTCGATGGTCAGGTTGTGCCGGTTATGCCGGTCGTAGCGACCTATCGGACCCGTGGCGCGATGGATGCGATCAGACAACCCGTGGCCTTGCGCATCGCGCCGCCGAGTGCGGCTCGGCCGACGGGGGCGCTCGCGGCAGACTGTCGGCATTACCGCGGCGATCGGCCTTGCATCGAGAACCAACTGTGTACGGGGTGCGCGTCGTACGACCCGCCTGCGCACCGTTTCGTCATCATCAAACTTGGTGCGTTGGGCGACGTCATCCGTACGCTCAGCCTGCTGCCGACGTTGCATCGCCGTTGGTCAAACGCGCACGTCACCTGGGTGAGCAGCGAGGCGGGGTGTCGGATGATCGACAATCACCCGCAGATCGACCGCGTGTTGCCGTTCTCGCCCGTCACATCGATGGTGCTCGCGCACCAGCGGTTTGACACGGTCGTCAGCTTGGACAAGGAACCGGAGCCTTGCGCCTTGGCGATGTCGCTGCGTGCTGACACGAAGCTCGGCATCGGTATGAGTGATTGGGGCACGCCGGTGCCGCTGAACGCCGAGTGCGAGCCGTACTTTCATCTTGGGCTGAGCGACGAACTCAAGTTCGAGCGAAACAACAAGACCTACCCGCGGCTGGTGCATGAGGCGCTGGGTTGGCCCTACGACGGCGGGCGGTATGACCTGCCGATCGATGGCGAGGCTGCTTCGGCTGTAGGCTGGCGGTTGGCGGCGTTGGGTTGGTCGCGAGCGCAGCCGACGGTGGGGATCAACGTCGGTGCGGGGAAGGCGTTTGCGAACAAGATGTGGCCGGCTCGCAAGACGGCCCGGTTGATTAAGTTGTTGAAAGCGCGTCAGCCCGACCTGCAGGTGCTGCTGTTAGGCGGGCCGGCTGAGCGCCCGATCATCGACCGCATCCTGTCTGATCAGGCCGTGGGGGGATTGCACGGCGTGATCGACGCGGGCAACGTGCCGGTGGATGTCGCGAGGGAGGCGCTGTCGGCCGAGCGCGCGTTTGTCGCGCTGGTCGATCGTTGCGACACGTTGTTTACGGGGGACACGATGGCGATGCACGTCGCGGTGGCGCGGCGTGTGCCGGTCGTGGCGTTGTTCGGGCCGACGTGCGAGCAGGAGATCGACCTGTTCGGACGGGGAGAAAAGTTCATCGCGCGTGTGGATTGCGGGCCCTGTTACAAGCGGGTCTGTGACCAGCACGACCGGTGCGTTGAGGCGATTGGTGAGGAGGAATTGTGTCATGGCATTGAACGAGTCCTTGCCGGCGGTCGAAGGGCCGCTGGTCAGGCCGACGCCCCCGCGGCCGCGCGTGAAGACGCGCGTCGCGCGGCCTAGGCGCGGCGACAACTCAGACCTCATGCGCCCGCGTGCGGTGCGCACGACCGGCGGCGACTGGCTCCGCAGCGCATGGGTCCCCATTGGCCTGTGCGTGATTGCTGCGGCCGTGTCCTATGTGTTTTTCGATTGGGCACCGTTGGCGCGAAGTGGCGGGGGCGGCGCGACACCGACCATGAAGCACTTTGTATTGCTCATCGCGATGACGCTGCTCGGTACGGTCGGGTCGATCTATCACCCGTTCTGGGGTCTATTGCTGTACTACGTCCTTGCTGTGCTTCGGCCGCAGCATCTGTGGGAATGGTCGCTGCCGGTTGAGTGGCGGTGGTCGTTGATGGCGGCTTGCATCGTCGCCGTCGGCGTCCTGATGAACTTGCACACCGTTTTGCGACGGGGCCGATTGAATCACGTCCTCTGGCTGCTGCTCGGGTTTGGCTTGTTGTTGTTGATGAGTTGCCTGACCGCGCACGACCCGGATGTCGCGCAGCAATGGGGCATGGAGTACGCCAAGATCATCGTTATTGCGATGATCACCGGCCTGGTGATCGACCGGGCCTGGCAGGTACGCGTCATGGCCGCGATGGTGCTGGTCACACTCGGCTACATCGCGTGGGAGATCAACGCGCTGTACCTGTTCCAAGGGCGTCTGGACATCTTCCACTACGGCTATGGCGGTTTGGACAACAACGGTGCGGGTTTGATGCTCGCGATGGGCTTGCCGTTCGCGTACGCGTTTGGCGTGTCGGCCTCGAAACGTTGGATGCGAGCAGTGGCTTGGGCGATTGGGCTGCTGATCATTCACGCCATTCTGATGAGCTACTCACGTGGGGCGATGTTGGCTGCGTTTGTCGGTATTTGTTGGCTGCTTTGGCACCACCGCAAGCGGTACCAGTCGGCCGCGATCGCGGCGGTGTTGTTTGTCTGCGTCTCAATCCTCGCGGGGCAGGAGATCCGTGACCGATTCTTCTCGACGATGAACTACCAGACCGATCGCAGCGCGCAGAACCGCATGGAAAGCTGGTCGGCCGCGTGGCAGGTCGCGCTCGAACACCCGCTGACGGGTTTGGGCATCCGGAACAGCAACGCGTATGCATTCAACTACGGCGCCGACCGCGTCGGCAGAACGATTCACAGCCAGTATTTGCAGATCGCCGCCGACTCGGGCATCCCCGCGATGGTGATCTACATCGCCCTGTTGAGCGCCGCGCTGTGGGCGCTCACCCGCTCGCGATGGCGTTGTTTGAACTACCTGCAACGGCGGCTGCACGACCACCGCGACGAAGCGGGCAACGCCTCAGTGGCGCAGGCGGCCGACTTGGCCTTGGCGGTGCAAACCGCGCTGATCATCTTCGCGTTCGGCGGGCTGTTCCTGTCCCTCGAAGTGTTCGAGTTGCCGTGGTTGATGCTCGTTTTGGCCGGCGTGTACCCGCGCGTGATCCGTCAGACGCTCGACGCTGTCGAGGGCTCGGACGAGGCCAAGGCCTACCGGGCTGACAACCCGCCGCCACGCCGCCGCCGCAAACACCTGCTGACGCTCGGGCCGGCTGGCGGCCCGGTCCCCGCGTTGAAGCGGGTTGAACGCGAGGAGCTTGCCCACGGATGAACGCGCTTGCAATGCAAGTCGAAGGCCGGCTCGCCCGCGCGGTCCAGTGGACGGGTGAGTTGAAACGCCGACCCGCGCGCGTACCCGGTATGCGCCGCCTGCGTGCGGCGATCGACTTCTTCGCCCGCGGCGTCTTCCACGTCTGGCGGAACCACCGTTACATCAGCGTGCCCAAGTTGCTCAACATGACGGCGGTCAACCTGCAGTTCAAGCTCAAGACCGAGCGCGTCGTCGGCCGGCCGTACCGCATGAAGATCGAGTCGACCAACATCTGCAACACGCAATGCCAACTCTGCCCGACGGGTGTTGGCTTGCAGGGTCGGCCGAAGGGCAAGATGGATGTCGAGCGTTACAAGCAACTGATCGACCGCGTCGCGTGGCACTTGGCGGCGCTCGACCTGTCGATGTGGGGCGACCCGCTGATCGTACCCGAGATCTACGACATGATCCGCTACGCGCACAAGAAGGGCGTGTGGACGTACATCAGCTCGAACCTACACGCGCTGAAACTCAAGCCGCGAAAGGGTGAATCGGTCTTGCAGGCTGAGCAGCTTGTCAACAGCGGGCTGGACATGTTGACGTGCTCTTTGCACGGTGCATCGCAGAAGACGTTCGAGGCGTATCAGCCGGGCAAGTCGTTTGACGAGGCGGTGGCGAAGGTGCGTCACATCATCGGGACACGCGACCGCATGGGCAGCCGAACGCCTGAGGTGCAGCTCAACTTCGTCGTGATGAAGCAGAACGAGCACGAGCGAGCCGCATTCGAGCGGCTGGCGGACAAGTTGGGATGCAAGGCCGTCTTCTCCTGGCCGGCGCTCAACACGCGTTTTCTGGACAGAGACAAGCAGCTTGTGCCGTTGGAGATGTCAGCCGAAACACTGGCGCGTAAAACGCGCGAGCACCTGCACCAATGGCTGCCGACTGACCCGGACTTCGTCTTGGAGCCATACCAGAAGATGCTCGACGGCAACTACAAGCCGGAGGACTTTAACGGCCAAAAGCTGTTCGATTGTTCTTGGCCATGGACTGCAAGCGTGGTGAACTGGGACGGCAATGTAGTGACCTGCTGCGGCAGCTTCGACCCCGAGGAAGACATGGGCAACGTATTCGACCGCGGGCTTGGGGCGGTGTGGAACAGCCGGAAGTACCGGCTTGCCCGGCGGAGCTTCAAGCGGAAACTCGATGCGCAGCAGACGGCGGAGAATCCGTGCGCGACGTGTCCGGGGTTCATGGTCTGAATCGCAAGTGAATCGGGGGCAACATGACAGCGTTACCCAAACCAGATCGGCTTGCGATGACGCCCCCGGCCACGCCCGGCGACGGGGCGACGCTGGCGCGCATCGGCGGCGTTGACCTGCCGCTGGTGCTGCACGTACGTGTCGTGACGAACATCGGCGGCGGGCCGGACAAGACCATCCTGCGCTCGCCCAAGTGGGCGGACCACGACCGTGTCCGCATGGCCGCCGCGTACATCCACCCGCGGAATGACCCCGGCATCGGCCTGCTGCGCATCCAGGCTGAGCAGCAGGGTTGCCCCTTTATCGAGCTGCCCGAGCGCGGGCCGATCGACCCGCGCACCGTGCGGGCGCTGGTCAACCTGTGCAAGCGGCGGAACGTCGCGGTGTGGCATGGTCACGATCACAAATCCAATGCGCTCGGATTGCTGGTCCGACAGTTTCACCCAATGAAACTCGTTACCACCGCGCACGGATGGACGCGTGAGACCTGGCGGAACCGCCTCTACTGCAACGTCGACCGTTGGTGTCTGCGACGCTACGACCAGGTCGTGGCCGTGTCTCGTGACCTGTATGACCAACTCTTGCACGACGGCCTTGACCGCAAACGGCTTTGGCACATCCCCAACGCGATCGACTTGACAGAGTACGAGCGTTCACAAGACCGCTCGGCTGCACGCGACCGACTGGACATCGCCGACGATGAGTTCGTACTCGGTGTGGTCGCGCGACTCAGTGACGAGAAGGGCGTCGACCGCGCGGTCCGCGCCACGCGCGCGCTGGTCGAGAAGTACCCCGACGTTCGGCTGCACATCATCGGCGACGGCCCGGCTTTCGAGCCGCTGCGTGCGCTGGCGATCGAGCAGCATGTCGCGCCGCAAGTACGCTTCTGGGGTTGGCAGACGCCGACGCAGCGTTTTTATGAGGCTATGGACACGCTGTTGGTCCCCAGCCGAACCGAAGGCCTGCCCAACGTGGCGCTGGAGGCGATGGCGATGTGCGTGCCCGTCGCGGCGACCGACGTCGGCGGCGTGAGCAAGCTGCTGCAACGCGGCCGATGCGGTGTGCTGCTGAACGGCGACGAGTGCGCCTGGCCGAGCGAGATCGAGCCGCTGATCGTCAGCGCCGAACGCCGGGCCGAACTGGCCCGTCGCGCGCGTCGTCGCATCGAGGAACATTACAGCTTCGTCGCGCGGATGGAGCGCATGATGCGTGTGTACGACCGGGTGCTGAGCATCGGCAAGTCGACGCGAGAATCGCGTCGGGCGGCGTGACGACTATTTTGGGCTCTGTATCTGCCCGATTCGGGCGTGTCACAAGGCGGAATACACCCGGAGGGACTCGAACCCCCAACCCTCGGTTCCGAAGACCGATGCTCTATCCAATTGAGCTACGGGTGCGCTGGAACAAGGTTAGCCGTCGCGCGTCTGTCAGACAAGGCCGATCCGGATGCGGCCCGGCCGGTTGCGCGGTAGACTCGCTGCCCGTCGTTGGATTGCCCTGACCCCGTGGGGATCGCCATGAACCACTATCAATCGTTCTGCCGTTTGTCACCCGCCGTCGTGCTCAGCCTGGCCTGTCTGTGGCTCAACCAAGGCTGCCAGAAGGCACCGGAGTTCCCCGAGTTCGGCTCCGAGGGTGTCTACTTCTACGACTACGAGGCTTACGGCGACGACGGCGAGGTAATCGTGTCGGGCATCATGGCGCTCAAGTACGACTCGCCCACGACCTTCACCGGCATCTGGCAGTTCAAGCAGGTCAGTCAGAAAGAGGCCATCGGCCCGCAGGTCGGTTCCGGCAAGCTGACGGGCAAGGTGACCCGCGGTGAATACCGCATCAATCTCAACCCCGAGTTGTCCGAACGCAATGTCCTGCTGGTGGGCAGCATGCTCGGGTCGAACCTCGACGGCGCCTGGCGGTGGATGGGCGCGACGATCCAACTGAACCAGGGCAAGTTCCTGGCCCGCCCGCGCACCGAGCCGCCGCCCAAACGCGGGGCGTTTGGGACGAATGGTTGAGTGGCTATTGAATGCAGTGAATCGCACGATCGTGCGGGTCGAGGGACTGAAAGAGGCATCATGTAGCAGACGTGTTGGCATCGCCGACTTTGGCCTGACAGGCGTACCTTCGACGCAAACGCTGCCACACGCACATCAGCGCGATCGCGGTTGTGATCGAAAGGACATTCACGATCGCGTCGTCCAGCGCGGCCGTTCGGCCGGGCACGAATGCTTGGCGGTACTCTTCGCCCGCGGCCAGCAGGTTGGCAGCGACCCACGCCAGTCGCGGGCGTCGGCCAAACGCTTTGTAGAGCAGGATGCCCAGACCGCCGTACACGCCGATGTGGCCAAGCATGTGGATCGTGTCGTCCGACAGGCCGAGGAAGTCCACGTCGTCGGCCAGCCGCTTGCCAAGCAGAAGCACGGCGACGAAACCACATCCAGCCAGGAGTGCGGCTGCGAGTCGGGCGGCTTGCGAGGCGGCTAGCGGGTCGCAGGGACGGGGGGCGGAGGCTCGCATGCCCCGAACGCACGCAAGGTCGGGACCGCGTGGTTCGTGTTCGGGTAAACTGTTGATAGTATTATATTTAAGGGGGAATCGACGCGGATCCGGGATGTGCGAGTCGTGTTAGATGTCGCTTCGACGCAACATCGCTGCGCCGCGCACTCGACATGCGCCGGCAGCGAGTGAATCGCCATCGCGTGACATTGCCTCGCGAGCAGATCGGCCTAAACTGAGGGTTTTTCCCCGCGCACCAAATCCCGCGCAGGCTGAGCAACGTCATGATCAACCCCGACGCCCTCATCAAGGCCGAGGCGCTAGTCGAGGCGCACCAGTACATCCGTCGCTTCGCGGGCAAGACGATCGTCGTGAAGGTCGGCGGGTCGATCATGGACGACGAGCAGGCGTTGCGCAAGCTGCTGGTCGATGTTGGTTTTATGCACGCGGTGGGGATGCGGCCGATCGTTGTGCACGGCGGCGGTAAAGCCATCACCGAGGCGATGCAGCAGGCCGGTCTCGAGGCGCAGTTCGTGCAAGGCCGGCGCTACACCGACGAACGCACACTCGCGATCGCCGAGCACGTGCTGGTCAATCAGATCAATAAGTGGATCGTCGAAGAGATCACAAACGCCGGCGCGCCGGCCATGGGCCTGCACAGCCTGTCGAGTTGCGTGGTGTTTGGCGAGAAGCTGTTCCTCGACCCGCCGGCCGACGACGCAGGGGGCGCGGGTCGCAAGATCGACATCGGCCTGGTCGGGCGGGTCAAGCGAGTGAACCAGGAATTGCTAGCTGCGCTGCTCGACGCCGGCCACGTGCCCGTGATCGCGCCGATCGCGCGCGACGGGTCGGGCGGCAAGCTCAATATCAACGCCGACAGTGTCGCCGGCCACGTCGCCGCCGCGCTCAAGGCTGAAAAGCTCGTCCTCGTCTCCGACACGCACGGCATCCGCACGACCGATGCGCCCGACAGCCTCGCGTCGCAACTGACGGAAGATGAAATCAAACAACTCATTCGCAGCGGTGTGATCGCCGCGGGGATGCTGCCCAAGGTCGAAGCGTGCATTACTGCGCTGGAGGCCGGCGTGACACGCACGCACATCGTCGACGGCCGAGTGTCGCACTCGCTCATGCTCGAGGTCTACACGGACCGGGGCATCGGGACGATGATTGTGCTTTAGAAAAACAGGATGACAGGAAAACAAGAAACCAGGAAAGCAGGACAGCAGGAAAAGAAGAAATCAGGAAAACAGGAAGTGTTGATGGTCTTGCAACATGCTGGTTGTCCGTGCCCAATCTGTCCTCCCCACTGGTTCAGATAACTGTCGTGAGCCGGCTCGCCCTGTATGACCGAACCGGCATCATTTCCTGCTTTCCTGTTCTCTTGCTTTCCTGCTTTGAGTCTTCACCATGAACCATTTCCTCTCGATCGCCGATCACTCGACCGACGAGTTACGTCACGTGCTGGACGTATCGTTCCGTCTTCGGTCGGAGCGGGAGTCGGGGCGCGGCAACGACCCGATACTGGCGCACAAGACGTTGGCGATGATCTTCGAGAAGCCCAGCCTGCGCACGCGGGTTAGTTTTCAGCAGGCGATGATCGAACTGGGCGGGCACGCGATCATGCTGCGCGACGACGAGGTCGGCCTCGGCCGACGCGAGGCACCGCAGGACATGGCCCGTGTGTTGGCCGGTATGGTCCACGGCATCATGGCCCGCGTGTTCGAGCACCAGAAACTCACCGACCTCGCGGCCGTCAGCCCGATCCCGGTGATCAACGCGCTTTCCGACCTGTCACACCCGTGTCAGGCCTTGGCCGACGCGATGACCCTGATCGACGAGTTCGGCCGAGACCTGTCCGGCAAGACGATGGCGTACATCGGCGATGGCAGCAATAACATGGCGCTGAGTCTCGCGGAACTGAGCGGCAAGCTCGGGATGAATTTCATCATCGCCGCGCCGCCCGGCTACGAACTGGAGCAGGCCGCGGCCGACCGCATCATGAGCCATTCCCCAAATATGAACCTGGAGATGACGCACGAGCCGGCCGACGCCGTCCGCTACGCCGACGCGCTCTACACCGACACGTGGGTTTCGATGGGCCAGGAATCGGAGGCCGACCGACGCAAACGCCTGTTCCAGCCTTATCAGATCAACAATGACTTGCTGGCAACCGCGCCGGACCACGCAATCGTCCTGCACTGCCTGCCCGCGTATCGCGGGTTGGAAATCACCGACGACGTCATCGACGGGCCGGCCAGCCGCGTCTTCCCACAGGCGCACAATCGGCTGCATGCGCAGAAGGGCCTGCTTGCCGTGCTGATGGGCGGGCAGTAAATCGTCGTCCTTCGCGATTGTTACGGCCAATACCACTCCGTTGCGACGCGCGCGACGGATGCCTGCACGTACAATGACGAGTGTCAGAAGATAGTTCTTCAACCTCCAAGTGGTACGCGGACGGCTTGTCGTTCGGGTGCACGCAGTGCGGCAATTGTTGCACCGGGCCGCCCGGGTATGTTTGGGTCAGTGACGATGAACTCGACGCTTTGGCCAAGTTGCTCGACCTGCGGCGCGATGAGTTTGTCGAGCGGTACGCTCACGAGGTCAACGGCCGCTGGTCGTTGAACGAGGTACTTATTGACGGCCGATACGATTGCGTCTTTTTGGAATGGGGCGAGGACGGCAAGGGCCGATGCGGTGTTTACGACGCTCGCCCCACGCAGTGCCGTACGTGGCCGTTTTGGCCCGAGAATCTGGGCCATCCGCGCGACTGGCAACGCGCCTCACGCGGCTGTCCGGGTATCAATCATGGGCGACGATACACGTTCCACGAGATCGAAATCGGACGGGACGCCACACCCGCCGGCTGAACCCCGCGCGCGAGGCGATACGCCGCCGCCTTGGTCGGTCTGGTTCAATGCCGCACGCGGCGACGCGATCGATGCGTCAATCCGTGAACTTTACGACCGATTAGATCACGCCATTGCCGAACGCAACCCAACCTGTTGGCTTAGTGGGCGATGCTGCCAGTTCGATGAGTTTGACCACCGGCTTTATGTCACCGGTCTTGAAGTCGCCTGGGTTGTCCTTCAGATGGGCCCGCGCGACGTGTACGCCGAACACGACCGGGCTCAGCGCGAAGCCGGCCTGTGTCCGTTTCAGGTCGACAAGCTATGCACGGCACATAGCGTGCGCCCGCTTGGGTGTCGCGTGTTCTTCTGTCAGGAAGGCACGCAGGCCTGGCAGCAGGATGTCTACGAGTCATTCCAGAACGACCTGCGCGCGCTGCATGAGCGTCATAGCTTGACTTATGCATACCTCGAATGGCGCGGAGCGCTCGCAACGGCTTACGCACAACTGGCGGCGTCTATCGATCGCTGACGGGCTTGTGATTCGTTACACGCAGCGCTGTCGCATCACGATGTTCCACAACGCCGACGCGTTCAGCGGTTTGGACAGGTAGGCGTCTACACCTGACGCAAACGCGCGCTGTCGGTCGCCATCGGCTTCCGATGTCGTCAGGGCGATCACCAGTGTGTTCTTAAGCCCGGAGTCGGCCTTGATGTTTTCGATCACCTCGTGTCCGTCCATGCGGGGCATCTTCAGGTCGACCAGAACGACGTCCGGTGCCAACGCGTGTTGATGGGGTGATTCCTGGCGAAGGTACTGGATTCCCTCCGCTCCGTTGTCGACATGCGTGAGTTCGTATTCGATCCCCGAGCTTCGCAGCGAACGCTTCGCCAGGTCAGCGTGATCCTGTTCGTCTTCGATGAGGAGGATTTGCATCGGGTGGATGACTCCTGGGTCACATGCGTCGATACGACCGTGAGGTCGTTTCGACTGGGGCCGCCCGCGGAAATATGGGATTGCGGTCAAACGACCGACCGCTTGTCCCGCATCTATCGACGCGAAAGACAGCAGACTATGGCGGACTTGCCCGTCGCCAGCTCAGTGCAGAGTCAAGGTTGAACTGTTGTGACGATGCGGGGAACAGCCAGGCTGAATACGCCGTCAGACCTGACACACGCAATCAACAAAGACCCGCGGCCAGGCCGCGGGTCTTTGTGGTGCGCTTTGTGGTCTGTGAACGACCGTGCGAGGCATTTACGCCGCGGTCGCTTCAGCCTGTTTGTCGGCCGACTTGCCCTTGGGGCGTGGGCGTCGGCGTCGGCCAACCGTCCGCTGGTCGGGTGTCATGCGGCGTTCCGGCTCTTCACCCATGACTTCGATCAACTCTTCGGGGTCGGTCGCCCACAGGTCGGCGCCGATTTCTTCGGCCAACCCATCGGCGCGGTTGAAGATCCCACCGCCCACAATGATCTGCAACTTCGGGCAAGCGCCGATGTCGTGCAATCGGTCGATGAGAAGCCGCGTAAACGGCACGGTGCTGGCCGTGGCGCCGAAGACCACCAGCTTGTCGGCATTCATCTCCGCCAATTGGTTCGCGATCTCGTCGTTGGCGACTCCGCCGCCCAGGAAGAACGTGTCATAGCCGTCGGCCTCGAGCAGGTCGGCGACCATCTGCGCGCTCAGCTCTTCCGGTTCCTCCGGCCCGCAGACCACCAGGACACGCTCGTTCCGCCGGGCCTTCTGCTCCAGCCGCATCTGCATCTGGTCGGCCTGCATCCGCATGAGGCGAGTCGCGTAGTGGTGCGCCAGTTCGTTCATCTGGTCGGCGCGGTAGAGCTTCTGGATGTGATTCAGGGTCGGCCACATCAGCCGGGTCAGGATCTTGTCAGCCGGGCAGTCCGCCTCGACCAACTCGTCGACGACCGCTCGCGCGTCGGGCCGGCTGCCGCTGATCAGTGCCGTGAAGTAACGCTCGATCAGAACTTCTCGCTGCATGAAGAGACTCCGAGGTGGGCGTCTTGCGCCCCGTGCCTCGCGCGCCGCGACATCCCTGCGCGGCGGACGAAAGGAAGTTTGGGTCGAGCGTGCCGTTCGCCGACCGTTTGCACCGACACCGGTGCACGCACCGCGACGGTCAATCTGTCATCGGTGACCAACCCGAATATCTTGACCAATCCACAAGGTCTTCCCAGATCAACACCGTCTCAGATACGAGTCAGCATTGAGTAAGCGCAAAATTCGCCTTGTCAGTGACTTACGTGGCAAGCAGGCCACGTCCGATAAACGCTAAACACTGTCTGTGATGCGGGTCGATATGTGCGATTGGGTTATCGAACGGTCTGCGACCCCGTTGCCAATACTGCTTGCTCAGGTTGACCGCTTATCGGACCAAATCCCGTGTGCGAAAGTTTCCGTAAGAAACCGACTACAATCGGTGCGGAAACGTGAATAAAGTCGATGTTGGGACGGGCGGCTGTCGCCGGCGTTTGAACCCGCACATCGCTCAACGTGCTCAAAGCGAAAAGGGGTCAAGGTATGAACCTCATCAAGAAACTCGCCGTCTGCGTCCTGCTGGTTGTATCGAGCGTGGCCTCGACGGGCTGTTCGACCAATCCGGCCACGGGTGAAACGCAGTTCGCGCCGATCAGCTTCGAGCAGGAACGGTCTCTCGGGGCCAGCGCGGCGCCCAAATTCACCAAGGAGTATGGTGGCGAAGTGCCCGATGCGCAGGTCGTCAGCTATGTCCGAACGATCGGCCGAACGCTGCTGACCGAGGCCGAGATCATCATGCGTGAGCACGTCGGTGACAAGGCCCCGAAGTATGACTGGGAGTTCCACGTCGTCGATTCGCAGGTGATCAACGCCTTCGCACTGCCCGGCGGCAAGGTCTATATCTCGCGCGGGCTGATGGAACGGCTCGAAGACGAATCTCAGTTGGCGGGCGTGCTGGGTCACGAGATCGGCCACGTCACCGCGCGGCACATTGCGCAGCAGATGGGTCGGCAGATGATCGTGCAGGGCGGGCTGACGGCCGCGGCCGTCGCGGCAGGCGTCAGCACGAAGGGCAGCAGCTCGGCCGCGCAGCTCGCGTCGCTTGGTGTTAAGGCCGGTCAGGCCGGCGGCACGCTCTATCTGCTCAAGTTCGGACGCGACCAGGAAACGCAAGCCGACGAGTTAGGCATTCAGTACATGACCCGCGTGGGCTACAACCCGATCGGTCAGATGCGCGTCATGGAGATTCTTGGCGAGGCGTCGAAGGGGTCTCGGCCACCGGAATTCCTTTCGACTCACCCGCACTCCGAGACGCGCGTCGCCAACATTCAGAGGATCCTCAAAGAGGAATACCCGGACTACCGAGACACGAGCAAGTACAAGGTCAACCGCGAGGCATTCCAGGCCATGCTCGCCCGTTTGAAGCAATTGCCGCCGCCGCGGCACGGCACGAAGCGCACGTCGAAGGCGATCGACCAGACGACACCCGCGACCCAATCGGCCACGGCGTCGCCCGCCGTCGCAACGCCGGTCAAGCCCGTCACCAAACGGCCCGCGTTCCGTTGGGTCAAAGGCAAGGGCATCGCCGGCCAGGCGGTCATGCCGCAGCACCTGAGCTGCTACTGCCATGGCAAGCTGCCACCGACCTATTCGGGCTTGGCCGGGACGGGCATCCTGCCCTGACCCCACGCCGCTTTCGGCTTAGCGCTCCCGAATCAAACACTCTTGGTCACTGCGTCCCGCCATCGCATCGGTGGCCCTCTATCGTTGCATCGATGCCGCCCGCCACACCGACACCCCGCCAGACACCAGCCGATCCCGCCTGGACGGGCGACGATCTCAACGATCCGCACGCCGTCGCGGACAAGCCCACGCGTGTGCGGCGCATGTTCGCCGCGATCGCGCCGAGTTACGACCTGAACAACCGGTTGCACTCGATGTGGCGCGACCAGGCTTGGCGACGCGCGGCCGTGCGGCTGGCCGAAGTGAAGCCCGGCGACCAGATACTCGACGTTGCTTGCGGGACAGGCGACCTGACGATCGCCTTCGCGCGTCAACTCGCCAAACTCGGAACACACCAGTCGGCGCAGGTCGTCGGTTTGGACTTCACCTTTGAGATGCTTCCGATCGCGCGGCACAAGGCCCGCGACGCCACTCTGAACGAAGCGACGACATTCATTAATGGCGACGCCATGAAGCTGCCGCTGCCCGACGCCAGCGTCGATGTCGTCAGCATCGCGTTCGGCATCCGCAATGTCGCCGACCCGGCCGTGGCCATTGGCGAGTTTTACCGCGTGCTTCGGCCTGGCGGTCGGCTGGTCATCCTTGAGTTCAGCCTGCCGCGCAACCGAGTCATGCGCGGGTTGTACAACTTCTACTTCAACCACGTCATGCCGCGCACCGCGACACTCATCGCTCGCGACCGCAGCGGCGCATACAAGTACCTGCCGCGCAGTGTCAACACGTTCATCGAACGCGAAACAATGGTGCAGATGATGGGCGATGCGGGGTTCAGCGACGTGTCGATCAAGCCTTTGACGTTCGGCATCGCCGTGAACTACCGCGGCGTCAAGCAGACGACGTGAGCGCACTTGGCCGGTTGCCCGCGAAAGCGGTTGATCGATCAGTTCTTTACGACGCCGGTCATGAACAGCACGCCCAGAACAACCAGAGCGACACCGAGCAACACGTAGAAGATCCGCATGCCCGTTTGGCCGATCAGGGTCGCCAGACCGCGGGCTTTGCGGTGGTTGACAAACAGCGACCAATTCAACGCGGCGCCGAAGACGGAGAACAGCCCGACCGCCAGAAAGAACGCGCCGATCCAGAATGGGTCGATGTCATTCACCTGACTTGCCGCCTGTTCGCTAGTCGGTTGACAACCCAAAGAAGCCACTCTTCTTGCCGGTCGATCTCACCGGCTGATTCGCCTTGAGCATCGCGGCGTTCACGTCATCGACGGACAGGTCGCCGATCGGCGCCATCACCTTGTAAGGCGGCTCGACACCCTCCGGGTGGTGGTCGGTCTTGTCCGGGTCGAGTTGGCCGACCACGGCGTCGGTGGTGATGGTCACCTCGCCGACGAACGCCTGGCTTTCCGCGGCGGTCACGAACGCCGTCCACGAGATCTCCTGCGGCTTGTCCTTCTGCGGATCGACCTTGCCGTCGGTGTCGTCGACGACGATGGGGACTTGCTTGCGGACGTTGTCGATGTTGTTGTCGCTCGTTGGGACGCCGACGCCGTGCTTGTAGACCAGCTCGCCGCCCAGGTGCGCCTGACCCGCGACCCACAATACGGTGACCGTGCTGGCCAGCAAGGCGAGGAATGTCATCAGCCAACGGAACCACTTGGCCTTGGTCAGGCTGAGCAGCAGCAGCAGCGACGTCGAGCAGAAGCCGATCCAGAGAAACTCGCCCAGCCGTGCGTGCTCGTTCAGCACGGCCTGCGCGGCCTCGGTCAGTTCTTCGGTCTTGAAACTGCCCGCGGCCGTCTCACCTGTCTCGTGCGCCCACCACGCCAGCACGCCGCCCAGGAACGTGATCAACACACCGCTGAATCGCAGCTTGTGCGACCGGCAGCCCGTCATGATCAGGACGGCGACCCACAAGAACGCGACCAGGCTGAGCACGATCGGCAGGTGCACGACCACCGCGTGCATCATCTGTGGGTCTTCGAAGCCCGCGATGATGCTGTCTTTAATTTCGATGGCTCGGTCGATGCTGAAGCCCATAATGACCCCTTTCCACGCGGCGCTGCGTGACCCGTCACGACCACTCAGTGTAACGGATCATCCCGTGTCCGTTGGACGCTGAACTAACCGACCGCCGAATGCGATCCGGCCGGCCCCATCCGGCAGGTACAGCACGTGCACATTCTCAACAGGTCGTCCGGTGACCGCCGCCACTCGTTCGGTGAGACGGGCGGCCTCGGTCTGCAAGTCGTCGGGGCCGGGGCGGACGGCCCGGAGCACGGTGACGAACACTGGCCGGACGCCGGGCTCCTGTCCATCGTTCTCGGCGTAGTGAGTCTCGTCCAAAGTCCGCAAGCGCACCCAAGTTCGGCGTGATTCCGTGCCGAGCACGTCGCCGGCCGCGTCCGCCAGCCGCTGGGCCAGGTCTGTGGCGAGAGCCTCGCCGTCAGGCACGACGATCTCGAAGTCAACGATGGGCATGTGCTGGTCAAACACTGGTCAGTGCGGCATCGGGAACCGTTCGCACAGGTCGACCACGTCCTGCCGCACCTGCGCGCAAACCGTCTCGTCGCCCTTGGCATCGAGCACGCGGTCGATCAACTCGGCCACGAGTTGTAACTCGTTTTCCTTCAGGCCGCGCGTCGTCAACGCCGGCGTGCCCAGGCGGAGGCCGCTCGTATACATCGGCTTGCGCGGGTCTTTCGGCACGCCGTTCTTGTTCGTGATGATCCCCGCCTGCTCCAGCCAGCGCTCGGCGTCGGCCCCGGTCAGGTCTGCGTCCTTCCCGCGCAGATCGACCAGCATCAGGTGGTTGTCCGTCCCGCCCGAGACGAGGCGGTACCCCTTGCCGACCAGCGCGCCGGCCAACGCCTGCGCGTTGGCGACGACCTGTTTCGCGTAGTCGGTGAACGACGTCTGTAACGCCTCGTGGAATGCTACGGCCTTCGCGGCGATGACGTGCATCAACGGCCCGCCCTGCACGCCCGGAAACACGGCCCGGTCGATCTTCTTGGCGATGTCTTCGTCGTTGGTCAGGATCAGGCCGCCGCGCGGGCCACGCAATGTCTTGTGCGTCGTCGTCGTCACGATGTGCGCGTGCGGGAAGGGTGAGGGGTGAACGCCCGCCGCGACCAGCCCGGCGATGTGCGCGATGTCAGCCATCAGCAGCGCGCCGCACTCGTCGGCAATCGCGCGGAAGCGGGCGAAGTCGATCACGCGCGGGTAGGCCGAGTAGCCGCACAGGATCATGGCCGGCTTGTGCTCCATGCACACGTCACGGACCGCGTCGTAGTCGATCTGCTCGAACCGCGGGTCGTCCAGGTCGTAGATCAGCGGGTAGTGCACGGCGTTGAAATACTTGCCCGAGAAATTGAGCTTCATGCCGTGCGAGAGGTGGCCGCCGTCGGCCAGCACGAGTGACGCGAAAGTGTCGCCCTGTTGAAGCAAAGCCAGGAAGACGGCCATGTTGGCCTGCGCGCCCGAGTGCGGCTGAACGTTGGCAAACTGACATTTGAATAGGCGCTTGGCGCGCTCGCGGGCCAGCTCTTCGATCTCGTCGTGGAACGTGCAGCCGCCGTAATAGCGTTTGCCCGGGTAGCCCTCGGCGTACTTGTTGGTCAGGCAGGTGCCCATCGCGGCCATGACAGCCGGCGACGTGTGGTTCTCGCTGGCGATCAGTTCGAGCGTGTGCTCCTGCCGGTCGCGTTCCGCGGCGATCAACCGGGCGACGTCCGGGTCGGTCTCGGCGATCGTGCGGTCGAGTTCAGTAGGGGCGGAGGTCAGATCGGTCGTGCTCATTGTGAGGCGTCCTGTCGATTGGTCAGACCAGACGGACGCCGCCGCAACACCGTGCGCGTCTAACGTCCGATACCTCGATGTTAGCGGTCAGGAGGAAATGCCGCGAGTCGCCGAAGGGCTGTCACGGTGCGGCTGACGACCCGTTCAATACGACCGTTGCGCCGGTCGTCGACAGGATCAACCGGTCGTTGCAGAACCACGCGTGCGTCGGGCTGAACACGTCGGCCAGCGGGCCGATCACCCGCTCATGAACGACCAGCCCGGTCTGGCGGTCGAGCAGCGAGAGGCGGTAGTACCACGCGTGCGCCCCGTTTCGTCCGGGTTGGCCACGCAGCAGCGGCAGCAGGGCGGGGTTGCCGCCAAGCCGGTCGGCCAGGTCGGCGGCGCGGCGTCGGCCTTCCTCCTCTGCCAGGCTTAACAGCACGACGTATTGCTCGCCGACCAGTTGCGTTTGGATGTTCTTCGGCAGGTCGCCCAGCCCGTCACGCCAGAGCTTCGCCCCGTCCGCCGCCACGGCGACAGCGCGGTGGCGTGACTGCATGTGCCACACGCCCTCGACGATGCGCAGGTCCATGCTCGTGTCGTGTCGCTCGCCCATCTTCGACAACTCGCCCGCGAACTGACCCGTGGCCGGGTCGACCAGCGCGATCCGGCCTTCGTCGTCACGGATCGCCAGCAGGTCGTGGTTCGACCAGCCGACGACCGAAGCGCCGTTGACCAGCGGCACACGCCAGGCGTCGCGCTGGTCGCCCACGTGGTGCGCGACGAGTTGCGCGCTGCCGAGCGTACCTGTCGCATAGATGATCAAACGGTTGCCGCCGATGCCAACCCACTCGACCGGGTTGCGAGCGCCGATCGTCCGGCAGATCGATTCGCCCGTGAGCGGGTCGAGTGCCATGATGGCCGACCGCTCGCCCTCGGCGTCGGGCGTGGTCGTGCCAGCCAGCACGACGGCCTCATCGCCCAGGTGGACGCGCGTCAACCTTTGCCCGGCGAACAAACGTTTCCACAGGACCTGCCCTGTCTGACGGTCGAGGCCGATGGCTCGGCCGCGCGAGTCGGCCACGAGCACGATGGTCTCGCCGACCTCGAAGAACACGGCGTCGCCGTTGTTGCCGAACGGGTTGTTGTTATCGACGATGCGCCCGTTCACCCGCGCGACGCCCTCGCGGAGGCCACCGGGTTGCAGCAGGTTGGCTTGGATGCGTGGGTTGATCGGTTGGTCGGCGACGGCTCGACCGGCCTCGTCGAGTAACTCGGCCACGGCCGGCACTCGCCACTGCGTCTTGCCCGTCGCCGAATCCACCGCACGCAGCACACCCGCGTCGGCGAACCAGACCAGCACCTGCTCGTCGTTGACAGCCAGCAGTTCTGCGACGTCTTTCGGCACGACGATCTGCCAACGGGTGCGCATCGTGTCGGCCGCGCGGAGTTGGATCGCCTCGGCCGAACGGGTCACGAATCGGTCGGTCGGCCAGGACTGCGGCGCCTGGCGGGTCGGCGTCATCAACGTGCCCGGCAGAACGTGCACACTCCCGATCGGCCAACGGAAACTCGGCAAACCACCGGGCCGAGCGGCTGTCTCATTCAATTGCGAGAGCCACTCGTCCACCGGCACGGGCCGACCGTCACGCAGCGGGTCGATGCCTTCATACTCGCGCTTCAACCGGCGCAACCAGTGCCGCGCACGCCACGGCTGATCGAGCTTGACGTACCACGTTGCCAGCTTGCCCACGACGCGCTGGGCGAGCGCGTTCTGCGAGTCGTTGTCATAGATGCGACGCAGTTCGCTCATGTGGCGGTAGGCCTGCCGCAACTGCGCGATGGCGTGCTCGTGTTGATTCTCCGCGGCCAATGCGTCGGCCGCCATGAGCAAGGCGGAGGGCGCCGTGCGCGAAAGCGGGTAGCGTTCAGCCAACTGCTCCAGTCGTTTGACGTTCGGACGCGGCGAAAACTTCTGCGCGACGAGTTCGTCTGCCGCGGCCGACTCGTGCTTGGCGTAAACGCGAGCGCCGTGGGCCTTGATGAGCGCCGCCAGCCGCATCTTCGCCTCAAGCCCGGCTCGTCGTGTGCCTTCGGCCCTTTCATACAGTTGATTAGCTAGGTCAGGGTCGCTTAGCACGGCCTGGAAATGGTCGGCCGCGCGGATCGACTCGCCCGTCTCTTCCAAAAAACGACCCAACGCGAGCTGATAGGCAACGTCGTGCTTCGGTGTCGCGGTCGATTGTCCCAGCCGATCGAAGATGAGTTGACGTAGCTGCGGCGAGCGCGCCCGCTTCTGCTCGGCGAAGGCTAGCAGTGTGTCGAACACGTTTTGTCGCGTGACGCCAGCGGCCTTTTCGTCTTGCGGGTCGTTTGGGTCCACGGCCTGCAGGCGGCGGTGCAACGCTTTGAGCGACTCATCGATCGCGTCGATCGCCGCGTCCGGCTCGTCGGCGCGGAAGGCCGCTTCTGCGAGGGCGAGCCCGCGCGTCGGGTCCAGCGGGTGGTCGCGGATCAATCGCGTCAGGTTCGCACGCACGCGCGCCCAGTCCATGTAGCTGCGAACCTGCGACCCGCCCGCCGTAATGACCTGACCCTCGACCAATAAAACGTTGCCGGCCTTCGCGACATCGTGTCTGCCGAGCGTCTTCCCCGTGGCCGTGTCGAGCACGAGGATGCGGTCGTGTGTCGGCAGCAGGATGCGCGTTGGTGTGACAGCCGCCCGACCGTCAATGGTCTGTCGCTCTTCCGTGTTCAGTTGCCGTTGCCACTTGGGCTTGAACGTCTTGCCGTCGATCAGCGTGACGGTCATGCCCATACAAAGCAGGTCGTCGCCGACGGGCATCAGCGACGAAGCCTGCTGCCAGTGTGCACCCTCCAACTCGCGAACGACTTCGCCGGTGTCGGTATCGAGCAGCAGGGCCTTATCGCCGCTGCTCTGCGGCGGCAGGACGAGCCCGGCCGGCGTCCGCGCCGGCAGCAACGCCGTCCACGACGACTGCACCTGGAACGCCCCGACGCCGATCGGGTTGACCTTCTTGGCCGCGTCATGGGTTTGACGCAGCCAGAGCATCCGCCCGTCGTGCCCAGCGATGCACGCCACCGCGCCCAGCCGATCGGCCACGTACAGCCGACCGTGGTCAAACACCATCGCGCTGAGCGTGCCGTTCGACACCGTGTTCGACGCAATCGAGCTGGACAGGTAACGACGCCACTTCGTCTTGCCGTCGGCCAGGTCGACGCAGACGGCGTACGCGTCCTGGAAGTTGGCGATGGCCGATCGTCTAATCAGCGCATAGACACGGCCGCGGTCCACGATCGGCGTGCCGTGAAAGAACGCGTTGTTCAGCGACTTGTCGATGTCGCCGGGGTCGATCGACCACAAGGGCTTGCCGCTGTCGCGGTCGAGCGAGACGAGCTTGCTCGACACGGAGACGCCGCCCCACCCGCCAAACGCCGTGGCCGGCAGGTTCCCGATTACGGCGACGACGCGGGCCCCGCCCACCGCCACGCCGCGCGCCTCGACCCCGCCCTGCGAACTTCCCCGTCGGCCCAGCGGCGTGTCGGACGCGGTGGCCGCGGTCCCGTCAAACCGCCAGACGACGAATCGCGAGTTGCGGTCGAGCGCGACGATGTTCCGGCTGTCGTTGAGGTACAGCCGATCGCCCGCCACGACCGGGATGATCGGGTGGCGCTCGGTCGAGCCGGTTCGTCGCGATCGGCCCAAGCCAATGTCAGGACGACCAGTGGGAGCCGTGCCGAAGTCGAAAGTCCAGCGCGCCGGTTCGCTCAGATCGGGCGGCTGGGCGTCGGGCAGTGGACGCATCGGGTCGAGCACTTGCAAAGTGCCACCACGAGCCGATCGTTGTTGCCATGCTTGGATCAGTTCGACCTGCTCCTGGCCGTCGGGCAGTTGTCGCAGCGCCTGCGTGTGCCTGGCCAGCCGGTCCGCGTCACTCGCGTAGAGCCCCGCCACCGACTGCAACCAATGCCAACGGGCCGCGTGCGACTTGATGTCGGGGTGCGTCGCGACGGCGTCGAGCACGGCCGCGGCGGCTGTGGGGTCAGCCGACTCCAGGAGCAGGCCCGCCAACCGCAGCGACGCTTCGAGGCCGGCTGAGCAGGGGCCAAATCGCTGCGCGACCGACGCCAGTGCGTCCAGGTCGTTGCCGTTGGCGGTGGCCTGATCCAGGGCGCGCTTGGCGGCCGGCTCGAATTGGCGGCGGTACGCGTCGAGCAACGCCGGGTTGCCCGTGATGCGCTGGCGGACATGGACGAGGGCATCGACGTGCAACCGTTCAGCCCGCGGCATCAGCTTGTAGGGGTAACGTTCGATGACGGTCTGCAACGCCCGCAACGCCTCGACCACGCGGTCCTGCTCGATCAGCCGGTCGGCCTGCTTAGCCAATTGCCGGGCCGTCGGCGAGTCATCGATATAGACCGGCACCTGTGGCGTGCCACCGGCCTGCCCAAAAGGCTGAGCAAGCACCGGGGCAGTCGTCGCCAGCGTCACAAACCAGGCCAGCATTAGTCGTTGTAAGAGCATCAGCAAGATTGTAGCGGGGTCGGGTCGTTTCCCGGTCACGATTGGCCTGCGGGGACGGAGGCGCTGGGTTGTCGGCTTGTCGCCTCGCCTCACGTTTTCTATCCTCGTTCGCCGGTGGTCGCCCCGTTGTCCTCTTGAAGGCAAATCATGACGCCGCGTTTTCGAATCGTTGGGATTGGCGAGTCGCTTTACGACATCCTGCCGTCAGGCCAGGTATTGGGCGGCGCGCCATTGAATGTGGCCGTGCAGGCTCATCAGGCGTCGGCCCACATCGGTGGGCAGGGCGTCGTCGTCAGCCGGGTCGGGCAGGACGCGCTGGGCGATCAACTCATCGCCGAACTCAAAGCACGCGGCATGTCCACCGATTATGTCCAAACCGACCCGGACAAGGGGACGGGCAAGGTCTACGTCGAGATCCCGTTCGGCGGCGGCGAGCCGACGTATGAGATCGTTGCCGACGCCGCGTGGGACTGGCTGCAATACGACCCGGATGTCGAGTCGCTCGCCGGCCGATGCGAGGGCGTCTGCTTCGGGTCGTTGGCCCAACGTCAGGCTCAGACGCGCAACTCGATCTACCGGTTCCTGGTTGATGCCAAGCGGGCCGTGCGGCTCTTCGATGTGAACGTAAGGCAGAACTTCTACGACAAACGGTCGATCGCACGCAGTTGTGAGTTGGCCAACGCGATTAAGCTCAACGAAAGGGAATTGCCGATTGTCGCCGACCTGCTGAACGTCGATGGGCCAACGGAGGGAGACCACGACGCCAAGGTCGACGCGCTCGCGAAAGCTGTCTTGAAGAAGGCCGAGTGTGAACTACTTGCCCTGACGCGCGGGGTAGAAGGGACGGTGGTCTATGCAGGCGATAGCCGGGTCGAGGGCGAGCCGGCATCGTACCCGCCCGCCGATCAGGCCGACGCCGTCGGCGCCGGCGACGCGTGTTCAGCCGGACTGCTGATCGGCCTGGTTAAACGCTGGCCGCTCGACCGCGTCGTGACGCTGGCCAATGCGATGGGCGCATACGTCGCTTCGCAGGCCGGCGCGACAGGTGATCTGCCGGACGAAATCAAGTCGATGGTCGGCCCGCTGGCTGAGTGACAACGCCCCTTCAACACCGGGCTTCGCCCGGGGATCGGTGTCATTTGCGGCGGTATCACGTTTAGATCGCGCCGAAACACGAGGCGTCTTTTACATTTGATTTCCCGGCCGAAGACCGGGGCTGAAGAGATCGGCTCAGAAACGAAACAATCAACCAACGCAAGAAAAAACACGCGACCCGGCTGTCCGGGTCGCGTGTCTTGTTGTAAACATCGAGTCGCGCCGGGCGCGATCAATCACTCGCCGCTCTTCTTGACGCTGGCGATGTCTGCTTTGAGTTTATCCCAGAACTCCTGCACATTGTCTTTCCGGACCACGAGCAGCGGCATGTCGACGACGCCATTCTCAGGGATCGCTGACTTGTCGCCGTCGATCAGCTTCTTGCAGATCTGGACCGACTTGTAACCATAGTTGAACGGCTGTTGGCTGACCGTACCGTGGATGTGCCCGTCGACGATGCCTTGTAGCGTGGCGGTCTGCTCGTCGAAGCCGACGATCTTGACCAGCCCGAGTTTCTTGGCGTCGCGCACCGCGTCGAGGATGGCCGGCGGGTTGTAGGCGAACAGGCCGACCATGCACTTGAGGTTTGCGTTCGCGGACAGGGCGTCTTCCGCCTGCTGCTTGGCCCGCCCAGCCGGGGTGTTGAAGCTGTCCGTCTGCACGCCGAGAATCGTGTACTTGCCCGCCGCAATGTTCTTGGCGTTGAAGTTCCGTTCGTCGTCGTCGAAGGCCGTTTCGCCCTCCGGCAGGTCGAGCAGTTCGTCGATGACGCCCTGCGTCCGTTGGCGCGCGTTGAGTTGCTCGAGTCGGCCGATGAAGATCATGACCTCGCCGCCGTCGGGGATCGCCTCTTTGACCAGCTTGCCGGTCGCTCGGCCGGCCTTGAAGTTGTCCACGCCCAGGAAGAGCAGCCGTTTAGAATCTGGGGCGTCGGAGTCGAACGTCATCACGGGCATCTTGGCCGCGGCCGAGTCGATCAACTTGATCTGATTCTTGTTGTCGATCGGGCTGATCGCCAGCGCGTCCGCCTGATTGACCATGAGGTTCTCGACCATGCGGTTCTGATCAGCGGTGCCCTCTGGCGGCTTCAGCACGTAAACCTTGACGCCCAGTTCGTCGCCGGCCTTCATCGCGCCGGCCTCGGCCAAATCCCAGAACGGGTCGATGCCGTTCGTGACGACATAGATGCCACCCGTCTCGGTGCGATCACAACTGGTGATGCCGACCGTGGCCAGCAGCAGGGCGAGGCAGGTCAGTTGGCGGAAGAATCGGGCCATGGGGGCTCCTTTCGTGTGCGTCGGACGTCAATCGCGGTTGGAATCGCTCGGAAGCGAAGGGATACTCTAACGTCTGGCCTGATCGGGGACAATGGGGTGGTTTGTATGTGTTCTGAACCGTTGGGCGTTGCGGACTGAAGTCCGCACGCCTTGGGCCGAGGCCTTGAGTGTTCCCATGTCTCCTGTCTCCTGACCCTATCTCCTGACTCCTGACCCATGTCCGAGAACGCCCCAATCCGCTTCTTTCTGAGCTACAACACGGCCGACGTGGCGTGGGCGCGGTGGGTCGAGGCGTTGCTGCTGCGGGCAGGGTACGGCATCGAGGTGCAGCGGTGGGACCACATGCCGCGGGCGACGTTCGTTCGCCAATCGCACCTGGCGGCGTCGCAGGCAGCGCTGACCATCGCGCTGTTGTCGCCACAGTACCGCCACAACGAACTCTCGCACGCCGAGTGGGTCGACGTGTTTCTGCAGGACCTCAACGGGCCGCGGCGCAAGGTGCTGCCTGTCTGCGTTCAGCCTTGCACGCTGCCCGCCGCGTTGCGCGGGTTGGAGATCGTTGACATCGCGACGATGCGCGAGCCGGCCGCGGCCACGGCGCTGATGCGCGGCGTGGTGAAGACGGGCGTCGTGCCCGTCGCGGCGTCGGCTGAGCCCTTGGCCGACGGCGAGTCGCCGCCGAGCGACGAGCCGCGTGATTCGATCGACTGGTCGGGATTGCCCGCTGACGAGCGGCCGACGTTTCCGGGTTACCTCTCCATGTGGCGTGTGCCGTTGGACGAGCCAACCGATGTCGTCGGACGCGGCGACCTGGTCCGGCAGGTCAGGCGCACGCTCAACAGCGGGCAGGCTGTGGCGTTGACGCAGGGCAAAGACGATAAGGCGACGCGCGTTGGCGCGATGGGAAAGACGCGCCTGGCGTTGACGTATGCGCATCGTTACCGCGATCGGTACAGCGTGGTGTGGTGGCTGCGCGCGGCCCACCCGGTGACGTTAGCGGAAGACTTTGCCGCGATGGCGGGACCCATCCTGGGCGAGTCGCCCGTCGCCGCCGCGACGCCGCAGCGTGTCGCGATGGTCAAAGACTGGTTGGCTGACCACCCACATTGGCTGCTCGTCTTCGACAACGCCGGCGACGACGAGTCTGTCACGTCGTATCTGCCGGACTCGATCGAGGGGCACGTGCTGATCACGTCGCGTCGTTCGGATTGGGCGGGTACGGCGGTGTCATTGCCCGTGCCGCCGTTGGATGACTCGGCCGCGGCGCTTCTGTTCCCCGAGTCGTCACGAGTAACAGACGCGGCGAAGGCATTGCTTCAACGGCTCGGTGGTGCGCCGGACTTGTTGGCCTGCGTTGGTGGGGTGATGCGGATTCAGGAGATGCCCGCGTCGGCCATGCTCGCCGAACTCGACGCGCGCATGGACAACGCGGCGATGCCGAGCCTCCACCACGCGGCGGTTGACGTGGTGTTGGCGTACCTGGAACGCGCGTCGGTGCCGGCCGCCGACCTCGTCAAGCTGTGCGCGTTTTTCGACGCCGACCTGTTGCCAACGTGGGTGCTCGAAGAGGGCGAAGAGCGGATGCCGCGTCGCATGGCCCGCGTGATCGCCGACCCGGTTGGGTTGGCGCGTGTCTGCCGCATGGTCTCGCGGTTCGGGCTTGTGACGGCGTCGGACGATGTGCTCTCCTGGCAGCGTGCGATGCAGGCCGTGGTGCGCGACGTGATCGGTGATGAACACCGCGCATACTGGGCGGGCCGAGCGGTTGACCTGATCGCGTCGGCCTTCCCCTGGGACCCGACCCGCCCGCAGCTTTGGCCGACGTGTGCTGAATTGCTCCCACATGCGCAGGCCGCGCTCGACCACGCGACCACGCTGGGCGTCGAACCCCAGTCGTGCAATGACCTGCGGCAACGGGTCGATACCTATTTGAGGGAGCGACGCGCGGTCTCAGGTTCCTGTGAATAAGCGCGGGTGCCCGTGAATAAGCGAAGCGTTTCACGGATTGGGACGCCAACTCCGTGAAACGCTTCGCTTATTCACAGGCACCCAAGTCAATCAGGGCAGGGCTGTGGGAGGCTTCGAATGCGGCGCCTGTTTCGTGCCACGGCCGTGTCGGCCGTGCGGTGTATCAACGGCGTTCCGCACGGCCGACACGGCCGTGGCACGAGAACGATCGCCGGTGTACACCAGCACGAGGTCAGGTCCGATGACCTGGCCGATGCGCGGCCTTCTACAATGCGCGCTGCCGTTGGTCGATGACACATCCGTCCCCGCGGTTTCACTATGCAGATCGAGACGCTCGACACGATCGATGACGAGGCGGCGCGGCGTATCCGCGCGTTCCTGTCTAGCGCGCCGGCCGGCAGCGGCGTGTGCGCCGAGCACGACCCGGGCTGGTTGCATGTGTTGCATGAGTCGATGGGGCATCGACCGATCGCGCTGACGGTCGCGGCCGATAACGCCTCGAAGGAATTGGTCGGCTACCTCCCGCTTGCGCTGGTGCGCAGCAGGCTGTTCGGGCGGTTCCTCGTCAGCCTGCCTTACCTGAACCGGGCGGGGATCGTCGCGCTCGACGACGCGGTGGCCGAGGCGTTGGTCGAACGGGCCGTTGAACTGGCGGACGAGCACGACGTGGATTATCTGGAACTGCGTCACCAGACGGCCGTCGAGCATGCCGCGCTACCTGTGCGACGTGATGAAAAAGTCCGCATGGTGCTCGACCTGCCGGAGTCATCCGAGGCGGTGATGGGGATGCACAAGTCGAAGCTGCGCAGTCAGGTCAAGAAGGCGAACGAGCACGGCTTGTCGCTGAAGTGGGGTGGACGGGACCTGCTGGACGATTTTTACGGCGTATTCGCCGTGAACATGCGTGATCTGGGCACGCCGGTCTATCCCAAGGCCCTTTTCGGGTCGATTCTGGATACATTCCCTGCCGATGCGGACGGGTCGCCGGTCGCCCCGTTGGCAGAGTTGTGCGTCGTCTACCAGGGCGAACAGGCCATCGCAGGGGCGTTGCTGCTACACGACCCAGCCGGCGAGGGCGTCACGCAGGTGCCGTCGGCCAGCACGTTGCGGGATTTCAACCACACGAACGCCAATATGTGGATGTATCATTACCTCTTGGAGCGGGCTGCGGAGCGTGGGTCGAGAAAGTTCGACTACGGCCGATCCAGCGTCGATTCGGGCACGTATCGCTTCAAGAAGCAGTGGGGGTCGGCCGAGTATCCAACCGTCTGGCAGTACCACGTCCGCCGTGGCGATGTCAGCCGAATGCGGCCCGATAACGCGAAGAATCAGCGACGGATCGCGCTGTGGAAGCGGTTGCCCGTGTGGGTGACGCGGCTCGTTGGGCCGAGGATCGTGAGAGGGATCCCGTAAGTGAGTGAAGCGAAGGCAACGATGAGCAACGCGGACGGTTCAGCCAAACCCGTTAAGGCGACGGGCGGCGACGCTGTCAAGCGCGCCGAGGAGCGCGTCCGTCAACTTGAAGCCAAGCCGGTCGGCAGCGACCTGGCGGGCATCCCGATGGCGCAGAAGCTGGCGTTCGTCGCGACGCTGGTCATCATGGGCTTCACGTGGTGGCATGCGCTGCACGAGATGTGGCACCGCTGGTTCCCCAACTGGCGGGTCGCCGACCTGTCGCTGACCGCGCGTTTGACCGAGGGCAAGTCTTATTACACGCACGGGCCGATGGTGCCGTTGGCGTGCATGGTCATTGCGTACCTGATCTACCGCCGCGTGGGCCTGCCGTCGCAGCGCACGCGCGGCTCGACCATTGTGGGTGCGCTGGTGTTGGCCGGCGGGCTGCTGTTTCAGATCGTCGGCGCGCGGGCGGACGTGACATTCGTCGCCGGTTTCGCGTGGGTCGCTGTGTGGGCGGGGCTGGTGATCCTCTGGGGCGGCTGGGCGATGGCGCGGGCGTATTGGTTGCCTGTCGTCTTCCTGTTGTTCATGGTCCCGCTGCCGATGAGTGCGATCGCGGACATCAGTTTCCAACTCAAGTCGATCGCCGGCCGGGCCGCCGTTTGGCTGACGGACAACGTGTTCGGCGTCACGACATCGCTCAAAGGCAGCAACGTGACGATGGTGGCCATGGGGCCTGACGGCGAGATGATCACGCGGTCGTTGACCATTGACGACGTGTGCAGCGGGTTGCGCAGCTTGATCTCGTTGATCTGTTTCGCGTCATTGTTCGCGCTGGTTTGCCGCGTCAAGGGCTGGTGGCGGATCATCATGCTGCTGCTGGCGCCGCCTGTCGCCGTGGTAACGAACATCATCCGCATCACGATGCTCAACCTGTCGTCCGTGCACATCTCCCCCGAGTCGGCGGCGCCGGGCGGGTGGGTGCATGACTTCGGCGGCCTGGCCGTGTTCGCTTTGGCGCTGGCGATCCTGTTCGGCGTCGAGGCGTTGATCATCAAGGTCGGCAAATGGCTCAATCGCGACTGGTCGGACCCTCGACTGATGGGCTATCTCGACCATCTGCCCAAGGTCGAAGGCCAGCGGCCGCGCGTGCTGCGGCCCGTGGTCATGACGGCGATGGTCGGTGTGGCGTGCCTGAGTACGTACTGGGCGGTGGAAGCGGAAGGGCAGCACATCAACGATATGGCCGCTCAGGCCGTCAGCCCGAAGGTCACCATCATGGGCAAGGAGTACGACAGCGTCGTGCTCGAGACGGACGAACTAACCAAGCGCATCCTGCAGACCGACGACATCATGTCGCGCCGGTACATGGTCGACGGCAACGAGAAGGAGCCGGTCGACCTGACGATTGTGTTCAGCGCGAACAACCGCAAGGGCACGCACCCGCCGGAAGTATGCTTCAAGGGCAGTGGCGCGCGGATTGTCGATAAGCGTCTGAACGAGTTGACGTTCACGTCGCTGCGTGATGGCCAGGAACTGACCAAAACCATCGACCTGCGCGAGCTGTTTACCGAGCACGGTCGGCGAAAGTCGCTGCACCTCTACACGTACAAGTCGGGCGACTCCTATACGACTAGCTTTTTCCGCCAGCAGGCGACGATCTTTATCAACGGCTTCATCGCCCGCGACACGGCCGGCGCGTTGATCCGAATCGACGTGCCGATCAAGGGCGGCGACATCGAGTCGGCGCGGGCCAAGGCGATGGACGCGGCCAAGGTGTTCATGGCGCAGATCGACGAGAAGCTTGGGCGGATCGACCGCGCGGCGGAGACGACGGCGTCTGCGCCGTGAATGGTGCTCGGCGTAGTGTTGCGATCGGGCGGGGCAAGCCCCGCAGCTAAACGTTGGCTTGTTTCCCTGTCTCCTGTTCTCTGACTCCTGTTCCCCGGCCCCGCTCCCCATGACCCGTACGCGACTGGTTGTCATCCTGGTGTTGCTGTCCGTGTCCGCCGCGGCGGTGAGCGGGTACATCTACGTGCGACAGCAGCGGCGGAAGGAGATGATTCCAAAGTTCGAGCAGCAGTTGACGCACACCGACCCGTCCGTGCGGTTGGCTGGGGCATCGGGCTTGCTTGAGTTTGAGCCGGCTCGGCCGGACGCGTTGCTGGTCTTTGCCGAGGCGTCGTTGGAACTGGCTGAGTACGACGAGGCCCGTGAGAAACTGATCTCGTTGCGCGACCTGGCTGAGGCGGGCGAGTCGATTGACTTGGCGAAGGTGACGCGGCTGCACGCCGACACCTGCTTGCTCCAGGCCGGCACGATCGTTGCGCAGAGTGACCCGACGGATGCGGACTCGATCGAGGACCGGGTCGAGCGGCTTGTGGGTGAGGCCGAGGAACAACGCGCCCGGCTTGCGACGTTGCCGGATCAGACGACCTCGAGCCTGTTGATCGACGTGGGCGTGGCTGACGTGCGGTCGGCGTTGCTGCGTCTTGAAGCACGCGAACTCGAAGGCAACATCATCAACAAGCGGTTGGCGGAGCAGGAAGATGAGGCGAAGCTAATCAGCATCACGCTCGCCGACGTGCGCGGCAAGATTGCGGAACAGGACGGACTGCTGGTCGAGGCGGCGGACCAGGTGTTGTCAGCCGACCCGTCGAATCAGGTCGCGCGGCGTCGCCTGGTGGACATGCACCTGCGCTCGGGCCGACTCGACGAGGCGAGGAAGCAGGCCGAGGCGATGGCGTCGCAGGAGAAACTCGACCCGGTCACGGCCGGCCGAATCGCGAACCTGCTTCTCGACTTGGACTTTTCGTTCGGCGAAGCGGTGACGGTTGAAGACCTGCGCATCGCGCGCAAGTTGATCGAACACCCGACCGTGCGTGACGCCAAGCACCCGAGCCTCGAACTCGCCAGGCTTTTCCTGCTGCATCACGAGGCTGAGCCGAGCGAAGTCATCGACGTGGCTTATAAGCTGTTCAGTCGGCCGGCCTTTGCGCGTCACCCGCGTGTAGTGCAGATTTACACGATGGCATTGATCGCCGCCGGCGACGCTCGCGCTGCGATCGACACCATTCGGCCGTATAACGAGCAAGCGATGCCGTCGTACGAGGCGCTGAGCCAATACGTACTCGGTGCTGCTTATATCGCCGCGGACAACCGGGCCCTGGGTGATCAGGCGTTGCGTGAAAGCGTTCGGCTGAAACCAGACAGCCTGCCGCCGCGCGTCATGTTGGCCGAGTCGCTCGTCGATCAGGGGCGGCTTGGCGCGGCCGAGCCGGACATCCGCGCTGCGGCGCAGATCAACCCCGATCACCCCAAGGTCATCGCCTTGTATGCTCGGCTTGCTGTTGAGTCTGATGACCGTCGTCCGCTATATGAACGTGTCGAGTCGGCGTTGAATGATCCGTCATTTGAGTTGACGCCACATCACGCCGTGTTGGCGGTGTCGATGGCGATGGACGAGGTCGAGCGCGGCAAGCGGTCGGTTTCGCTGCTGCTCAAGGACAGCCCGAATGACGCGCTGGGGTTGATCGGCAGAGCGTGGGGTCAGGCGACGCCGCAGCAACGCGCCGCCGTGGCACGCATCGTCACGCGCAGCGTTTGGCTCGCCCTGCAACGCGACCCGATGAGCGAGCCACGCTGGCCGACCTACACCCGGCTGTCGGCCCAGGCGATGCAGCCCCCGCAACCGAGCGACTCGGGCCCGACGCCCGAAGACGCCATCGCGACGATCGAACAGCTTCGTCGCAACTATTTCGTCCCGCGTATCGAGCAGGTCGCGCTTGATCTGGCGACACTGGCGTTGGAACGGTGGCCGGCGCAAGCCGCGCTGGTGGCCGACGCGGCCGTGTTGCAACTTTGGCTTGGTGATGACGACGCGGCGCGGCGCAACCTCAAGACCCTGACGGCGGAACAGCGAGAGGCGGAAGGCGTCGCACCTGTCCATGCCTGGCTCGCCGGCGAGGACGTCGATGTGACGGGCGAGGGGGCCGAGGGCAAGCCGGTTGGCCTGCCGCCGCGGCTTCAGTGGCTTGCGCTGGCGACGGCGTTGCGCGGCGACAGCTATCTGGCCACGCACGGCGCGGTGCACGCGATCCTGACCGACCACCCCTGGGCCGACCTGGCGGTGATCGAGGCGATGCGCAAGGCGATCGAACGGGGCGACCACGATCGCGCCCTGGCTTGGACGACGGTCGCCCACGGCGTGAACCCTCGATTGGGGGCGTTGCTCCGCGTGCGGTATCTCCTGTCAGTAGGTCGGCTGGAAGACGCGGCCGACGAAGGCGAGCAACTGATCACCGACCTGGACCCGAACGCGGTCGTGCGTTGGCAGGCGGCCGAGGTCCGTGCCCGGACGCACCTGGCGATGGGTCGGCCGGGCGCCGCCATCGCGGATTTCACCAACGCCGCCCTGGTCGCGCCTTATCACAACATGGGCCTCATGCGGGCCGCGGTCGATGTCGCGGTCGCGGGTGACCGCCTGCAATCAGCCAGAGACACCCTGGCCCGCCTGCTGGGCGACGAACGCACGCCCCCCTATTGGCGGGACCTGCTGCTGGCCCGTTACGCGGAGATTCGGCCGAACGACGAATTCGGGAACCAGGTCGAACGTTTGCTCGTATTCAGGTCCGGTGACCCGTTGCTGCGGTGGTACCGCGCACGGGCCCACGAGGCGGTCGGCGGCGACGAAGCCCTGGACCGGGCCGAGCAGACGTATCAGGGCCTTCTCGATGACGCCCCCAAGTCACCGCGCGTGTTGCTCGCGGCGGCGGATCTGGCCATTCGGCGTCAGAAACTCGACGTGGCGCGTGGGCTTCTGAATCGGTTGGCGGCGTTGGGTGGGCTCAGTGAACAGGCCGCGGCGGAGCGGCTGAAGCGGATCGCGCCGGAAACGAAAGGCGTGGGAGTCGGACAGTGACAAGCAACGGAGCCTTGAGGTGGTCGGTGTGGTTCGCGGCGTTAGCTGTCGCGCCGCTCTGCCATGCGCAAGAGGCTCAACCGAAGGCCGCGCCGCTCATGCCGGAAGAGCGGTTCGTGCATATTGCCGCGATCGTGCGCCCCAGCATCGTCGCCATCGCCAGCTACCACAACAAAGACACGCCAACCATCATCTACTACGGCACGGGCTTCGTGATCGGCGACGGCCGAACGGTGATCACCAACCAGCACGTCGTTGAACCGATCCGTAAGCGCGACCGGTTGGGACAACTGCGCGTCATCTTCGCCGACGACAACCGGCCGGCCGGCTGGTCAGCCCGGCTCGTCGCCGAAGACCGTGTGCACGACCTGGCGGTCCTGAGGTTCGAGGGCCCACCGGCCCCGGCTCTGGACCTGGCTCCGATGGCGGCGGCCGAAGCGCCGCAGGGGCGGAGCATCGGCATCATGGGTTATCCGCTCGGACTGGTTCTCGGGCGTGCGCCTTCGGTGCATCGCGGCGTGATCGCCGCGTCGGTCCGGGCGGTGCAGCCGCTGCCCAAGGGCGCGAAGCTCACCCCCGAACTTGCCCGCGCGATCCGCGAAAAGTTCCGTCTGTATCAGTTAGACATTGTGGCGTTACCCGGAAACAGCGGCAGTCCGCTGTTCGACGCTCGCACGGGCGTCGTTTTGGGGGTAGTTAACAAGGTGTATGGGTCCCGGACACGCGAGCACCTGATCGCGCACCCGACCGGGATCACCTACGCCGTTCCCGTGAAATGGGTCCACGAACTTGTGAAGCAGGCGTCTTCGACCGACGCTAGAGCAAGAGACGACAGAACTCGACTGCAGAATGTCCGATAAGGAGACTGACCATGCCCAATCGGGTGGCGCTCGCGGCGCTGACACTGTTGACCTTGAGCCTGTTGCTGACCGGCTGCGGCGATAAGCCGGATGAGAAGTTGGCCAAGGCCAAGTACGCCCTGAAAGAGAACCAGCCCGACTTGGCGAAGCAACTCGCCTTCGAGGTCATCGACAGCACCGATGACCTGGAGTTGCAGGCCGAGGGCCGGCAGGTCCTTTCGTACGCGCAGATGCAGTTGGGCAACCTGCTCGCCGCCAAGACCACGATCGACGAGTTGATCCGTGATCAGCCCGACTCGGTCAAGGGTCGTGAGGCGCAACAGCTTTGGGTGTTGCTCCGCCTCAAGACGCTGCGCACGCAGACCGACTTCGCGACAAACGAAAAGCTTCAAACCGAGTTTGTCGAAGCCGTCGCGATCGGCGACGAGGTGGCCAACTGGCATGAACGGACGTCCGAGGACCGCGCCGTGGCCGAGTTCGTCCGCGGCCGTGTCGATGAAGAGCAGGCCCACCGCGAGGGGGCGATGCTCCGCGGCTACTACGCCAGCATTGAAAGCGCCGACAAGTCCGCGCTCGACCTGACCGTCGACGACACAGGCGAAGAGCCCAAAGCGCCGCAGGAACAGGCGGACGATCCCGAGGTCGCCGCCTATCGATCTCGGATCGACGGTTACATCGCCGACGCCCGCGATCACTTCCGCAACGTCATCGACATCGACCCGGACCACATCGAAGCGACGAAGAAGTACGTCGAGTTCGCCGCGCGCGACAAGCAGTGGGCGCAGATCAAGGAGATCGCCGAGAAGCTTGCCAAGCGAGACACCATCAAGGCGGGCGTCGCCGAACGCGTCGTCATGATGATGTTCCAGATGCCGGCCAAAGACTACCCGTTGGCCGAGCGGATGGTCCTGGCGAAGAAGTTGCAGGACAAGGTTGACGAAAAAGGCCAGCGCAGCAAGGACTGGCGCCTGTCGCAGACGCGCATCCTCCTAGCCGAGAAGAAGCCGCAGGAAGCCCGCAGGGTGATCAAGGAACTGCTCACCAAACGATCCAATGACATCGAAGGCCAATACCTTTTGGCCCAGACGTTTTATGAAGAGAAGAAGTACGACAAGGCCAAGCAGGTGCTCGACAAGCTTGGCGCGAACAAGAAGGCCGGCGGGTCGATCCAGATCCTCCTGCTCCGTGCCGTCACACTCGAGCAACTCGGTGAAGACTCGCTCGCCAAAGAAGCGTACCGCAGTGTGCTGCGTCTCGACCGGCGCAACCCGTCGGCCCTCAAAGGCATGGCGCGCATCACCGTCACAACCAACCCCGGCCCCGACTCGATTCAGAAGCAGATCGACGACCTCTACGAGTCGAACCCGATCGACCCGCGCAATATCCTCACCAAGATGCGCTACGAGCAGTCGCAGAACGACAAGGACGAGGTGCGCAAGCTCTTGAAGGACGTCGAAAGGATCCGCGCCCCGACCGAGGCGCACATCGAGATCCTGGTCGCCGGCTACAACTACCTTGAAGCGTACGACAAGGCTGAGTCGTTTGCGCGTCAGCTCATCCAGAAGCGCCGTCTGCACAAGAGCGGCTACCTCATGTTGGCTGAGGTGCAACTGCGACAGGACGACGAAGACTCCGCGTTGCAGACCATCGCCGACATTCAGGAACGATTCCCCGACGCCGGTTCCCGTGACCTGTTGCTGGGCCAGCTCTACCTGCGAACGCAGCGATTCGACGACGCGCTGGTCATGCTGAACAAAGAGCTGGAAGCCAAGCCCGATGACCTGAACACGCGCATGCTCGTCGCCCGCACGTATGCGGCGATGGCGCGCACGCAGTCGGCTTTGGAGCACCTGGACCGGGTCATTGACCTGGCGCCGAACCACATTGGCGCGCATTCGTTGGCCGCCCGAATCTATCAATTCACAGGCCAGCAGGACCAGGTCCGCAAGCACCTGCTTTCCGTGCCGGAGGACGCGATCAGCGAGGCGGCGCACCCCGCGCTCTACATGCAGCGCAAGATCATTGGCGACGACGTGAAAGAAGCGGCCAAGGCCGGCCAGCGCGCCATCGCATCGGGTAACACTGATCCGTTGCTGCGCATGATGCTCGCCAACGTCTATCTCAAGCTCAATCAGCCCGACCAGGCAGAGGAACACCTCAAGGCGCTGGTCGAACGCCAGAGCAACAACGCCCAGGCGTATCAGCTATTGGCACGCTTCTTCCTTCAGCAGAACAGCGAACGTGACGGCATCGCCTACTTCAAGGAGATTCAGCGCAACAACGAGACGCTCTCGCGCTTGGCGCAGGCCATGCTCCACAGCGGCCTGAAAGAGTACGACGACGCCCGCGAGGCGCTTGACCGGATCTATGAGCCACTCGTGGCCGACAAGGACAACCTGGCCCTGGGCGTGGCGGACGCGCTGGCGAAGATCTATCTCGCCGAGGCTGCCAACTACGAGGCCGAGGACAACACGCAGTTGGCCGACCGGATGCGGCAAATGGCCAAGGACGTCTATCAGCCGTTAGTCGAAGCGAACCACTACACCCACGAGGCGAAGTTCCGCCGGATCGATATCGACAAATCCAAGGACCAGCCGGAAGTCCGTCTCAAGAAGTTGCGTGACCTGGCCGCAACGCTCAAGCCGGAAGACGAAGCGCTTCGCCGGCAGGCGATGCTCGCCATGGTCGCGATGGACAAACACGACGACGCGATGGCGTTGCTCGACCAATGGATCGATGAACGGCCGAACGACATCACCGCCCGTCGGTGGAAGGGTGAGTTGTTAATCGAGAAGGGCCGGGCCGCCGACGCCGTACCTGTCTTTGAGGACGCCGTCCGCGCCAAGCCCAAGAGCAAGCAGATGCGGCAACGCCTGGCGTTGGCCTACATCGCCAGCTTCCAGTATCCCGCGGCTGAGGACGTGTACCTCGAGATGCGCACGCTCGATCCGTCGGCTCAGATCGAGGCACTCTCAGAGCTGGGTCGCATGTACGTGACGATCGGCCTGAACAAGCAGGCGGCCGCCATGTTCAACGAGCTTGAGAAGCTCGGGCGCAGCCACGACCCGCGGATCATCTTCGCCATGGCGCAAGCTCGCGCGGCCATGGGCGAAGACGAGCGTGCGATGACGTCGTACCGCCTCGTCCCGCCGTTTGCCAGTCAATATGCCCGGGCGCGCGTCCGCTTGGCGCAGCTCGAAATCGCTGCCGGCCGAACGCCGCTGGCACGCAAGGACATCAAGCGGCTCTCGGCCAATCCGCGCACCGCCGCGCGCCTCGTGCCCGAGTTGCTCAAGCTCGACGTCCGCAGGGACTTCAACGAAGACCTCCTCCGGGCCGCCAACGAAGTCATCGCCGATAACGTGGGCGTGCTCGAGCCGGTCGACCGCGTGCCTTGGCTTTGGCGTCGCGTGACACTGCTCGCTGAGGAACTGGATTGGCCGGGCGTGCTCAAGACGCTTGAGGTCATCCAGCAATACGACCCGCAGAGCGACAAGGCGTTGGTCCTTCGCATGCTCGTCATGGGCCGGGATAAGAGCAAGCTGCCCGAAGCCCGGGCCCTGCTGTTGGCCAATTCTCGGATCAGCAAGACGCCGATCGGGCCGGCCATCCACGTCGTCCTCGATGCCGACATCGAGACGACCGGCAGCTACGGCGGTTTCTCCGGTTACCTCATGGCCCTGTCGCGTGGCGACGTGGCCGCGGCCGAGTCGGCGATCGACACGATCCCGCCGCAGCGCACGATCTACCGCAGCGACCTCCGCGCCGTCCTCGAACGCGGCGACGCGGCCAGCAAGAACATGCAGCGCGCCGCCAAGATGCAGCTCGCCGGTGTGGTTGCGCTGGAGCTCGGCCTGCCGCAGCTCGCGCTCGAGCACGCCGACGACGCCATCGCCGCCGTGCCCACCATGGCGCCCGCATACGGCCTGAAGGTGCAGGCCCTGATCGACAAGGCCGACCACACCGAACGCGACCGCGTCTGGAACGCGCTCGGTCGCAAGGCGCCGGCCAGTGCGCTCTACCTCTACCTGAGCATGATCAAGGACAACACCGACGGCAACTACATCGCCGCCGCCGCCAAGTGCCGCCAGTTGCTCGAGCAGGAGCCGAACAACTACTACATTCAGTATTCGCTTTCGCAGCAGTTGCAATTGGCCAAGAAGTACCAGGACGCCATCGAAGTGCTCCGCAACGTCTCCCGCCGCGGCGGCCCGCTGAAGTTGTTGGCCGTCAACGACCTCGCGTACACCGTGGCTGAGCATAAGCCGGACGAGATGGAGACCGCGCACGCCATGGCGCTCAAGGCATTCGAGATCGCCCCGACGAACATGCCGCTACTCGACACCATCGGTTGGATCGAGTACCTGCAAGGCAATCACGACAAGGCTTTGGAACACCTGTCCAAGGCGATCGTCGGCCTCAAGGACTTGCCCGAAGTGCACTACCACCTCGCGCTGGTCTACCAGAAGCGTGGCAACAAGCGGTGGTCGATGTACCACATGCAACAGGCGGCCGCGAGCACGGCCGACAAACGTGAGGTTCAACTCGCCCGCGAAGCGCTTGGGAATGCGCGGTGACGCGAACGTGTCGTATCAACGTTTTCAATCCCACCACGGCCGGTCTTGACCGGCCGTGGTTTGGTTTATGCGCCGCGCTGATGTTGCTGACAGTCGTCGCGCTCACCGCTTGCGACGGCGACAACGCCGCGCTCAACGACCATCGCCAGAAGGTCAACGCAGCGCTGGAAGCCGGCGACGCCGAAGCCGCGATCGACTTGGCCGAACGCGCGTTGAAGAACCACCCGGACGACGCGCAGTTACGGTTGCTGCTCGGTCGGGCTCAGCTCCGCATGGGGCAGATGACCGAGAGCCGCGCCGCGATCGACCGGGCCATCACATTGCAGCCCGACGAGCCCGAGCCCCGCCGCGTCCTCGCCGCCTGGCTCTTCATGGATATGGGTCGCACGCTGCGGCAGACCGACTTTCTGGACAACGACACGCTCGGCGAACGCTTCCAGGCAACGGCCAAGGAATGCAAAACACTGGCCGACTGGTTTGAGAAGCAGGGCGATGACGAGGCGGAGGCCCACTACCTCCGCGGCAGATTGGCCGAGGCGCAGACGACGCGCGTGCGGCGTGTCATCAAGGCCCACCTCGCCCGCGCCGCGGCCGAGGCCGCTCGCGTCGGCGACGCCGGTGCGCCGGAGAAGACCGAACTCATCGCGGGCTTAAGCGACGAATCGGAATCACACCGCCACGCCGCGCTCGACGCCTACCGCGCGTCGCTCGCCAAGGACCCCCGCCGGTTCGACGCCGCCAAACGCTACGCCGACCTGTGCGTCATGTCCGACGACGAGGCGGACCTTTGGTCGCTCGCTGAGCAACTGAGCAAGCAAGCCGACCTGTCCGCGACGGCCGTCGAGTCGGTGGTGCTGCAACTGCTCGCCATCAATTCCGAGCGCCGCCCGCGCGAGGAACGCTTGAAGCTCGGCTTCGCGCTCAACAAGCGCGTCGCCGACGAAGAGAAGGCATCGCGCGCCTGGCTACTCACCGGCGCTCGACTAGCCATGGCGTCCGACGACCCCGCACCGGCCGAGCCGTTGCTCGACCGTGCCAACAAGGTCGAACGAGGCAACACGACCGTCCGTTTCCTGCGGGCACGGCTCTACTTTCAATTGGGCAAGCATGTTGAGGCCAAGGCCATCCTCAACAAGATGGCGACCGACAAGCGGACTAAAGCCCTGCCACGCGTTCACTACCTGCTCGCATTGACGCACGAACGGCTCGGCGACAAAACGCTGGCGATTCAGTCGCTGCTTCGCGTTATGGAACTCGACCCCTTTGACGCCGCGGCGCGCGACGCACTGGTTCCGCTGCGGGTTGAGCGGCGTGGGGTTCCGCAGCTCGCGAACGATATCCGGGAACGATATCAAGAGGCGCCGGCCGACCCGGCCAACATTGCTCTCATGCTGCGTTTGGAAATGTCCTCATTCCGTCATGATGCTGCGCGTCAAGTGCTAGAACGCGCCGAATTGTTGACCAAGCTCACACCCAAACACCTCCGCACGCTGGCCGACGGCTTCACACGACTCGGCGAACTGGACAAGGCCGAAACTTATGCAAGGCAATTGATCGAGGAGCAACCCGATGGGTCGGACGGGTTGCAACATCGCCTACGGCTGGCGGACATTCTCTTGCGCAAACGCGATGACACCGCCGTTATCGCGTTGGTCGACGACATCCGCCAGCGGTTTCCCGGCAGCCCATCGGCCGACCTGACGCTCGGGCGACTCTACCTCGAAGCCGACCGATACGACAAAGCAATCAACCATCTCGAAAAGGCTGTGCAACTCGACCCGGCTGACGTGCAGCCTCGCTTCCTTTTGGCTCGTGCGCTGGAACGCTTGTCGCTAATAGATTCGTCGATGGACCAAGTGCAACGCATCCTTCAGGATGACCCGCGCCACGTTCGGGCACTCGCACTCGCGTCACGTCTTTACGAACGGCGTGGCGATCAAGAATCGGCTTCCGACACACTCGCGCGTATTGACGTCAAGAGACTCGACGAAGCGCACGACGCCCCATTGTTGGCTCGACTCAAGCTCCGACTCGGTCGAATGGATGAAGCCGCGAGGATCTGCATGCGTGGGATCGCGGCGGGCAACAAGGACCCCGTGCTCCCGCGAATCCTTTCGGACGTTTACGAGCGGAGCGGCCAACCCCAGGCGGCCGATGACATTCTCAACCAGGTTCAATTCGAGTTCCCCGACGCACCGGCGTCATACTTCGATATCGCCACGCTCTACCAACGTCGCGGTGACGTTGAAGCCGGCCTGGTCCTCCTGCGCAAACTCGAACACGACAACCGCGCGTTGGCGCGCATCGCACAGGCCGCGTTGTTGGCCGATACCAATCAACATGACAAGGCGCTCGAGTTGCTTGGCCCGGTTCTCGAGCAGTTGATGAAGGACCGCAAGCGTTTGATGTGGTCCGTCGCTCGCGAAATGGCGAGGCTTCACCTGCTTCGGCTCGACTACACCGCCGCACAGGCCGTGTATGACCGCCTGATCGAGTCCGGCTTGTTCGTTCATCGTGCCAGACTTGCCAAGCTTGAGGTCGCTTGGCCGAAGTTGGACGATGTCGACCGCCTTGCCCAACTCGACGGCCTGGCTGAGGCATTGCAGCCTGACGACCTGTCGCTTCGCGAGCGCCTGATCGACCGCTACGTCGCATTACGCAAGTTCGACCGTGCGCTGCAACTGATCGACGCTTGGGTTGAACAGCAGCCCAACCGCAGCGATCTTCGCCGCCGCAGGGCCGAGTTGTGGATCGAGACCGGTCGCGTGCAGGATGCCGTCCGTGAACTTGGCCTGGCGGCGGCGCTCTCTCCCAACGACCCCGAACTGCGCATCGCACTGGCACGGGCACACGTCCGCGCCGGCGACTTCCCCGCGGCCGAGCAGACGCTGCGCGACATGGCTCAGATTGACGCGGGTGCACTGATCCTGTCGCACTATGAGCGGGCGGAGTTCATGTTCCGTATCGGCCTTCATGCTCAGTCAATCGCTGCGCTCGACGCGTTAGCCAAGGCCGGCCGCCCCGACGACCCGCGCGTGCACTACCTGCGCGGCCGAGCGTTGATCGCCATGCGCAACGACAACGACGCGCGCGAAGCGCTCAGCAAGGTCCCGCAACACGCCCCGCAATACGTGGCCGCTCAGTTGTTGCTCGTCCGCGTCGAGCAGCGTTTGGGCCAGACTAAACCTGCCAGCCAACGAGTCGAGGCGTTGGCGTCCGATCCGCGAACGGCACAACTCGCCGCGACCCAATTGTTTGAGTTGGCTGCACAGTCGGCCGACGACGAGCAATTGCTGGCTTGGAGCGACAAGGCATTGGCCATCGACCGCCTGCCGATCGCCATGAAGCGCGACTGGCTCACGGTCCGCGTCGGCGTCGCGGCACGGCGGGCCGACTGGCAGGCCGTTGCTCAGGCGCTGGATACGCTCGCGCAACTCGATCCGGCGTCTCACTCCATTGCCGCAGGGCGAATCCTCGTCCGCCTCGTGACAGGCAACGCAGAAGAAGCAAAGCAACTGTTTGACACCGATTCGCCGCTGGCCAAAGGCGAACTCGGCGCAGCCGTCGCGCTATCTCTCGGCCTGCCGCCAACCGCCGACCTGCCGTCGAACGGCGTCGCACCACTCTTTGCCCACCTCGCCGCTAACGACCTGTCGGCTGCGCGCGAGGCGCTCAAACGCCTGCCCGAAAGCCGCTGGTTGTTCCGGCAGGACCTGACAGCAATGCTTGAAGGAATCGCGTTGTTGTCGGATGAGCAGGTCGACGCGGCGCGGAAGACCCTGGCCATCATGCTCGCGATCGAACTCGGCCTGCCCGAAATCGCCGTCGCACTGTGCGACCCATTGATCGAGCAACACCCCGCGTACGTGCCGGCGCACGCCCTGCGTGCCCGTGCTTTGCAGGACATGAACCAGCCGATCGACGAACCGCCGGCCGACGATGCTCCGTGGGCCGAGTCCGCATTCGGCCAATACCTGCGCGCCGTCGCATTGGCCCGTGCCGACGAGTTTGAGCAAGCCGCCACGCTGCTCGAGTCGCTCCGCCAACAGGAGCCGCGACACCAGCACGTGCGGTACGTGCTTGCGCAGGTGCTTTACCGCCAAGGCGATTATGACGGGTCGCTGAAGATCTTCGAGACGCTTGCGCTGACGCGCGGCCGATACCAATTCTCCGCACTCAACGACCTGGCATACCTGTTGGCCGAGCGTTTCCCGGCCGAGCGGCAGAAGGCGTACAAGTTGGCCAAGCGGCTCGAACCAGCCGCGGCGGTGAGTCCCGCATTGTCCGATACGATCGGCTGGATCGAGCACCTGCAAGATCGAAACGACGCCGCACTTCGACACCTTACCCGCGCTGCGCTCGCAGCCGGTGACCTGCCGGCTGTGCAGTACCACCTTGGCGTTGTCTATCACAAGCTCGGCCAGTCGACGTGGGCCCGCTACTACCTTCAGGCCGCGGCGACTCAGACGACCGATCGCGAGGAAGTCGCGCTCGCAAAGCAGATGCTCGAAACGATCGACGATGCGAAGCCGGACGAGTGACGCGTGGAGTACCTGCGGATCACGTACACTGCGCGCATGTCTAAGTACGCCGCAACGATCGACGACATCCGCACGGCCGCCGAACGCATCACCCCTTACGCCCACCGCACGCGGATCGCGACGTGCGCGACGCTCGACGCGCTGGCGTCCGCTGCCGGCGCCGCGCAAGGCGACGCCGGTCACACCCGCAAGCTCTTTTTCAAGTGCGAGCACGAGCAGAAAGTGGGCGCGTTCAAGTTCCGCGGCGCGTGCAACGCCGTGATGAAACTGACCGATGACGAGGCGGCCAACGGCGTCGTCACACATAGTTCCGGCAACCACGCGCAGGCGTTGGCTCTGGCTGCGCGGCTGCGGGGGATCGACGCGCACATCGTCATGCCCAACAACGCCTCGGCCGTGAAACGACGCGCTGTGGAGGGCTACGGCGCACGCGTTGTCCTCTGTGAGCCGAACACCGCCGCGCGCGAGGGCACAGCCGAGCGGGTCCGTGCCGAAACCGGCGCGACGCTCGTGCACCCGTACGACGACCCGAACATCATCGCCGGTCAGGGCACGGCCGCGCTCGAACTGCTCCAGCAGGTCGAACACCTCGACGCCATCGTCGCCCCGGTCGGCGGCGGCGGCCTGATCAGGGGCACGGCGATTACGTGCCAGGCGCTCGCCCCGCACGTCCGCGTCTTCGCCGCCGAACCCGCCTGCGCCGACGACGCCGCAAGGTCCAAAGCGACCGGCGAGCGTCAAAAGCAAGAGCCGCCCGACACCGTAGCCGACGGGTTGCTGACGAGTTTGGGCGACCACACCTGGCCCGTCGTCCGCGACCTGGTCGAGGCGGTCATCACCGTCGAAGAAGACGCGATCATCGAAGCGATGCGTCTCGCCTGGCAACGCGCAAAGTTGCTGATCGAACCGAGCGCGGCCGTGGCGGTTGCGGCGGTGTTGGGTGATGCGTTTAAAGCGATCGACCGCGTCGGCGTGATCTTGAGCGGTGGGAATGTGGATATCGACAAGTTGCCGTGGTGAGCGACGATCTGTTCGGCAGCACGGATGCAGCGCAGCCGCGACGCGGCGAACAATGCCCGCGTGTGTTGGCCGCGACCGCCCCCGGGGGAGGGTGCTCACTCGAATTGCGCGTAAACATCGACGAGGAATCGTCTTAATGGAAGATAGCCTGGTGGCCGTCCGGACGACCGCCCTCCATTCGTGGCGACACAGCGGGGTGTCGCGCGTCCGGGCGGTCGATGCATCCACCGGACCGGCCACCCGCTTCGGCCGCCGTTCGGCCGGTTCGGTCACACGCAAGAGCGGGCGAGTTCGAATTCGCACACAGGTCGTCATGCAAGGGCCGGACGCGCCCGCACCTTGCGCACACTTGCGGCGCAGTTCGGCGACATGCTGTGTTGCGTCATAATGTTGCGCGCGAATAACTTTGTGCGATAGACACGATGGCGTGTGCGCACGGCCGCGGCCGTCACGTCAGTCTCTCGGCAGGTCAAATACCAGCAACAAGCGTTTCCGTCCCGTCGTGTCTCCGGCGATCGAACCAGTGACGAACAGGCGACGCCTATCCCGTGACAACGCAGTGTCATAGACATGCTGGAACAAGGAAACGTCCATGTCAACAAACCACCGCCCCTTGGCCGAGTCATAGCCAAGTATGCGGTCCCGAGGCTCGTCAGTTCCGCTGGGTAATTGCAGAGAGCACTTTGCGAACCAGCGTTGTCCCGTATTGCCCAGATCCAGCACGCTGATGTTCATCGACTGCATACCCTTCGGCAGATCAATGAGCCGTTTGAACCATTCGTCTGACGTACTCGCAAACTCAACTGCCAAGGCGGGTCCGAAGTTTGGGTCGAACCGACGGCCCTGTTGGAAGAATCGATCATCAAACCGGATGAGTTGACTGTGTGCGGCATTCCAGGAAAACACATGCAAGCGCTCATGTTGAGGCTTCAGGTCCCAGTAATAACCGAACGGCCAATCGTCCGGATTCGTGACATCGCTTGGCTCTCGGATGATCGTGACGTGATCGGCCCGCGAGTCTTCGCCGGTCTTGACGTCCCACGCCCAGACGTCAAACGGATCGGCCGCGACGTAGACCGATCGGCTGTCGGGGCTGAAAGCGATCGAGCCGATCACGCCGCGCTCCCCGAAATCCGCTTCGAGTTGCAATCCGCCGTCGGCCACACTCCAAACGAACATCGTGAGACCGTGCTCGGCTGCGAGCCATCGGCCGTCGGGCGATTGGATGGGTTGCGAATACAACTCCGTACCAGGCCACGGTGAAACAGGGCCAACGAACTCTTCAGACTCTTGCTCAAACACGCGCACGACGCACTGGTCTATTGGGTCGTATTCGACCAGTTGTCGTACGACCGTGCGTGTGAAACGGTTTAGTATGCCCCGATCCTTGAGGAATAACCGTAGCGATGTCGACGGCCACTCGTACCGCTGACTCATTTCAAGCCGTCGCGGTGGGTCGATGACGTAGACGATGCATGTCGTGCAGAAGACGCCGACGGCGAGCGTGCCGAGCAAGGCAAAGCGCAACCGAGCCGGTCGTCCGACCGCCTTTGCGCGGCGTTTGCTCAGGTCTGCGCCACACTCGGGGCAGTGTGCTTCGGCGGCGCCGGTCAGCCGGTAGTTGCACTTTCGGCAGTAGGGCACGCCGACCGCGCGGGCCAATCGTCGGCGCCGCAAAATGCGCCACATGACTACACCCAGAAAAATGATCGCCACACCGACCATCATCTCGGGCCAGATGTAGACGAGCACCTCCCAGGCGTTGACGGTCTCGTAGCCGTAGGTACCGAACAGGCGCGAGCCGTCTTCGTTGGCGACGATGCCGGACAAGGCCGCTTCGTTGGGCAGTTCGTGGACGATCGTCGGTTGGAGCAGCGGCAGCGGATCATCGTCAGGCGTTGCCTCGCCGCGCGCGGGGAAGGCCGCGAACCCGATCGCAAGGCAACCTAAGGCCACGGCCTGCCGCGTTGCCCCAAGTGTTTGCCATCGCCTGAACACGCCCTTATCCTACCGGAGTTCGCCAGGGGTGCCCCCGATCGTTTCGGTAGGCTGAGAATACACCCTTGGAACCTGATCCGGTTGAAACCGGCGTAGGGACGGCGAGCACGTGGTCATGCCTGTCGAATTCGATCTTTTTCCGACGTGTTGACGGGGAGGCGGTGCGGCGGCGAATCGTCGTCGTGCCGGCGTTGTCACATGACCGTGGCGGACCAACCAACAGATTGAAAGGGTTGGACATGACGACGACACAACAGACTCAACAAACTGGCGACGCGCGCCTCTGGACACTTCCGGGCGTCGGGCACAACCCCGGGACGACGCGCGGCGTGACGACGCCCGGGAGTTTTGCGAACCGTGCGCAGATCGCCCCCGGGGCGCGGGGGGCGTTGACGTTCAGTTCGCCCGACACGCCGGGGATGCCGGCGCCGAGTGAACGGACGGCGTGGGACTTTCTGCCGCAGGGGTGGGCGACGTGGGAGGGGGATGCCGATGCAGCCCGCCGACAGCCGTCGGCGGGCTTTGTGGCGAGCACGTTCACGCAGGCCGACGGGACGCGGCGCACCGTTGTTCATCCCGACGGCTTCGATCCGATCACGCAATTAGAGCATGCCCGCCTCGGCACGGTCACGGCGCAAATGGAACGCGTCGCGCAGCGCGAGCCGCACCTGTCGGCTGAACAGGTGCGCGACGAGGTCGCGGCAGGACGCATGGTCATCCCCGCGAACAAGGTCCACCTGGCCTATCAGCTCGACCCGATGTGCATCGGCCGAGCGAGCAAGACGAAGGTCAACGCGAACATGGGTGCGTCGCCCGTCTCGAGCGGGACCGACGAAGAGGTCGAGAAGCTGCGCTGGGCCGAGCGCTGGGGCGCCGACACGGTCATGGACCTGTCGACCGGCGGCGACCTGGACGCCTGCCGCGAGGCGATCGTGCAGAATGCGTCGGTGCCGATCGGGACCGTGCCGATTTATTCGATGATCATCGGCCGAAAGATCGAAGACCTGACCGAGGCCGACATCCTCGCAGGCATCGAGCATCAGGCCCGCCAGGGGATCGACTACATGACCGTCCACGCGGGCGTGCTGCGCGAGCACCTGCCGTTCGTCAAAGACAGGTTGATCGGCATCGTGTCGCGCGGCGGGAGTCTGCTTGCCAAGTGGATGATCGAGCACGGCCAACAAAACCCGATGTACACAGCGTGGGAGAAGATCTGCGCCGTCATGCGCGAATACGACGTGACGTTCTCGATCGGCGACGGCCTGCGTCCCGGCGGCCTGGCCGACGCGACGGACGACGCGCAGCTTTTCGAGTTGCAGACGCTGGGCGAGCTGACCGAGCGCGCATGGCGGATGGGCGTGCAGGTCATGATCGAGGGGCCGGGGCACGTGCCGTTCGACCAGATCGAGTTCAATGCGAAAGTACAGCGCACATTGTGCCACGGTGCGCCGTTCTACGTGCTCGGCCCGCTGGTGACCGACATCTTCCCCGGCTACGACCACATCACAAGCTGCATCGGCGCGACGTCGATGGCCTACCACGGGGCGTCGATGCTCTGCTACGTCACGCCGAAGGAACACCTGGGCTTGCCGAAGAAGGACGACGTGAAGCAGGGTTGCATCGCGTACAAGATCGCCGCCCACGCGGCCGACGTGGCGCTGGGCATCCCCGGCACGCGCGACCGCGACGACGAGCTGACCAAGGCCCGCGCGGCGCTCAATTGGCAGAAACACTTCGACCTCAGCTTCGACCCCGACACCGCGCGGGCGTACCACGACGAAGACCTCGACGTCGACACCGACTTCTGCGCGATGTGCGGCCACGACTGGTGCAGCGTGCGCATCAGCAAAGAGATCACCGATTTCGTGTCAGGCAAGGACGCCGAATACCAGTGGGACACCGCGAAAGTGACCGACGCGCTGACCGAAGAGCAACGCGCGATCCTCGAACAACGCGGCGTGTTGAGCCCCCAAGAGATTCACCGCCTGGCGAGCAAAACGAAAAGCGCGATGAGTGACGACGACTCAGCCGACGAGTCCAGCGACAGCGACAAACTGTCCTGCCACAGCGACTACGTCGATGCCGACGAAGCGAAGCGGCGCCAGGCGTCGCACGGGGTGGCGTTGCCGGTGGCGTCGGAGTGAGGGGGCGAGGTCGATGAAGTAGGTCAGGTCATTTGACCTGACGCAATTGCGCAAAAGGGGTTTGGTGTCAGGTCAATGACCTGACCTACCTGCTTCGCACGGCGTGGCGCTGCCGGTGGCGGGTGAATGAGGTCGATTTGATTACGCAATCAACTCACTAATCACATGCCCATGCACGTCCGTCAACCGCCGGTCGATCCCGTTGTTGCGCCACGTTAGTCGTTCGTGATCAATGCCCAGCAGGTGCAGCACGGTCGCGTGGATGTCGTAGCACGTCGTCGGTTTGCTGCGGTCGGCCGGCTTGTAGCCCCACTCGTCGCTGGGGCCGTGTGTGACGCCGGGCTTGACGCCGCCGCCGGCCAGCCAGTTGGTGAAGACGAACGGGTTGTGGTCGCGGCCCTTGCTGCCCTGTGTTGACGGCATTCGGCCGAACTCCGTCGTCCAGAGGATGACGGTGTCGTCGAGCATGCCGCGTTGTTTGAGGTCTTTGATCAGGCCGGCGATCGCGGTGGACATGCCGATCGCCAGCGGGCCGTGGTCGCGTTCGATGTTTTCGTGGCTGTCCCAGTTGCGTCGCGGGAAGCCGTTGTCGTTGCCGGACCAGACCTGCACAAACCGCACGCCGCGTTCGAGCAAGCGGCGGGCGACGAGACACTTTCGGCCCATGTAGTGCGTCTCTTCCAGCGGGTTGATTTCCTTGGGCCAACTGCCGACATGGCCGTGGTCCAGGCCGTACAGACGCATGACGTGTTGCGGCTCTTTGGAGATGTCCAGCGCCTCGGGCGCGGCCAGTTGCATGCGCGCGGCTAACTCGTACGAGCGGATACGCGCGTCGAGTCGGCCGTCGCCGGGCCGCGACTCGGCGTGCTTGCTATTCAACCGTTTGAGCAAAGCCTGCCCCGCCGCGTCCGAGGCGCGCGTGACGTAACCGCCTTTGTCGGGGAACAGGTCGGCGATCGGGTTTTTCGCGCCGGGTCGGATAATCGTGCCCTGGTGGTCGGCCGGCAGGAACGCCGCGTGCCAGTTCTTCGGGCCGTTCGACGCGAAGCCGCGGTTGTCAGGCAGGACGACGAACGTGGGCAGGTTGTCGTTCTCACTGCCGAGCGCATAACTGACCCAACAGCCCATGCCGGGGAAGCCGGGCATCTGGAATCCGGTCGCTTGCAGGTACGTTGCCTGGCTGTGTACGCCGGTCTTGCCGACCAGGTTGTGGATGAACGCCATGTCATCAACCACGTCGCCCAGCGGCGCGACGACGTCGCTGAGCATCTTGCCCGTTTGGCCGTACGGCCTGAATTTGAAGGGTGACTTCATCCACGGGCCCAGGCCGTTCTGAAACGCCTCGACGTGCTCGCCGAAGTCGCTCTTCTTGCCGTGGTTCTTTTCGAGGAACGGCTTGTAATCGAACGTGTCGAGGTGGCTGCACGCGCCGCCCATGAACAGTTGGACCACACGTTTGGCGCGGGGCGGGTGGTGCAGGACGCCGGTGCGGTGGCGCCACTCTGGCATGGCGTTCGCCGCTCGCGGCTTCGGTTCGTTTCGCGCGGCGGCGCGGGCGTCGTCCTGCAACATCGCCGACAGCGCCACGCCGCCGAGGCCGCCGCCGGTCTGCCAGAGTAGGTCGCGTCGTGAGAGCATGGTGTCTGGGCCTTAGTGCGATTGGTAGGGTGGGCTGAGGCTTTGCGAAGCCCACCGTTTCGTTTCTTCATGGAATTCGGGCGCTTTGCCATCCAATGAGCGCCGGATGGTGGGCTGCGCCGAGCCTTAGCCCACCCTACCTAATCGACAAATGCGAACTCGTTGAGGTTGAAGATCAATCGACAAGTATTTGCGAGACCGTGCGTCTTCGCATAGCCGATCAGCGCGTCGCGTTCATCGGTGGTCGCCGGCCGTGACAGCGCAATACGAAACGCTGCGTTAATCTGTGTGGGCAGCGTGTTGTGTTCGGCTGACAGCCGCGCGGCAAAGTGCTCACTCATGCGCAGGACAAACTTGTTGTTGAGTAACGCCAATGCCTGCAGTGCGGTGAGCGTGTCATTGCGTTTGCCGACCATCTGCGACGGGTCGGCGCAGTCGAGCGTGTCCATGAACGGCTGCGGTTGCGAGCGAACGATGAAGCGATAAACGGACCGCCGGTGCGTCTTCGGGTCGTTCGGGTCGTGCTTTTCGTACTTGTAGTGCGGTGAGTGTTGTGGTTTTTCCAGGACGAAGTCGCGGAAGCCGGGGCCACCCATCGTCGTGTCGAGTTTGCTCGCGACGTACAGGATCGTGTCGCGCAGCGCCTCAGCCTCGACCTTTCGCCGGTTCATCCGCCAGACGAATCGGTTGCTTGCGTCGATGCGTTCGTTGGCCGGGCTGCCGGTCGAGACCTGTTGATACGTCGCGCTGGTGACGATCAGCCGGTGCAGGTCCTTGATCGACTGTCCGCCGTCGCGGAATTCGACCGCGAGCCAATCGAGCAGTTCGGGGTGTGTCGGGCGTTGACCCATTTGGCCGAAGTCGTTCGGCGAGTCGACGATGCTTCGGCCGAAGTGGTACAGCCAGACGCGGTTGACGATCGACCGCCAGGTCAGCGGATTGTCCTTGCGAACGAGCCAGTTGGCTAACGCGATACGTCGCTCGTACTCGGGGGCCTTGGGGTCGACGGCGAAGCGCGGCGCGACGCCGGGGATGATATCGATCGTGCCCGCGTGCGCTGTTGCGCCCGGCTGTGTGACCTGCCCACGGTTGAGCACGTGGATCGGGCGCGGCCCCTTGCCCGCTCGGCCGACGAAGTTGCCCGAGCCTTTGTGGACGACGCCGGCGTAAACGATGCCTCTTTCGGGGAGCTTATCGAGCGCTGCTTCGGCGGCCGCCAATGAGATACTGGCGGCATCACGTTTCTTCTTGAGCGCAGGCGTCAAAACGCGCTTCGTGATTGCGTCGCGTTGCGCCGTCAGCTTCGTCAGTTCGCCGACATCGAGTGTGTTCCACACGCCGTAGTAGTAACGGTCCGTCAGATTGCTCCGGCGCCAACGGTCTGGCGCTTCGATCGAGTCGAGCGAGGCAACCTTTTTTCCGGCTGCCGTGTTTACTCTCTCCGGCGTCATGACGAGCAATTCTGCCAGTGCGAAGATGTAGTCGTTCGGCAGGCGATTGACGAGCTTCGTCGCCGTGACACGCACGTAACGCGCTTCAACGTCGCCGCCGACCGCGAACGACTGCGGCACGACTTTCGGGTTCGGATAGTCGGACGCGGTCTTGTCCGCGATTTCGGTCACGCCGGTCTTGAACGCGGGGTCGTTGCTCGCCTCGACACGGAACCGGACGGGGAAGCCGAAGCCGGGACCGATGTTGTTGAAGTTGTCGTTGCAGGCGACAAGCACGACGTGCGCAATCGGTGTCGGCTTGCCAAGATCGACCTGCACCCACTTGGTCACATCCGGCCGTCTTTCGATCCCGCTGTGGTAGCCGAACTCCGGCCTTTCCTTGCCCTTGCCGGATTGTGCCTTGTTGATCGCGGCGATCCTGGCGTCAAGTTTGGCAAGCTCGGGGCCGGCCAAATGTTTGATCTCGGCGTCGATCGCCGCCAATTGTTCGGTGAAGCGTTGCTTGTCACGGGCAAACAACGCGCGTTCCTTGGCAGTCTGAGGATCGATTTCGTAAGGCCGATCCGCGCGGTCCAGCGCGGCGAACACGGCCTGCAGGCTGTAGTAGTCCTCCATCGACACCGGGTCGAACTTGTGGTGGTGGCATTGCGCGCAGCCGACGGTCGTGCTGGTGAACGCCTCCATCACCGTGCGGACCATGTCGTCGCGGTCGGTGTGGCGGGCGACCTTGCCGTCGATCTTGCTCTCGGGCACTTCGGCGTGGCCAATGAAGTCCCACGGCCCGGCCGCGATGAAGCCGGTGGCGACGACGCCGTCGCGTGTGTTCGGCCAAAGCGCGTCGCCGGCGACCTGCTCGCGGACGAAGCGGCGGTACGGCTTGTCCTCGTTAAACGCGCGGATGACGTAATCGCGGTACGGCCAGGCGTTGGGGCGGAGCTTGTCCTTGTCGTAGCCGTGCGTGTCACCGTAGTGGACGACGTCGAGCCAGTGCCGCGCCCAGCGCTCGCCGTAGCGCGGGCTGGCTAGCAGGCGGTCGACTAAGCGCGCGTAAGCGTCGGGACGTTTGTCGTTGATAAAGGTGTCGACCTCGGGAGGCGTCGGCGGCAGGCCGATCAAATCAAAATAGAGTCGACGGATGAGCGTCCGCCGGTCGGCCTGCGGCGAGGGTTGCAGGTTGTGCGTTTGCAGTCGCGCGAGAATAAACGCGTCGATCGGGTTGCGAACGCGTTTGGCCAGGTCGCCGGTCATCTTAGGGACGGCCGGGCGGGTCAGCGGGCGCAGGGACCAGAAGTCCAGTGCTTCGTCGTCACGGTCGGCCGCGATGGCGGGCGTGATCGACAACGTGGTGAACAGGCAGAGAATGCAGAGGGGTAGTCGCTGCAAGATGCACGGTCCTCGGAATGTCGAGTCGGCCGCGATCAGCCGTGTGGACAGTCATTGTATCGGGCATCGTTTGCGGCCGGGGGAATACGAAGCACGCCGCGTGTCGGCCGAGGCCGGTCGCGGCGTGCTTGGGTGTCGCGGTGATACCGAGTTGGGGCGGGGATCGCGCTAAGCCGCAAGCGGCTGGGGATTCAGGCCTGCCGTCGCCGTCGGCGCGTCAGCGCGAGGCCGGCCAGGCCGAGCAGGGCGATCGACGCGGGCTCGGGGACGGGGGCGGCTGCGAAGTAGTTCCGGCCGAGTTGGACATTGGCGAAGTGGGCGGCGATCTCGTCGGGCGATAAGGCGCGGTTGTACAGGGCGACCTCGTCAATCACGCCATCGAACGGCTCGCCGCCGCTGCTCAGATTCCCGATAAAGGCCGCCGTGCCGCCGACAGCCAGCAACGGCGTACCCGGTGCGAACGCCTGCGTGCCAATCAACACGCCGTCCAGATAGATCGACTTCTCGCCGGTCAGTGAGTCGAACAGCGCGACCAAGTGGTGCGGTTGCCCATCAGCGAAATCGGCGAGTGTCGGCCGGGCGCCGCCGTCGTCGAATGCCAGGTCCAACTCACTGTATCCGCCCGTGTTCAGGCCGAGTGAGATACCCGGGCCCGTGCCCTGGCCGCTGATGAAGCCGGCCGGTTGGAGTGACAGCAGGATGCGATTGCCACCGTCTTCCTTTCGGAACACCTCAGCCAACGTCGTGCCGTTCCAAGTCGTCTGGACCATCGCTTCGATCGTGATGCCCGTGGTGAAGGTGAAGTCGCCCGACCCGGCGCCGTCGCCCGCCGGAGTCGCCTGGCCGTTGCCAACGTTCACGCCATCGCCTGCCGTGCCGTTGAACTGCGCCGCGCCGTCTCCGATCAACCCGGCTGTACGCGTCGCGCTTCCGGCGAATGTGCCGTTGTTCCCACTCAGTGGGTCGTTGGCCAGTGCCGTTCCGGCATTCGCCTCGTCAAAACTCCAGTACGAGGTAAGGCCCGGTGCGAGTCGGTCCAGGGGCGACGCGCCGCCGACCTGGAAGTTGTCCGTCCATGTGCGATTGCCGCCGGCCCCGCCCGCGCCGACGGCCGCGTTCGAAAAGTTGGCGTAGATGCCGCCGGCAAATGTATTCAGGTCGAGCACGCCGCGCGACGTTTCATTCACGAACACCTCGATCATGTTGTTCGCGCGGTCGAACGCGACTGCGTAGTTGTTCCATGTGCCGGGCGCGATGCCGGTCGTCAATCCGGAATTGGTTTCAGTCGCGCCATTGAAGATACCGATCTCCGGCAGGCCGGAACCGCTCTGCCTGAAGAAGACGGACACACTGTTGCCGGCGAAGATCGTGCCCGGTGTCGGGCCGGTGGTGATGTCGATCCGGTCGGTCATCTGGACCGCATCGACTTGAACGACATATTGATCGCGCAAGCCGTAGCGGATGCCGTAGTCGCCTCCGCCGCCGCGCTGGGTGAAGCCGGTCGCCGAGCCGGCCGTCGCGTCGCCGGGATACGTCGGCGTGCCGTTGACAAAACCGGCCCCGCCGGCCGACGGGTCTTGCGCGATACTCCAGAGCGAGCCGGTGAACGAGCGATTCGGGTTGCCGTGTGAGCTTTCGACGAAGTATGCCTGCGCGGGTTGGATTGCCGCGACGTAGGGGCGGAACGGGTTGCCGCCGTCCGGCGTGCCAGTGTATGAGTCGCTGTAATCGAGCGACGGGATCAGGCTGGAACTGCCGACGGTCACGCCGCTTCCACCCGGGCCGGACGACACCACCGCATGCGCCGGATGCGTGAGCACCATTGCGAACAGAGCGACAGCGAGCAAACCGATTCTTGTCGTGGTCGTCATCATCGACATTCCTCCGAATTTGGTACTGGTACGGCAGTCGGCGGGCTGGTGGGGCCGCGGCTCCGGGGCAATCCAGTCTAACAAGCCGGTTGGCGAATACCAACCCCTTGACTGGGGGCCTACGCACACGGACAATACCTCGTCGTGCCACGCAGTCCTGTTCGCAATCGGTCCGGTGGATTCACCCTCATCGAGGTACTGGTGGTCATTTCGCTCATCATCCTGCTTGTCGCGCTGCTGCTGCCGGCCTTGAACCGTGCCCGCGATCAGACGCGGATCGCGATGTGCAAGGCCAACATGCGTCAGTGGGCGCAGGGCGTGCGCAGCTACGCCAACGACAACGACAACGCGTTTCCGGACAACCGCTGGTTTGCCAACCCCGCGTCCGCGCCGTACGAAAACTACCGCAACGGCTTCCACATGAGTTGGAACAGCTCGGTGGTCGAGCAGATGTGGGCCGAGTACATGATGGGCAACGCGACCAACTGGAAGAAGAAGGCGGCCAGCGTCCTCAACTGCCCGACACAGCAGTGGCACCGCGACAACGACGTGGCCGTCACCGGTGGGCTGGTCGGGTACTTCTACCTGCCAGGACGCAATCAGGACAACGTGACCAACTACACCTATGCGGGTCAGGACTGGTTCTTCCGCCCACGTTTCGACGGGCCTGCCGCGAACGCGCCGATCCTCGTCGACATGAAGCAGTACCACTCGGGCAACATGTCGTGGTTTTACGCCACCGCGCCGTTCTCGAGTCACACCCGCCCCGACGGCGAGCCGTACGGTTGCAACTTTCTCTTTGAGGACGGCAGTGTCACGTGGAGCGACAGTGACACGGGGCACAACCCCGTACACACCGATCCGGACGATATCATCCAACTCGGCGCGACGATCGGTGCGTGGTGGACGTACTGCAAGATCCCGTTGTGAACACGCGAGTCGAGCGACCATGCCCAATCAGATCGAAGACCTCGTGGACCGCTTGCAGGACGAAGGCCGGGTCGACGAACTCGAAACCGAGTTGGCGAAGATCGACCTTGCGGGATTGGGTGAACAAGAGGCCGAGGCCTGGCATCGGTTCCGGGGTATCGCCGCGTTTCAGCGCGGCGACCGCGCTGCGGCATTGGAGCGGTTCGCGGCCGGGCTGGAAGCGTGTCCGGATTCGACGCTCATGCGTTTTTCATTGGGGCAGGAGGTCGAGCACACCGGCGACAGCGACCGGATGATCGAGCTGTTCGACGGCTGTCGTTTTCCCGACGTGCCCGCCAATTACGCGCTGACGCAGGCGCGCTACGCGTACTTGTGGGATCGGCCGGACAAGGTCATCGAGTATGTCCTGCCGATCGCCGACGCGTACTACGACCTGCGGATCGCCGACGACCACTTCCTTTATATGCGCGGCCTGCCATTTTTCAGCGTCACGTGGGGCACGCTCGGCGCGGCCTACGAATTGACAGACGACATGGAGACGTTTCGCCAATTCACGCAGACGGCGTCGGAGAAACTGTCTGACTTTGCCTTTGAACCGTTGCTGGCATTCATCGACGCCGTGGTTCGTGACGACTTCACTGACCTCCTGAATTCGTTTGACAGCCATGTTGCAGAGTCGGGCAATCAAGGCTTCCCCGTCGGCCTGACGAAGATGCAGGCGGCTGTCATCCGATCCGTCAAGGTCGAAGAAGTCAACGGGGCCATTGCGGTCTTGGACAGTGTCGAACTTGCGGACAACGACTTCCCCTGGCTGGACGACATGCGTCTGCTCGCCCATTGCCGGCTGGCGCACCTCTCGGGCGACGCCGACCGCGAAAAGCAATTGCAGGACGCGTTTCTGGCCCGCCAGCCGTTGCTGTTCGAGCCGGAACACATGTTTAACTTCCGGTTGCTGAGCTATCAGGAACGACTCAAGGCGCGGTACCGAGAGGCGAAGGTTTCGTAGGGCGGGCACTGCCCACACTACATTCCGAGCGAATCGCAACGTCATCGCGGGACCGGCACGCCGTCGGGGCCGACGGCGTCGGAGAAGTCGGGCTTGGTCGACAAGGTGACGTCAAGTTCGTGTTCGATGACAAGGTCGATCACGCCCGTCGCGATCGTGGGCGGCTCGTCCGGTGACACTTCGCGGTAGTACCAGACCGTCCCGTCCTCTTCCTTAAGCTTCGCAAGCAGGGGGCGCAGTTCGTCAAGCGTCACCGGCTGACCGTCGGCGAACAGCGTGCCGTCCGCCATGACTTTGATTTCGATCTTGCTTTGCTGCGCGGTCGGGGCCGGTGGGGCGGGTTGGACGGTGATGGGCTTTCCTTGTGGTCGCGAGGTGAGGGAGTCGGTGAGTTTGACAAGTAGGAAAGCACCGGGGAATGTCAGCACAACGAATACGCTGAGGACGGTCATGAGCGTATGGATTCGGCTCTTGTACCCGTGTTTGAATCGCAAGACCCATCCTAGAATGACCGAGACGAGCAGCGCGGCAACCGATATAAGAATCAGGGCAGGCACGACCGCGTTGAAGATGTCTTCGCTAACAGAGTCCGCGTAGTCATGGTTGATCAGGATGACGATGAACGCCGCAATCGTCAGAACAAGCAATGACACCAACAAGGCCGTCATGGAATTGAAGATGACGTAGGACTGATATAGCTTCGTGTCGCGCATGGCAAGTGGGTGTAATTGTCCGATCTCTGTTTGTCAGTTTACAAGCGCGCAGGGTGATCGCCGGCCGTGATTGGTGCGGCTTCTGAGCATACCGGAATTGCAAGGTGATTGGGATCCGCGCTAAGCCGCAAGCGGCTATTCGTTGTCACCCGTTAACAACCCCAGCAACGGCTGCAAGCACGCGTCCCATGAGTACCGGTCTTCGACGCGTTTGCGTGCCGCGGTCGCGATCGATTTGCGGTACTCGGTGTCGGTCAGCGCGCGTTCGAGGTGATCGACCCAACTGTCTGGGTCGTCGCCGTCGGTGACGATGAGGTCGCTTCCGGGGGCGGCGTCGATGCCCTCGGCCGCGGCGGGTGAGCAGACGACGGCCCGGCTGCTGGACATCGCTTCGAGTACTTTGTTCTGTACGCCGCGGGCGAGCAGCAGCGGGGCGATCGAGACCGACGCGCTGGCGATGTGTTCGCGCACGTCGGGCACGGAGCCGACCAGGTGCACACCGGCCGTCGCTTCCAACTCCTGCACCTTTGCGACGGGGTGTCGGCCGACGATCTCGAGCTTCGCGTCGGGCAAGCGCTCGCGAAGCTTCGGCATCACCTGTTTGACGAACCAGACGATGCCATCGACGTTCGGCCGGTAGTTGAGCACGCCGACGAACACCATCGTGTGGTCATCGACATCGTCCTGCGGCTCGAAGTATTCGGTATCGACGCCGTTCTCGACGACGCGGAGTTTGTCGTGTTGACCGACGTGCTCGCGGTAGGCGTCGGCCTCGGCGTCGCTGATGACTGTGATCGCGTCGAACTTGTCGTGCTTGCCCGCCTCGATCTTGCGCAGGCGACGGGCCTCGGCTGAGTAGACCCAACTCATCGGCGGCCAACTGTCTTTGGCGTATCGGGCCCACTTCTGGCTGTCCACGTCGACCAGGTCGAGCACGTGGCGGATGGGGCGTGGGTTCTTGCCGTGCGCGTGCACGGCGTAGCGGGCGTAGTCGATCATGCCGGTGCAGAAGGTGAGCACCGCGTCGAACGGCCACTGGTCGTGCCAGTCTTCGATGGTCTGCGCTAAGGCGGGGCGGAAGTGACAGGCGGGCGTGACGGCCTTGCCGGTCAGCAGCGCGAACAGGCCGCGCAGCTTGCCGATCGTCGGGCTGATCGGCAGGATGTCAACTTTCTTGGCGATGGCGGCGAGCAGTTGGTGGTGTTGCAGCCAGACGGCCTCTTCGCTGACGCACGCGATGGCGACGTCGAAGTGCTTGGCCAGGAACTTGAGCATGTGGTAGGCGCGGATGCGGTCGCCCCGATCGGGCGGGTAGGGCAGCCGGTGCGTGAGCATGAGCACGCGCGGCTTGCGCGCGGGCGCTTCCGTCTGGCCGGCGTCTTCGGACATGGTCGAGGGCCCCTTCTCGACAGCGGGTTGGATGGCGGTAAGCATTGCGCGGGGCGCTAAGCCGCAAGCGGCATCAGGTGTAGGTGTATCCGTATCGATACAGGTAGCGTGATAGCTCCATCTCCATGTGCGTCAGGATGACGCCGGCGATCTCGCAATTCGACGCGCGGAGCAGCCGCTTGGCCCGGTCGACGACTTCGGTCGGCGTCTTGTGCAGGCGGATGACCAGCAGCGTCTGGTCGCAGTTCGCGCCGAGGATGCACGCGTCGGTCACCGTGATGACCGGCGGCGAATCGATGAAGATGTGGTCGTACGTGTCTTTGAGTCGGTCCAGCAGATTATGCATGCGCGGGCTGGACAGCAGTTCGGTCGAATGCGCAAACTCCTTGCCGCCGGCCGGCAGGAATTGGAGATTGTCATACACCGTCGGGTAGACGATGCTGTCGATGTCGTCCGTTTCGCCTCGCAGGTATTGAAGCAGACCGTTGGGCGTGGGCCGGTCGAATAGCTTGGCGAACGCCGGACGACGCAGGTCGCCTTCGAGCAGCAGCGTGCGTTGGCTGCGCAACTCGCTGAACGCGATGCCGAGATTCACCGTCGTGACGCTCTTGCCTTCTTCGGGGGCCGAGCTGGTGATGACGTGCGTCTGTACGCGGCGGTTGCGGGCGCGGGCGAGGATCTGTGTCCGGATCGCGCGGTACTGCTCGGTGATGATCGAGCCGCGGTCGTGGTGGACGACGACGTCGGCGGAGTATCCGTTGAGGCTGTCCAGCCCGACGTGTGCGCCCGTGATCGGATCGATCTCATCGATCGACGGGCGTTCCTGGGCGTCTTGTTCTTGTTGGAAGCGGTCGCTGGCCGCGGCGACCGGGGCTGCCCTGGTGGGGCGTTGCGTTTCGATCGGCGGAGGCGGCGCGGGTTGTTCGCGTCGCGGTGTGGCGGGCGCTTGACGTTCCGGCTGCTCTTCAATGACAGGGGTGGCGTCGACGTCGTCGATCGGCAAGCCGCCTTGCTCCGGCTTATCGGGCGTCGGCTCAGGCGCATGATCGCCTTGCGCTGCCGGCTTGCCTTCCGGCCCGTCGTCGCGCTCCTTGTTTGAGCGATTCATGGCGTCAAATACGTCGCCCATCGTCCAGCTCCTGCTCCCCGATCGGGTCGTCTTCAAATAGATCGGCCATCTGGTTGTCAAAATTGGGCAACATCTGCGAGATAGCCCGTTTGACGATCGCAGAGTCGATCAGTCGGGTGTCGTTCGAGTATCCCACCAATAACGCGTTGTCGCAAACCAGATTGACCAGCCGCGGTACGCCTTTGGCGTAGTCATATATCGATCGTAACGCCTCGCGCGAAAAGTCCACGTTCGGCCGGCCCTTGCTCGCACGCACCAGCCGAAACGCGATGTATTTTGTCATGTCGTCGAACGACATCGGGTTCAGGTGCGTGTACATGCAGATACGCTGAATCAGCGGTGCCAGGCGCGGGTGCTTGAGCGTCGCTCGCAACTCGGGTTGACCGAGAATCAGCAACTGCACGAGCTTATCGGTCTCGGTCTCCATGTTGGTCAGGAGACGGATCTCTTCAAACTCGTCGATCGTGAGGCATTGGCCCTCGTCGATGATGATGCAGACGAATCGGCCGACCTGGTGCTCGTGCTCGATGAACGAGCGCAGGGCACGCAGGAGCGTTGCCTTATCGGCGTTCGGCGGCATCTCGACTCGAAATTCCTGCGCGATCATGTAGAGCAGTTGTTCGGAATCGAGCCGCGTGTTATTGATCATCGCGATCCGCGCGTCCGACCCCAAGCGGCGCATCAGCGTGCGGATCAGGGTCGTCTTGCCAGCGCCGATCTCGCCGGTGATCAGCGCGAACCCGCGCTTGTTGCGCACCGTGTATTCGAGTTTTGCCAACGCCTCTCGGTGCTGCTCCGTCTCGAAGAAGAAGCGCGAGTTCGGCGTGTTGTGAAACGGCGCGACCGACAGGTTGTAATAAGTCTCATACATGTTCTGCAACAACCTATCGGCTTCTCACGCTGCAAGTCGATAACGGGCCGTCACGATAGCGCCCGGCTTAGCCGAGGTATGTCTTCTCGATGAAGCTGACCGGGTTCCGCTTGAACTGGTCGAACTTATAAGGCTGATCCAGGCTGATATAGACCGACAGGAACGCCGCGCCCAGGATGATCAGCATGCCCACCATCAGCGCGGGTATGACCCCCCAGCCAATGACCTTGCGGCGAAGGGCTCGGCCGGGCGTGACGATCTCGTTCACCGCGCCGAGCACGGGCAGTTTCAGGTCGTCGACCGCCTGTTCGACACTGCGGAACGAACGGTCCATCAACTCGGCCAAGGCGATGATGCCGAGGGCGCAAACGACGCCGGCCGCGCAGGCGATGGCGGTGATGATCAACAGCGTTGGCTTGCTCGGACGCTCCAGCTCGGGCGCGTGCTGGATGAAGTCCAGGTGCACGCCGCGATAGCCGACCTCGGCTGTGAGGGCGACCGTCGTCTTTCGCAGGTTGTCACGCCAGAACTTGAGTTGACGGTCGGCGTCCTTCAGCTTGGTCGAAATGTCGACATACTCTTTGCGGACGGGGAAGAAGTTCCGGTCCTGGATCTCGAGTTGTTCGACCATGTTGCTGGTGTCTTGTCGCTGCGACTCCTTCGCAGTGACCTCGGCCGCCAACTCGCGCACCTTCTGCTCGGCTTCGAGCCGTTGCAGGTTGGGCTCCAGCACGGCGTCGCCGGCAATTTCGACGTCCATCTTGGCGAGGCGCTCGTTGATTTCTGCAATACGTCGGCGCAGGTTGATCACGTCCGGGTGCGTTTCTCGACGTTTCAGCTCATTGATACTGAAATCGAGGCTCTCCGCCAGATTGTCTCGGCGATCGATCAGCTTCTTACGCTCCGGATTCTCAATCGTCGTCGTACGCGGGATCATCTCAGGCTGATTCTTGACGAAGGTGAGCAAAGCTTGGAGCTTGTGTTTCAGCACGAGCAACTCTTCGTCCAGTCGATCGCGTTTGCGTTGCAGGTTTTCGAGCTTGGCTCGAACACCGGACGGATCGTCGTCCGCCAGGCCCGGGTGGTCGAGTTCCATGCGCAGCTTTTTGCGTTCCAACTCGCGTGTCTGCGTCGTGTACCGGTCGACCTCGCTCTTGAAGAAGCGCTGCGCCTTGAGCAGCATGCCATTGAGCTGATCGCGCGTGTTCTTGATGTAGTTCTCAATCAACCGGTTCGTGACCTTGGGCGCCAGGACGCGGTCGGGGTCGGTGTACGCAACGACGATCTGATCGATTTCGTTGGACCGGACCTGGTAGGAAACGTTGAGGCGTTTCTGAATGTCTCGGATCAGGTCCTGCTTCTTGAACTGGCCTTCCTTGGTCAGCGCGCCGTCCGGGGCGTGCGGGAATTGCCATTGCTTGCTCACGTGCGCGTCCGACGCGATCAGGTCGTCGATCAATTGATCGATCGACTTACGGCCGCGCAGGTCTTCCTGCAAGGCTCTGCGGATCGGCTGAAGGTTGCGGTCGATGGTCGACGTGCCCGCCTCCATGACGGTCAGGTCCATGCGCCGCTGGAACTTGGCCTCGGCTTTGTAAGAGCGCGGCCACCAGAAACTGGCGACCGCCGCGACGATCATGACGAACAGGGCGGGAAACACAGCCTTCTTCCAGTGACGGAGACCGAGTTTCAGCCAGCCTTGAATGTTCGATGGTTTGCGCCATGCCATAGTTCTGCTCCTGATCTTTCCTGCGGATCGTCTCTCAAGTCGCTAACGGTCGAAGGATCAACGCCGTCGGTCGCGGTCGTTCGGGTCGGAGAAGTCGTCGACCCGGTTCAGGCTGCTGCCAATGCTCGAAGGTGTGCCAACAGCACGGAGCACGGGCTGAACGGGCGACAACAGGTTCTGGATGACGACGCCGACCGCCGCGACAGGGTTGATCGGCATAAAAATGATGTCGCCTTCTTCGAGCACGGCGTTGTAGCGCAAGTCACCCTTCTCAACCATCTCTTTGAAGTTCACGCTCATTCTGCGGATCAACTCGCCTTCTTCATTGGGGCGGATCACGATCATCTTCTCGGGCCAGGCTGTACGCCCGACGCGGCCGACCACGGCGTTGAGCACGTTGTCACGGCCCGTATAGCGGTTCACGCCGCCGCCGAGTTCGCCGGCGGTGTAGAACTCCTTCGAGTTGAAGCCGGTGACCTCGACCTGCACGGTCACGTCCTCGTAGTACTGAAGGATCTGTTCTTCGATCTCGGCGCCCAGTTGCTTGGGCGTCTTGCCCGCGGCGAAGATCTCACCGAGCAATGGGAGCGTGATGAAGCCGTCCGGTCGCAGGCTCGCGCCCTGGTTATGAATCTCCGGCGCGTTCGGGGCGGTGATGCGGATCGAGTCCGGCGGCTCGATGACGTACGGCTTGCCGCCGACGATCGGCCGAGGCGTCTTCATAAAGGCGTCATAGTCCGTGTATTGCGGGACCGTGCAGCCGCCGACGGTTGAAAGGCCGACGGCCAACAGTGCAAACATGAGCAGGCGGGCGGTGAGTCGTTCAGTCATGGTCGAGCATCTCGGGGGTTTATCGGTTTCTCTTCCTTCAACGAACGGGCGGGCCGATACGGTTCGACCCTGTGCTTTCGTTCCACGCCTCCGCGTTTCGGTTAACGCGCTCCCTCGTCGCGGAACTTGGCGACGGTCGCAAACAGCAGCTTGACTTCCAAGCCAAGGTTCATGTTCTCAATGTACTGCAGGTCGTATTCGAGCTTACGACGGACAGACTCCATGTCCGTGTCGTAGCCGTTATATATCTGCGCCAGCCCGGTCAATCCGGGCTTGACCGTGAGTCGTTCTTCGTAGCGGGGCAGGTAGCTGGTCAGATCCTCAAACAACTCCGGCCGCTCGGGTCGGGGGCCGACCAGGCTCATCTCGCCTTTGAGGATGTTGAACAATTGAGGCAGTTCATCGACGTGGCTCTTGCGCATCCATCGACACAGCGGGATCACGCGCGGGTCGTCTTCGCCGGCCCATTGCGCGCCGCCTCGCGACTCGGCGTCAACGTACATCGATCGCAGCTTGTAGATCGTGAACAGCCGCCCTTCGTAGCCGACGCGGACCTGGCGATAGAGCACAGGGCCGGCAGGGTCGCTTAGCTTGATCATGACGGCGCAGACCAACATGACCGGCAGGAAGACGATCATCGCAATCGCACCGCCGATCAGGTCCATCAACTCTTTGAATAGTTTGAACTGACGGCGCGCAAGACCGAACAGGACGCTTCCGCCTCCGGCTCCGACCATCACCACCGTCATCGGTTCTGGCATCGATCATCCACCTGCTGCCCGTTGCGTAACGGGCGAACTCTGACTCACGAATCCTGTCGTCCGACCCAACTCCGGCGAGCGTCGAAGCCTCGCTCGGTGAGCGTAAAACGCTTGATCACCTCCGAGGCGCCGGCTCGCTCCAAGCCATCGGGTTGTCGATTGGACGGCCTGTCCAGATCGCAGTGAGGCGAAGAGGGGTCGTTTCACTTCCCACGCCCACTTCCATCCACGCCACGTCACTCCATTTACAAGGCCGAATCCCGGCTTCCACGGTCCCGAGTCGGCCACCGGCAGAGGTATTCTACCGTACCCCAAATCCCTTGTCAGGCAACCTTTTCCCGCGTTCGGCAGACCCCTCTGGGGCCTCTGAGCCGCACAATCGGTACAGCCGGCCGCGCCGGGTCGTTCCCGACTCCGGCAATACTGCGTTAGTCCGACTTCGGTTCGCCAAAGCTGCGACTTAACGGGCCCGCTCAATCGGCCAGAGATACTGGCAAGGTCGCTGGCGAGGGTTATCGGCGAAGGGGGCTGAATCTAGGGCCTGAATCGGCTGGCAAGTTGCGTGACGAGCCTGTCGAAGACCGTCTCTGCGTCGTCCCGGGCGTCGACGACCAGGTAGTGGTCCGGATCGATAGCGGCCTGATCGAGATACCCCTGCCGGACGGCTCGGTGGTAGTCCCGGCCTTTCATCTCCATCCGATCCAGCAGCGGGTTCAGCCGTGACGCGGCAGTCTGCTCGTCCACGTCGAATACGACGACGAGGTCCGGCCAATGGTCTCCGAGTGCGACCTGACCGACGGCTCGAATCTCCTCGACAGGCAGGCCGCCTGCCGCCCCCTGGTATGCGAGCGTCGAGCTAATGAAGCGATCAGCCAACACTAATTCGCCCCTCGCCAGTGCGGGTCTAACCCGCTCAGCGACGAGTTGTGCTCTGCTGGCCATGAACAGCAGCATTTCGCATCGCAGCGTGATCTGATCGTGCAGGTCGTTATCGAGCAATACCTGCCGGACGCGCTCGCCAACCATCGTGCCACCGGGCTCCCGGACCTGGCAGACCTCGACCCCAGCCTTCGCGACCAGATCAGCGAACCGTTTGAACTGAGTGCTCTTGCCGCTGCCGTCGGGCCCGTCGAACACGACGAATCGGCCGCGCAATCGTTCAACCCAGGCGTGCGGCGCTTCGGCCATCAGATCGGCATCCCGGTGATCTTTGCCTCGAACGCGAGTTTGCCGTTGACCAGCCCCTGGCAGCGGCAGATCGACCTCCGCGGCCGACACTCGACCTGCTCAGCGAGCACATACAGCCGATCCCCGGGCACGACCGTGTTGCGAAACACACACTCGTCCAGCCGTGTAAACGCCATGAACTGCTTTTCCAGCTTCTTGAGCCAGACAAAGCTCGCCAACTGAGCAGCCGACTCGATCATGAGCACGCCCGGCATCAACGGCCTGCCGGGGATGTGCCCCGGTACCCAGAATGCATCTTCACGGGCGTCGTGATATGCGATGCCACGCGTGATGTCGTCGTTCAGCCAAATGACGCCGTCGAGCAGGCGCATGTCGCCCCTGTGCGGGTTGATACGCTCGATCGCTTCCGCATCGTACTGGACCTGATCAAGATCCAGACTCTCAATGTCAAACAGTTGGGTGACGGGCATCAGGCAGTCGAGTCCGTGGGCTTGTGGCAGTTGACACAGCGTATTCTGGCCACAGAATAGATGCGCGCAATCGCGGATCGCCCCGTTTGACGGGTTAGATCGCGGCTGCGCGCCCCATTGGCGTTATTCTGCTTTCGGGACGGCGGGAGGCGTGGGTCGGCCGAGTCAGCCGCCTTCGCTGCCGTCGCGCGATTCCAGCACCTGCTTGCGCATGGTCTGGCAGAGGTTCTTGACGTCTTGCATCGCCTTGCGAACACGTGTGCCGGCCGCCTTGTTGCCGCCCGCGGCTTTACGCACGTCGTCTTCGACCTCGGTAATCAGTTGCTGAAGTTGTTCGTATGTCTCGAGCATCGCGATACTCCGTTGTGCTTGGTCTTGATCTGAGCCGGAATCGGCCCTCGGAACCGTGCAATAGCGTACTCTGCTGGCCTCTCAAGGGCAATCAACGCCGATTCTGCTTGATTATTGGACATCGGACGACAGCCCCAGAATCCTCGAAAAGCGGCGTTTCCGCGATCAAGCCGATGTCAGCCCGTTTCAGCAAAGGAACGGCCCGAACCCGACGCCAAACGTCGCGCAAGTCCATTTAAATAAATGCTATACAGCAATAGAACGATCGCGACGAGCATCTCCTTCTGTTCCTTGACCTGATCGAAAAAGCCCACGTAGTGATAGAGGGCGGAATCGATCTCAACAGGGGAGTCGCCCCGGACCTGGGCCAGCAAATCCAGGTAGTCCGCGGTGCTTTCCCATCCGGCGTCGGGATGGATGGCGCGATAAAGAGGTTTGACCAGCCCCCACAACTGGACGGTGAGCATCGCCGCAACGACCGGCCAAGTCGGTATTGCAGGCCCCCAATCGCCGATCATGGTCAACCGATGGCGGCCCAGCCACATCAACGGCAGGCCGAAGAACACACCCAGCAGGAACGCCGACCCCAGGCTCTGCACGGAAACGACCTCGAAACTGTTATGCAGATTGACCTCCGGCCCCGCGAACCCGGTGCCTTTTTCATACTCCGGCACACCCCAGTTGAAGAAGTTCTGCCCCCAATTCACCTCCTCACCGGCGAAAAAGAGTGTCGCCAACGCGACAACGGCGACGATGATCGCCCCGCCCCGGCCACGCAGCGCCGCCGGGCCGCGCAGGTCGTTGGGATCGACGCCGAAGGCCGGCAAAGCCGCTGCCCCGATCCGCCACAATCGAGAGGCCGCGAGGAAGAGCATGGCCGCCGCGACCGAGGCGGCGAGGAAGGTCACCATCTCGACCGCTTGCGACTCGCGGTGCTGGTATTCGAGGATGTGGTTGACGTAAAAAACGGGAGAGGCAATGTAGATAACAATCAACACGGCGATCGCCGCCGCCGGCGTTGCCGCCGCGACGATGTTGCCAGCACGACACCCGCAGGATCGCGGGTCAGAGCGATCGGTCATCTCGCTTTGACTGGAAGAGGGCGATTCAACGGGGGCCGGCATGATGCAAGATTAGCGATACTCTTGCACTCGGACAATGGGGCCCGTGAAGTCCGATGCGGCTGTAACTTAACCATCGACGTGACCGAGCGCCCGTTTGCCGCTCCTGGTCAGGCCTGTTTGACTCGTCATAGACTCGTTCTTCATTACATGAACGGCTGATCCATGTCCGACTCTGACTCACAAGCGGTCTATCTCAACGGCCAATTCGTCCAGCACCGGGAGGCGAAGATCGACGTCGAAGAACGCGGCCTGCTATTCGGCGAGGGCGTTTACGAAGTCACTCGCTACTACAACGGCTTGCCTTTGGCGATGGAAGGACACATTGGGCGGCTAAGGCGCAGTCTGGCCGCCGTCGGATTGTCTGAACCCGACGACCTGTCACACTTCGCCGAACTCAGCAATGAACTCATGGCCCGCAACGCATTGCGCGACGGCGTGGTCTACTGGCAGATCTCGGCCGGTGTCGCGCCACGAACGCAGCGCGTTGTTGATGACGTGAAGCCGACGGTCGTCATGATCTCGTATCCCGCGCCACCGGTCGGCGCGCCCGAGGACGATCCGCCCACGGTGACCGCCGTTCTGGCTGAAGACATCCGCTGGGGGCGGTGCGACATCAAGTCGCTGATGCTGCTGCCCAGTGTCATGGCCCAGCGCGACGCGCGCCGTGTCGAAGCCGACACAGCAATCCTTCATCGAGGCGACACCGTCACCGAATCGACCAGCGCCAACATTTTCATCGTTCGGTCCGGCGAACTGCTCACCCACCCGGCTGACCACCACATCCTCAACGGCATCAGCAGGCAGATCGTCATCCAATTGGCGCGCGATGCCGGTTTGAAATGCCTGGAAGAATCGTTTACCACCAGCGACTTGCTCTCGGCTGACGAGGTGCTCATCTGCGGCACGACGACGCATATCGGCCCAGTCGTTAGAATCGGCACACAGCCGATTCACCACGGCGTCGCGGGTCCCGTCGCCCGGCGATTGCACCGGGTTTTCATTGAGTACGTCCGTAAGGAATGCCTCAAATTAGATTGAAAGCAGTGTTTCGTATTCGACGCGAGCGGCGGCGGATATGGATACATTGGGTCGCCGCATCGATGTGCGACTGTTGAAGGCAACGGCCGACATTCCCTGGCCAAGTACAGGAACGCCCATGCTCAAAGGCCAACTCACCCACCCGCAGATTCTGGAAGCGCTCGGCCGAGCCGGTCACGGTTCGAAGATCCTCATCGCCGACGGAAACTACCCCTTCGCCACCACGCTCGGCCGAAACGCCACACTTGTTTCGCTCAACCTGGCGCCGGGCAAAGTCGGTTGTCTGGACGTGCTCGGCGCCTTGTTGAGCGCCGTGCCGGTCGAGGCCGCGGCGGTCATGCAGTACGACACCGAAGGCCCTTACGCGCGCGATACGGACCCGCCGATCTGGGCTGACTACCGCGGTGCGTTGCGGGATGCCGGCAGCGACCTCGAACTCGATCCGATCGCGCGTTTCGACTTTTATGACGTGGCAGGCCGAGACGACGTCGCGCTGACGATCGCAACAGGCGAACAGCGCACCTGGGCCAACATATTGTTGACCATTGGAGTCGTCATGTCCTCGACAAACGACTGAATAGGCTCATCGTTCTCTACTGCGACCCTTCACGACGAATCTGCTCGAACGCATCGGGTAACTCACGCGCCAGGTCCTGCGCGGTCAAGCCGCTGGGCCCATGACGGTCAGCCCAGCGGTCGGCCGCCAGCCCGTGCAGGTGCGCGCCGAGCGCAGCCGCTTCGAACGGCGACATGTGCTGGGCGATCAGCGCCGCGATCAAACCGGTCAACACGTCGCCGCTGCCGGCCGTGGCCAGCGCGGGATTGCCCGTCGTATTAACAGCGAATCGTTGACCGTCCGTGACGACCGTGCCCGCACCTTTTAACACGACCACGGCGTCATGCTCGCGCGCCAAAGCGCCGGCCGAATCGACGCGCCGCGCGGGGTCGATCGCCGCGGCGTCGTCCAGATCGAGCCCAACTGCTGAGGCCAACCGACGAAACTCACCGGGGTGCGGCGTCATGACCACCGGCCCGCCCTCGGCAGGCCTTGCTTGACGCAGATCAGCCAGTGCATTCAGACCGTCGGCGTCGAGCACGACGGCTCGCGGACCTCGCAGTAGGTGGCGAACCGACTGGGTCAAGGCCGCGCTTCGACCGAGTCCGGGGCCGAGGGCAACGACGGCTGAGCGCGTTGGATCAGCCCGATCCGCCGCTAGACTGAATCTCGTGGTGCCTTCGCCTGGATCGACGATCGAACCGGTCGCGCTCGGCTCGATCGCGATGGCGGTCTGCAACACCTCTTGCGTCGCCACAAGTTTGACCAGCCCAACGCCGGCACGAAGAGCGGCGGACGCGCACAGGGCCGGCGCACCCGGCATGGTTGGGCAGCCGCCGACGACCAGGACAGTGCCGAAACTCCCCTTGTGGCCATCCCTGGGACGAGCGGGCGGTGCAGGGATTTGGGCGATCTGATCCATGTTGGCTGATCTCCGGTGTGGAAGGCGATCCTTATCGGAGCCTCAAGAAACTGACACGGAATCCTGCTCGAGTGCCAGCATGTTGACACCGAACACGCCGCGGATCGCGGTTTAATCCAATAGACCGTGAGCCGATCGGCGCTGCGCGGGGGCCGAACTTCCGGGGCGGCCCCCGCCGCGTCGCTCAGGCGATGTTTGGAAAGCCCCAACGCCGAGATTGACACCCGCCGAGCATTGCTCAACGATACCGTCTCGCCCCATTTGACGCGCCGCCCACCGGCGCGGCGACAGGCAAGGGCGCGAGGTGGGGTGCCAGAGCGGTTGAATGGACCGGTTTTGAAAACCGGCGTACGGGTTTTCCTCGTACCGCGGGTTCGAATCCCGCCCCCACCGTTGGCTTGACTCACTTCCAGGGGATGAGGCGATTGGGTGCATTTGTTCTCTGACGCCGCACTGAACTTCCGCCCATTGAGCCATCCGCATTTCGGCAGTCGAGCATGATGCGTTGTGAAGTGTCCGGGGACATGATCGTCACTCGGATTCGGCGGTGACGTCAGAGTTGTATCAGTTGTAGGGATCGGGATGGGAATGCCACATGAATCGGCTAGCCTGATTCTTAATGTCAGTGACATGACGCTCGGGGCAGTGATCAAAGGAAGTGGCGCGTAGACAGGACCGATATGAGCATTGACTTGAACCGGTCGTTGTTGCGTCCGCCCCTGCGTGACGGATCTCGGGGGAGCGGATTGACCAGACCTCGGCGTCGGACTGCAGACTATGTCAAACGACTCCCCAAATGGCTTGCGCCTCGAGGACGCTGAGGTTGAAGAGATTCTTCACTCGTTGGAATCCTCTGATGGCGACAGGTCCGGCAGAGGGGTACGAGCCACTCGCTACATTTTTGGACTGCAAGTCAAACTGACGCAGCCGGGGGGTTCAGCGATCGAACGCCGAGTCGTGACCCGCAACGTCTCGACCGGTGGCATGGCGTTTTTGCACGCCGGCTATGTCCACCCGGGGTCGCGCTTCTCCGCATCCATCCCGACGGCTGATGACGGCGCCGTGATTGGCGTAGCGGGCGAGGTCGTGCGATGCCGTCACATCAAGAAGATGATCCACGAGATAGCGATCCGATTTGACGATCCGATCGACCTGCCCAACTTTGCGCAGCTATCGCCCGAGGATGAGCAGAGGTGTTGGAAGGAGTCGGGCAAGTCCGAGGTGGAGTCTCAGGAGCGCGGCGTGGCTCTGGTGGTCGACGACGTCAAGTCTCAGCGGGCAATCGCGGAGGTCTGGCTCAAACGAATCGGCTACACCGTCGAGCAGGCGGCGACCTCGGCCGAGACGATGGAGGCCGTCAAGGCGACGCAGTTCGATGTCATCGTGCTCGACATGCAATTGGGAGACGAAAGTGGATTGGACCTGGCCCGGTCGTTGCGCGCGGCAAAATACATGGGCACGATCGTCGCCGTGACGGCGGATGCGGACGACGAAATACGGCAGCAAGCTCTGATGGTGGGATGTGATGCGTTTGTTGCCAAGCCCGTCACCGCGCGCAATCTTGATCAGGCGATCGAGGATGCGACAGTCGGACAGGGTGACCCGTCTGACCGGGAGCCGATTTACAGTTCGCTCCAGGAAGACGAGACGGTCTTGCCGCTGATCGTTGAGTTTGTCAACAGCATGACCGCCGTCATTGATCAGTTGTCCGGCGCGGTGGTGAAGAAGGACATCACGACGTTGGGCTCGATCTTCAAGTCGATGAAGGCGGAAGGCGGGGCGCTTGGCTTCTGGCAGGTCACGGAGAAGGCGGAAGAAGCTTTGGCTTCGCTCAGTTCCGGGGAGCCTACGGTCGAAACCCCGAATCTTGCCAATCAACTGCTGCAGGTGCTGCGTCGCGTGAGCGTGAATCTAGTCGAGTCGGAGATGGATGGGGAGGACGATTCGCAGCCGCAGGCGGACGTTGCCGCATAAACGGGGGATGGGTCGGCGGGGGCGCTGGAAATCAGACGTACTTGGCCCATGCGAATCACCCACAGATTTACCGTCCTTGTGGTGTTGCCTGTCGTCTTGCTCATCGGCGTCGGTCTGTACGTCGGCCGGGCTACCGAACACGCTTTGCGGGGCACTATCAAGACGGCCGAAGGTAAGCGGTCGGCCGACTTGATTCTGGAACTCGATCGCCAGGCGCATGATGTCATTGGTGAGTGGCGAACCTATTTCGCGACCGCCGCATTCCACAAGCTGTTAGCGGATTCAAATCGGTCGTTTGAGAATCTGGGCAGTCTGGAAGAGGTCAGCCGGGTGCGGCAAGAGCGTGACCTGGCGTGGCGGCGGCAGCCCAAAGACTCGCTTTCGCCGTTGATGCGCGAACTGTTAAACCACCCGCTGTCGGCCGATCTGAGAACGCGGCTGGCCAAGCGTAACGAAGGGTTTTCGTTTCCCATTTTCGCGGAGGTGTTTGTCACCAATCGTTTCGGCGCCAACGCGGCCCAGTCTCATCGGACTTCCGATTATCGTCAGGATGACGAAGACTGGTGGCTTCTGGCGCATCAGGACGGTGTGTATGTTGGCGACGTTGAGTTCGACGAAAGCACGGGCGTGCATGCGGTCGAGTTGTGCTTTCGGGTCGATGACGAGGGCGGCAGATTCCTCGGTGTCGCCAAAGTGGTCTGGAACGTGGACAACCAGATCGAGTATGTCCAAGCAGGTCTGACTGATTCCGACTCTGAAGTCTTGACATTGATCACGCGTGACCGGCGGGTCCTTTGGCGATCGAACAACAGGAAGTTGACCTTTGAGTCGGCGTCGTCGTTCCTGAACGGTATCGATCTCGACGCGGCGAAGACGTCCGCCGTTGTCGAGCGGAGTGACCCGCAAACGGGAGAGGACGTGATCTCGGCTGCGGCGCTCTCCTCCGGCTACGCCCAGACGCCCGGCTTGGGCTGGATCGTCTTGATCGATACGGACGCCAAGACGGCGCTGGGGCCGGTGGCCAACATTCGGTGGACGGTCTTCTCGTCCGTCTTCGTGTGTTTGTTGATGTTGGTGATCGTGAGCACGTGGATCACGCGTTCCATGACCCGGCGCATCCGCAACCTGACTGCGGCGACCCGTGATTTTCAAAGCGGCAGGCTCGACGCGCAGGTGAACGTGGATGGGCGGGACGAGTTGTCGCAACTGGGTGGTGCTTTCAACTTGATGGCGGCCCAATTGTCGGCAGATCAGGCCCGCCTGCGAGAAGCGCGTGAGGCCGCGGAATCGGCCAACAAGACCAAGAGTGCCTTCCTGGCCAATATGAGCCATGAGATCCGCACACCCATGACCGCAATCCTGGGTTTTGCCGACCTGCTTTTGGAAGGTGGCGACCTCGCCCGCACGCCGGAGCAGCGGGTTGAGGCTATTCAGACGATTCAGCGGAATGGCAGGCACTTGCTGCAATTGATCAACGACATCCTCGATGTCTCCAAGATCGAGGCCGGCAAGATGACGATTGAAAAGCGCGAATGCTCGCCGGTGTTGATGCTGGAAGAGTTGCACGCGCTGATGTACGCGAAGGCGGCAGAGAAACGGATTGGATTCAAGGTCGAACGTGCCGGTCCGATTCCGGAGACCGTACGAACGGACCCGACCCGACTGCGTCAGGTCCTCCTGAACCTGATTGGTAACGCGATCAAGTTCACCGAGCAGGGCGGGGTGACGGTGTCTGTTGAATTCATTGACGGTGACGCCCCGATGATGCGGTTTGACGTCGTCGATACGGGCATCGGCTTAACTGCGGATCAGGCGGGCAGGCTGTTTGAACGCTTCAATCAGGCCGACGATTCCACGACCCGCAAGTGCGGCGGCACGGGCCTGGGTCTGTCGATCAGCAAGCAATTGGCCCGGTTGCTGGGGGGTGACGTCACAATCGTCGAGTCGGCACTTGGGAAGGGGACGCGTTTCCGCGCGACCATTGCGTTGGATTCGTTCGAGGGCGTCCGACTGATTCAACCGGACGAAGTGATCGGTCACGGTCAAGCGGGCGTTGAATCGACGGGCGCGGAAGAGAAGGATGTCTCCATCGCCGGTACACGGATCTTGTTGGCTGAAGATGTACCAGCCAATCAGCGCCTTATTGCCATGCTCCTGAAGAAGGAGAAGACTCAGGTCACTGTGGTTGACAACGGCCGGAAGGCGGTTGACGCGGCGATGGAGGCCCTTGAGAACGGTCAGCCATTCGACGTGATCCTGATGGACATGCAGATGCCCGTTCTGGACGGCTTCGGCGCAACGACAATGCTCCGCGAGAAGGGGTATGTCGGCTCGATTGTTGCCCTGACGGCGCACGCGATGAGTGAGGATCGCGACAAGTGCCTGTCACACGGTTGCGACGGGTTCGCGACCAAGCCGATCGATCGTCCCAGCCTGGTCCGGGAAATTGCCAAGTACACCGCTAGGTCGGGCGATGATTCTTCGAGCCGGGTCCACAGCTTGTCCGATGGCCATTTGAGTTCATCAGAGGCCGCGTAGCGCCGGCGAAACATCGGACTCTCTTGAGACCCTGATCGACTGCAGCACCTGATCACTCATACGAGATACAGCATGCCCTCTTCACAGACGACAGATCAGCAACCGCTTGTCAGCCCCCTCGCCGCCGACCCGGACTTTGCCGAGCTGATCGTGCTGTTTGTCGAAGAACTGCAGGAACAGATGTGCGAGCTGGGCTCGGCCGTGGAGTCGCTGGATCACCAGGCAATCCACGGATTAGCCCACGCGATCAAGGGCTCGGCGGGGGGCTACGGATTCGACTCGGTTACCGATGCCGCGCGCGACCTGGACGAATTGGCCAAAGTCAACGCCGAAGCGAATCAGGTCAACGCCGCATTTGAACAACTCCGCGGACTTTGCAACCGCATCCAAATCTGAAGCAAGCCCGCTGCGTGTCTTCAGGGATGCCCGGTGTCGAGTCCCGATCGTTGCGGGATCAGTGTTGTTGTGTCATGGCTTGCGAGCCGATCAAGCTGACGCCGGTTCGATCATTATCCTGGTCGAAGTGATCCTGTTGCCGATCAATCTCGTGGCTATTGAGCAATTGACCGTCGCAATCACATCAATGGCGCGGTTGCATCCTGCTTCGCTGAGGTAGCGAGGTGTATCACCTGACCCAAGCCGGCAAAGTTCCATCGCCCGTCTTTTCGCCCCGCAGTATCCAAGACAGGTTGAATCGGGCGACCTGCGAACCGCCCTTTGGCCCGCCCTCGAAATGCAGGTAAACCCAACCTTCGCTGGGCGTGCCGGGCCGACCGGTGTTGAGCGATGAATAAGCGCTTGGCCCATCAAACACGAGTCTCTTGACCGGCCAGGTCTTGCCGCCGTCGAAACTGGCCCAGACGGTGACGCGTTCTCGACGCGCGTTGGGCGTGTCGAGGTTGCTGAAGATCAGCACGTCGCGGTCTTTGATCGGCAGGCGGACAAGCCCGCCCATGCAGCCATACGACCGGTGTTGATGTCCGTCGGGCAACACATCAACGATGCGGAACTCGGTCCAGGTCTTGCCGCTGTCGTGACTGATGGCTGAGCGCCGCCGTGTGTTCTTTGGCCGTTCCTGCCAGTGGACGCGCGAGTTGTAATACAGCCGACCGTCCGACAACTCCACCACGGCCGCTTCGCCCGTGCCATTTTCGGGGAACGGATCACTGGTGTGCCACGTCTTGCCGCCGTCGTCGGAGTAGACGGCGTTGGTGTAGTGGTTCGGCCACTCCGAGCGGTTGTTCACCTTGCCGTAGTATCGCGCCGGCCGAATGAGTCGCCCCTTGTGTTTTCCGCGACGCAGCGTGATGCCGTGGTCGTTCATGTGCATCGACGGCGCATTGCCTTTGCTGTCGTTGTGGATGGTCGTGTCCTGCGCCTGCCAGGTCTTGCCGTGGTCTTTGCTGCGATAAACGGTCAGCGGTGCGGGCGGGTGTTTGTCTTCGACGAATGCGAGGATGTGGCCGGTTGTCTCGTCCACGGTCGTGCCGCCACCGTGGATCCCCGACTTGCCGATGACGATCGGCTCGCCCCAGGTCCTGCCGCCGTCTTCGCTCCGCCGAACGCGCACGCTGTGATGCCCCCAGGTCGCAAGCACGGTTCCGTCGAGCGCAATAACAACATTGGGAAACCGCTCATTCTTGAAAACCTGCCGCATGTCGAAGCGAGGTTCACCCATAAAGGGAGACAGGCCGGCTTCGAGCGGCGGCTTCGCGTAAGCGACGGGTGCCAAAACGCAGAGGACGGTCAAGAGCAGGCAGGTCAAACGCGCCTCGTTGGGAACGTATGCCGGGCGTGGGGTGTCAAGCGTCATCGTCGGTGCTCCGTGGTTCGATTTGACAGGGCGTCGGCCCGTGGCGTCGTAACTAATGTAACGACCGCCCGATCGACGGTAGCGAGCCCGCGATTGACGTACACTGGCAGTTGGAGCACGCCAATGAACTACGCCCGCCCGACCGAACACGCCGGACCGATCGCCGAGGCGTACGCCCGAGCCACTGTCGAGGGTGAGCCGCTGTTCGTTTCCGCAGGTGTCTTTGTCGATGACCGCGGCTGGTCGCTGATGAACCTCATGCAGGGTGTCCTTGAGCCGAAGGGGCAGATCAACTACTCAACGATGTACCCGGGTGTGATCAAAGCGTGGCACCGCCACGCCCGGCAGACCGACTTCTGGCTGTGCACGACGGGCAATCTCAAAGTGGGCGTGCACCGTGAGTCCGACGGCAAGACCTGGCTTGGCTTTATTGGCGAGAAGAATCCGGGAGTGCTGGTGATCCCTTACCCGCTTTGGCACGGCTGCGCAACAGTCGGCGACACGCCGGCCGGCCTCCTGTACTACGTCGATCAGACGTACAGCCCCGCCAGCCCCGATGAAGATCGCCGTGCGTTCGACAGTGTCGAAGGATTCCCCTGGCATGTGCGGCATGGCTAAGACAGGCTGATCTACGTCACATGAAAGCGCTGGTGTACAACATGTTCGCCGACACGCACCGCGACGCCGCGATCGCGACGCTGCGTGACCTGGAGCGCAAGCTGCCGTCGCAGGAGGCGCGATTCGCCGTGCCGTTTACCTACCGCGGCAAGGGCCATTTCAAGTCGATGCGGATGCAGCAGGCACCCCAGGAGATCGAGCAACTCTACCGCATGGTCTGCGATTGGCGGCCGAGCGTCGTCGTGGAAATCGGTACCGCCAAGGGCGGGTCGCTTTACCTGTGGACACAGGCTGCGGCCGACGACGCCACGATCGTCAGCATCGACATGCCCAGTGTCGGCTTCGGTGGCTACGCGCCGTGCCGCGCGCCGTTTTATGAATCGTTCGCGCGGGGTGAGCAGAACGTCCACCTGCTCCGCGCCGACTCGCACGCCGCTGAAACGCTCGAGCAATTGAAATCCATCCTCGATGGACAACCGATCGACTTCCTGTTCATCGACGGCGACCATACTTACGATGGCGTCAAGGCCGACTTCGAGTCGTACAGTCAACTCGTTCGGTCCGGCGGTCACGTTGTGTTACACGACGTGCTGCCAAACACCGAGACGCCACGCATCCAGGTCGATCGTTACTGGAGCGAATTACGCGGTCAATATGAAACCAATGAGATCGTCGCCGACGAAACGGCACCGCGCCGGATCGGCATCGGCGTGGTGCGGATCAACGCCACACCACCCACATCCCCCTAACGCCCGCCCACGGCCGTGGGCGGGCTTTGCCTCCATACAGGTCACACCATGAAACGCACACCGCTCATCGTCACCCTGCTCATCGCCGTCACCTTGACCACGGCGTCATCCACGTTCGCCGCCGAGGTTGCCAGCGACTGGTCCAAAGCCAACGACCGCACCTGGGTCGGCAAGCAGTACTGGGCCAACCGGCTGCACGACTGGCAGATCAAGGACGGCCGACTCGAATGCGTCGAGTCGCGCGCCAACCACCCGATGCGCACGGTGCATCTCGTGACGCACACGATGGGGGCGAAAACGATCGCGTTTGAGATGAGCGTACACACGGGGACCATCGGCCCGGCCGAGAGTGTCTCACCGCGCGCGGCGACCGGGTTTCTCTTCGGTATTCAGGCCGGCGCTGGCACGCCGGACCCGCGCGCCGCGGCGATCGTCCACGCCAACCCCGGCCCCGGTGCCGGCTACTTCGCAGGCATGACCGCAGCGGGCAGGCTGGTCATCTTTGATCACCAGCAGCCCCAAGCCATGACCAAAGCGTTGTCAGCCGCCGCGGCCGACAAGCGTGACAACGCCGGCAGGCCGACAAAGGACGTCCGTCTCAAACTCTCGGCCGTCAGTCCTCAGTATGGGGTCACAGAAATCACGCTGTCGGCTCACGACCCCGAAACAGATAAAGTGCTCGGGCATGTCAAGAACACCATCCACATGCGACGGCTGCCGGGCAACGTCGCGCTCGTATCCCACCCGGGCGCGGCATCGAAGGGCAAACAGACCGGCCGATTCTGGTTCAAAGACTGGAAGGTCAAAGGCGACAACCTCGTCGAAACCGATCCGCGCGGCGTCGGCCCAGTCATGTGCACGCAGCACACACTCGACAACGCCGGCAAGATAGACGGCCACGTCATGAAGATGACCGCGCAGTTCATGCCCGTCGGCGAGCGCGACCCGCAAGCCGCGCAGTTGCAGGTCCAGCGCGGCGGCGATTGGAAACAGGTCGCCGACGCCAAGCTCATCGTTCCCGGCTGGACGGCGACATTCCGCATCCCGCGGTGGGACGCGACGCGCGATACGCCTTACCGCGTCGTCTACGGCGGCAAGCCCGTCTGGCACGGCACGGTTCGACGTGATCCGGTCAAGAAGGACGCGATCAGTGTCGCCGGCTTCACCGGCAATCACATGTCGTGGTACGGCATCGGCTCGAACAAGCGCTTCGACTGGCGGAATGACATGTGGTTCCCGCACGCCGACTTGACCAGCAAGGTCGCGATGCAGAAGCCCGACGTGCTGTTCTTCTCAGGCGACCAGGTTTACGAAGGCGCCAGTCCGACGTACCCCGACCGCGCCAACATCAAACTCGACTACCTCTACAAGTGGTACCTCTGGTGCTGGGCGTACCGCGACCTGACCAAAGACATCCCGACGATCTGCATCCCCGACGACCACGACGTGTATCAGGGCAACATCTGGGGTGAGGGCGGGCGCAAAAGCCCCGGCCGCGACCATCACGGGGGCTACGTCTATCCAGCCGACTTCGTGAAGATGGTCGAGCGCACGCAGTGCGCCCACCTGCCCGACCCGTTCGACCCGACGCCGGTCGGCCAGGGGATCGGCGTCTATTACAGCGACATGGTGTACGGCCGCGTCGGCTTCGCGATCATCGAAGACCGCAAGTTCAAGTCCGGCTGCGCCCGCCCCGAGATGCCGCCGACCGGCACGCCCCGGCCCGACCACGTGCGCAGCGAGGCGTTCGACATGGCCACGCTCGACAAGCCGGGCCTGAAACTGCTCGGCGACCGGCAGCTCAAGTTCCTGCGCCACTTCGCGCAGGACTGGCGGGGCCACGACATGAAGATGGTCTTAAGCCAAACGCACTTCGCCAACATGGCCACGCACCACGGCGGCGGCCTGCAATACCTGCGCGCCGACCTCGACTCCAACGGTTGGCCGCAGACCGGTCGCAACAAAGCCGTCGACGCGATGCGCCGCGGCTTCATGTTCCACCTGGCGGGCGACCAGCACTTGGCGACATTGATCCAGCACGGCATCCACGAACACGGCGACGGCAACTGGGCGATGACGGTGCCGAGCGTTGCGAACTTCTACCCGCGTGCGTGGTCGCCAAAAAACAAGGGCAAGTATGTCTTCCCCGACGAGAAGGACTTCGCGGGCGACCATGTCGACGGCCTGGTCAACAAGGTCACCGTCTACGCCGCAAGCAACCCCGGCACGCCCGGGACAACGTCTGGTCACAAGCCGGCCAAACTGCACGACCGCATGCCGGGCTACGGTATCGTCAAGGCGGTCAAGTCGAAGCGCGCCTATGTCGCCGAGTGCTGGCCGCGCTACGCCGTACCGGGTCAACACAAGCAATACCCCGGTTGGCCGCGCACGATCAGTCAGCAATCGAACGATGGGCGCAAGGCCGTGGCCTGGCTGCCGACAATCAAGGTCAAAGGCAAGTCAAGCCCTGTCGTGCAGGTGATCGCCGAGTCGAACGGCGAGGTCGTTTACACACTGCGCATCGAGGGCGACACGTTTCGGCCGAAGGTCTACGCAAAGGGCAAGTACACCGTGCGCGTCGGCGACCCGGACGCGGACACGTGGCAGGTCGTCAAAGGTATCGAGTCGGTCGACAAGTCGTCGCAGCGCGCGATCGATGTGTCGTTCTGATTATTCCGGTCTGATGCACGATGCTCTTGAAGCCGGGCCTTTCCGAAGGCCCGGATCGTACAGCATTTGGAAAGGGGTGCCATTACACGGCCAAGGCGCAGCCGCCGGTCGTGTGATGTCGGTCGTGAACCGACGGTCGGGGCACGTCATGACGCCCTGCACGACGCTGCCGCCGGCCGTCGGCCGACGAGCGCATCGT
>JANQSF010000086.1 GCA_028284155.1 Phycisphaeraceae bacterium
CTAAGCCGCAAGCGGCTGGGGGGAAGGTTTTGGGGACGGGGACTTGGGACGACTATCGGCAGCGGAAGGTGGGGCGGGTGACGTTGGGGGCGGGGCGGCAGCGTGTGACGTTTCGCAGCGATGGGCCGATCAAGGGCGAGTTGATTGATTTGCGTGGGGTGCGGCTGGCGCCGGCTGGGGATGAGTAGTGGTGCGCGATTTGTTGATCGATCAGATTTCAGATTTGAAACGCGAAGACGCCAAGGCGCGGAGTCGCGGAGAGGAGATTGGGATGGTTTGGTATCTTGGCGTGTTATCGACTTAGCGACTTTGCGTCATCGCGTCTTTGCGTTTCAAATCCTGTCGATACGGATTGCACGAATCGACGACCTTCATCCGCGTTGATCGCATGATCACACTCGAAAACAAAGCGATCGTCATCGTCGGCGGCACGACCGGCCTTGGCTTGTCGGCCGCGAAGGCGTGTGTCGCGGCCGGGGGGCGTGTCGTCGTGGTCGGTCGCAAGGAGTTGTCGGCCCAGGCGGCGGGCGAGGCGCTCGGCGACGCCGGGCGGGCGGTGGTCGGCGATGCGACGCAGCCTTCGACGGTCGTCCGGGCGATCGACGAGGCGGAGCGGCTGTTCGGGTCGTTCGACGGGCTGTACCACGTGGCGGGCGGCAGCGGCAGGTCGGCCGGCGACGGGCCGTTGCATGCGATTACCGACGACGGGTGGGACGCGACGCTCGACCTGAATCTCAAGAGCCTGTTCCACTCGAACCGCGCGGCGGTGCAGCGGTTCATGGAAACGGGGACGGGCGGTTCGGTCCTCAACATGGGCAGCGTGCTGGGCGTGTCGCCCGCGCCGGCTCATTTCGCGACGCACGCGTACGCGGCGGCCAAGGCGGCGGTCGTCGGCCTGACCCGTTCGTGCGCCGCCTACTACGCGGCGCACAACATCCGCTTCAACGTCCTGGCCCCCGCGCTGGTCGCCACGCCGATGTCCAAACGCGCGCAGACCAACGACGAAGTCATGCAGTACATCAAGACGAAGCAGCCGCTGGACGGCGGGCGAATCGGTGCGCCGGACGACGCCGACGCCGCGGCGGTGTTCTTTCTCTCCGACGCGTCGAAGTTCGTGACGGGGCAGGTGCTGTCGGTCGACGGCGGGTGGGGAGTGAGCGAAGGGCAGGTCGTGCCTGCGGTTGGCGATGATTCTTGAAGCGGGGTGGGGGGTGAACCACCGAGGTCACCGAGAGCACCGAGAAGAAGAAGGGAAGGGGGATGAGTTTGAAGGGGTGCCTGTGAATAAGCGAAGCGTTTCACGGTAATAGGGCTTCCAATTCCGTGAAACGCTTCGCTTATTCACAGCCACCCGACGCATCGTTTATTCACAGACACGCGCAAGTTACAACTTGCACCATGCATCACCTCAGCGCATCGCCTCTTGCTTTACCTCGGTGTTCTCGGTGACCTCGGTGGTTGCCTTGGTCTGCGCCCCGTCTCGCTGCGCATCGTCTGAAACGAGTGGCGGTTCGAACTGCGTCATCTCCTGCTTCATCACGCGGACGTCAGCCAGTTGCCGCGCGACTTGGGCGGGGTCGTGATTGGCGGGCAGGGCGGTGGGCGTGATGAAAGCGTTGCCGCACGCGGGGCAGTTCAGGCCGGGCTGAACGGATTTGCGGCAGTTAGGGCAGTGGCGTTCGAGCACGGCGCCGCAGGCGTTGCACCAGGTTGGGCCGACGGGGGCGACGGGCGTGAACGTCGGCTTGTAGACGACCTGCCCGGCCAGCGGGTAGTCGAGCGCAGTGGGGCAGTCGTGGGACGGGCAGTAGGCGAGGACGGCGGCAGACGCGGGTTCGGTAGGACTTGCGGGGGCGGACGCGCCCTCGGGTAGGAAAACGACGTCGGCGGGGATTTCGAGCAGCTCGGCGACGCGGCGGATCTTGGCCTCGGACAGCACGTCGGTTCGGCCGTGCTCCAAGCCGCTGATCTGCGGTTGGGTCGCGCCGACCTGTTCAGCCAATTCAGCCTGCGTCAGGCCCTGGGCTTTTCGCTGGGCGTGGACGCGGCCGGAGAAATGGGGGGAGAGGTTGGACAAGGCTGGCTCCCGATGCGTGAAGTTGATCCGCCGGATTTTATCAACATATTATACACATATTAAGGCCAATTGTTGCATAATATATCCGGACGCTTTATACTCTCCGCCGGGGGTCAGGCAGGGTCGCCTGCACGTGGCAAGGATGCCAACCCTTTTTCATCTCTTCGCTTCGGACAATACAACCACTGGGTCAGAACTGCAACCCACCCCTCTTCGCCTCTCGCCTGCCAGCGGGAGGTCATGTCTTTATCGAGATATTGAGGCTAATGGGTTAGATTTTATTCAATCGTCGGCGATTCGCCTGTGTCCGTCGACGCGCCCGCCGATTTGGCCGGCGTCATCGGCATCGGGCGGTGAAGTGACGAGTAAATGTTGTCGTCCGCCGCGAGTTGCTGCTCCGGCGACCCGTTGACGTCGCCCCACAGGCCGTCCGGGCCGGCGGAGATGAAATAGGCCCGTCCGTCGAGTACGGGGAAGCGGGTGTCCCGGTATGGGTCGCCCTCGACCTGCGGCGCGATCAGCAGGATCGGGTTGCCCCACGGGTCGTTGGCCTTGTTCGACTCCACGTCATACAACCCGCCCAATTCTCTGCGTAGATCGATGTTCAGGTCGGTTTCGATCAGGTGGAGCAGGCGTTGCGTGCCAGCCAAGTCGTTCGTGGCCGCGTAGGGGAAGCCTACGGTTGCTTCGTATTCGACGAGGAGTTGGTCAAGTTTGTCGACGATCGACTCCGCGTGGCGCCATGGGCGGTAAGGGTTGACGAAGACAAACGGTTGCGTCAAGAACACGACCAACAGCCCGACGACGAACAGCGCCGCGAAGACTCCCAAACTGCCCTTAACCAATGTTCTGACACGGCGCTCCCGCTCGACCTCGTGTTCGAACGTCGCGCCCACGACCTCGCCGCACTCGGGGCACTTGGCGGACAGTCGCAGAGTCAGCAGGTTGTATCCGCATCGGTAGCAGTTCACGTCACGAACGACCTGCCCGTCGGGGTCGATGCGTGCGTCGTCGTCCTGACGAAACGGGTTGGTGCGGGTTGCGTCCAATGCTGTCCTGCGGTAGGCGGCGTGCGTGACTTGTAGACGTTTCAGTCGACATAGACGTTGTCGCGTTCAACGGCTTGTTCTTCGGCGTTGCCGGACACGTCGCCGAATCGGCCGTCTGGGCCGGGCGACACGAAGTAGGCGCCTCGGCCAAGTCGGGGAAAACGCGTGTCACGATTGGGTTGGCCGCCTCCGTCGCCGCCGACGAGGAGGATCGGCTTGCCCCAGCCGTCGAAGGCGGTGTGTGATTCGAAGTCAAAGTCGTCGCCGAGGCCTTGCAGCATGTTGACGATGTCCGGGTCTTGGCAGCATTGGGCCAGGACTCGACGCGTGTTGTTCAGGTCGCCGGTGGCGGTGATGCGTTGGCCTGTTTTGGCTTCATGTTCGGTGAGGACTTGTTCCAAAGTGTCGAGCGTCCTCCTGGTTTGCAAGATTGGTGAATGCCCGCCTTCGATGACGCCTCCGGTGTTGATGATGACCACCGCGATCGGCAATCCGAATAGCAAAAGGAAGGTCAAGACCCATCTCGTGTCCTCCCGGTGCCACCGCCACCACGGGTTAGCCCGTTCATGGAAGCGTTGAATCGTGACGCGGATCGGGCAGCCACACTCGGGGCAGTGTGCGTCGGCGTCGAGCGTGTAGAGGCTGTAGCCGCATCGTGTGCACGAGAGGTTGTCGACCAACGCGCTGTCCGGGTCGTTCGAGGCGGCGTGGTGGGATGGGTTGTCCATGGTCAAACAACCGTTTGCACAAGGTTGTCCGAAAATCCAATGGCTTCGCGACTTTTACAGGGCAGCGTCACGGTTTGGCGTCGACCTACAGCAACCATGTCGCGGCAACATAGATGGCAGCCGAGGCCAACACAAGCAGTGCTTCGCCGTAGCGTTCAACCCACGGCTTCCGTTGGTCTCTTGCCCAGCGCTCGCGCACGGCGATGGCGACCGACTCGCCGCATTCGGGGCATTGGTCCGTCGCGCCGCACGACCGCAGGTTGTAGCCGCAAGCGATGCAAGCCAGGTCGCCGAGTATCACGCCCTCCGGGCTGATCCACTCGGTGTCTGGCGGCAGGGGGGAAGCACTCGGCATGGTCAATCACTGCTACGCGCGGCTCGGCTGACGGGTTCGGTATGATGTGCACGGATCGGTATCGTCATTCGTCTTGAATCTCGCCCGGAACACGACCATGCTCACAACGCCCGTCAATCGACCGACCCGCAGAACGTTCCTCAAGCGTTCGATCCTTACCGCCTCGGCCGCGACGCTCGTCGCCCCCGGGAGCCGCGTGCTCGGTGCCAATAAACGATTGAACGTTGCGGCGATCGGCGCGGGCGGGAAGGGGGCGGTTGATATCGGTTTCTGTGCCGGCGAGAACGTCGTCGCGTTGTGTGACGTGGACGAGCGGAACGCGGCGGGGACGTTCAAGCGGTTCGGCTCGGCCCAGCGGTTCACCGACTTCCGCGTCATGTTGGAGAAACTGGACAAGGGGATCGACGCGGTGACCGTTTCGACGCCCGATCACCTGCACGCGGTGGCGGCGGCGATGGCGATTCGGCTGGGCAAACACGTCTACTGCCAGAAGCCGCTGACGCACACCATCGACGAAGCGCGGCACCTCACAAAGTTGGCCCGCGAACACGGCGTGGTCACGCAGATGGGCAACCAGGGGCACAGTCAGCCGGACTCTCGTCGGCTGGTCGAGATCCTGCGCAGCGGCGCGGTCGGCAAGGTGCGCGGCATCCACATCTGGACCGACCGCCCGATCTGGCCGCAGGGCGAGCGGGCGATGGCGGCGTTCGAGGCGGGCAAGGCAGCCAAGGCGCCCAAGACGATGAACTGGGACCTGTGGCTTGGCCCGGCCGCGAAGCGGCCTTACAACAGCGCTTATGCGCCGTTCAAGTGGCGCGGCTTTTGGCCGTTCGGCACCGGGGCGCTCGGCGACATGGGTTGCCACAACATGGACCTGGCGTTCTTCGCGTACGAACTGCGCGACCCGACGCGCGTCATGGCGCGGTCGAGCAGGAACTTCGATATCACCGCGCCGCAGTGGTCGGAGATCATGTACGACTTCCCGTCGGAGCACGGTGTCAATGGCAACATCAAGATGGTCTGGTATGACGGCGGCCGAAAGCCCGTGCCCGAGTTGGTCAAGCTGAACGACGCTCGCCAGTTGCCGCGCAACGGGACGATCGTCGTCGGCATGAAAGACACGCTGTTTGTGCCCAACTTCTGGGGCGCGGGCAAGTTCGTGCGCAGCGGGCGGACGATGGCTAACTTCCAGGACGTACCGGAGACCTTCCCCAAGGTCGCGGGCGACAACGACCGGACGCACCACCTGGAGTGGATCGCCGCGTGTAAGGCAGGGGACCCGAAGGCCGCGTTGTCGAACTTCGACTACGCCGGCCCGATGACCGAGGCCGTGCTGCTGGGCAATGTCGCGCTGCGGGCGGGCAAGCCGATCGCGTGGGACGCCAAGGCGATGAAAGTGACGAACGACGCCGACGCGAACCGATTCGTGAATCACGACTATCGTGCGGGCTGGTCGTTATAGGTCTGTTCGAGTAGGGTGGGCCAAGGCTTTGCGCGGCCCACCGTAGGGCGTGCCGGCAGCGTGTCCGTGCTCAACCATAATCTGGGCGCTAAGTGGTGGGCCGCGCCGAGCCTTGGCTCACCCTACAAGAAGTTGCGACGATTCCGCACGTCCGATGTGCCGGGTCGTCTGTCAGGAGTCGCCGATGGAACCCGTGACTTATGCCCAGCGTCAGGTGGCCGGCAATCTGAAGGTGTTGTCAATCTTCTATTGGATCAGCGGGGGGATGACGGCCTTGGGCAGTTGTGTCGGCTTTATCTATGTCGCGATGGGCATCATGTTCGCCGCGGCGCCGGCGGCGAGTCAGAACGCGCAGGGTGCTCAGGGGGCCGCGGCGACGGCCGGCGGGATCGTGGCGTTTATCGGCTTCGTCATCATCATTTTCATCCTGGGCATCGCGTCGTTGTCGTTCATGACCGCGCGGAACCTGACGCAGCACAAGGGTTACACGCTTTGCATGATCGTCGCCGGCCTGCACTGCCTCAACATACCGCTGGGCCTCATTCTTGGCGTGTTTACGTTCGTCAACCTGGCCAAGCAGGAGGCCAAGGAATTGTTCGGCCTCGCCCCCATGCCGCCGGCCGAGGCGATGCATGTCGCGTCGCACCCGGTGACCTCGCCTCACGCGACGCAGGGCGCGCCTC
>JANQSF010000096.1 GCA_028284155.1 Phycisphaeraceae bacterium
CACGACATCCGACTGCACAAGAAAGCGCCGTTCGGCGTCGTTCGCGCCAAGATGCGGTACCAGGCGAAGCGCGGCGACAACGTCCGCGACCGCGGCACGATGACGCTGACGCTCGTGGAGACGGGCACCGACGCGAAGTCGGCGCTGCCGGACAACAACTGACGCGGGATCGAAGCGGGGTGAAACCGGTCGTCCGCGTGCGTACAATCACGCATCCCTACCGGACGACCTGCTCCCCCACAACCGAAAGGACGGCCCATGCGGACGCTTGGCGGTACGCGATGTGACTTGGCGTGTCTTGTTGGTTTGCTCGCGCTGGCGTTGACGTGGTCGGCCGACCCCGTGATTGCCCAACCCGTTCCCGGGCCGTTCCCGACGCCCACACCGATCGGCGGCGTGTACGTCGATGCGCAGGGCACGGTCAAGGCGAGGCAGGTCGTTTCGCAGGGGCGGTTCTCGGCGGTGCGTCGTCGGCCGATCGGCCAGGTCGAGGAAAAAGACCTGTGCTACATCTCGCTGCCCCGCCTGTTTGCGCAGGTCAAGACGCAACTCGACGCCAAGCAGCCCGTCGGCGACGACCTGCGGTTCCTGAACGGCATGACGAAGCTGCGATACGTCTTCGTCTTCCCCGACGACAACGACCTGGTGATCGCGGGCGAGTGCGAGCCGATCCCGGCGCGACACAACGGCCGACCGATCGGGAAGAAGTCCGGCCGACCGATGTTGCGCTTAGACGACCTGGTGACGGCGTTGCGGACGGTCGGGCCGGGCAAGCGGGCGCGGGCGTTCGGCTGCTCGATCGACCTGACGAACGCGCAGCTCAACAACATGGCGACGGAGGCGCGCAAGTGGGGCGCGATCCGGTCGTCGCAACGCCGCGCCATGGCCGACGCCCTGGCCAAGGCCGTCGGGCCGCAGGCGGTGCGCTTCATCGGCGTCGAGCCGAACACGATGTTCGCTTACGTCTGCGTCGAGGCGGACTACCTGCTCAAACGCGTGTCGCTGGGTTTGACCCCGCCGCCGACGCCGAAGGTGCCAAGCGCGTTGAGCATGGCGACGTCGGGCGAGGGCATGTACCACCGCTTCTGGTTCGAGCCGAAGTATGAGCCGCTGCTGGTCAGCGAAGACGGCAACGCGTACGCGCTGCGCGGCCAGGCGTTGCAGGTCAAAGCGACGGGCACGATCGACCGCAACGCGCCCAAGGCCGGGCCGAGCGCGCAGCGTTTTGCCAAAGCGTTCACAGACAACTTCGAGACGATCGCGGCCAAGCATCCGATCTTCGCCGACCTGTGGAACGTGACCGACCTGGCGATGCTGGCTGCGCTGATCGAACAGGACGGCCTGCACAAGAAGGTTGGGTGGAATGTCGATTGGCTGCTGGAGTCGAGCGGCTACCCGGTGGCGACGGTGATCGTGCCGCGGCAGGCCGACGCGCTGGTGAACTACCACAAGCGCAGCGGACGGGTCGGCTTCGGCGTGGGCGGCGTGATGCTCAGCCCGTACCGCGAGATCGTGCCCGAGAAGCGGGAGCAGGACAAGGCGGGCAAACTTCAGAAGGCCGCCCGTCGGCCGGGCACGGACGGGTGGGTGACAAAACAGCAGTGAACCGAACCGTTCCGTTGTCCGATCGTATGGAACGGGGGAGTGTGTGCTCATGAGCGAATCGGACAAACAAGAAACGACCCCGGCGAAAGACGACGCGCAACGCTCGGGCGGCCTGCGCCGGCTCTGGCGTGTTCACCTTCGTCCGATCCTGGTGATCGTGCTGGTCGTCTGCACGTTCCGCTCGGCTGTGGCCGACTGGAACGACGTGCCGACCGGTTCGATGCTGCCGACGATCGTCGAGGGCGACCGGATCGCCGTGAACAAGTTGGCTTATGACCTGAAGGTGCCGTTCACGCAGCGACGCATCGCGACGTGGGGCGACCCCGCGCGGGGCGACATCGTCGTGTTCTGGTCGCCGGCCGACGGCACGCGGCTGGTCAAACGCGTCATCGCCGTGCCGGGCGACACCGTCGCGTGGGAGGACCACCGGCTTTACATCAACGGCGAGCAGGCGGCGTACGAGGGCGTGAACGACGTCGAGATGGACGCGCGCAATATCGACACCCGCCGCGAGCGGATCGCCGGCAACGAGCGGACGATTGGCTTGCTACGTTTGCATGGGACGATCAAGGCGGACTACCTACCGCAAGTCACCGTGCCCGACGGGCAGTTCTTCCTGATGGGCGACAACCGCCGCAACAGCGCCGACTCACGCGCGTTCGGATTCGTCGACCGCAGCCAGATCGTGGGCAAAGCGTTCGGCGTAGCCATCTCTTTCGAAGACCACTGGTACAACCCGCGATGGGGTCGGTTTTTTAGTGGGTTGGATTGATCAGATCGGGAGGTAGCTTCGATGGATCGTATGGCACAACTCGCATTCGATCACATATGGCTCATGCTCTTCGGATCAGATGATCAGATTGATCCGGACTATGCGGTAAAACTACAAGAAGAGCTTGCTCTGATACTGCCCGAGCTCACGTCCGACGAACAAGATGCACTCGCCAAAGTCGCGCGGGATGTAAAGGCGCAGTTACTCGCACAGCCTGACGATCGCGGCTACTCGCAGCGTCGACTTGTCACCGAGCCGCAACGACAATTCCTCGACGCCGTCATCGAGAATGACATCTTCAGAGGATTCACTGCTACCTAGCCGCTGCAAGTAACAATTCGTTATGACGAACAATCAAAGCGCCGCCGCGTGTCTGCCGGCTTTCGGGTCGCCGGCGGCGTGTTGTTGGCCGGATTTTGGATCGATCGTCAGCACGGTCGGGTGCCACAGCGGCGGGCGGTCGATGGTGACGCGGTGGCCGCGGTCTTTCATGTTCTCGATCGTTTCGGAACCGACCTGTTCGTAGATGAGCAAGCTGCCGAGTTTCGGCTTGGGCTGACGGAACGAGCCGACGAGGTGGTTCGTGCCGTAGCGGGGCGCGGTGACGGCCTGGTCGGCGGTGAGGCCGAAGTCGATGATGTTGCTAAGCATCTGTAAGGCGGCCTGATCCTGGCCGTCGCCGCCGGCGACGCTGACGGCGATGACGGGCTTGCCGTTCTTCGTGACGATGGTGGGCGTGAGCGTGATGCGCGGGCGTTTGCCGGGCGCGATGCGGTTGGGGTGGTCTTCCCAGGCGTTGAAGCTTTGCAGCCGTGTGCCGAGGACGACGCCGGTTCGGCCGGCCACGACGCCGCCCCAGCCGCTGGGCGTCGCGGCGAGCAGGTTGCCGGAGCCGTCGGACACGAGGCAGGTCGTCGTGTCGTTGTCGTCGCCGCCTTCGCCGACCTGCGCGGACACGCCGGCCAGCAGCGGGTCGAAGGCGCGCGGGTCGCCCGGCTGTTGCTTGAGCGACGCACGGCCCATGTCGATCAGCTTGCGTCGCGCGTCGGTGTAGCGCGGCGAGAGCAGGGCTTGCATCGGGACGTCTTCGAACAGCGGGTCGGCGTAGTACGTGTCGCGGTCGGCCAACGCGAGCTTCATCGCCTCGACGCAGACGTGGATCGTGTCGGGCGTCAGGTGGCCCATCTTGCGCAGGTCATAACCTTCGAGTAGTTGGAGCGTTTGCAGGAGGTAAGGCCCCTGCGTCCACGGGCCGCACTTGTGCACGGTGTGGCCGCGGTATTCGGCGGTGACGGCGTCTTCGACGCGGGTGACGTGCGTAGCCAGGTCGTCGAAGCGGAGCAGCCCGCCGTGGTTGCGTGACCATGCGTCGATGGCGCGGGCGACGGGGCCGCGATAGAAATGGTCGGCCACGGCGCGCAGGCCGGCGCGTCGGTCGTGGCCCGCTTTGCGTTCGGCTTCGACGAGCTGCTTGAGCGTGCGGTGCAGGTCGCGCGTCCACTGGTAGCGGCGTCGGCTGAGGATGTCGAGCGTCGGCGCGACGGCCTGCGTGAACGTGACCGAGCCGAACCGGTCGAGCAGGGTGAGGCAGGCGTCGAGCACGGCGGGCACAGCCGCGGGCTCGGGGCCACTGCCCGGGATGCCGTGTCGCTTGCCGGCGAAGTGTTCGAAGGTCGCCAGGCGCGGCGCGACACCCTGGCCGGACAGGACTTCGATCGCGCCGCGTTTGGCGTCGTGATAGATGATGGGTACTTCGCCGCCGAAGCAATACAGGCGGTGGTCGGTCACGCTCAGGGCGAGGAGCGTGGCGGCGCCCGCGTCAGCCGCGTTGCCGCCGGCTTTGAGCAGCGCGTGCCCGGCCTTGGCCGAGTCGCGCCCGCCGCAGACAACCGCGCCGCGCTTGCCGCGCGCTTGCCAGCCTTCGGCGACCGACTTGGCGCGCGTGGTGCGCGTCGGTTCGTCCGCGGCGTGTGTCTTGTTGCGCTTACCCGCCATGGTCAGTGCCCCGAGGCCGACCGCACCGTATCGCAGGAAGTGTCGGCGGTCGAGCGTGGGCTGATCGTCGTCGTGGCGTCGCGTCATGGTCGCGTTCTCCGGGTTGAGACGGGGAGCCACGGGTGGGATCGGGTTTTTGTGAACGCGAATGAAGCGCGGGGCGGGAGGTGAGGGGGTGATGGGGTAAGTGGGTGAAGAGAAAGGTGGCGTGGATTGCTTGGAGTTGTTTTTGGGTGAATGGTGCGGTATCCCGCGGAAGGCCCCCGAGCGGGCCGTCCGCAGGCTTTAGGGTCAATTGATTCGATTACTCCAACCTTGCGAATCACAAGCACCCGCGCGCCGGACGTGACGATCGGCGCGGTTTATAATCCTGTGTGATGACACACCCCCGACCGATCCGTAGCTTTCTCGTTCTGCTCATCGCGGCGTTGTTGATGGGCCAGGGCGATGGCGATGGCTCTAGCTCTTCGAACAACGCCAACAGCGCGTCGGGCGGCGGCGTGGTGACGCCGACCGTGCGCGCGGCGACGGGCATTCCGGTTGATGCGTCGGTGGCGATCGTGCCGGTCCGGGGCGAGATCTACGAGTTCCCTCAAGAGAGTTTCGAGCGGCGTGTCGAGGAAGCACTCGACCGCGGGGCCGAAGTCATCGTGGTTGAGTTGGACACGCCCGGCGGCTTGGCGATGTCGACCATCGCCATGAGCAAGTTCATCCGCCGAATCGAGAAACCCACCGTGGCGTGGATTAACGACGACGCCTACTCGGCTGGGTCGGTTCTGGCTGTGGCCTGCGACCAGATCGTCATGTCGCCGGCGTCCACGATTGGCGACACCGCGCCGATCGTGCCGGGCATGGGCAGCCTGTCATCGACCGAGCGAGACAAGATGCTCAAACCGCTGTTGGAGGTCATGACCAACAGCGCGCTTCACAACGGCTATGACTACGCGGTCCTGGAGGCGATGTGTACGCACGGCCCGCAGGTCTACCTGATTGAAAACGACAAGACGGGCGAGCGACGTGCGGTCAACCAGGTCGATTACGCGATCATGGTCAACGCCGACGACCCCAACAGCGTGGTCACCAAGATGAAGCAGCAGTTGGACAAGCTGTTCTCGTCAGACCATTACCATCAACCCAACAGCACGGTTGCGCGGCCGGGCGATGAGGGCCAGTGGAAGCCGGTCACGACCGTCGGGCAGTTTCATTTCCCCGAAGGACTGGTGCACGATGGGAAGAGCCTTCTGACCATCGGCGAGGCGAAGGCCGTTGCGATCGGGTTGGCGCAGGACGGAGACATCCGAAACGACGACGACCTGCGGAAGTACCTCGACGCGGCCGACACGTTTCGCGTGAATCAGCACTGGGTGGAGTCGGTCGCTTACTGGCTTACTCGGCCGCTGGTCCGCGCGTTTCTCATCCTCCTCATGCTGATCTTCGGTTTCATCGAGATGCAGGCGCCCGGCCTGGGCTGGGCTGGCGGCATCGCTTTGGTGTGTCTGATCGCGCTGATCGGCGCGCCGTTCCTGATCGGGTTGGCGAAGGTGTGGCACCTGCTGCTTGTGCTGGTCGGCATCCTGCTCATCCTGGGCGAGGTGTTTATCACGCCCGGCTTCGGTGTGCTGGGCATCTCGGGGTTGATCGCCGTGTTGGCCGGGCTGGTGTTGGCCGTCGTGCCGACCGAGGGCGACAACCTGTTCACGCTGCCCGGGCGCGAGTCGCTGGGCTACCTGCAGGGGTCGATCCTCTGGACGCTGCTTGGCTTGATGCTCAGCGGCGTCGCGTTCTTTTTCCTGACCAAGCACTTCGGCAGCGTGCCGGGCCTGAATCGGCTGGTGCTTCGCGACCCGCCGCCGGCCGCGGCCACGGCGGGCACACCGGTCAGCGGGCATGAAGACGTGGGCGACGGCAAGGTCGCCGTCGGCGATACGGGCAAGGTCGTGGTCGACTGTCGGCCGAGCGGTCGCGTGCGGTTTGAAAGCGGCGAGGTCGTAGACGTAATCGCAGTCGGCCGAATGCTCGAGACCGGCCAACGTGTCGTGGCGATCGACGTCAGCGGCAACCGAGTGGTTGTCGAGACCGATCGCGGTCAATTCGCGAAGCGGGCCGCGGGAGCGGACGATGAATCGTCGGACGGCGATTCGACGGCGTGAGGCCGGCTTCTTAACGAAATGGTAACCACCCGTTCACATCCGTCGCGAATAATCACGCCACGCGCCAACGCCGCCGATCCACCTCGCCCCGGAGCCGTGCCATGTCCGTCCACCTCCCTCGTCAAATCGAGAAGCTCAAGCGTTTGATCCTCAGCATCGGTGCGATGGTGGAGGAGGCGGTCGCCTCTTCGATCCGCGTGATTCAGGCGCGCGACATTGACTTGGCGGAGCAGGTCATCGCCGGCGACAAGGAGATTGACGTCAAAGAGGTCGACGTCGAGGAGGAGTGTCTGTCAACGCTCTGCCTGCACCAGCCGGTCGCGCACGACCTGCGATTCATCGTCGCCGTGCTGAAAATGAACAACGACCTGGAACGGATCGGCGACCTGGCCAAGAGTGTCGCCAAGCAGGGCATCGCGCTGGCCGGCGAGCCGCCGATGAGCGAGATCGAGATGTTCGGCGTGTACACGATGGCGTCCAAAGCGCAGTCGATGCTCAAGAAATGCCTCGACGCGCTGGTGAACCTCGACACGGGTTTGGCCAACGACGTCCGCAAGATGGACGACGACGTCGATGACATCCACGCGGCGATGTACGACAAGGTGGCCAACGCCATGCGCGAGTCACCGCACCGGATCGAGTCGCTGATCCGACTGCTCACCCTGGCCCGCCACTTCGAGCGGATCGCCGACCACTCGGTCAACATCGCCAAGGACGTGGTCTACCTGGTCGAAGGTCGGATCGTCCGCCATCGCCGGGCGCGCGCGGAGATCGCCGCGATGCTGGAACAAGAAGCCGAATAGAAGGGCAGGAAAGCAAGAGAGCAGGAAATCGATCAGAGGCAGTCAGGCCGAGCGCATCAATCGCGCCCGGCCTGATTCATTTCCTGCTTTCCTGTTGTCCTGGTTTCCTGCTTTCGCGCCGCTACCGCGCCGCGCCTTTGGCCATCACAATGACATTGCCCTTGTCGTTGTGCTCGACCTTGTCCATGAACGAGTTGATCAGGAGCAGGCCTCGGCCGTGCACGCGCTCCATCGCTTCGGGGGACGTTGGGTCGGGCAGCGCCGACGGGTCGAAGCCTTCGCCCTCGTCCTGGATGGTGTAGACCACTTCGTCGTGCGTCTCGCGCGCGGTGACGTGAATGCGGCGGTCCTTGTAGGGGGACTGCTCGCGTCGTTTGTTTGCTTCGTCGTAGTAGGCGGTCATGTCTTCTTCACGCAACGACGAGCTGAGCGACAGGTTGCCGTGATAGAGCGCGTTGTCGAGCGCTTCCTGCAACGCCATGCCGACGCGCGTGCGACCGGCGTCGTCGCAGAGGTTCATCCGCGACAGGCTTACCAGCAAGTGCGCGATCAATGGCGGGATGAGCGTCGGGTCGTTCTCGATCGCGAACGACGTTTCGGCGTGGTCGAGGTAGCGCAGCAACTGCTCGCGCTGCCGACGCGCGGTCGAGACTTTCAAGACCTGCTCGACCGTGTCGACCAGGTGCGTCTCGAAGTTCGACTTGGGCACGTAGCTGGCCGCGCCGGCCTGGATCGCCTCGACCGCAATCTGCTCGTTGCCGACACTCGTCATGACCACGACCGGGATCGTGGGCGAGGTCGCCTGCACGCGCTTGACCAGTTCCAGCCCGCCCATATGCGGCATGCGCAGGTCGGTGACGACCAGGTCCGGCGGGTCGTCGGCCAACACGTCAACAGCCTCGGCCCCGTCGCCGGCGTGGATCAGGTCGGCCCCGGGCACGCGCTTGAGGTAGCGCTCCGCGGCAAGGCGGTCGTCGGGGTTGTCGTCAACGATGAGCAGCGTAGGCATATTGGCCGCATCTTAACCGACAAACGGCTGATCTCTCAAACGCGCCCTGCCAGCGGGGCGTCGCCCGGATTCGTGCCACGGCCGTGTCGGCCGTGCCAAGCACCTTGGATGAACTGCACGGCCGACACGGCCGTGGCACGAGGTTGGATCGTCAAAGTGAACCACCGCCCGCCGGCGGGTTGTGCGGCGAATAGGAACAACCCTGTGTGGTCAGGGGTAGGACACCCGTCCGATCGACCACCGCTTGTGGCTCGAACGTGAACACCCGCTGCGCGCCGGGCAGCCTCCGGGCCAGCTCGGCGTCCCAGTCCACACGCACGCGGCCGGTCAGTTGCAGCAGGCCACGGGACTCGAAGTTCAGAAACAGCAGGCCGGCCTGCGGATCGATCGCAAGATTGCCCAACGTCTGGAACAGGTTGTTGCCGGCGTAGTCAGGCCAAACCAGACGCCCGCCGTCGTCGACCCGCACGAACCCGGGCATGCCCCCGCGGTGCGACACGTCCGCCCCGCGCTGCTCATGGCTCGACGCGATGAAGAACGTGTCCGCCCGCTCGATGAGCGAGCGATGCGCATCGGTCAACGCGTCGGTGACGCGCGGCTGGCCGGGCTCGCTGCCGAGCGCGTCGTAGGTGACCTGACGTTGCTGGATGTACTTCGGGCAGTTGCCGTACGCCTCGTTGACGCGCACGGCGAACCCCATGTCCGTCACGCATTCAGCCGGGCCGTTGACGCGCAGGCGGGCGCGGTTCATCGCATTGATCGCCAGCAGGCCGACGGGTGTGCCGTCAGACAAACCGGCAAGCAACGGGTCGTTCGGCAGCGGTGGCGCGTCGAGTTCGACCCGGTTCGGGTACGGCCCGCTGGCGAAGCCCGGCTCACCGGCGACGAGTGTCGCCCAACACCGGCCGGCGTCGTCCTGCCCGCCGACCACGACGAACGGCAGCTCGCGCAGATGCTCGTTCACGCCAGGGGGCAGGATCGATTGCACGACTCGGCCAACCCGTTCGGCCTGCTCGCGCACGCCGGCCTGTCGCTGCACGTCCAACTCACCGTCGTGGAACACGTCGCCCATCCCGCCATTGTGCCACAAATCGACCCGTCGATTCCCCTTGGGTTACTTTGTGTGCGGCATCTGTCTCGTGCGACGGCCGTGTCGGCCGTGCGGAACGCACTGATGCACCGCACGGCCGACACGGCCGTGGCACGAACCCGATCGACGAGGTAGACCACCACCCGTCGATCGGCCAATGGGTGCGACCCACGCCGCGCGGTATCATGGCCGACCGCTGTTCGACCCGCTCTTGACGAAAGGCAACGCATGCAACGACGCACGTTTCTGCAATCGTGTGCGCTGGCTGGCGCGGCGCTGACGCCCGCCGCAAGCGTCTGCGCCGACCATCACGGCAAAGCCAAGCCGGCCCGCCGACCGAACCCCATCGCCGTGTCCACCTACTCGTATTGGCGATACCGCAAAGACGAGCGGATGCCGATCGACCGGTGCATTGACCAGGCTGCGCAGATGGGCTTCGACGCCGTCGAGGTGCTTGAGGTGCAGATGACTGAAGAGCACCGCAAGAGCAATAAATACCAGCAGGAACTCAAGCGCAAGGCGATCGCGGCCGGCCTCGACCTGTGCGGCATGTCCACGCACCAGGGGTTCGTCACACCGGACAAGGCCAAGCGGCAGGCCAACATCGACCGCACCATCGCGAGCATCGAGCTGGCGTACAACCTGGGCATCCCAACCATCCGCGTGAACACGGGTCGATGGGGCACGAGCAAGAACTTCAACGAGCTGATGAAGAACCGCGGCATCGAGCCGACGCTCAAGGGCTACACCGAAGACGACGCATTCCCGTGGGTGATCGAGGCGTTTGAGAAGATCGTCCCGATCGCCGAGAAGCGCGGCGTGCTCATGGGCCTGGAAAACCACTGGGGCCTTGGGTTGACGCCGGAGGGCGTGCTGCGCGTCGTCAACGGCGTGAACTCGCCCTGGCTTCAGGTCACGCTCGACACGGGCAATTTCCTGGAAGACCCCTACAAGCGCTTAGAGATGCTGGCGCCCAAGACGGTCTTCATGCAGGCCAAGACGTACTTCGGCGGCGGCGTGTGGTACACGCTCGACCTTGACTACACGCGCATCGCGGCCATCATGCGCAAGGTCGATTACCGCGGCTACGTGTCGCTGGAATTCGAGGGCAAGGAAGACCCGCGCACAGCCGTGCCCAAGAGTCTGGCACTGCTGCGCAAGGCGTTCGCGTAGCCGCTTGCGGCTAGAAGTTGAGAGACGAACTCGATGATCGACACCGAACAATACCGTGTCAAACCCGGCACATCTGTGGACTTGGGCAAGATCGCCACCGCGCATGACGGCGGGCTTGACGCCGACGCGGCTAAGCAGTGCTTCGACGAGATCAGCGACGAGTTGGACGACCTGCAGGAACTGATGTACGCGCAAGGCAAGCACGCGCTGCTAGTCGTGTTACAGGCGATGGACGCCGGTGGGAAAGACTCGACCATCCGCAAAGTGTTCGGCCCCCTGAACCCGCAGGGCGTGCGTGTGCACAGTTTCAAGGCGCCGACCAAACGTGAGCTGGCGCAGGACTACCTCTGGCGGGTCCACCAACACACACCGCGCAAAGGGATGATCGGTGTGTTCAACCGGTCGCACTACGAAGACGTGCTGATCGTGCGCGTCAAGGGGTTCGCGGAAGAAGCCCGTTGGCGTAAACGCTACGACCACATCAACGCGTTCGAGCAACTGTTGGTCGATGAGGGCACGACCGTCGTCAAGTTCTACCTGCACATCTCGAAGGACTATCAGAAACAACGGTTTGAACGCAGGCTGAACAGGCCCGACAAGCACTGGAAGTTTAACCCGGCCGACCTGGCCGAGCGCGCCCGCTGGGACGACTACATGGCCGCATTCGAAGACGCCCTGGGTAAGTGCTCGCACGACCAGGCCCCGTGGTACGTCGTGCCGGCTGAGAAACGCTGGTTCCGCAACCTGCTGATTGCGCAAGTCGTCCGCGACATTATGACCGGGTGGGACATGAAGTTTCCAAAGATCGAATTTGACCCTGCGCAGATCACGATCGACTAGCGACGCAGAGCGGTCTGGTAGCGGGTGCCACACTTTGGCTCGGCAAAGTGTGTCGGATCCGAAGACGTTCCGGCCTTCACGTGAGATTGGATCGCCACTCCCATACGGCACACTTTGCAAAGCCAAAGTGTGGCACCCCAGACTCGCCACGAAACGACGGGTTGCACACGCCGAACCGCCCGCACACCCCACCCCGTACAATGATTTCGCCGCACCGCCTCCGGCGGTCGGGCCAACGGTAGAAACCTGTTCACACGCGAGAAAGGCTTCCACATGAACCATCCCGATTCGACCCCGACCCGACGTGACTTCATGAAACAGACCGGCGCGGCCGCCGCCGCCGCGACGACCCTTGGCGCAGCCGCGGGGCTGGCTTCGGCCCAGGCCTCCAAGAAGCCGCTGTTCAACATCTCGTTGGCTGAGTGGTCGCTGCACCGCTCGATCGACCGCACGGGCAAGGACAACCTCAACTTCCCAGCGCGGACCAAGAAGGATTTCGGCATCGAGGCGGTTGAATACGTCAACCAGTTCTTCATGGACAAGGCCGACGACGAGAAGTACCTGAAGCAGCTCAAGCAGCGCTGCGAAGATGTCGGCGTCAAGAGCCTGCTGATCATGTGCGACCGCGAGGGATACCTGGGCGACCCGGACAGCGCCAAGCGCACACAGGCCGTCGAGAACCACCACAAGTGGGTGCGCGCCGCCAAGTTTTTGGGGTGTCACTCGATCCGCGTCAACGCCGCCAGCAAGGGCGAGTACGACGAACAACTCAAGCTCGCGGCCGACGGGCTGCGCCGGCTGACCGAGTACGGCGCGAAACACGACATCAATGTGATCGTCGAGAACCACGGCGGCCTGTCGAGTAACGGGCAGTGGTTGGCGTCCGTCATGAAGCGGGTCGATCACGCGCGCTGCGGCACGCTGCCCGACTTCGGCAATTTCGGGTCGTACGACCGCTACAAGGGCGTGACCGAGTTGATGCCGTACGCCAAGGCCGTCAGCGCCAAGAGCCACGTGTTCGACAAGGACGGCAACGAGTCGCGCACCGACTACATGAAGATGATGAAGATCGTGCTCGACGGCGCGCCCAAGGCCTGGCACGAAGCCGGCCGATGGGTCGGCATCGAGTACGAAGGCCGCGGCCTGAGCGAGCCGGACGGCATCAACGCGACCAAGAAGCTGCTGGAACGCGTTCGCGCCAAACTGTCATAAGGCCGCTCGCGGCTTAGCGCGACTCAACCAGTCGTCCTGAGACACACAAGTCCTGCACAGAGCGTCCCACCTTGGAAACGCTACAACCCGTCAGCACCGAACCGAAGCGCGACAACTCGACGCGCACGATCCTCCTGATCGTCGCCGTGATCCTCATCCTGTTAGCCGCCATGGCGGTGACGCTGATGGTCGTGCTGTCGCGCGCGTCGGACCATGTTGAGGAGGCCAGGCAGGTTGTGGTCGATGGCGCGTCGCTCAAAGAGATCGCCAAGGTGCTCCACATCTACGCGTCCGAGCACGACGACCGCCTGCCCGCGCACGTGTCTGAGGTGCTGCCGTTGCTGGCGGGTCACGAAGACGTTTTGGCCGGCGGCTTCCCGCGGCAGGGCAACCTCCCGAACGACCCGCCCGGTGACGCGCACCAGCCGACGTACGTGCATGGCGGCTACATTTACATCTACGGCGACGTGCGGTTGAACAACCTGCCGGCCAGCTACATCCTCGCGTTAAGCCGGCGGGTGCACGACAAGCAGTTGCGCCGCAACGTGCTGTATGTCGATGGCAGCGTGATCAACTACAAGGAAGACGAATTAAGCGACCTGCTCGACGAACAACAGGCGTTACGCAAAGAACACGACCTGCCGCTGATCGACCTGTCGAGAATCGACCTCGCCAACGCGGACGGCGAATGACGCACACCATTCACCAGACCGATTGGGGCGATCAAATCCGGCGCGATGGTTTCGCGGTTGTGCGTGATGTGCTGAACGGCGCGGCGGTGTCGGCGTTGCGGGCGGCGTTGGATCAGGCCGACTGGTCACGCCGGCGTTCCGCAGGCTACGCGATCCGTAACCTGCTCGAACAGGTCCCCGCTGTCGCGCGGCTCGCCGAGGATGACGCGATCGTCAATCTCATTCAGCCTGTCCTCGGATCGCGCGCCGCAGCGGTGCGCGGCATCCTGTTCGACAAATCACACGACGCGAACTGGCATGTCGGTTGGCATCAGGACCGTGCGATCGCCGTGCGCGAACGTCTTGACGCACCCGGATTCGGTCCTTGGTCGGTCAAGGCCGGCGTGTCGCACGTCGAGCCGCCGACGCGCGTGCTGGAGCGCATGCTGACCGTGCGGCTTCACCTGGACGATTGCGACGTTGACAACGGCGCGCTGCGCGTCCTGCCCGGCACGCATCGGTTGGGCAAACTCGATGACCATGAACGCGGCCGCGTCATCGAAGCGCATCACGCGCAGGTCTGCGAAGCCCGCGCCGGCGACGCCCTGCTCATGCGGCCGCTGCTGATGCACGCCTCCAGCCCAAACCGAAGCGGCCGCCGACGCCGCGTCGTCCATATCGAGTACGCCGCCGAGTCACTGCCCAGCGGTTTGACGTGGCATGCCGAAAACACGGCCCGCCGCGATCCCTGCCCTACTTGACCACCCATTCAACGCGATTCGTGAGTTTGGGTTGTGGGTCGCCGGCGACGTCCATCATCGCGTGTTGCATCCTGTCCGGCCCGACCAGCCGCCAGCCGTGCGGCACATACATCAGTTGCACACCGACGCGGTCGCCCTTCTTCGCGCCGATCGACTTGGCGTCGAAGTCAAGCTGAATCGCCAGGTGTCGCGCCAACTCGACCTGGGCCATCTCCTGGAGGGCGTCGGCCAAATCGGTCGGCCGGGTTTTGACCGGCACCCCGTTGATCCACCACCGCGCCAACAGATGCATCGGCGCCAGCGAGCCGAAGAACGGTTCATCGCTGGTGATGGTCAGCCATCGCAGGCCCTTGTGATCCCGACCGGTCGCCAGCTTCCAGCCGGCAGACGGCTTGTCCGGCAACATGACGGGCAGCGGCGCGTTGTCGGCGTGTTTGCGGAAGCCGCGCCGGTCTGGTCCTTCAAAGTCGATCGGCTGAATGCTCGGCCAATGCGGCGCGGCGGCCCGGCCGTTGCGGGTCGACAGGTACGCGATGGGGTGATCGATGTCTTTGTCTTTCGCTACCTGACGTCGTTGCTGCGTCATCGTCAACCAACCGTGCGTGTCGGACCTGATCGGCTTGATCGTTCCGACGGCCAATTGTTTTTCGTTCAACGTCCTGACCGTGACGTGGAGCGGGAGGCGGTCTGTCATCGCCAACTCCTTGACGTACAGCAGGCGGGCGTTGGCGTTGAATCGTGCGTCGCGCTGGATCGCGACGTGGATCAGGTCGGCCAACCACTGCATCGGGCCGTGACGCACGTCGACCAGCACGGGGCCGACCCGTTCCTTGCCCGACCACCGTTGCGGCGGGTTGAAACGGTCGACCAGGACATACAGCAACGCACCGCCGTGAGGCCCGACCCGGTCGGCCTCGAGGCCGAGACGGATGATCACACCGTTGCCGAGTTCAATCGGCGCTTGCCGCTTCAACTCACCCCACGTCTTGACGACCTTAATCCCATGAACCGGCGGCGCGTCGCGCAACGCCAACGGCACGACCCATTGACCATCGTGCGCCTCACGCTTCAGCGCGCTGCGGATCTGCAACCTGTCCTTCGGCCAGTCCATTTGTTCGGCTGTATCGAGCGCATACTTCCAGTCACCGCGCTTGACGTGGTACAGCCGAACCTTCGACCGCGCCGCCGCCATCGCGACGGCCTGCGGCGTGTCCATGAAACGCAAGACGTTCAGGAACGTCGGCCCGTCGCGGTGCGACTTGGGCAGGTTGTGCAGGTCGAGGCGGGTGATGTCCGGCTCGAACAACGACGCGTAGAGCGTGACACCGGCCATCTGCCGCTCGCTTTGCAGCCAGAGGGGTGCGTCCTTGAAAACGCCCGTCGCGCGCAACGCTTGAATCGCGCGTCGGACGTCCCACGCGCGCATGCCGTCGAGCGTTTGGCCGAGCATCATGAAACGCCGGCGGTGCTGGGTCTGTTTGAACGGCTTGGCGTCCCACGCGGTCGGGCCGACGCCGCGCGGCGCGACATAGGCCATGACCCACTTGTGGTGGAGCAGCATGTTGCGCGTCGACGCCCAACGCTTGGCGTCCGTCTCCGTCGGCTGTTCGCCGTGCAGTGGTTTGGCGAAGGCCGCGCGGGCCTGGCTCAGAAACTGGATCCAACGTTGACCGTCCACGACGTTCAGGACGGTCAGGTCGGCGTCCTTCAACCCGTCGCGGTGCAGCAGGTAGAGCCGCAGCTTGATCGGCCCCTGGCTGTCGAAGTCGTACGCGGTCAATCGCACGCCGCCCTCGACGGCCTGGAACGCGCGCTTGACGTTGAGCGCCCCCGCCTCGTCGTCATTCGGCCACCCGCGGAAGACGCGCGTACTCAGCTTGCCCATCCAATCGCCGCTCAGATTCGCCCACGCTTCGGGAGACGCGGCCACCGCGGCGCTGGGCGACTTGGCGGTGAACGTCTCGTCGATCGTCGTGTTCACTTGATCGGCAGGCTGCTCGTTTAACACGCGCAACTGCTCGACCTCGAACAGCTTGTCAGCCGGCGTGTCGATCAACGCGTCGTCTTTCTTGAGCCAGCGGTTGAACCAGCGGAACGCGTGGATGCGCAGTTCCTGCGTGTCCTTGTGCGGGCCCTCGGTGATGTGCAGGCCGAGCTGGTTGCCCTTGCCATACAGCTCGTAGATATGGCGCACCTGGCTGTGCAACCGAACGACACCGTCGAGCGGGAAGATCGCGTCTTTGTCCGTGTTCGAGATGAGCAGCGGCCGCGGCGCGACAAGCGAGGCGACGGTCGCGTAGTCCCACCGGTACGTGTTGACCATGTACATGCAGTCGCAGTGGCCTTCGACGACGCCGTCGTGAAAACGACCCTTCGGGCCGAACCCGCCGTCGTGGACGTGGTTGCGCAGGTCGGTGATGCCGGCCACGGGGACCGCGACATTGACGCGTTCATCGGTCGACGCAATCCACCACGAGTATGCGCCGCCGCCGGATCGGCCGGTCACGCCGACGCGGTCCATGTCGACCTCGTCGCGTGTTTCGAGGTAGTCGAGCGCGCGGATGCAGTTCCACGCCTCGACGCCGGCCGGCGTGTAGCCGCGCGCATTCCACCACCAGCGCGCATGCCGATACGTGCCGTGATGGATGCCCTCGATCTCGCCGAGTTGCAGCGTGTCGATCGTCAGGCAGACGTAGCCGTTGCGCGCGAACCACGCGCCGTGATGTTGGTAATGCGTCTTGTTGCCGTAGCTGACGTCGCCCTTCTTCACTCGGCCGTGGCCACAGACGTACAGGATCGTCGGCGCGGGCTTGGTCAGGCCGCGCGGGATGTACAGGTTGCCCGTGACGTACAGGCCGGGCCGCGACTGGTAGTGCAGCTTCTCGACGGTGAAGTCGTCGTGCTCGACCTTGCCGGTGACGGTGGCTTTGAGGTCGGTTTTCTTCGGCAGCGGGTCGAGGCCAAGCATCTCGAACAGTTGCTTGCGCAGTTCGACGCGGCGGGCCTTCCATTCGTCGAGCGATTTGACGTTGTTCAACACCCGGCCGTCGAGTCGCTGCGTCTCATGCTTGAAGTACGCGGCGATCATGGCGTCGCCGCGCGACGTGTCGGCCGGCGGCAGCGGCTTCGCCGCTTTGTCCTGCGCAACGGCGATCGGGGCGCTCAGCGTGAGGGCTATCAAGGATGTGACGACGAAGGATCGGACGTTGGGCATGTGGCACCTCGTGTTGCCCATAGTGTACCGTCGCGGCTTGTCATTTAGCCGTGTCGCTTGCGACGCGTGGGGGCGCGTGTGATCGCGTCGCGAGCGACGCAGCTAAATACGACGCGGCGAAACCGTGCCCGTACAATCCCGGCCATGGGTCGTGGGCTTGACATGCTGCTCGGGCTTGGCGCGGTGGCGACGGTGCCGTTCTGGGCGACGCGCATGCTGCGCACGGGCAAGTGGCGGACGGACTGGGCCGGCCGATTCGGACGTTGCGCCAAATTGCCCGACACCGGTCGGCCGACCGTGCTCATCCACGCCGTCAGCGTGGGCGAAGTGAACGCGACCCGTCAGCTCGTCGCGCTATTACAGGATCGATTGGGCGGCGACTGTCGCATCGTGATCAGCGCGACGACCAACACCGGCGTCCGCCGTGCGCGTGACCTGTATGAACCGGCGCACACCGTGATCCGTTACCCGCTCGACTTCACGTGTTGCGTTAACCGCGTGCTCGACGCGATTCAGCCGGACGTCGTGGCGTTGATCGAGTTGGAGGTTTGGCCGAACTTTGTTGAGGCATGCGCGAAACGTGACGTTCCCGTGTGTGTCATCAACGGGCGGCTGAGCGCGCGCAGCTTCTCGCGTTACAAGCTGATCGCGCCCGCGCTGCGCAAGACGTTCGGCCGACTCGCGGCCGCGGCGGTACAGACCAACGACTACGCCAAGCGGTTCGAGGCGCTCGGCACGCCCGCGTCGCGCATCGCCGTCACCGACACGATGAAGTGGGACACCGCCCGCATCGCCGAAGCGGGCGATGTCGAGGGGGTCGTCGCGCTGGCCGACGACCTGGGCATCGACCGGTCGCGTCCGCTGGTCGTCGCCGGCTCGACCGGGCCGGGCGAAGAGCGCATGTTGATCGACTCACGGCCCGACGGTGTGCAACTGCTGCTCGTGCCGCGTCTGCCGGAACGGTTTGACGAGGTCGCGTTGATCGCGCCGGACATGGTGCGTCGGACGGCGGGGATCAGGGGACAGGGGCCAGGAGACGGGAGACAACTTCCGGGGGGCGGCCTGTTTTTGTTGGACACGATGGGCGAGTTGCGCAAGGCGTATGCGTTGGCGAACGTCGTGATCGTCGGGCGGAGCTTCGGTGGGCTGCACGGGTCGGACCCGATCGAGCCGATCGCGCTGGGCAAACCTACATTGATCGGCCCGCACCACGGCGACTTCACGGATATCGTGTCGGCGTTCCGCTCGGCCGGCGGCATCGAGGTGACGTCTCGGCCGATGCAGCGCGCCGCGGCGCTGCTGAACAAACCGGACACCTGCCGCAAGATGGGCGAACGCGGTCGCGACGTGATCCGCGCACGTCAAGGCGCGACGCGGCGACATGTTGATTTGATTGTGGGGTTGATGCGGCGAAGCAACTAGGTTTCGTCCGACAAATTGCCGACGTCACCGTAGGGTGCGCTTTAGCGCATCGCAGTCGGCTGGACACGGTTTTCAAATCATGGTGCGCTAAAGCGCACCCTACTTCCTCGACATTCGACATTGAATCAAGCCCATGCCCTCCCGACCCCTGCGACAAGACGTGATAGCCCAAGCCCGGCGGGTCGTGGTCAAGCTGGGGACGCAGGTGTTATCTGACGACGTGGGCCAGCTTGACCTGGCTTTGTTGCGGTCGGTCGCGCGGCAGGTCGTGACGCTGCGGCAGCGCGGGGTCGAGGTGACTTTGGTGTCCAGTGGCGCGATCGGGGCGGGTTGTGCGGAGCTGGGGCTGGACCGTCGGCCGACCGATGTGGCGGAGCAGCAGGCCGTCGCGGCTGTGGGGCAACGGCGGCTGATGGACCGCATGCACGAGGCGTTTTCGCGGCATGGCTTGAACGTCGGCCAACTGCTGCTGACGCGCGGCGATTTCGACGACCGGTCGCGGTTTTTGAACATCCGCAACTGTCTCGGCCACCTGCACAAGCTCGGGTGCGTGCCGATCATCAACGAGAACGACACCGTCGCCGTGGACGAGCTGCGCGTCGGCGACAACGACATGCTGGCTGCGCTGATCTGCAACGCCCTGCCGGCCGACGCGCTAGTGTTGCTCACCGTCGTCGATGGGCTGCTCGATGAATCGGGTGAGCGGATCGACCTGGTGCAGGACATCGACGACGCGATGCGTCACGTGCGGGCTGACCGCAGCAAGTGGGGCACGGGCGGGATCCAAGCCAAACTCGACGCCGTCCGGCTCGTCACCGGCGCGGGCGAGGTGGCGGTCATCGCCAACGGCCGAGAGCGCGACGTGTTGACGCGGCTATTTGACGCGGAACATCTCGGCACGGTGTTCGTGCCCCGCGGAAAGCGGCTGTCGAGCCGCAGCCGATGGATTGGGCTGACCAAACGCGCGGCCGGTGTCGTGACGGTCGACGCGGGCGCCGCGACGGCGTTAGCCAAACGCGGCAAAAGCCTGTTGGCCACGGGCATCGTAGACGTAGAAGGGTCGTTCAAACCCGGTGATGTCGTGCTCGTCCGCGACGACGCGGGGCGGGACATTGCCCGCGGGCTGACCAACTACGCGCACGACGAGGTCGCGGCGATCATGGGCAAGCGGTCGAATCAGTATGAGAAAGCGCTGGGTCGACCTGCGTTTGCCGAGGTCGTGCACCGGGATAATCTGGTGTTGGCTGAGGGCGGGTGATTGAGTATCTGATTGAGATGAGTCGCGCTAAGCCGCAAGCGGCCTGTGTTTCTGCGCGCTTATTGGACCGACATCTCTTTCGCCGCGACTTTAGCTGACCGTCCTAAACCGCACAGTCGGCCTAACCGATACAGGCTGAACACCGCGGCAATGCGGCCGCGGCGCAGGGGCCAGACGCTCATGCCGACGATCGATAAGAAGGCGACACCGGCCGACGCGACCACGTCGGTTCGGGAAGACGATGTCAAGGGGCGGAGGTGCGACGCCCACCGACCCGGGGATGACACCACAGGTGGCATGGTCGGCGAGAAATCGTCTGCACGCTTGGCGCGCCTGGCGCGTTGGTGTGTGCAAGGGCGTTTGGCCTGTGCGGAGTTGGAGTTGCATCAGTGGTTGTGTGAGCCGGCCTGTCCGACGGCGGCGCGAGTCCTGCTCGCGTCGTTGTTGGCACGCCGAGACGCCGACCACGATGCGCAGGCCGTGCTGACCGCGCTCGACGAGCAGGGCGCGTTCGACGACGTCCACGCGCTGCGGCTCCGCCTGACCTTCGCGTTGATGCAGGACGACAACGACGCCGTCGCGCACTGGACGCAACAACTGGCTGACACGACCGACCTCGGCGATGCTCAAGACGCGGCCGCGTGGTTGCAGGCTGTGCATTGGGACGACGAACAGGTCGCGCCGCCGGAGGCGCCCGGGCAGGATGTCGTCGAACAATTAGCCGACGAGTTGCGTCGGCAGCCCGGCGTGATCCCAAGCCTCGTGCATGCGCAGCGTGTGGACACCGACGGCGACGCCGCCGTGCTGCTGCGCGTCGCGATCGAGGCGACGGTGGACGAGTACATCGACGATCGGCCGCTGCTCCAGCGATGCTGGGCGTTGGCTGAGCTGGCGTTGCTGGCGGACGACCCGGCCGCGGCGCGGCAGTGGGCGCTGCGCGGGTTGGAGATCGACCCTTACCACGCGACGCTCGCGCTGGTCGTCGCGCAGGTCGAAGACGACCTGACTGAAGGGCCTTCCGCGCAGCAGGTGTTGGCCCGCGCGAACGAGGCGAACCCGACGTACCCCGATGTCGAGGCCGCGCTGATCCGACGACAATTCGCCGAAGGTCAGTTGGCTGAGGCGCGCTGGCGATTGAGCACCTGGCAACAACGACACCCGGACCACCCGAGCCTGCCGAAGCCCGACGCCGGACAGGACGACATCCAGGAGGCCGCCGCGTGAACTACGGCCGACTTACCCAAGCCCGCGTCCATGAACACGACGGCCGACTGCGCGAGGCCGAAGAGTTGTACGCCAGCCTGCTGCGTCAACACGCCGATCAGCCCGACGTTTGGATTGAGGCGGCGCAGGTCGCCGGCGCGCTGGGTGAAGACGACACGGCGATGCGCCGCCTGCGTCACGCCGATTCACTCACGCCGTTTCAGTCGGCCCGGTGGTTGGCCGCGGCCGCACGACAACACATGCACGCCGGCCGCGCAGCGTCCGCGGGTTTATGTTGGTGGAAGCTCGCGCACCGCGAGCCGGCCGACGCCCGCGCGTGGGCCGGTCTGCTCGTCTGCGCATTGGCGGCGCGCAAGGGCTGGCTGGCGTTGCGCGTCCGTATGACGCTCAACGACGGTGTCGATTCAGCGGAGGCCCGCCGGCTGATCGCCGAGCAGTGGCGACATATGGCCGGTGGCGCGTTGCTCGACGCGATCCGGAACAAGCAGGTCGAATCCAAAGCGCCGGCCGAGGTCGATCGCACGCCATTGCGTTCGCTGCTTGCCAGCGCTGCCCAAACACTCGAACGCCACGCCGACAAGCACCCCCGCCGGGCCGACACGCACTACCACCTGTCGACCTGCCGCGACGCGCTGGGCGAAACGATCGGCGCGATCGAGGCCATCGACGCCGCGCTGACGATCAATCCGAACTACCTCGCCGCCCAACGCCTGGCTGATCGTTTGGCGCAGCCGGAAGACCTCGCCCTGGCGGCGTAGGGCTACCAGCCTCATTCTCGACATAGGTGTAGCGGCGAATCGTGTGCCACTGGCGGCTCGCCCGCCAGTGTCGTGGTCGCACGTCGAAAGCACTGGCGGGCAAGCCGCCAGTGGCACCCGCTCCAGGCGAACTGACTCCGCTCTAACCTCTGCCCGCGCGGCGGTATCATGACCGCATGTGTGGCCGATATGCGCTGACCAACCCGCAACGCGTGCGCGACAAGCTCGGTGTCGTGCGCGAGTTCTTTGAGTATGGCGAGCGCGACCACCGGTTCGATCAGCCGCGATACAACATCTCCCCGTCGCAGGTCGTGCTGGCCGTGGCGACGATCGACGGGCAGCGCACGTCGATGCCGATGCGCTGGGGGCTTCGGCCGGACGGCACGTGGTTCAACGCCCGCGACGACAAGGCGACCAGCACGTACAAAACGCGCATCGCCCGGCGGCGCTGCGTGGTGCCGTTCGACGCGTTTTACGAGTGGCGGCAGGTCGGCAAACGGAAAGACAAGTACGCCATCGCCCCGCCCGGCGACGGGCCGCACGCGTTCGCCGCCGTCTACGACGAGTCGCCGGCCGGCCGATCGGTCGCCGTGTTCACGACCGAACCGAACGACCTGTGCCGGTGGATTCACAACGTCAAAGAACGCATGCCCGTCATCCTCGACGAGGCCGGCATCGACCGTTGGCTCAACGCCGACGAGACCGACCCGGCCAAACTGATCGACCTGCTGAAACCGTCGCCCGACGGCGGGACGCAGGCCTGGCCTGTCGATCGGACAAGCGGTGAGTCGCCCGGCGCGATCGAGCCGGTCGGCGCGGCGATCACCGCGCCGCCTGTTGAGCCGCCGAAGGAAACGCAGGGCGAGTTGTGGTGAAAGTGCTCTGTGTCGACTCGCACCGTCGCGTCATTCCTCACACGCCTTCAACGCCATGACGGCGAAGGCTGTGCCCGCGTGGGCGATGAGGTGTTTGTTGTCGCGGTTGAGGGAACGCGTGAACCATCGGCCGGACTCGCGCTGGTTGGCTTTGAGCCAGGCGATGCCGCGCTGAAGTCGTTTGTCGGCGGCCGGCAGGCCGGCCTGCCGCAACACGTAAATGACGAAGCCCGTCCCGTAACCGTCGCTCGTTTTCGTGTCCTGCTTCAGCCCGTCGGCGCGCTTCCAGTTGCCCAACGTCGCGATCGCCCAGCCGCCATCGGGCTGTTGTCGTTTCAGCAACTCCTGAATCGCCGCGTCGCGCTCGTCGGGCTTCAACGATTTGGCACCGAAGCTGTCAGCCCAGAGCAGCATGGCCTTGTGGTGCAGCGTCGGCGGCGGGTTGTTCCGCAGGTAGTCGCGGAGTTTGCGCAGGCCTTGTTGGGCGGCCGGCGTCTTGAGGTAGCCGTCCGGCGCGGCGTGCACGGCAATGAGCGCGATCGATGCACCGTAGTCGTCGTCCGATTCCATCGGTGGCCAACCGCACTTGAGCCAATCGAACCCGCCGTGTTCCTTTTGCACGGTCCACATGCGGTCAAGCGCTTTGCGTGTCGTGGCGTGAAGCTTGCTGGTCGTGTCGCGGTCGTTCACGGCGAGCGTCGCGGCGGTCATGACGACCTCCGCGTCCCAACGCGGACCTTTGTCAGGCCAACGGGTTTCGACCTGGTCCTGCAACGCGGCGCGGACCTGCCGGTGCGCCTTGACGTCGGCCGACACGCTCGGCCGAGCCATGAGGTAGCTGTAGTTGGTGTGGCAGGTGAAGCAGCGTCGTCGTTTCGTCCAGTCGAGCGACGCACGGTCGAGGTAGCGGACGGCCTTGTCGAAAGAAAACGACTCAGCCAGTGGCTCGCCGCGCGTGTTGGCGGGCGGACGCGTGACATTGTCCAGCGTCAGCTCCTCAGCCGACACACTCGCAATACAAACCAGCAGGCCAACGGCGAAGCAGGACGTGCGCATGTCGAAGCCTCGGGAGGGTTCGACATAGTTTAGCGGTCAGGCTCGACGGCCCGCCAGCCGGCAAGACCGAACCGGTCCGCGGGACGGGCTGCTGGGCTTTGTTCGAAATGTCACCGGCCCACCCGTAGGGTGCGCTTCAGCGCACCAAGGCCGCGGGAAACCGGTCCGTTCATCGTGGTGCGCTGAAGCGCACCCTACTTTTCGGCCGAAGCCTAATCCTTCTGCCATTGGTCCGGCGTGAGCACGGGCTGATCGCTGATGCCCAGCAGGAAGGTCTTGGCCTTCGCAAACGCGCGCGACGAACCGAAGTCCAACACCAGCGACATCGCCGTGGACGTCGGCCTGCCCAGCCAATGGCGTGACACCTTGCACTTCGACCTGGCCGACCCCAATAGTTCGCCGTTCGCGCCAAACACCGCGCCGCTAACGTCATACACGACATCGTCAAAGGTCATGATTCGGCCTGTCAGTTTCGCCGAGAGTTGCGACGTCTTCTTGTCAAGCGAGAACAACGCGCGGTGAAACTGAACGAGGTGGTAGTCATTCTTGCGCCAAGTCACCGCGTTCGACTTGACAATGTGATCCACCGGTTTGTCGAATGCAAAGGGCACGGGCTGATGTCGGGCTGGTTCGTCGGCCTGCAATCGCGAGAACGGCGCCGCGGCGATGCCCGTGACCGTGCCGAAGAGAAATGCGCGTCGTTTCATAGTGAAGCCTCTCAGATGGTGCCTTTGTTCGATTCACATCACCGGGCAAGACTCGATGTGGAGTAGCAACGCGACCCCGGCAGTGACGTGGACAAAACACGTTCGGCGATCACTTCTTGATGTGCTTCTTGACTTCGATGTTGTGGTAGTACCACGACCGCCGGTACTTCCGCCCGTCATTCGGGTTGACGTTCGTGACGAGGCGGATGGCGGCGCGCTTGGCCAGTGCGCCGCTCATGTGGGCGCGGGCGTGGACCTCGCCGGCCGACTTCGTCGTTTCCAACGTGACGACCAGGTCAAAGTAGCCCGTGCCGTCGTCACTGGGCACGACCAACTGGATGGACTGGAGCTCTTTGAGCTTGCCCATGTCTTGGACAGTCAGTTGGACGGACACGCGACCGGACTCATGTTCGGTCGCCTTGAAGTTGTATTTGAGACCGAGTTCTTCTTTGGACTGACCCAGTTCGTGCCCCAGCCCGAACGCGGGCACGGTGAAGGTGAACAGCGCGACGAGTGTGACAGGCAGGGCGAGTTGCGGCTTCATGGCATGCTCCAAATTGACGGTATCGCGAAGTCGTTGAGTTCGACGTTGCCGAACATCGGCGTTACTTCTTCAAAGACGGCACGACGAAACGCGGGTCGGTGACACGCTCGATAACTTCAAGGTGATCGACGTCGATGTAGTAATACTTCTTGATCTTGATCCCCGGGTGGGGAGCGAACCGGAGGGTCGATTCCGGGTGGAGTCGCAGCACGCCTCTGACGCGCACCGTTCGCCCCTTGGCGAACTGCTTCTTGAAGTCGACACCGCGGATAAAGACCATGCCGCCCTCGTAGATGACGCGCTGCGTGGTCATGTTCGCGGGGTTCGACGGCGCATGGCCGAGCGCCACGCCCTCGACCTGCACCGTTTGGCCGACCACCTCATGCCGCCAGCGGCAGACGCGCGGCTTACCGACGCCTTCCATGATCGGCCCAACCACGATCGCGGGCGACACGAGGTTGCCCTCGTTTTTGGTGTCCTGCTCCTGCGGCGGCGCGTGGGGCAGGCTGATGTTGAAGTTCTTCAGCGTGAACTCGAGCGACGTCTTCTTGGCCGGCGCCAAGTCACTGTCCTGCGCCATCGCAGTAACCCAACCCAGCCCAGCCACGATAAGCACGGCGACAAGGCCGCAAACAAGCCGATTCCGCATGACAGCACTCCCTGGGACAGGGTCCAGACCGAGGGGACCGCCCTCGGCCCCTTCACAAGGATAGACGCACACATCGCGCATCCGTCTGGATCGTGATCGACGTGTGAGAAGGATGTGAGTGCCACGTCCTGGGCCGGGTGCCTGTGAATGGCGAAGCCTTTCACGGAATCCGGCTCGGATAAGGCAGGTTGATACGTCGGTCAGAACCGGTCGCCTTTAGTTCACGGCGTTGCCTCGAAAACCGTGAAACGCTTCGCTTATTCACAGCCACTCAGCTTATTCACGAGTACCCAGTCAATTCACAGTCTGCCCTACCCCTTCAGCCCACTCGCTTTCACCTCGGTGATCTCGGTGCTTCAACCCACTTGGCTGACGATACGTTCACCGCTTCTTCGGCTTGAGCTGACCACCCGATAGCAGCCGAACCATCTCGTCGCCCATCGTCTTGCCGATGAGGTAGTACGTCTCCCAGTTGTGGTTCCAGTGGTATTCCTGTCCGGACGGCGACTGTTCTTTGGTCCGCCAGAAGTCGCGGGTCTCGACGCCGGCGACATTGCCCTTGAAGTCGGGGTACTTCTTGCCATCAGCCAATGCCAACTGATCGTCCATCAGCTTCTCGACCTTCTTCTTGTAACGGGCTGTCTCAGGGATCGTCCACCCGCCCATGCCGGTGTTGGCAATGACGAACGGCAGCCGGGTCGTGGCCAGGTCTTTGCGGATGTCTTTGACGAACGCCACCATGTTCTGCTCGTAGATGTTCACCGCGTTCTGATTCACGCGGTCGTTCCACCCCTGATGCCAGCCGAACCCGACGATCTCGTAACCCTTGCCCGAGTAGTGCGGCACGTACTTCTTGAGGTTGCCCGTGATCTCCTTGACGTGACGCAACACCTCGTAGTAATGAAAGCCCATGTCGCCGTCCTTCTGCGGCTTGGGGTATTCAGCCGAACTGGGCGGCCGAAAGTTGTTGATCAGCGACCGCCCGCCCCAGGCCGACTTGATGATCAGCACCGGGTCGTCGTAGTAGTCGCCCACGGCGAAGCCGAACCCGTACTCCGGTCCGATGTGGCCTTCGCTCGCGCCGTAGCCCGTCGTCAGCCAACCCTGCCGCTCCTTGCCCGCGTACGAAATGTTCACAATCCACACGTCGTCGCGCACGACGTGCTTGCCGCTCTTGTCCACGAGGTGGCCGTACGCCTTGGGGTTCTTCTTGACCAGCGTTTGCATCGTGCCGGGTTTGTCGCCCGTCAGCGAGCCGAACCCGACCATATTGGATTGACCGGCCATGATGAAGACTTTGAGTTTGCCGTTGGCGGGGCGTGTCTTGGCGGCGGTGTGATCAGCCGGCGCGACAACGAGCAAGAGGGCGAGCAGAACGGCGAGGCCTGTCTGGCGGTGTGTCATGGGTCGTCCTGAATCAGCGGGTGAATAGTCTGTACATGTGACGCGGCAGAACGAACATCATACAGGTGAGGTTGACCGATCGCCGCGCGAACTACTCGTCCCCGCCGCGCTTCTGCGAAAACATCCAGTCATACAACTCGGCGGTGGTGTAGACCAGCCGACGGGCGTTGTGCCCTTCGTCGGGGTAGACCTTGATCCGCGCCCGCTTGCCGCCCGCCTTGCGGATCGCCGCGATCACACGCTGCGACCGCTCAGCCGGCACGACCCGGTCTTTCGCGCCGGCGAACGCGAACACCGGCACTTTCGCCAGGTTGCGCACCCACCGTTCAAACCGCGGCGTCACGTCCTTCGGCCCGCCCGACACCGGCGCGATCGCCGCAAAGTGTACCGGGTGTTCGCCGCCCCAAGCCCACGATCTCTAGCCGCCCATGCTGTTGCCCGTCAGGTATACGCGTGACCCGTCAATCCGGTACGTCGACTTGAGGTGAAGCAACAGCACGTTCAGGTCAGCCGGCAACCACCCGCCGCCATCCCGCCCGCGCTTCAGACACTGCGGCGCGACGAGGATGCACCGTTCCTTGGCATGCTTCTGCATCCCCCGCCAGATCGGCCCGACCTGCCCGTTGAGCCGGCGCACCTGATTGCCCACACCGCCGGAGCCGTGCAGGTAGATCAACACCGGCAACGCCTTGTTCTTCGCCTCCTTCGGCAGATAGACCAGGTACTGCCGGTTCAACGACTTGGTTTTCTTGTGCGCGTCCTCGCCCAATTCGCCCACCGTCGGCTGCGCGCGGTCCTGCGCGAGAACCGGGCAGACCAGGACGCACGACAACAACAGGCACGGGAGTGGTTTCATCGTCAATTCACAGTCGAATGGGGCACGTGCAACGGATTGGCGACCGTTGAGCTTTAGTTGGTAGGCCGGGCACGTTGCCCGGCAGTTTCGTGTCCTTGTGCGCTTAACCGCCGGGCAATGTGCCCGGCCTACCTGAGATCCGTCTTGACTCCAATGACGTCACCCGACAGCGTTCAGTTTAACAACGCGACCTATGCCTCCGGAAACCGCCTGGCCGCATCCCGACGACTCTCCGGCAAACCCATGACGGCGTCGTGACATCGCGTGCACACCATCCCCGCCTCTTGCCCGTCGTGCGTGCCGTGGTGGACATGGTCTTGCACACAATCATCCAACTCAAACCGCGCCCGGATCGCCGCCCGGTCGAGATAGCAATCAAAGTAGACCCACTCGCGACAGTTTTTCGACCACGGCTGGCCGCGATAAGTTACCGGCACGTCGGCCGCAAGAAGTGCTTGTTCCAACTCGGCAAGGTGTTCACAGAGCATGGGTTGGCCTTCGATCAATGGCAGGCAACTGTAACCACAGCGCTTGGGTAAAGCATGTCAGGCCATGAGTAGCGGGTATCGAAGGATTGCTGGCGCTCTAACTGCGGCGAACGACCTTCCGCCAACCGGTCGATTCCAGGATACCCCAACTGTGGTGAACGTAGCGACCCCGCTGACGCATACGCGCCTCGATCCACGGTGTGCCGTACTCATCGATCATGTAAACGCGCGACGACCAAGTTCGCTTGATCATCGCCTTCATGAACGCGAGGCTTTCTTTCGGAAGTTGGTATCCCGGGCGTTCCCATTCATCGGGTAGAGCGATGAACCGGACTCGGTCGTCGACTTTGAGACTCTTTGGGTCAGGCATGGTGAGACACCTACAGGCCCGGCTCAATCGCCAGCGGCTGACGACTTCCCTCGTGCTACCCACCCTCGCCAAACCTCCCCACCACAAACTCCGCCGTGACGCCGGCGGTAACCTTGGCTGTGTGAGCCAAGCTGAGTGTCTCGAGCGCTGACCTTTCCCGCATGGCCTTTTTGTGTTTCGTGAAAGCACCCAACGCGGCGGGCATGTGAACGTCCGTGTCCAGCCCCGTCACGGCGTACGACATCTTGTGCACTCCGAGCAGCGGCACGCCCAGCGCACGCGTGATGTTCGTCGCCGTGTCCTTCGCGGCGCTCACAGCCTCATGAATGACCCGCCGACGGGTCGCGTCGAGGTCGGGGTACTCCCACGACAAAGCTACGACCTTCGCGTTCTTCTGCGACGAGATCACGGACACCACCCGCCCAAGCAGGTCGACGTCCGGACAGTTGACCTGAATCCTGTACGTGGCCGACGACGCCTTGCTCAGCAGCCCGGTCTCGACTTCGGTCGACACGTCGATCAGCCGAATGTCGTCCTCGGCGATCCCGACCTGTTGCAGGCCGGCGACCAGGTTCGCGACCTCCGCCGCCTTCTTGAACGCTTCGCCGCCCGTGAAAAACGACTGCCCCGCAACCTGAACCGAAAGCTTGGCCCCGGCTGCGACAATCTCCGTCGAAGCCGACTCGTCAACCGTGATGAGATGGGGTGTGGTCATCGCTGAATCCGTAAGCTGTCAGGCCTTATACCGAGCATGATGCCCGGCGATTCATTGAAATCAATCACTCAATCGCCGGGCAGTGGGTAGGTTTAATCAAACCACCATCGCGTGGATCAAATTTGAAAAGGATTCCGTTGAATTCGTCGATTGCCTCTAGTACGAACAAGTAAGTGTTGAAGTGATCCATTCCAGAGTCTTCACAGTAACTCAATAGTTCGAGGCGTTTTGAGGATTGGCGTAGTTTGTCGAGATTCGGCCAGTGTCGGCGATCTCGTTTGCTTCAGGTTTGATCCAGTCTTCGGTGGATAGTGCAACGGTTAACAACCAATTGCCTTGTGCGACAGAGACGCGATCGTCCTGACAAGTAACTTGGTATTCTGGAAGCCGTGCGGCAAGTCGAGACACCAGCGCCTCAGTTGTGATGTCAGCATCTTTGGCCAGCGGTATAAACGCGTAGTAATACGGAGTGCTCATCTACGGCATTCACATTGGAGTTGAGCGGGTAGGCCCGGCGGTTGGCTTGGGTTGCCGCTCTGGGCAAACCCGGGAGTGGCGTCCTTGTGGGCCAAAGTATATCTGTCGACATTCACCACCAACACCCGCTCGGCCGTGGTTGATCCGAGCATCAACCACAGCCACACGCCGTCTGTCCCGCAGGTTCAGATGCAGCAATGTCCCCGACACAGCGAGCAACGTCGCTGTGGTCACAGCCGCCTTGATGACCCGCTTGGTGAGGATCGGCATGGTAATGGAAGGTTAGCCGGATGCCACGGTCAGCGCAGCGCGGCGGGTGCCCGGGGCTATTGCTTTGAGCAACCCCGGAAGCAGTGACCCTTGTCGCCCGCAGTAAGTAGGTCAGGCCATTTGACCTGACACCGGTCGCGTGTTGTGGAGCCGTGTCAGGTCAATGACCTGACCTACGTGCCGGGTGCCATCGCACGGCCAAGGCGGAGCCGCAGGCAGTGTGATGCCCGTCGCGGGCTCGTTGTCCGGTGACTCAATGAGACCCGCACGACGCTGACGTCGGCCTTTGGCCGACGACCGCGTCGTGGCACTCCGCCGTGGTTGATCCGAGCATCAACCACAGCCACCCGCCGGTCGCGTGTTGTGGAGCCGTGTCAGGTCAATGACCTGACCTACGTGCTTGAGTGGCCGTCGTGATTCCTCTGCCGAGACAAGCGACCGATTGGCGTAGCGTTTGGCCAGGGACAGCAACCTGTTGCCGTTCAGTTGACTGGATCACTAGGGCCGAATCCCAGGTCCACAAGTTCCTCATAGGACAGCTTGAAGACCTGATCGTCTTTCGTGTTGTCTCGAATAACCGACAGCCGAGATAGATCCTTCTCAATGAGGCAAATGCGTGTGCAGAGTTCAGTAATCCGTTGATGATCTTCGGACGGAATCTCTCCCTTGAACTGCGAACCACGGTAGTAGTTGTCGTTGTCCCGATCACGGACGAGATAGGAACGAAGACGCGCACTGTCTGCCATCACTTCGTTTAGTTCAGCATCACGCTTGCGCAGTCGACTGGCGAGGTCAGCCAACCGAGACTCGATGGCAGTTTTGACCTCAGCACCGGTCTTTTCAAAGTTAACAGCAGTCTCGCTCCACATGGGCATCGGCGCTCTCCGTTCCTAACCTTGTTTCAGTTCACTCAATGTCTGTCGATTGACTAGGAACAACAGTCCCGGATTGAGGCCATATGTGTCCATCTGCAGGCCACACAACTAGTGATTAAGTAGAATTCAACCTAACAACGAATTCCCGATGTTAACCTGACAATCCGTCTTGCTGGCCGCACGCGTCAATCTGGGGGCGCGCTCGACTTCTTGTTGATTATCGCTCTCTCATTCCTGCGGGTCAATGTGTTGCGTTCATGGCACATGGGGTGTAGCCGCGCGCGCCCGTGCGCACGACCCTGTCGCGCCGTCCCTTATGGATGACTACTTTTTCACAGCCCGAATCGCCCGTCAGGCCCGCCAAATGCGTGTCAGGTTGGGTGTCTATCCCGCCACATTCATGGCGGGGTAGACATGGAGATGTGGCCTCACGGCGTTGCAGCGCGGGGGGTGACGTCGGGGTGACAAACGGGGTGTTTGTTGCAAGTTGTTGGTGCGGAGAGGTTTGGTTGTGGTTTTGGTGTTTGGGGGGAGGGGGGACGGGGTGTTGTGTGTGTCAGGGCGCGTTAGGTTGCAGGGTGATCGCGCACAAAGTGGGTGGTTGGGTGGCGAAAAGTTTGGGGAGCGCGCTAAGCCGCAAGCGGCCTGAGAGAAGTTCAGTTGTTTCGGCCGAGCACGTAGCGGTCGATGGCCCAGGCGACGCCGTCGTCGTCGTTGGGCGGGGCGATGACGTCGGCGGCGTTGCGGGTGGCGACCCAGCCGTTGGCGACGGCGACACCGACGCCGGCCCAGCGCAGCAGTTGCGTGTCGTTGGGTGCGTCGCCGATGGCCAGGACCTGCTCGGGTTTGACGCCGCGTTCGTCGGCGATGCGGGCGACGGCGTGGGACTTGTCGGCGTCGCGGTGGGCGACCTGGATGAGCGTGGTGTCGCAGACGTGGCGTTGGATGCGGTCGGCGAACTTGTGTTGCAGGGCGGCGTTGACGGCGCCGAGCATGTCGGGCGGGCCGGCGAACATGAGTTTGGTGACGGCCTTGTGCAGGAACGAGCGCAGCGGGCCGACGTGGTCGGGCGCGAAGTGGCGGGCGGTCTCGGTGACGTAGCGGTCATCGACCTGGTCGGTGTACCACTTGTCGAGGATCTCGGCGCTGACGATGACCTTGCGGTTGCAGCGTCGCGCGGTCTTGACAACGGCGCGGGCGAGGCGGGGCGGGATGGGCAGGTGGAAGGAGTGCTTGTCCTTGTCGCGGTCGTGGATCAGCGCGCCGTTGTAGTGGACCTGGCTGTTGTCGATGGGGAGGGTCATGGCCAACTTGGCGACGCTGCGCGGCGGGCGGGCCGAGGCGAGGACGACGGGCACGCCGTGCGCCACCGCCTGCTCGATGGCGCGGGCGTTGACGGCGCTGACGGTGTGGTCGGAACGCAGGAGCGTGCCGTCCAGATCGACGGCGACCATGCGGATGTTGGCCGTGGCCGGGCAGGGCGCTTCCGAGCCGACGTCGTGGTCGAGTTGTCCGGTTGCGATCAAGCAAGGCCCCTTGTGGGACGGCGGCGGCGGGGTGGTGCGCGGGTCGGGTGTTTCTTGCGTTTATTGGTCGGCCGAGGGTTCCCAGTTTATGCGGTTTGGTTAAGTGAGCGGAGCGCTAAGCCGCAAGCGGCTGGCGAAGCGGTGGCGGTGCTTGTTTGTGCTGGGGTCTACCATGTGGCCGTGGATCCATTGACCCAAGGACTGATCGGGGCGGCGGCTTCTCAGGCGGTGTTCGGCCGACGGCTGCCGCGCAGCGCCTGGCTGATCGGCCTGGTCGGCGGCGTGACGGCCGACGCCGACTTTGTCGCCCGCTATTTCGTCAGCCCGCTCGAGGCGTTGGCGTTTCACCGGCACCTCACGCATTCGCTGTTGTTCATCCCGATCGGCGCGCTCATCGCGGCGTTGCCGTTCCTGCTCTTACGCCCGTTCAAGGGTCAGCGGAAGGCGGTGTACGGCGCGGCGTTGGTCGCGTACGCGACGCACGCGCCGCTGGACGCCTGCACCGCCTACGGCACGGTGCTGTTCTACCCCATCACGGATGCCCGGATCGCTTTCGACCTTATCGGCATCATCGACCCGGTATTTACTTTGGCGCTGGCAATTGGGTTGATGTTGGGCGTGGCGCGTCGGCGCATTCAGCCGACCCGCTACGCGTTGGCGTTTTGCGTGCTTTATTTGAGCGTGGGCGGCATTCAGAATTGGCGAGTGACGCAGTTGCAGGAGACGTTGGCCGAGGGCAGGGGGCACGCCGTGGCACGCGGGCGGGCGATGCCCATGCCCGGCACGCTCTGGCTTTGGCGTTCGGTTTATCACGGTGATGACGGTTATATCTACGCCGACGAGTTCCGCGTCCCGCCGTTGTGGCTGGGCGAAGTGACCGCCAACCTTGGCCGACGCGTCAAACCGCTGACGCCCGAACGCCTGGAAAACGACCTGCGCGAACGCGGGTACGGCGACACGCAGGTGACCGAAGCACTCGACGCGTTCGAGACATTCGACTGGTTCACGGACGGCTACTCAGCCTGGGACGAACGCAACGAACGGGTGATCGGCGACATGCGCTACGCGACGAGACCCGACGTGTTCACGAGCATGTGGGGGCTGCACATCGCGGAGCCGGCGGGCGGCGCGGATGAGACAGCGCACTTCGGCAGAACGATGAACGGCATGAACGACCGCGTCGGGCGGTTGTGGCAGGCGTTGCGTGGCGAAGACGAGGCGTTTTTGCCCATGCACGAAATCCTGCCCCGTTCCGGCAAGGTCGACGCGGGGGAGTGAAACCGATGCGTGATGTGGTGAATCAAAACGGCAGGATCCGGGTCTTCGGAAAGACCCGGCTTGAGGAAACGCGGTGTATCGGCACGCGTAAGAGTATTGGCTGTTTAGGAGTTGATCGTTGACAGTCACACCGGAACAACGCGCCTTGAACGACGCGAACCGGCTTGGGCTTGACTACCGGGCGGAGGCGGCGAAGCTTCCTTATAGAGACTCGCCGATCGACGACATCCACTCGCACGTCGTCGACGTCGAGGCGGGGCGGATCTTTTTCGAGGCGGCCGACCTGTACGGCATCGACACGGTGTGGACGATGGCGCCGCTGGCGAACGTCGATGCGCTGCGTGACGCGTTTGGTGATCGGCTCAAGTTCATCGCCGTGCCCGACTACCACCGCGGGCGGGACGACCCGAAGGCGTTCGAGGAAGACTGGCTGCGCGATATCGAAGCGTTCGCGGAGCGTGGCTCGACGATGTGCAAGTTCTGGGCTGCGCCGCGCGGACGCGACCTGGCGGGCGGGGCGTTGACGATCGACTCGCCGATCCGCATCGAGGGCATGAAGCTTGCCAAGTCGTTGGGCATGTCGTTCATGGTGCACATCAGCGACCCGGACACATGGTTTGCGACGAAGTACGCCGACGCATCAAAGTATGGCACGAAAGCGCAGCAGTACGAGCCGTTTGAGAGATTGCTCGACGAGTTTGACGACGTGCGGTGGATCGCCGCGCACATGGCCGGCGACCCCGAGCGGCTGGATCACCTGCAACAACTGCTCGACGATCACCCTAACCTGTGGTTAGACACGTCGGCGTGCAAGTGGCAGGTACGCGAGCTGAGCAAGCACGCCCCCAACGACCTGCGCGACTTCCTGACGCGCAACCGCGGGCGGGTGCTGTTCGGCTCCGACATCGTCGCGCGCGTCGACGACCCCTGGCAGCCGGACAAGCCGGCGCTGACTTATGAAGAGCACTTCGACCTGTACGCGAGCCGATACTGGGCGCTGCGGACGCTGTTCGAGACTGACTACGACGGCCTCAGCCCGATCGTGGACCCCGACCTGCACATGGTGGACCCAAGCGTGCCGGAGAAGTCGACGGCCAAGCTGCGCGGTGCGTCGGTGCCGAACGACGTGCTGCGGGCGATGTATCGAGAGGGGTTGGCGGGATATCTGGCGGCGGAGTGAGACGGAGCAACTCGGTATCCAAGCGATGATTGAGACAGGCCTAACGACTGATTCGACGCGTCGCGCCTGCGCGCAAACTAGGCACAATACCGTCATTGCCCAGTATTTGGGCATGTGTTGCCCCGACTATGTTCTCGATTAGCCAGTTGCAAGTCACGTGCCGCGTGGGTGTTGCTGAAAAGCGGGTCAGGCCCGGGTTGCGGCACGGCAATTGTTAAGCACATTTCCGCAGGAGCCAATCGGCTCACACCGGCGCTGCGGGGTTCCCCGGCTGTTTCCGTGCCGCACGTCTGGTGATCGCAGTACGACAACCAAAGGCGACGTCCGACGCGACGGCTGCGGTGTCCTTTCGACGCCCGGCTGAGCACGCGTCCGCCCGCCATGGAGACGCTCTCATGCTGGACCGATCCTGCCGACTCGAGTTGACCCCACGTCGCGGCCGAGTGACGCGCGTCTTGTTAATGTTGGCGATCGTCATGTCGCTGCCATTGGCGGTGATGGCGGACGAAGGGCACAACGAACCGGAAATGACGCCGGTCACGTCGAAAACGACGTGGGATTTCGACAAGGGCCAACTGCTTGAGGATGCCAAGTCGGCCGACGTGGACGATGACGGCAACCGCTCGGCGAGCGTGCGAGGCACAGTCAAAACAGTTTACAGCGACGGCGTGACACGCGAAGACCCGGCCGCGTTCTCGATCACGATCGACAAAGACGGGAAGGCTGGGAATGTATCGGTGACGGTCGGGCCGGAACTCGACACAGGCACGACAGCGTGGATGCTTACGTCGACGGCGCTCGTGCTGTTGATGGTGCCCGGGTTGGCGATGTTTTACGGCGGCCTGGTCCGGACGAAGAATGTGCTGGGCACGATGATGCACTCGTTCGCGGCGATGGCGATCATCGGCGTGCTCTGGGCGGTGTGCGGATTCGCGATGGCGTTCGGGAAAGACATCGCCGGCGGCTGGCTCGGGTGGGATTCGGGGTTGATGTTCCTGCGCAATATCGATGATTCGATCAGCGGCGGCTTGCCTGACCTGGTCTTCGCGATGTTCCAGGGTAAGTTCGCGATCATCACGCCCGCGCTGATCGCGGGCGCGTTTGCCGAGCGGGTGCGCTTCCGCGGGTACTGCGTGTTCATCGCGTTGTGGTTCCTGATCGTGTACGCGCCGCTGTGCCACTCGGTGTGGGCGTCGGACGGCTACCTCTACAACAAAGGTGCGATCGACTTCGCGGGCGGGACGGTCGTCCACATCTCGGCCGGCGTCAGCGGGCTCGTCGCGGCCTTGTACCTCGGGGCGCGGCGCGGGTATCCGCAGACGGCGATGCACCCGAACAACCTGGTGATGACCTTGATCGGCGTCGGGCTGTTGTGGGTCGGCTGGTTCGGCTTCAACGCCGGTTCGGCCGTGGCCAGCGGCGTCAAAACGGCGCAGGCTTTGACCGTAACGCAGGTCGCGGCGGCGGCGGGGGCGTTGGGCTGGATTCTGATCGAGGCGTTGCACCACCGCAAGGCGACGAGCCTGGGCATGGCGTCGGGCATCCTCGCGGGTCTGGTCGCCATTACGCCGGCCGCCGGATCGGTCACCGTCGTCGGTGCCGTGGTGCTCGGCCTGCTGTCGTCGGGTCTGTGCTACGGGGCGATCCTGATGAAGAACAAGCTCGGCTACGACGACACGCTCGACGTGTTTGGCATCCACGGCGTGGCAGGCATGGCTGGGGCCGTCTTGCTTACCTTTTTCATTCGTGCCAGCGAGAAGCCCGACAGCCTGGCCTCGCAGTTGTTTGTGCAAATCGAGGGTGTCGTGATCACGATTGTCGGCGCCGCCATTGTGACCATCGTGTTGTTGGTGCTGATCGAAAGGACGCTCGGCCTGAAGATGTCCGACGACGAGCAGCGGTCGGGCATGGACCACGAACTGCACGGTGAGCACGGGTACGGGTTGTTGAATTTGAACTGATTTGATTCGAGCGCGAGGCCGCGTCAGGCCCGCCGTGCGGGCGACCGCGAAACAATGCGCCTTGTCCTTTGTCCCCTGTTTCCTGCCTCCTGTCCCCTCACATGTGATTAGCCATGAAACTGATCATCGCCATTATCCAACCGGACCGACTCGAGGCTGTGCGACAGGCCCTGGTCGATAACGAGATCTTTCGCATCACCGTCAGCCGGGTGACCGGCCACGGGCAGCAGAAGGACAAGGAGTATTACCGCGGCCAGGAGTTGACGCCGAACCTGATCCCGAAGGTTCGCCTCGAGATCGCGGTGAACGACGCGTTTGTTGACCGGTCAGTCGATGCGATTCTGGCCGCCGCCAAGCACGGGGGCGGTCAGATCGGCGACGGCAAGATCCTGATCCAGCCGCTGGAAGAGTGCATCCGTATCCGCACGGGCGAACGCGGCAGCGAGGCGATCTGACCATTGCGCCCAACTCGCATCGGGTCGTTTCGGGGGGGATGACCCACGATGTGTCAACCCACGGGTCGGGGCCCGTGGGTTTGTTCTTGGCGGGTCTTGAATCGGCCGACGGGGGCGGCGGAGCGTGTTGACTACCCGCAACTCGGCTGGCTACAATGGCCGCTCGATTGGGGCGCTGCCTGCGTCCCAACCTTCCTCACAAGCCTCAGAGTGCGATTCCGATGGCCCTGACCGCCGAACTGAAAACCAAGCTGATCAACGACTACAAGCGCGACGACAAGGACTCCGGCTCGCCGCAGGTCCAGGTCGCGTTGCTGACCGAGCGGATCAATCAGTTGACCGAGCACCTGCGCGAGCACAAGCACGACTTCGCGTCGCGTCGCGGGTTGCTCATGATGGTCTCGAAGCGCAACCGCCTGCTGCGCTACCTGCAACGCAAGGACCGGCAGGCCTACTTGGACCTGATCGCCAGGCTGGGGCTGCGAAAGTAACACCGAAAGGGCGCGGCTGGTTCGTCGTGCCCTTTTTTATTGGCCGCAACGCGGCAACCGGGTCGGCTGTTGATGACGTACCCAGCCGACCCCCGATAGAGATACCACACGCGGATACGGTGACAGCGGGCTTGGTGTAACGGCTCCCCCCCGGAAGGGGCACAAGTACTCTGGGCGAGTCCTTACACCAATCTCACTGCTCCCCTGCTCCGCGACACAATCAGGCTTGATGACCGATCGCAGATCGTGCGCGGGCGTTCCGTGTACCAACGCGACCCAGCGGTATCGAGCCAGTCACCAGGCTGAGCCTCATCGAAGCGCTCGGCCCGCGCAGCAGAGGAACACTCATGCCCGCAACCAAAGTTTCCGCCCAGATCGCCGGACGCGAGTTTAGCATCGAGACCGGCCACCTGGCCAAGCAGGCCGACGGTTCGGTCGTCATCCGCTTCGGCGAGACCGTCGTGCTCGGTACGGCCGTGCACTCCGACCCCCGGCCCGGCCTCGACTTCTTCCCGCTGACCGTGGACTACCGCGAAAAGACCAACGCGGCCGGCAAGTTCCCCGGCGGCTTCCGCAAGCGAGAAGGGCCGCCGAACCAGAAAGAAATCCTGACCATGCGGAACACCGACCGACCCATTCGGCCGCTGTTCCCCAAGGGCTATATCGACGAGGTCCAGCTTCAGAACTGGGTGCTCTCGTACGACGGTCAGAACGACCCGGACGTGTTGGCCGGCAACGCCTCGTCGGCTGCGCTCTCGATCAGCCAAATCCCGTTCCAGGGACCGATCGCGACGGTTCGCGTCGGCCGAGTCGACGGCAACTTCGTCCTGTTCCCGACCGAGGCGCAGCGTCAGTTCACCGACCTCGACCTCGTCTTGTCCGGTCACGACGAAGGCCTGAACATGATCGAGGTCGGGTCGCAGGTCATTGCCGAAGATGTGCTGGCGCAGGCGATCGAGTTCGGCTACGAGGGCATCAAGCAGATCCTCGCGCTGATCAACGAGCTGACCGCAAAGGTCGGCAAGGAGAAGGTCGGCGGGCCGGCTGAGATCGAGGCTGACATCGTCGCGACCGTCGAGAAACTGCGCGAGCCGCTCAAGGCCGCGAAGACCGCGCCGGGCACGAAGCTCGACCGGCAAAAGGCCGTTAAGGAATCCATCAAGTCGTTCTTCGAGTCTGAGTTCCCCGAGCCCGGCGACGACGCGACGTACGCGCAGCACAAGGCGTACGAGTCGCGCCGCAAACAGGCGAAGGTGGCTGTGCACGACCTGGAAGAAGAGGTCACGCGTGAGGTGATCCGCTCCGGCTCGCGGACCGACGGCCGCGGCTTCGACGACCTGCGCGACCTCGAGTGCATCCCCGGCTACCTGCCGCGCGTGCACGGCTCGGGCGTGTTCACCCGTGGCGAAACACAAGCGCTCGTCACCGTCACGCTCGGCACGAACAAAGACGAGCAGATCGTCGACGGCCTGGCGGACGAATACTCCGAGAAGTTCTACCTGCATTACAACTTCCCGCCGTTCAGTGTCGGCGAGGCGAAGCGCATCACAGGTCCCGGCCGACGTGAGATCGGTCACGGCAAGTTGGCGGAGAAGGCGATCATCGGCGTGCTGCCCAGCGTGCAGGACTTCCCGTACACCGTGCGCGTCGTCAGCGACATCCTCGAGTCGAACGGTTCGTCGTCGATGGCCTCGGCCTGCGGCGCGACGATCGCGCTGATGGACGCGGGTGTGCCCATTAGCGCGCCGGTCGCCGGCATTTCCGTCGGCCTGATCAGCGGCGAGAACGGCCAGGACGACATCTACCTCGTCGACATCCAGGGCGAGGAAGACCACTTCGGCGACATGGACTTCAAGGTCACCGGGACACGCGAAGGCGTGACGGCTGTGCAGGTCGACCTGAAGGTGCGCGGGCTGACGATGGATCAGGTCCGCAAGTCGTTCGAACACGCCAAGGCCGCGCGGATCAAGATCATCGACAAGATCGAAGAAGCGATCCCGACGCACCGCGCCGAGATCAGCCCGCACGCCCCGCGCATGCTCATCATCAACATCAACCCGGAGAAGATCGGCAAGCTGATCGGCCCGGGCGGCAAGATGATCCGCTCGCTCGAGGAGACCACCGGCGCGAAGATCGAGATCGAGGAAGACGGCACTGTCTTCGTCTCGGCCGTCGGAGCCGGCAAGGCCGAGAAGGCCATCGAAGAGATCGAGAAGCTCTGCGCCGAGGTGAAGGTCGGCCAGGTCTACACCGGTAAGGTCGTGTCCGTTAAGGACTTCGGCGCTTTCGTCGAGCTGATCCCCGGTCAGGACGGCCTCTGCCACATCTCGGAATTGTCCGACGGCTACGTCGACAAGGTGTCGGACGTGGTGAAGATGGGCGACGAAATCCGCGTGAAGGTGATCCAGGTCGACGATTCCGGCCGAGTTAAGCTCAGCCGACGCCAGGCCATGGAAGACGAGGGCGGCGAAGAAAAGGCTGACGCCGAGGCTTCACTTGCGGGCAAGGAATAGGTAAACTCATAGTGGCCGCGTCGGCCCCCCTGAAATTGGGGGCCGTCCGTTCGCGGATCGCCATCAGGCGGTCGCGGCTGGGGACATCGCCGTTCATCGCCACCCGATCGGGTCGGCGTGAGCCCCGTTGTCCCGCGGACGGCGTCGCCTCGGCGGCGCGCGGTCCTGTCACTTGGCGTTCCCGCCCGTCGCCTGGTCGCCCCATTCTGGGCGGCATTGGACGGGCTGAAAATCCGAAGCCGCGAGGTCGGCGGTTCGCCGTTGCGGTCGCAAGGGCGCGCAAGTTTCGCGCCCCGCCCCGTAGCCAAGTCCCGTTCGGGCCTGACTCTCGTTGGGCGCGCCGCGCACCCTCGCACGTGACAGGAGCAGGTCATGTCATTGCAGGGCCAGGTCAAGTGGTTCGACCCCAAGAAGGGCTACGGCTTTATCACGGGGCCGGAAGGTCAGGACGTGTTTGTCCATTACAGCCAAATCCAGGGCGCCGGCTTCCGCAGCCTGCGCGACGGCGAGTCCGTCACTTACGACCTGGTCGAGGGGGACAAAGGCTTCCACGCCAAGGACGTCACCCGCGTCGAGGCCAACGGCAACACCCAGGACGACGAGTCGGCTGAGGAGGGTAGCGAAGCGGAGCAGCCAGCCAACCACAACGGCGAGTGAAGGAATACCGCCGGAACGACTGGGTATGGACACCAACTTGCGCGATTGGTGGTCATACGCAATCGGGGCGGCGGTGGCGTGGTGTTGTGTCCAACTCTCCAAAGGGGTTTTCTGAACAACGTCACTCGTAACATGGATAGCCCGCTCCGGGCTTTCCGCGGGATATGGGTTTCGCTATGAAGAGGTTCCGACATGCGTTCGACCATCGTGGGCATCCTGATCGTGATCGTTTGTAACGTTGTCGCTTGCACATCGTCGCGCACGGTTAGCCCGCAGAGCCTCCCGGTAAACGGCTTTGACCCGTTTAGCCACACCATGTATCGCGGTTCGGACCCCGACTTTCACCACTTCGTCGGACAACGCGGAAAGTCCCGGACAAGGTTTCGCGTTCCCGCGACCCAGGCGACCATCGATCCCGCCCCCTTCAAGTTTGATTCCGGCCGAAATGCGTTCGTCGAGTCCGTCAATGACAATTCGATTCAGTTGTTAGTCCTCGAAGGCGCTCGCTAATCACATGTCATAGCTGCACCGCAACGCCTTGGTTGAATAGCGCTCTTGAACAACGCGTGATGACCACGCGCGCGGCTCCGTCGTGAACCGCATGGGAATCGGCGTGTTCAACGAAACGCGCTCTCTGTCCGAGCCGGGCTCTGCGAGTCTGATCTGCCAACGAGCGTCAAAGGCGAGGAGGATGACGCCCGGGCAACAGATGTGCCGTCGTCCCACCGTTTCCGCCCGCGCGGCATTGAGCCGCTTGGGCGGATCGGACTCGCAGAGTCCGGCTCGGACAAGACAAAACCGCTCAGATTCGTGCGCGGTGTCGCAACGCAGTAAGGATTCGGGCTGGCAGTGGAAAGTGCCAATCGCCCGCGCCCTTGACGTGTGCGGCGCACGCAGGGTGATCGCGGGCGAAACGCTGTTGCTCTCGGGCGCGCTCCGAGCCACTCTGGCGATTGAAGAGGCCCGCACGGCGAGTGCATCGCCTTTGTTCAGGCCGTGGGAGTTTTGCTGTGCCTCATATGATTGGGTATGGATGTCGCGCATCGCCATCGTCGACGGTTAATCGTCTACGTTGTCCTGACTCTGTTCGCGGCGGGCGCGATCTACTACACACTAATAGACGATTGGTTCACGCGGTTTGTCTTGCAGCCCGGTCCCATGCACACCTTCCAACTGGACCGAGAGCCGGAAAACTTGAACGACGTCGAAATCGTCTTCTTCGCGACACTGACAATGGAGTTGGACGGCTACGCGATCAACGAGTGGGAGCCGTATTTCAAAGAGTCGAGTCGTCCCGACATCGCGGCGGTCTACTTCTGGAATCGGGACGGAGAGCGCCCTCGCATGGTCTGGTTGTCGCTCGATGGGCAGACGCTTCGTTGCCATTCCCAATACCAGAAGTGACACAACGCGTGCCGCTGGCGGCTTGTCCACCAGTGTCCGCAGTTACACATCTACAACACTGCCGGGCAAGCCGCCAGTAACACCCAGATAATTAGACGTTTGCGAACCAGTATTCCGCACACGACCCACTCACGCCGACGCCGCCGTCTTCGCACCTTCGTCCGACGCGGGCGTCTCCGCCGGCTTGCTCGCCGCTCCCCCGGACGCGCCCGCCCCTTCCGCCGGCTTTGGCGGCTTCTTCTTCTCTTCCTTCTTCCCGCCCTTGTCCGGCGCGAGCACCATGGTCATGCGTCTGCCTTGCGGGCGGGGGTGGGTTTCGATCTTGCTGATCTCTTCCAGCTTGGCGGCCGCCTCCTGAAGGATGCGCACGCCGATGTCGCGGTGCGCCATCTCGCGCCCGCGGAACAGCATGGTGAACTGCACCTTGTGGCCTTCTTCCAGGAACTGCTTGGCTTTGCCCATCTTGATCGACAGGTCGTGTTCGTCGATCTTCGGCCGAACACGAACCTCTTTCAGCTCACTCTGTTTCGAGTGGGCCTTGTTCTTTTGCTCTTTCTTCTTCTGCTGGTACTTCCACTTGCCGTAGTCCATGATGCGGCAGACGGGCGGCGTGGATTGCGGCGACACCTCGACGAGGTCGAGGCCGGCGTCCTGCGCGCGACGTCGTGCTTCGTCGACTTCGACGATTTCGGCGGTCCCGGCGTCTTCATCCACAAGGCGGACGGGAGAGATGCGGATCTGGTCATTCACGCGGAGACGCTTGCCGGTCTCCTTGCGTTGGGGTTGAAAGCGACGTGCGATGTTGCGGACTCCAGCATGGGCCATGAAAAACCACCCGCGTCGGTCGGCCTGGAGCCGAGGCGGGTCCATGTATAGGTTATCGCGGGTGGCAGCGAATGACAAGGGGTGGAGCAGCATGGGAGCCGGGGAGAAGGGGAGAACGGGAGAGCGGAGAGCCGGGCAACGGCAAAGGTGCGTTTGCGAGGGAAGCCGGGTCTGTCCGCAGACCCGGATCGGGGTGACGCTGTGATCCGGGTCTACGGACAGACCCGGCTTGTTGGCTACAGGGTGGTCTGATACGCGCTTGACTTGTCGCCCTCTCCCCTTCTCCCTTTCTCCCTCGCTCCCCTGCTACCGTCCCGTGCTCCCCTGCTTCCCATATGATCGCCCCGACACGAAAGGACCACCACCATGGCAGACCAACTCCGCTGGGGCATTCTCGGGACCGGCCGAATCGCGGCCGCGCTGGCCGAGGCGTTGCGCGACTCCAAGACCAGCCACCTGTTGGCCGTCGGCAGCCGATCGCAGGCCTCGGCCGACCGATTCGCCGACACGTGGCGGGCCGACCGCCGCTACCCGACTTACGACGCGCTGCTCGGCGACGCCGATGTCGATGTCGTCTACATCGCCACGCCCAACCAGTTGCACGCCGAGTTGGCCATCGCCTGCGCGAACGCGGGCAAGCACATCCTCTGCGAAAAACCAATTGCCCTGAACGCCCCGCAGGCCGAGCCGATCTTCCAAGCCGCCGAAGCGAACGACGTATTCCTGATGGAAGCGTTCATGTACCGCTGCCACCCGCAGACCGCCAAGATCGTCGAGCTGGTCCGCGACAAGGCCGTCGGCGACGTGCGCCTGCTGCAAGCGAGCTTCGCGTTTCACATGTCGCAGGAATGGCAAGACAAAGACCCGCGCATGGTCAACGCCTGGGCCGGCGGCGGGATCATGGACGTCGGCTGCTACACCGTGTCGCTCAGCCGACTCATCGCCGGCGTCGCCAACGGGCACGCCGGTCCGATCGAGCCGACGGAGATCGCAGGCAGCGCGCACCTGCACCCGCAAAAGAATGTTGACCTCTGGGCCGGCGCGACTTGCAAGTTCGACGGCGACATCGTCGCGGCGCTGGCCTGCGGCATCATGGTCGATACCGACTGGACCTACCGCGTGTTCGGAACGCAAGGCCGACTCGAAATCCCCAACCCGTGGAAGCCCGAGCCGACCGGCGCGGTCATCAAACGCTTCGCCGAAGGCGGCCCCGGCCCGACCGAGCCGGCCGAGGTCTACACCATCGACGCCAACCGAACGCTGTACGAGATCGAGGTCGACACCGTCGCGGAACACATCAACGCCCGACAAGCCCCCAACCCGTGCGCGACGTGGGACGACACGATGCAGAACATGCGCACGCTGGACCGCTGGCGCGCGTCGATCGGGTTGAAGTGGGAAGGGACGGAGGGGTAGACTCGAAAGCAGGAAACCAAGAAACCAGGAGAGCATGAAATGTTGGTGGCCGTGCGCTGTCGTGCTGGCCGACTCGAGAATACGCATCGGCGTCAAGCGCCTTGATCTCTTGCTTTCCTGTTCTCCTGCTTTCCTGCTTTCTCCGCCGACTACGTCGGCGCGCAACTCAACATCCAATACGCCACCGGCGCCGCCACCAACGGCGAGTCGAGCACGTCCAGCGCCCCACCCATCCCGGGGATGAGCTTGCCCGAGTCCTTGATCCCCGCGTCGCGTTTGAGCAGGCTGGCGACGAGGTCGCCGATGTGGCCGATGCCGCCGATCACCGCGCCGGTCACGCCCGCGTACCACAGCGGCAGGTCGCCTGCCTTGAACAGGCCCAGGTGATTCGCCCACATCGCAAACAGCACAGCCGTCACGGCCGACAGCACCAGTCCGCCCGCCAGGCCTTCCCAAGTCTTGCCCGGGCTGAGCCAGGGGATGAGCTTCGTCTTCCCGATTGCTCGCCCCGTGAAGTACGCGCCGGTGTCGCACTGCTTGACGACCAGGATCGTCGCGGCCACGACCCACGCGCTGTGCGTGTGTCGAATCAATAGATAGAAGGCCGGTAGCAGGCCGAGGTAGACCAGCGCGAACATCGTCGCCGCGGCCGACTGGGCCGCGCCCTGCGTCTGCTGCTTCGGCACGCTGTGCTTGATGAACGCGACGAGCATGACCAGCGCCATCCACGACCCGACCATCGGTCCGATCCGCCAGGCGACCCACGGCAGCGTGACCAGATACATCATCACGGCCAAGCCGACCACACCCGCCGCGACAATCGGCGTCGACACGCTCACACCCTTGGCCCGGAAGATCGCGCACAGCTCGCGCGACGCGACTGCCGCCAGGCCGATAAACACGCACGCGACGAACAGCCCCGCCGGCAGCGTCTGACCGCCGACCGCCACCTGCCCGACTCGATCGTCGAGCCAGAAAACGCCGATCAGAAAGGCGATGAGCAGCGTACCAAAAACAAGCCGTTGGCCAAGCATGCCCCGATGGTACGCGACCCACGCCCCACGCGTGACGCACGCTCCTGCACGACAACAAGTCGGGTCTTTCCGAAGACCCGGATCCCCCAACCCTATGATCGCGGACCCCATGCCCGCCCCCCACCACAACACGCCGCCCCATCGCGCAGCACACACCGCGCTCATCGCCGCGGCGCTCATCCTCTGCGTCACCGCGTCCACCCAAGCCCAACACGCCGCGCCGAGCAACACCGACACCAACCTCAAAGCCGTCCCTGAAACCATCGAATACAAGATCCACGTCGAGCCGATCTTCCGCCGGCACTGCTACGACTGCCACGGCCCCAAGCGCCAGCAGGCCGACCTGCGACTCGACACCCGCGAGGGCGCGTTGGCCGGCGGGAACTCCGGCCTGCCGCTGCTCGAAGGGCCGGCCAAAGACAACGAGCTGATCGCCCGCGTCACAAGCGACGACGACGAGTTCCGCATGCCGCGCTACGAGGAGCCACTCAGCGCGTTCGAGATCGAAATCCTCAAACGCTGGATCGACCAGGGCGCCGATTGGCCCGACGAAAAAGCCGAAGGCCGATGGGACGCCTGGCTCGAACGGCTCAACGCGGCCGAGCACTGGCACAAAACCTACCTCGCCCGATACCAGTGGACGCTCTTGGTCGCGCTGCTCGTTTGGCTGATCGTCGAACGCTCGAAGCAAAGCGTCCGCCGCGCCGCCAAGGCCGCCAACGACGAGGGCACGAATGGGAAAGACGTGCCCAACGTCGGCCCGCTGACCCGCCGCCTCGCGCGCTTCCCGCGCAGCCTCATCTTCTGCGTCATGCTCATCGTCGGCGTCGTGCAGATGCAACTGTTTGAAGCCGCCATGCGACAGCGCATCGCCGAACTCTCGCAACGGCCGACGTCGCTGACAGGCCTCGACGACGACTTCATCTTCGGCTCGCCGCCCCGCCCACTCCCGCCCCGGCACGGCCCGCGACTTGCCGGCACGTACTACCGCGGCAACTGCGAACGCCACGAGAATCTCTACAACAACGGCAACTACCTGACCTGCACCTTCCACGTCGCGCTCGTTGACGCCGCCGGCCAACCCGTCAACGTCGGCGACGACCTGCCGACCGACGGCATGCAGATCCGCCTCGAGATCGACCGCGCGCCGCACGTCACCGACAGGCTGTTCTCCGACAAGATCATGCAGCGCGTCCGCTTCACCGACGCATACCCCAGGCCCGATGACGACGACGCGAACGTCACGTCGAACCCGCTGTCGGTCGTTGAAAAGAACCAGCGCTGGCGGGCGACGTTTCCCGTCAAGCCGATGCAATCCAAAGGCAACAGCCGCGCCAAGGGCGTCGTCTACCTCTACAACGACAGCCGACCGCACTACGCCGTCGAATACGACCTGCAAGCGACGGACGGCAAGCTGCTCGAAGCGTCGAGCGTTTGGCTCGGCGCGGTGTTCCGCTCCAGCCCGATTGGCCCGCCCGTCCCGCCCAACCAGCTGCCCTTCACCGAGTGGTTCAACGAAAACCCCATCCCGCCCATCGTCGGCGGCAACACGACCGACGACCCGAAACTGCTCGGCGAAGACGAACACCTCAAACGCAAGCCGGGCGAATCCAAGTCGCCTTGATGCTTAACGGGGCGGTTTGCGCGAAAGGGATGCTCACGTTTTGTTGCGCGATCGGCGACTTGAGAAAAACGCAAAGAGCGCCAAGAAACGCAAAGAGCGCGGAGAAGAGGAGAAGGCTTGGTTTCCGTGATCGTGTTGCCACCCATCGGTGTGTTGCGTGGCAGGACACGGCCTCACTGCGAGTCCTGCTGTGAAACCACGTACCAATCGGTGCTTGCCACACTGTGTTATAAGACTTCATCACTGCATCATCTCTGCCCTCTTGGCGTTTCTTGGCGCTCTTTGCGTTTTTATCCCCGTGCCCTGCGTCACCGCGATGTCGAGTGAATCTTGTGGTGATCTGTGCTGCAACGTCACTCTCGATCTTGTCGGCCGTGTGTATGTCTGGATGAGTCGCCATCCCCCGCCGGCGGCACGCGTTTGCCCTGCGGGTCGTACTCGGGGCGGTCGGTCGCCGTCGCCAACCGCTGTTGCATCTCGTCGTCGGTGACGTGTTCCAAACGCTCCGCCGGCGCGTGCACGTGGTCAACCGGCAGGGCCAATTCCTGGTGCAGGTAGCTCTCCCACAAACGGTGCGTCCGCACCAGCCCGCGCGCCGCGTCCCGGCCCTGCTCGGTCAGACGCAACCCGTCGCCGGATTGCTCGACCATGCCCTCCCGCCGCAACGTCGCCGCCGCCCACCAACGCGTCAACCCCGACAGGTGCAACGCCCGCGCGATCGTCGCCATCGGCGTCGGCCCAATGACAACCGCCGCCGCGCTACCTCCGCTACCTTCGACCTTCGACTTTCGACTCTCGCTCTTCGCCATTTGACTTTCGACATTCGACATTCCTCTCCCCGCTCGCTCTTCAAGTCGATACAACAACCCCAGCACGTCCTCGCGCGCGATGCGGACGCGCAGCAGCCACTGCCGAACGACCCGCGCCGCCACGCCGTGCCGCGGCGCGAACAGCATGACGAGCCCGAACAGCACGCCCGCCATCACCGCCATCATGCCCGACGTCACCGTGTCGCCGTAGCCGAACCACGTCGGCACGGTGTGCGCCGCGACGTGGCCGAGCAGCGCCGACAACGCGGCGAACACCAGGCTCACCACGATCATCGTCGGCAGCCGATCGGTCAGCAGGTGCGCCGCCGCGGCCGGCACGATCAGCATCGCGATGACCAGGATCGACCCGATCGTCTCGAACGACGCCACCGTCGTGATCGCCACCAGCGTCATGAGCAGGTAGTGCATCAGCTTCGCGTTGATCCCCATCGTCGTCGCCAGGTCGGGGTCGAACGAACTGATCTTCAACTCTTTGAAGAACAGCGCGACGAACGTGGCGTTGATCAAGAGGATCACACCGAGGATCACCACCGCCCGCGGCACGCGCAGCGCGCCGATGTCCCACGTGTCCCACGGCGCCAGCTCCAGCGCCCCGTGCAGCACGCAGTCGGCGTCGAGGTGCGTGTGCGACGCCGCCCGCTGGATCATGATCAGCCCGACCGCGAACAGCGTCGTGAACACCACGCCCATCGCCGCCCCGCGCTCGACCTTGCCGAACGCGTGGACCCACTGCGTCAGCAACGTCGTCAGCACGCCGACGACCACCGCGCCGCCCAACATCACCCACGGGTTTCGGCTGTCCACACCCTGCGCCCATTCCGCAACGCCCGGCAGCATCGCCGCGACCGTCGGGCTTCCCTTCAGCCAAACCATCAGCAGGAACCCGCCGGCCAACCCCGGCAGCACCGCGTGGCTGATCGCGTCCCCCATCATGCTCATCCGCCGCAGCACCAGGAAGTTGCCCAGCAGCGCACACGCCATCGCGCACAGTGCACCGATCACCACGATCCACGTGTGACTCGCGTCCCACGTAAACCCCAGCGCCGCCGCGCTCATCGAGATGCCTAACGATTCAACCATCATCAGCCCCCATTCTACGCAGCCCAACCCGCTGACACCTGAACCGGCTTCGCGGACCGCTTTCGAGGTCATTTCCGGGGACCCTTCCACGTACCCTTCCGGCGGAAGTTTCGGGGGCACTTCCGGGGGTCACTTCCGAGGGCCGCTTGCGGCTTTGCGCGGCCCCACTCCCCAAACATTTCTCAACCCAATCACCCACTTTGTGCGCGACAACCACAGACACCAGCGCACCCCGACACATCAACCACACCCTCCCCCCTCCCGCCAAACACCAAAACCACAACCAACCCCCAACCCGCCAACGACTTGCGCCAACAGCGCCGTTTGTCACCCCGACGTCACCCCCCGCGTTGCAACGCCGTGAGGCCACATCTCCATGTCTACCCCGACATGAATGTGGCGGGATAGACACCAAACCCGACACGCGTTTGGCGGGCATGACGGGGCATTCGGGTTGTAAAAACGTGTTCATCCATAGGGGACGACTTATCAGTGATGTGCGCACAGCGGCGTACCGATATCGCCCCACGACCAATCACCGCGCTGCGTTGACCGACAGAAAACCAAGTGGGATAATCAGCCAAGGTGGCGTGTCTGCTCCGAACTCGATTCACTGCTCAGGAACGATCCCGGTGAGGTTAACAACGGCTTTCCGCTATTCGTTTTGATTCCGCTTAATCACTGGTTATACCACTCCAGGTTTCACATCCATCAAAGGCGCTTGTCATGACCAAACGAACGTTAATACCACTTCTCTGCTCTGCGATACTGGTGACCCCACACACGCCAGCCTTCGCTGAAGACAATCCAATGGAAGTGTTCGCTCCAATGGTCGGCAAGTGGACGACTCGTACTGTCCACAAGCCGAGTCAAAACAATCCGAAGGAATTGACTAGCACTGGCAGGTTCGTGGCCGAAATGATTCTCGACAATAGATTCATCCGTGTGGAAGGCACCGGGGCAACTCCAACTCAGAAACGAATGAAATACACAGTCATGATGACCTACGACGAGCGTAAGCAGAGTTATCGTCGCTGGGTTTTTCGTTCAGATGGCTTTACGGCAGAGGCCACCGGTGTCTGGAATGCGAAAAAGAAGACAATCACGTGGTCGACCATTGGACTTCCGACAGGCATGACTTTCACGATAACAGGCACGATCAACAGGGACAGTCTTGAACTAACCATGTACGGAAAACGGGCGGATGGAACTGTCCTGATGGATACAAAGACAACCGCTCGCAAGGAGTAACACGCAGGTAGGCCGGGCAAGTTGCCCGGTGGGTGGGCGCACCATGACCGTTGTCTGTCGGGCAAGGTACTCGGCCTACGGCCTGCGACCAGAACGAACCACCCCGCAGAATGCGGCGACGGATGAACTCAGTCGCCAGCCTTCACATCTGAATTCACGATGTCTACACCAATAGCAAAACACCTTGGCGAACTTCGCGATTCGATCGCCCACGGAAAGCAGACGACGCAAAAGGCACTCGACCGAATCGTCGCGGATTTGGCGGCCACTTGTTCGAGCAGTTTCATGATCGAACCATGTCAAACAAACCCCAACTAGTCAATCGGGCGCCATTATCTTTCTAACCAAGCCGCAGACAACAACTTGCCCTTGACAAGCGGGTCACCGACCGTGATGATATGTCATCGTTTCTTAATACAGTAATTGTTATGTGGCACAGACTAACGCATGCCTGATTCGTCAATTGCGACGCTGGTTGCACAGATCGAACGCGAGTTCGGCATTTCGATCCCTATCTCTCCTGCACCAGACGTGTCCGCTGTTCCAACGCCCCTGCAACCGCTCTACTCATACTCGGACGGCCTGACGCTACCTTTCGCCAACATTCACCAGATTGCCGATTTCGACCGAACAACGTTTCCTAACTGGATATGCTTCGGCTCCGACAATTACTTCTCATACTTCCTTTGTCATCACTCCAACACGCCGTCACTCACGACATGGGATCACGAAGCTGGCCAGGACATTGAAGGGCTATTCGACACCGTCTTTGATTGGCTGACTGACGAGTATGAATCGTTCGTTGATACCGACACCGACGACAACACCGTTCACGTCATGTCAGTTCCCGATGGTGCGTCAAAAACCGCCACTATTGCAGAGCTCAAGAGAATCTCTGACCGGTCATCATCGGAATTGCTCGGCCTACTTAGAAACTATCTCAAATCAGGCACTTTCCCCTGACGCCTGAGTCTTCGGTACCACAGCAGGGCGCAGGCGAGCATGATCGATCCCAGGTAGTTTGA
>JANQSF010000021.1 GCA_028284155.1 Phycisphaeraceae bacterium
ACCGACCAGCAGTGGATCAGGTCGAAGTCGCGCAGGTTCAGGCCGCGGTCGCGCATCGCGCGGCGCAGGCGCGGCCAACCGAACGCGGCGTGGCCGAACGGCGTGGAGGCGAAGATGGGGTCGTCAACGCCGGCCTCGATGGCTGAGTCACGCAGGTGCGTGCCGCCGAGCAGCGCGACGGTTTGTTCGACATGGCCGAGTCGGCCTTGCGCGTCGGCGATCATCGCCAGCGTCGTGCCGGTCGCCTGGGGGCTGGCCGCGTCGATGAGGTGGAGCACTTGCATGACAGGTGCGCGTCGTTCGCCAGTCAAAAGGGAGTCGTTTCGTCACGTCTTTGTGCCACGGCCGTGTCGGCCGTGCGGATCGTCTTTGATGCACCGCACGGACGACACGGCCGTGGCACGAGACAGGTGCCGCAGTCTAAACATCGTTGCCGTTTAGTCGCGGAACTTCGCGCCGGGCGATCGGTCGATCTGGTAATCGTAAAAGAGTCTTGCGGTGTCTCGGCCGATCAGTTCCGCCAGTCGTTGGCGGATGCCTTCCAGGTCGTCCGGCTCGATCGAGGTCGAGGGTCGCGGCTGCATCTCGGTTATGACCTTGCCGCGGCCGCGCGGCGAACGGTCGCCGCCGGACGTGGCGGGGAAGACCCGCTTGGCGGCGGTGACGTCGATCACCTTCACCGTTGCCTGACCAGTCGGCCGCCAGAGCCCGGCGTTCGGGACGAGCGCCGCGCCTTCGATATGCACATGGATGACCTGCTGCGCGCCGACGTCTTGGCCGACCTCGTCGATCGGGATGGTGTCGAATTTCAGGCCGTGTTTGGCTTGCAGCGACGCGACCCGTTGCAACGAGACGTAGCCGGACTTCTCAGCCACGCCGTTGGCCTGGAGGTGGGCGATGATGGTCGCGCCGATCTTGCCCGGCAGCGCGGGATCGCCCAGATGGCCGTTCGGGTCATCGACAAGGACGGCGATCTTGCGGTCGGGCAACTCGTGCACGGCGGGCACGGTGGGCGGCGCGATGTTGTAGAGCACGGCGGCCGCGCCGCAGCCGGGGAGCAGCAGCGCGGTGCAGGTCAAGAGGAACGCCGCGGCCCACGGTTGGTTTGTCGAAGTGCTTTGTGTCATCGCGCATACACCTCGTGGTCGTGGAACAGGCGGGCGACGTCGCGGGAGAAGGCGTCGAGCATGCCCAGTTCGATCGTTTCGTCGTCGGCGTCGAGCACGCCGATGGGTGCGTCGGCTGGGAATCGCGACTCGATCGTGGTGAGGAACGCGAGGTTGCTCGGCTCGGCGCTGTCGGCCTCGGCGACGCCGACGCTGCCGGACACGACGCCCCGCCAGACGTGCGCGTTGCCGCGGTCTTTCGTGCGGTAGTTACTCAACTCGACATGGACGATGCGGTCGACGTCGAGCGCCTTGGTCAGTTCTGCGAACGGTTTAAGCGACCAGTACGGGTTATTCTTCTGATAGAGGGCGACCTGTTTCGGGTCGGTCAGCTTGATACCGGGAATGATCGTCGCCAGCCGTGCGCCGACGGCCTGCCCGACACGCGCGGGCGCATCCGGGTGGTGAGCCAACGCCTCGCGGTCGGCGCTGACGAGCACGGCCACGCGTTGATTCGCCAGCCCGTCGTACTGCGCTTCGACGTCGCGGCGTTCCCAGTCGTCCATCAGCAGGTCGCAACCGGCGACCGTGACGAGTGACAGGGTTGTCACGAGCAACAAGAGACGCGCGGTTGTCGATGAAGCCGGGCCTTTCTGAAGGCCCGGAAGGGTCGAGTCAGAAAGTGCGGCATGATCCGGGTCTTCGGAGAGACCCGGCTTGGGGCGACACTGTGCATTCGTGTTGTATTGTGAAAACGTAAACCAACGTGGCATTCAGGAAACCCCTTGCAGCACGGCGATCTTGTAGGCCCACGCGATGAGCATGAGCACGCCGGCGATGATGACGTTTCTTCCGTGCAGGACGCGATCCCACAGGGGCCGCATGTAAGCGCCGGTGACGAGCCCGTAGGTCGCGATGACCAGCAGGCAGGCGGTAAACAGCGCGAAGAACGCGCCCATCGGTTGATTCTGGAACGACCCGACCAAGTCGCCGTGCGCGGCGAGTGAAAACGACGTCGTCATGCCGCAGGTCATGCAAGGCCAACCGGTGCTCGCCTTGAAGCCGCATGCGGGCAGGCCGAGCCCCTCGTGTGTCCCATAACCGCGGCTGTCGGGCGAGAGATAAAGCGCTGTGAGCAGCAACGTGGCGCACGGCACGAATAACAGGCCCGACCTGACCCGACATTGAGTGATGGACGGCCGCGGGTCGCGCCACCGGCCACGCGTCGGCGGCGCGGGGCGGTCGGCCGCGTCCGGGGTCGGTCGTTCGGCGGTGGGTTGAGATTCCGGCGTCATTGTGTGGGTTGCGTCGGCCTGCGCAGGCGGGGATTCGATCGTCTCTATCAT
>JANQSF010000100.1 GCA_028284155.1 Phycisphaeraceae bacterium
GATGAAGTCGTCGGCGCGATCAACGAAAGCGGCGGCGGCGGTGGCGGGAAGGTGATCCGCTACACGTCGGCCGGGGCCGAGGACTGGTCGCACACCTTCACCGGTCTGGTCACGGACGCGGCCGTGGTCGTGGACAAGGACGGCCACGTCTACGCGGTCAGCAACACGACCGTGCGGAAGCTGGACGTCGAAGACGGCAGCCAGTTGGCGACGGCCAGCCCGGTGGCCGACGGCGACATCGTCCTCCACGGCGACCTACGGGACTTCGTCCCGCCGGGGGTTTGAACCTGATTCGATGGCCGGTCAAACGGCCTTCGATTGTGCTTTGAATGGCCCGCCCGCCTGGGTGGCCGACAACCCGAGACCCCCGCCAGACAGCCGAATCCGCCCGGCTGTTTTCCCGTGCGCGGGGGCAGAATCCCATTTCATGCGCGAAAATCCCATATTGCTCGCGCGACTACACGGGTCGCACGGAATCAGCCGACCGCCGCACGGAAACGACCCGCGTGGGCGGAAAAATGGGCCGACTGAAAAAAACCGAACAAAAATCGAACGAACCCCCTTGCAAAGACCGAACATATGCATTACCCTGACAAACGCCGAACCACGTGGCTTGGCTGAATGCGACGCGAGAAAGCCCACGCGACGCGACCCGATTGACCACCGATCAAGGAGCCTGATATGGTGACCGCAACCGCGACCCCGACCGCACCCACCAGCAAGACCGGCAAACCGTCGAACGGCCGATCGCCCAAATCATCGGGCGGGAGTTCTGGGGGGGCCGGGGGCGGTAGTTCACGTGGTAAAAAGGACACCAGCATGGCTAAGAACGCAACCGCGACCGCAGACCCCCAGGACGCCGCACGCCAACGGGCACTCGAGCAGGCGGTGGGGCAGATCGAGAAGGCCTACGGCAAGGGCTCGATCATGCGGCTGGACGACGACCCGACCAACCTGCCGCCGGGCATCGGGACGGGGTCGATCAGCCTCGACCTGGCGCTGGGCGGGCGGGGCATCCCGCGCGGGCGGGTGGTCGAGGTCTTCGGCCCGGAGTCGTCGGGCAAGACGACGCTGACGCTGCACGTGATCGGCGCAGCCCAGAAGGCCGGCGGCGTCGCGGCGTTCATCGATGCCGAGCACGCGCTCGACCCGTCGTGGGCCAAGCGGCTGGGCGTCAATCTCGACGACCTGCTGGTGAGTCAGCCGGACACCGGCGAGCAGGCATTGGAGATCTGCGAGCTGCTCGTGCGGTCGAACGCGGTCGACGTGATCGTGGTCGACTCGGTGGCGGCGTTGATCCCGCGGGCGGAAATCGAGGGCGAGATGGGCGACGCGCACGTGGGCTTGCAGGCGCGGCTCATGAGCCAGGCGATGCGCAAGCTCACCGGCGCGATCAACAAAAGCCACTGCACGCTGATCTTTATTAACCAGATCCGCGAGAAGATCGGCGTGATGTTCGGCAACCCGGAGACGACGCCGGGCGGCCGGGCGCTGAAGTTCTATTCAAGTGTGCGGATCGACATCCGCCGCACGGCCAGCATCAAGGACGGCGACCAGGCCGTGGGCAACCGCGTGAGGGCGAAGGTCGTGAAGAACAAGGTCGCACCGCCGTTCCGGCAGGCCGAGTTTGACATCATGTTCAACGAAGGCATCAGCGCGTCCGGCGACCTGCTCGACCTGGGCGTCGCGGAAGACGTGGTGAACAAGAGCGGCGCGTGGTTCAACTTCGGCGACATTCGGCTGGGGCAAGGCCGAGAAAACGCCAAACGCTTCCTGCGCGAGAACCCCGACCTGTTCGAAGAAATCCGCACGCAGGTGCTGACCAAGAAGGGCGTCATCGACGGTCCGGCGGCGGGTGACGACGATGCGTCGGGCGATGACCGTGAAAGCGACGAGTAACACCGCAGCCGCTTGCGGCTTAGCGCGTCCCCAGATCACCCGAACAGACCCGCTCCCATGTACTACGTCGAATACCGCGACAAAATCCGCAACCACCTCCGCCGCCACCCGCAGGGAAGGACGTGGACGCAACTACAGGGCGAACTCGACCTGCCGTACACGAGGCCGTGCCCCGAGTGGACCAAACGCCTCGAAGGCGAGATCGGCCTGAAGCGCGTCAAAGTTGAGGGGCGGGCGCTGGTTTGGACGGTGAAAGGGTGAGCCAACCGCCGTTCACGGATGAACGCAAGGCCGCATTCACTCCGCCGGGATAAACGGCGCGTCGTAGCTCTTTGACATCAGGTCCGCGGTCTTCTCGTTGCCCTTGAGGTGCGCAATGAGCGCGTCCGGCCCGACGCGCTGATGGAATTGGCCCATCGTCTCAGTCTCGTCGTTGCGGTTGGCCTGGTAGTGGTCGAACAGCACGGCCGACACCGTCGCGACCCGGTCGCGCGGGACGCGACGCAGGTACCACTGGCCGTCCGAAACGAGCGCGTGCCCCTGCGTCGAGCCGTCTTCGCTGCCGCCGACCTTGAGTTCATAAAGGTCCGGCCCCTGGCCGACCCAGCCGAGCGTTTTGGTCGACGGGCGGAAGCATTGTCGCTCGCAACCGGTGATGCCGATCGACTCGTTCAGGTCGCCGTAGCCCATCGCGTCGAGTTGGTCGAGCAGTTCAGGCTCGAAACCCTCGCTCTCGGTGTAAGCGAGTCGGCAGGTGTGCAGGCCGACGCACGCGCCGCTGTTCTTTCGCAACGTCGAGTACGCTTGGCCGTTGCGCTGCCCCCAGCCGTGCTCACGCAACGCCGCTTCGAGGTCGTCCTTCGCGTCCGGCTCGACGTTGCAGAACAGCAGGTCCTGGTTCGGCGTGATCAGCACATCGATCCCCGCGAACGTGTCGAGCACATGCGTCACCATCGACTTGAGGCGTTCCTCACCCCCCGAGTTACCCCCGTCGATGAGTCGGCCGTTCTCGATATAGCAGCCGAACGCGAGTTTGCCGTTGCTCGGCTGCGTCTGCCAACCGTGGTGCAACATGCGCGGGCCCGGCCCCTTGAAGTGGTCGCCGACTTCACCGTCGCTGTCCTCAAACTCAGCGCCGCGCTCACGCACACGTTCACGGTACCAGTCGACACCAAAGTGGTGCACGACGTACTTCAGCCGGGCCCAGTGCCGGTTCTGCCGATCGCCCCACTCCTGGTGCACAGCCACGATCGCGTCCATGCACTTGAGCAGGTTGTCTTCGGTGACGACCCCGAATGGCTTGCCCAGCGCGGTGAACGTCGGTTTGCCGTTCTTCTCGCCCTGCCCGCCGCCGACATACAGCATGAAGCGATCGACGCGCGCATTGTCGCCTTCTTGACTTCCGGGGGGGATCGGCGCGACGCCGATCTCATTCGTCCGCATCTCGACGCAGTTGTCCTGCAACCATTCGCCCGATTGCTCGTCACGATGTATCGCGCCGAAACCGACCTTGAACTTCCGGTTCAGTAGATTGGGCGCGTACTCGAAGTGCTCATCGGGTGTCCTGATGTGATTCGGGTCAACCTCGAACACCTCGATGTGCGGTTCGGCCGGCAGTTGAAAGTACTGCGCCGCGTTGCGCGCCCACGCGGTTGCGTCAAACACGGTCGAGTAGCGCGACAGCGGGCAGCCCATGACGTTGCGGAAGTTGTCGCCGCAGCCGTTGAGCGTGTAGAAGCCGGTCGAGGCGACGGCCTGCACGAGCGGGATCACGTCCTGTTTCTTGACCCAGTGGTACTGGATGTTCTGCCGGGTCGTCAGGCGGATCGACGGCCGGCCTTCCGGGTTGACGGCGAACCGGTTGGCCACGTCGTCGAAGACGCGCCACTTCTCCGCGTCGAACCCCCCTCCGCCGGGGATCGACACGCGCACCATGTACATCCAGTCCTTCTTCGCGCCGCCTTTGGCGTGCCGGTTGTACTCAAGATAGATGCCGTGGCTCTTGGCGAGCTGCTCGGTGTCGGCCTGGATGTCGTTTGCGTCGGCGTTACGGAAGTCGGCCCGCATGTCGCCGCGGGTCATGTTCGACTCGAGCTTGAACCGCTCGACCTTGTTCAGGTCTTCGGGCGCGGTGCGGAAGTTGGGCTGCGGGATGAACGGCTTGGAGGGCATGATTAGGCACACAAAGAGGGCGATTTGGCCGGGCCCTCATACTATGGGGCGAGGCCGATAAGAGCCATGCGAACCGAACCCGCAAGGCGATCTGGCCGAATAGTGACCTGAGGGACCAGGCCGCCGAGCCGCGGCCCCGGTTTGACACCCAGTCATTGAAGGAAACGTGCAATGCATATCACCATGGTCGGGACGGGTTACGTGGGGCTGGTGACCGGCACCTGCTTCGCCAACACGGGCAACGACGTCACCTGCCTCGATGTCGACGAGAGCAAGATCGAGAAGCTCAACCGAGGCGAGTCGCCCATCTACGAGCCGGGGTTGGACGCCCTGATCGCGCGCAATGTGAAGGCCGGCCGACTGCACTTCACGTCGGACAAGGCTTCCGCCTACGAGCAGGCTGAGGCGATCTTCATCTGTGTCGGCACGCCCAGCGATGCGGATGGCCGGGCCGACCTGAAATACATCCTCGGGGCCGCGGCCGACATTGGTGACGCGATCGAAAGCGCGCCGGGCGCGACCGGCGGCGACGCCAACGAACGGCGGGCGAAGATCATCGCGATCAAGTCCACCGTGCCCGTCGGCACGAACGCGAAGGTCAAGGCTGAGATCGCCGCGCGCACCAACAAGCCGTTTCAAATGGCGTCGAACCCCGAGTTCCTCAAGGAAGGCGCAGCCATCGCCGACTTTCAGAAGCCCGACCGCGTCGTGATCGGCATCGAAGACGAGGGGGCCGGCCGACGGCTGTGGGACCTGTACCAACCGTTCGTTCGGCAGGGCAACCCGATCTTCATCATGGACATCCCGTCAGCCGAGATGGTCAAGTACGCGTCTAACGCCATGTTAGCTACGAAGATCAGCTTCATTAACGAGATCGCCAACCTGTGCGAGCACTACCAGGCCGACATCGACGAGGTGCGCCGCGGCATGTGTTCCGACAAGCGGATCGGCAACCAGTTCCTTTACCCGGGCCTGGGCTACGGCGGCTCGTGTTTCCCCAAAGACGTGCTGGCCTGCATCAGTATGGGTGACGAGGCGGGGCACGGGACGGCGTTGCTCCGCGCGGTGCACGAGGTTAACCAGGACCAGCGCGGCACGTTCATCGCCAAGATCGACCGGCATTTCGGCGACGGGTCGGGTGGCCCGGCCTCGCTGGCGGGCAAGCGTATCGCCGTGTGGGGCATCGCCTTCAAGCCGCATACGGACGACGTGCGTGAAGCGCCGTCGATCACGATCATGCAGGCGTTGCTCGACCGCGGCGCGACGGTGGTTGCGTACGACCCGGTCGCGCATGAGAGTTGCGAACAAGTATTGGGTGACCGCATCGAGTACGCCGACGACGCTCCCGACGCGCTCGACGGGGCCGACGCGCTGGTCGTCTGCACCGACTGGGACGAGTTCAAGCACCCGGACATGGACGATGCCAAGCGACGCATGAAAGACCCGGTCGTTTTCGACGGTCGAAACCTCTACCGCCGAAAAGCCATGCGCGAGTCGGGTTTCACCTATTACTGCGTCGGCCGGGAGCCGGTCGTCGACGAGCCGGCGACGGCTTGAGCTGCGTGATGTGGGTGTCTGTGAATAAGCGAGGCGTTTCACGGCGGTGATCTTTCAAAGCCGTGAAACTCTTCGCTCATTCACGGGCACTCAATCCGTTGCCGAGTCGAGTGAATCCGTGCTTCAATCAAATCTCACGCACTCGGCGTACTCATCGAGCCGCTGATCGATGTCGTGTCGGCTGATCTCGGTCAGGCGTTGCAGGCTGAACGCCTCGATATTGAAGCTGGCGACGATCGTGCCGTAAGCGAGCGCCCGTCGGATCGCGCGCTCGTCGATGTCGTCGCAATTGGCCAGGTAGCCCATCATGCCGCCGGCGAACGAGTCGCCCGCGCCGGTCGGGTCGACCACGTGCAGTGCCGGGTACGCGTGCAGAACGCCCATCGACCCCTTGTGATTCAGCAGGCAGCCGTGCTCGCCTTTCTTGATGACGACGAACTTTGGGCCAAGGTCGATGATCTTGTGTGATGCGGCGACCATGTTCGACTCACCCGTCAGCAGCGCCGCCTCCGAGTCGTTCAGCACGAGGCCATGGATCTTTGAAAGCAGTGTGTTCAACTCGTCATTCGCGGTGTTGATCCACAGGTCCATGGTGTCGGCCACGATCAGTCGGGCGCCGGGGAACTGTTCGAGCAGCGCGAGTTGGCCGGCCGGATGCGTGTTGGCCAGGAACACGTTCCTGCTGTCGCGGTAAGATTCGGGCACGATCGGCAGGTCTTCGCCGAGCACGTTCAACTGCGTGTCGAGCGTCTCGCGGTCGTTCATGTTGTCCAGGTACTTGCCCGCCCAGCGGAAGGTCTTCGACCCCGCGCGCTTTTCAAGTCCCTGCGTGTCGATCTTGAACTGCTCAAACACGGCCATGTGTTCTTCGGGAAAGTCTTCGCCCACGGCGCAGACAACGCGAACGGGGCTGAAGAAACTCGCGGCCGCGGCGAAGTAGATGCACGACCCGCCGAGCACGTTCTCCGCGCGCGCGGTCGGGGTATGGATGGTGTCGATGCCGATACTGCCGGTGACGATCAAAGACATAACTGGGTCCAATGAGGAATGACGAAATTCAAGTGACGAAAGAATGCAGAATGACGAACCACGAATGAAGGATCAATGTCAGTTGATGAAGCTCGAACCGCCCCGTGATGCGTGTGGGTGATGAATCGCCAAGGGGCACTTCGTCAATCGGGCTTCGACATTCTTTCGACATTTGGCTTTCAACATTCGACATTCACGGCTTGACCCCGGCCATCTTACAGACGAGCTTCCACTGCGCCGCTGTCACGGGCTGGACGGACAGCCGCGAGTTTTTCACAAGTACCATTTCAGCTAACTTTGGCTCGGCCTTGATCTGCTTGAGCGTGACCGGTTCGTCGAAGCCCGTGACGGCTTTGACGTCGACCATGACGAAGCCTTTGCCCGTGTCGTCCGTCGGGTCGAGGCGGGACTCCTTCGTGACCTCGACGATGCCGACGATAGCCTTGTCCTTACCCGAGTGATAGAAGAACGCGCGGTCGCCTTTGGCCATGTCTTTGAGGCAGTTGGCGGCCTGGTGATTGCGCACGCCGTCCCACTCGGTCGTTTTCCGCGTCGCGGCGAGTTGGTCGTCCCACGACCAAGTGTTGGGTTCGGTTTTGACGAGCCAGTATTTCATACCGCCACCATATTGGCCGGCCGTCCCGGCCGGCAAACTCCCAACGATCTTGAACGCCGCGTGCGGGTTTTCACAGACGGTGTTGGGGGGACGCCGAAGGTGGGGGAATTCAGGATTGCGTCGCGCGAGCCGACCGGGACGGTCGGCCTAGGTATGGGCCGCCAGCAGGTTGTCGATGCGCGCAAGCGTGCGGTCCCGACCCAGAATGTCCAGCGTCTGGTCGATGCCGGGCGTGACGGTCGAGCCGCTGACGGCCACGCGGATCGGCTGGGCGACGACGCCCATCCCGACGCCGCGCTCGTCGCAGTAGGCCTGCAACAGCTCGTGCGCCTTGGCGCCCGTCCACGGGTCGCATTGCTGATCGAGCACGTCGCGGAAGGTGGCCAGGTGTGTGACGCCCACGCCGTCGTTCTTGGTCAGGGCTTTCCGCGCGTTCTTGTCGAGGTTGTCGTAGGCGATGTCGCCGTCGTCGGCCACGAAGAACCCGCCGAGTTGGGCCGGCTCGTCGAGCGTGCGGGCGCGCGGGCGGTACGCCTCGGCGAACGCGGCAAATGCGTTGTCGTTCATCAGGTCGAGGAAGCGCGGGTGGCGTGCGGCGAAGTGCTCGTGCAACTGGTCACGGAATACAGCCGGGTCTAGTGCGGCGATCGCATCGGCGTTGAAGCGGAACAGTTTCTCGCGGTCGAACTTTGCGTTCGACTTGCCGGCTCGGTCTAGGTCGAACTTGTCACGCAGAAAGGCGAGGTCGAATGTTTCGATGTCGTCGCCCGGGTTCCAGCCGAGCAGGGCGAGATAATTGAGCAGGGCGGTGGGGAGGTAGCCGCTCTCGCGGAAGTCGGCAACATCGATCTCGGGGAGTGCTAGTCGAAGTTGCCGTGCGATGGCTCGCGCGACGGTCAGGTCGTCGTTGTCTTTTGAGAGGAACGCGCGCAACTCGTCATTGGGAATGCCCGCGGAAGGCAGTCCGTTGTCGTTAAGCCCAGCGTCGATCGCTGCTTTGCGCGCAACTTTTGCCTTGACCCGTTTGCTCATCTTCGACCCGTCGGGGTTGAAGATCAGCGGGATGTGCGCGTAGGTCGGCTTGTCGAACCCCAGCGCGTCGTACAGCGCGACGTGTTTCGGCGCGTTGCTCAGGTGCTCCTGCCCGCGGATGACGTGCGTCACGCCCATCAAAGCGTCGTCCACGACGACGGCGAAGTGGTACGTCGGCATCAACCCGCCTGATTCGCCTTTACGGATCACGAAGTCTTCGGTTTGTCCCGCGGGCACGGTCACCTCGCCGAGCACCTCGTCGATGACGGTGATATCGCGGTCGGGCATCTTGAAGCGAAGTGCGCCTCCGCCCGCCTCGTCCTCGTACGCCAGCCCGGCGTCGAGCAGTTTCTGGAACTGCTCGTTGTAAAGGTCGAGTCGTTTACTTTGATAGAACGGCCCGACGCCGCGCGGGTCAAGCGTGTTGGCCGGGTCGTCGGGGTCGAATGACGCGTCGTAGCTTCGCCAATCGTCGAGGCAGACCGGTCCCTCGTCCCAGTCCAGGCCGAGCCAGCGCAGGTCGCGGAGGATGGCGCGGGTTGAGTCGTCGCTGGATCGGGCGCGATCGGTGTCTTCAATGCGGAGGAGGAATCGGCTTCCCGGGCCGCCGCGTCCTTTTGCGAACGCCCAGTTGTAAAGGGCTGTGCGCGCTCCGCCGACGTGCAGCGCGCCGGTCGGGCTGGGGGCGAAGCGGGTGATCACGGGTTGGCTGGCGTCGTCGGGCATGGCGGCGGGACAGCAGGAAAACAACAAAACAACAAAACAACAGAGCAAGAAATGTAGGTTGTCGGGGACGCGGCGTGTAACGGGCGGGCGGGGCGGCCGTACAATCGCGGGCGTTTTGGTGAATTCATTTAGCCGCGTCGCTTGCGACGCGCGTCGGTCGGCCTGATGGATCGAGCGACGTTGACGGGCGCAAGGGTGCCAAGTGCCCGATTGGATCATGAATGCTGCGACCGCAGCGCGTCGCGAGCGACGCGGCTAAATGGACGCGGCGCGAAAGGGCCAGCTTCGATGTCTGCTGATTCTGTGACAACAAGCGACGCTTCTGCGGCGTCACCGCCGCTCGACTTCCTGCGCCAGATGGTCGCGGACGACCTGGCATCGGGTCGGCGGTCGGAGGTCGTGACACGGTTTCCGCCGGAGCCGAACGGCTTTTTGCACATCGGGCACGCCAAGGCGATCACGATCAGCTTCGGCATCGCCCAGCAGGCCGCGGCGGGTGAGCTTGGACCGGACGTTCCCGTGGTGCCGGCCCGCACGCACCTGCGCTTCGACGACACGAACCCTGCCAAGGAAGAGCAGCGTTACATCGACGCGATCAAGGAAGACATCCGTTGGCTTGGGTTCGACTGGGGCGAGCATGAGTACCACGCCAGCGATTACTTTGGCACGTTATACGACTGGGCGCGTGCGCTGATCGAGCATGGCCACGCGTACGTTGACGATCAGTCAGCCGACGAGATGCGCGCCAACCGCGGCACGCTGACGACCCCCGGAAGTGCAAGTCCTTATCGCGACCGACCCCCGGACGAAAGTCTTGACCTGTTCGCGCGGATGAAAGCGGGCGAGTTCCCTGACGGCTCGCGTGTGTTGCGCGCGAAGATCGACATGGCGTCGCCAAACCTGAACCTGCGCGACCCGGCCATGTACCGCATCCTGCACGCGACGCACCCGCGCACCGGCGACGACTGGTGCATCTACCCGATGTACGACTGGGCGCACGGCCAAAGCGACTGGATCGAGGGTGTGACACACTCGCTCTGCTCGCTGGAGTTCGAGGCGCATCGGCCGTTGTACGACTGGTTCATCGACACGCTCATCAAGTGTGGCGCGCACCCAAGAAAGCATGACGACGGCGCGATCGACGCGAACGATCGACCTCGCCAAACTGAGTTCAACCGCCTGAATGTGACGCACACGGTCATGTCGAAGCGGTTCCTGCGCACGCTCGTCGAAGAGAACTACGTGTCCGGCTGGGACGACCCGCGGATGCCGACGCTGCGCGGGATGCGCCGTCGCGGGTACCCGGCCGCGGCGTTGCGGCGGTTCATCGTCGACGCCGGCCTGTCGAAGCGGAACCAGGTCATGGACCTGGGCCGACTCGAAGGCGCGGTGCGCGACGACCTGAACAAGACCGCGCTGCGGCGCATGGCTGTGCTCGACCCGCTGAAAGTCGTCATCACCAATTGGCCTGATGGCGAGGTCGATCAGCTCGACGCGACGAACAACCCGGAAGACGACTCGGCCGGTGTGCGGCAGGTCGATTTCAGCGGCGAGTTGTACATCGAGCGCGAAGACTTCATGATCGACCCGCCGCGCAAGTTTTTCCGGCTAGGCCCGGGGCGCGAGGTTCGGCTGCGGTACGCGTATTGGATCACGTGCACGGATTACGAGACGGACGCGGACGGCAACGTGACGCTCGTGCGCTGCACGTACGACCCGCAGACGCGTGGCGGCGACTCGCCGCCGCCCGACACCGAGGGCAAGGTCCGCAAGGTCAAGGGCACGCTGCACTGGGTCAGCGCCGCCCACGCCGTGGACGCGACTGTTCGGTTGTACGACACGCTCCTTAATAAGGACGACGATGACGAGGCCGAACCGGGCGACGCGGCGGACGAAGCTGCGAGCGACTTCACCTCGCAACTCAATCCGGATTCGCTGGTGACGCTGACCGGCTGCAAGGTTGAGCCGGCCTTGGGCGAAGCCGAACCCGGGGGGGCGGGCAAGCCCGTGCAGTTCGAGCGCAAGGGTTACTACGTGCGCGACGCAGACGGCGGTCAGGGTGACGGCGACGCGTTGGTCTTCAATCGCACGGTCGGCCTGCGCGACTCGTGGGCGAAAGCGCAAAAGAAGTAGCTCACGTTGAGTGCTCGTCGGCTGCGCCATATCCCCCATACCATGGCGCAAACTGGGTCAATTCACCCGGTTTTCAGCGCATGGAATTGTCGATCCGTTCACGACGGCTCGTCAGGCCCGGTCGGGTCACTGCGGCATGTCGATTGCACTTTCCCAAAGACGACCCCGGTGCGCGCGTTTGCGCAGTTCGGGGTGGTTGTGATGCCGGGTCGGCCCGGCTTGTGCGTTCGGTGCGATGTGTTACCGTGAAGCATCGCCGTGTGTGTGCGCGGTCGCCGCGGCAGCCTCGTCAACCGGGAGTTCAGCGCGATGAGATGCCCTATTCGATTCGGAGCAACCCGCTGGTTCAAGCGCCTGCTGCGGCGCGGCCGACCGGTGACCCGGCGTGCGCCGCGCTGGAACGGCGTGGAGCAACTCGAACCGCGCGTCCTGCTGGACAACACGCTGGGCACGGCCACCAACCTCGGCCTGCTGGACACGCCGCTGAATACGGCCGGCTCGGTCAGCGGCATGGGCGACATGGTGGATCACTTCCGCTTCACCGTCGACACGCAGGTCCGCGAGGTGACGGTCACCGCTGAAACGTCGGTCGACGACATCATTTTCGACGTGATCCGCGACAACAATATGAACGGGATCGTCGACGGCAACGACGTGATCGACAGTGTGACAATCTTCAATTCGAACACGCCGACCAACATCCTGCTCTGGCTGGACCCCGGTGATTACTTTGTGCGTGTCAGTCCGCGCACCGCGACCGACAATGCCAACTACACGCTCAACCTCGGTCAGCAGCCTCGGCCGGACTCGTTGGGCGAGGGCGACAACACGCTGCCTACGGCCGACCCGCGGGGCGACCTGATCGCGCCGCTCATGATCAACGACTTTGTCGGCCAAAACGACCTGGACGACTTTTTCGCATTCAGTGTTTCAGGCTCGGTGCGCGAGGTCACACTCACGGCTGAGACGCTGATGGACGACGCCGTGTTTGCACTGATCCGTGACCACAACAGCAACGGGATTGTCGATGGGCTCGACGTGCTAGATGACTTCCAGATCTTCAACGCCAACACGCCGGACTTCACGACGCTCTGGCTCGATCCCGGCAATTATTTCGTGCAGGTGACACCACGCACGAGCCAGGACAATCCGGAATACAACCTGACGCTGTCGCAAGTCCCGCAGGCCCAGTCGACCGGCGAGGCGACCAACACACCTCCGACGGCCCAGCCTTTGGGCGACCTGCAGGCGCCGATCGACATCACCGACTTCGTCGGCCGATCCGACGATATCGACTTCTACGCGTTCACCATCAGCGGCTCGGTCCGCGAGGTCACGGCGACGGTCACCACGGAGTCGGAAGACGTCATTATCGACCTGATCCAGGACAAGAACACGAACGGCTTCGTCGACAACGACGAAGACCTCGACGTCGTCACGCTGTTCAATGAAAACACGCCGACCTCGATCAGCGCCTGGCTCGACCCCGGCTCGTATTTCGTCCGCGTCCGCCAGCGGATTAACACGGACAACACGCAGTACGACCTGAACTTGTCGCAGATCCCGCAGGCGCAGTCCACCGGCACGAACAACAACGACCTGCCGAACGCGCAAGGCTTTGGCAACCTGATCGCCCCTGTCAACCTGACCGACTACGTCGGGCCGGCCGACCTTGAAGACATCTACAGCTTCAACGTGACCGACCACGTGCGCGAGGTCACGGTCACGGTGACGCAGGAAGAAGACGACCTGGATATCGAACTGGTCGCCGACCTGAACACGAACGGCATGGTCGACGCCGGTGAGATTGTCGATTCGCTGACGATCTTCAATGAGAACCTGCCGTTTCAGATCGGCGCCTGGCTGGACCCGGGAGAGTACTTCGTCCGCATCAAGCCGCGGACAGACGACGCCGAGACGCAGTATGACCTGAACATCTCACAGCAGCCGCAGTCGCAGTCGCTGGGCAACGGCGACAACTTGGTGAACGACGCGCCGTTCTACGGCGGCGGGACATTCACCGATTACGTCGGGCCGAACGACCTGGCGGACATTTATGCGATTCAGATCCCGATCGGCGGGGCGACGTTCTCGGCAATGCTCAACCTGGAAGAAGACGACGTCATTGTCGACCTGGCGCAGGACGGCAACTCGAATAACATGATCGACCCGGGTGAGATTATTAACACGGTCACGATCTTCAACGACACCGGCGGGCTCAACCAGTTCCTCGCCGCCGGCGACTACGTCGTGAGCGTCGTGCCGCGGGTGGCGGACAGCGAGACTCAGTATTCGATCACGCTCGACAACATCATCTCGCCGGACATCGTCATATCTGGCAACGGCATCCCGATCGCGAACGGCGACCTGACGGCCGGCGGGCCGGACGGCACGAACCTGGGCGAGGTGGATGTCGACGGCGGCATGGCGACGCAGACGTTTGAGATCCGCAACGACGGTTTGCTCGACCTGCTGCTGTTCGGGTCGCCGGTCGTCATGATCACCGGTTCGGGCGCGCCGGCGTTTCATGTGTCGGCGCAACCGGCCAGCCTGTCGCTTGAGACCTCGGCGACGACAACGTTTGACATTACGTTCGATCCTTCGACGACCGGCCTGAAGGTCGCCACGATCGAGATCTTCAGCAACGACGGCGTCGCGACGCCTTACAAGTTCACGATCGGCGGCAACGCTGTCACGACCGACCCCGATATCAACGTCACGGGCAACGCGCTGCCGATCCCGGACGGCGACACGACGCCGGACGTCGCGGATGGGACCGATTTCGGCGAGGCGGGCGAGAACCTCGGCTCGGTCACGCGGACGTTCACGATCGAAAACACGGGGAACGAGCCGCTGGTTTTGGCCGGCGCGAACCCCGTGAGCGTGGGGTCGCAGACCGGGGACTTCGCGATCACGGCTGCGCCCGCTTCATTGAACCTCGCGCCGGGCGGGACGACGACCTTCGACGTCACGTTCGCGCCGACGCAGACGGGTGCGCAGTCGGGCACGGTCAGCATCGGCAGCAACGACCCGGATGAGAACCCGTATACCTTCGACGTGTCGGGCAACGGGATCGAAGTCATCCCACCGGTCGCGGTGGACGACACCGTTGCGACAACGGTGAATCAGCAGGTCATGTTGAATGTGCTGGCGAACGACACGGACGCCGACGGCACGATCGACCCGACCACGGTGGTGATTACGCAGGCGGCGCAGTTCGGCACGGTCGATGTCGATCCGGTGACGGGCGTCGTCACGTACACGCCCAACAGCACGGCCACCGGAACGGATACCTTCCGTTACACCGTCCGCGACAACGACGGTTTCGTTTCAAACGAGGCGTCGGCGCGCATCACGGTGAATCGGGTGTCGGTCACTCGGAACGGCGAGTTGGTCAACGACGACGAAGGCCAGGTGGACTTCGGCCAGGTCGGTCAGGGGAACGACCCGGTCGGCATCATCGTGCGCGTGACGAACATCGACAATCAGCCGATCTCCATCGCGCAGATCGACGTGCCCGATGGTTTCATCATCCTGAATATCAACGGTATCCCGTTCTCGCCGCCGTTGCAGCCACAACTGACCGGCCCGAACGGCGGGCCTGCCCAGCCGGCGGTGTTGCAGGAGGTCGGACCGTTCGACCTGATGCCGGGCCAATCGTTAGACATCGAATTGGCGGTCGACCCCGATCAGGGGTCAGGCGTGGCGGCGGGCGTCGTGACCGTCAAGGGCATGGCTCAGAACGGTGACGACATCGAGTACGACTTTAATGTCATGGGTGAGGTGTTGCCGCTGCCCGATATTGCGCTCGGCGGCAACGGTGTTGAGATTTTCAACAGCGACGTGACGCCTTCGCTGGCCGATGGCACGGACTTCGGCGTGGCCGACCTCGACGACGGGCTGGTGACGCACACATTCACGATCGGCAATGTCGGTTCCGAGACGCTGAACCTGACGGGCACGCCGCGGGTTGAGATCGGCGGCTTTAACGCCGGCGATTTCAGCGTGGTCGCGCAGCCCGACGCGGTGGTGGCATCGGCCGCTAGCGTGAACTTCCAAATCACGTTCGACCCGTCGGCGCTCGGCGTACGCAACGCGACCGTGAGCATCGCCAGCGACGACCCGAACGAAGACCCGTTTACGTTCGCCATCACCGGCACCGGCGCGGTGACGCCCGACATCGAGGTGCGCGGCGACGGTGTGCCGATCGCCGACGGCGACACGACACCCGAGCCGGCGGACGATACCGACTTTGGCGCGGCCATCGCAGGGCAGGCGGGCGCGTCGCATGTGTTTGACATCTTCAATGACGGCAGCGGCGTGCTCAATCTGACCGGTTCGCCGAACGTCGTGATCACCGGGCCGAACGCGGCCGACTTCACCGTGACCAGCCAACCCGGCGGTAGTTCGATCGATCCGGACGACGACACGTCGTTTACGATTCAGTTCGCGCCGCTCGGCGGCGGGACGCGTCGTGCGACCGTGAGTATTGAAAGCGACGACCCTGATGAAAGCCCGTACACCTTCGACATTCAGGGCGAGGGCACGGGGCCGGAGATCACGCTGCTGGGCAACGGGCTGCCAATCAACAACAACGACGACACGCCCGATCCGGCTGACCACACCGAATTCGGTAACGCCGACGTTCAACTCGATGTCGTGACGCGGACGTTCACGATCATGAATGACGGGTCCGACCCGTTGACGCTCAACGGCGCGGAGCGGGTTGCGATCAGCGGTGCGCACGTGGCTGACTTTGCGGTGACCGACCTGCCGGACGCGGTCATCGCGGCCGGCGGTTCGACCACGTTCGACATCGAGTTTGACCCGTCGGATCAGGGGCTGCGCCAAGCGACGCTGACGATCGAGAGCGACGATTTTGACGAGCCAACATTTGTGTTCGACATCGTTGGCACGGGCACGGTGCAGTCAGAGATCGACGTGCTTGGCGGCGGTGTGCTCATCATGAACGGCGACGTCACGCCGGGTTCGGCTGACGGCACGGACTTCGGGCCGGCCGACACGCTGCTCGGCATGGTGATGCGCACGTTCACCGTGCTCAACACCGGTTTGGACGACCTGCTGCTCACGGGCAGCCCGGCCGTCGACATCACCGGGCCGGCGGCGGCGGATTTTGCTGTCTCGCTCGCGCCCGACCTGAGCGTGCCCGGCAGTGGCGGGTCGACCACATTCGACATCACCTTCGACCCCAGTGCGCAGGGCGACCGCGACGCGACGGTGACCATCCTCAACAACGACGGCGACGAGAACCCGTTCACGTTCGACATCACCGGGCAGGGCGTGCAAGCGCCGGAGATCGACATCCGCGGGAACGGCCTGACCATCGTCGATGGCGACGACACGCCAGAGGTCGCGGACGATACGGATTTCGGCGGCGCGAAACTGGAAGACGACGTGATTGATATCGAGCTGAACATCCACAACATCGGCTCGGCCGACCTGTCGTTGACGGGAACGCCGCGTGTGTCGATGTCGGGCCCGGATGCAGGTGATTTTCAAGTACTCATGCAGCCGGGCGACGATGTTATCGCCCCCGGCGGGCAGACGTCGTTCACGATCCGTTTCGACCCGTTCGACCTTGGTACGCGTACTGCGACCGTGACCGTTGAAAGCGACGACATAGACGAGGGTGTTTACACGTTCGACATCTCGGCTGAAGGGCTGCCCAACCAGGAACTGCTGGCCGAGATTGGCGACGGCGCGGACTCGAACAAAGCGACCGTGACGGACGACAACCAGAACGAGTTTGACGTGAACATCTCCGGCGCGGGCACGGCGATGCTGTTCGATGACGGGGGGCGGATCACGATCAAGCTGGTGAACACGACCGATCGCACGAACATCACCGTGCGCGACAGGGGCGACGGGGACGCGGCGTTGCAGAACTTCGAGGCCGACGGCCCGGTGAAGAACGCGAACCTGCGCGGCATCGGTATCGCCGGCGATATCCTCATCGCCGGGCTGGTCGGAAGCATCAACGTCGGCGACGTGGCTGACCAGCACACGATCATGTTCGGCGGGACGCCAAGCGACCGGGGCGTGCGCGCGACGTTCGGCGTCTTAACCGACGTGACGATCATATCGGGCGCGCCGTTCCAGACATTCACGGCCGTGAGCATCAACGATACCGACGACGTGAAAGACAGCATCACCGCGCCGTCAGCCAGGACCGTCAACATCAGGGGCGATCGTCGGACCGGCGACCCGGGCGACATGGACGCCGACCTGATCTTCGACGGCAGCGACGGCGCAAATCAGACTGTGGGCAACCTGAAGGTCGCCGGCGGAGCGCATGACATCGACGTCAACATCATCGGCGACACGGGCAACGTGCAGTTCGGCGGGCCGGTGACCGACTCGACGTTCACCGTCATGAGTCAGGTGCGCAACCTGCGGTTCGACATCTTTACCAACGTCACCGTTGACGCCGACGAACTGGGCAATGTGCAGGGCATTGAGTGGAATGGCGGCGCCCTCAACGCGACGACGACCAAGAACGTGACGATCAAGGGCAACACGCGGGACGGCATCGAAGGCAACCTGAACATCGATGTGACCATCACCGGCGACCCGGGCGCGCGGCAGGCGTTTGGCAACCTGCGCGTCACTGGCGGGACGGGCGGGTCGGTCGTCAACGTCACCGGTGACACGGGCAACATCCAGTACCGCGGCAACGTGGACGATCTGCACCTGATGGCCACGGGTGAGGTGCGCCGGTTCGATGTCGGCGTGGCGACGAACACGACCGTCGAGGCCGACTCGGTTGGCAGTGTTCAGGCCGTGGCCTGGCCGAGCGGCGCGTTGACCGCGCGTTCGACGAAGACGATCCGAACGACCGGCCGAGGCGCGCCGGGCGATTTCGGGGCGGCCGTCAACGTCACCGGCGACCCGGACGAACGCACGGTGGTCAACAGCGTGAACATCAAAGACACGGTGCTCGGCACGAGCGTGTGGAATGTGAACGGCCCGATGGGCAACTTCCTGGCCGGCGCGATCCTGGACGGCTTTGCGATCACGGTCAACGGCGACTGGCGGGGCGTGAACATCAAAGGCGCAGGCGCGGGCACGTACAGCGCTCTGACGCTCAGCACATTCAATGTTAAAGACAGCTTCCTGGGCGGTGTGTTCGTCGGCGCGTATTTCGGGGCCGACGGCGTGCTCGGTGGTGGCGACGACCTGTTCATGCAAGGGGAGCTGCGTACCTTTAAGGTCGGTTCGACGATTGGGCCGACGACCGTGTTGGTGGGTATCGACCCGGTCAACAGTGTGTTCAACGATGGCGACGATGTGCTGCTGGGCGGCGAGGACAGCTCGATGCGTAGTTTCTCGATCAACGGCACGGCTGCGGACGGCTTGCTCGTCATCGCCGGTGAACTGCCGCGGTCGGTGTCGATCAACCGCGAGCGCATCGACCCGCTGACGGACGACCGATTCCGCAACACGCCGGTGGTGTGACCGGCCGGAAACGCCCCGGAAGCGCCCCGGAAGTTGGTTTAGTGATGCAAACACTCACTCCATGGTTCGAGGTGATTGAGCAGCGCGTGCTGCTGAGCGTGTTCGGCGATGGGCCGACGCCGGCCGTGCACGACGGGCCGAGTGTGCAGGTCGTGCTGCCGGTATCGCATGCGCTGCTCGGCGATGGGGTGGGGCGGATCGCGGGCGTGAAGTGGCTGGACACGAATGGCAACGGCCTGCGCGAGCCTGGCGAACCGACTGTTCCGGACACGCGCGTCTTTCTTGATGTCAACAACAACGGCTCGCTCGACAAGGCGACGGTGACCGTCGGATCGACAGACGTGCCGGTCTCGACTGTCGATCTTCAGACTGTGATCTCACAACTGCTGATCACCCCGCCGGGTGCGCTCGGCCCGGACCTGACATTGCTGGATGTGGACGTGTCGCTCGACATCACGCACGGGCTGGACGCGGAACTCGACCTGTTCCTGCTCAGCCCAAACGGCACGCGGGTTGAGTTGTTCACGGACGTCGGCTCGAGCGGCCGGGACTTCACCAACACCGTGCTCGACGACGATGCGCCGACGTCAATTGCCGATCGGCTTGCCCCGTTTACCGGCCGATTCGCGCCGGAGGGGACGCTTTCCGACTTCGTCGGCGAGAACCCGAGCGGCATTTGGGCGCTGGAGATTGGTGACGATCAGACGAACACCGTCGGCCAAGGCCAACTCAACGCGTGGTCTTTGACACTGACGATCGCGACGGAGCCGGCCGTGCTGACCGACGCGGCGGGCGAGTACGCGTTCAACGACCTGCCGACCGGCGACTACACGTTGCGCGAGGTCGTGCCGGACGGGTTCACGCAGACGTTCCCCGCGTCGGGTGTCGGCGGCGGGCCGGGCGGGTACGCCGTTTCGCTGACTGATGGTCAGATAATTGACGGGATCGAATTCGGGAATCGGCGGGTCGTGGGGGACATTCGGGGTGTTGTGTTCGACGATTTCAATGGCAGCGGTGACCTGAATGGCGGTGGTTTTGATGTGTTCTTCGGGCCCGACTCGTTGTTGCCCGGGCAGGTCGTATTCCTCGACTTGGACAACGACGGTTCGCTCGCGACGCAATCGAAGACGTTCAGTTCTTCAGACGTGCCGATTGCCATCCCCGACCTGTCGCCGGGCGTCGCGCTTGGCGATGGGGTGACGAGCACGCTTCAGGTCGCGGGGGCGGGGTCGGCCTTGCTGGACGTGGATGTGACGTTGAACATCGCGCACCCGTTCACACGCGACCTGCGTTTCCAACTCATCAGCCCGTCGGGCACGATCGTGCCGCTGGTGTCGAGCGCCGGCGCGCTCGCGCCGGTGCAGCAGGACTTCGTGGATACGACGTTGGACGACGAGGCGGCGACCGACATCCGCGACGTCGGCGCACCGTTCACCGGCCGATTCCGACCCATCGAGTCATTGGCCGCGCTGGACGGCGAGCGCCCAAACGGTGTCTGGCAACTCGAACTGATCGACAACGGCGTCGGCGATCAGGGCGTGTTGAATGACTGGTCGCTGACGTTGACGACAGCGACGGAGCCGGCGACGTTCACCGACGCCGACGGCGCATTCGCGATCAACGACATTCCCGCGGGCGACTACGTCGTGAACACGGCGGCGCGGCCGGGGTTCACACGAACGACCCCCGCCCAAAGCGTCGTTGTGGATGAAGGGCAGACGGTCGCAGGGCTGCATCTTGGCCTGCGTGGCGACACGTCGACGCTGAGCGGTACGGTGTTCAACGACCTGGATGGCGACGGAAAGCAGGACGCTAATGAGCCGGGGATCGACGGCATCGAGTTGGTTTTGATCGATCGGCGGACGGGGAATTTTCAGAGCATTGAGCGAACGAAGTCGGAGTCGTTTGAGACGGACTTGAATGGCGACGGTGAGTTGGAGACGGTCACGCTCGCCGGCCGGTACACGTTTGAAGACGTCCCGCTCGGTGATTATGACGTGCGTCAGCGAGAACACCCATCAGTGACCACATATACGTCACTAATCACAGGTGAAACGGTGTTTGTGCCCACCCTCGACGGCGTCACGATCACGACGCCCACGCTCGCGTTCGCGCAACCGCGGCTCACGACCGGCGTCGCGCCGAACGCGGTCGTGACGGCCGACCTGAACGCTGACGGGGCGGACGATCTGATTGTGACGAACAGCGACGACGACACGATCGACGTTCGGCTGAACCTCGGCGACGGGACGTTCGGGCCGGCGGTGACGCACGCCGTGGGCGACTTCCCGAACGCGGTGGCGGCGGGCGACCTGGACGGCGACGGCGACCGTGATGTTGTTGTCACCAACGCGTCGTCGAATGACGTGACGGTGCTGTTGAACGACGGGGCCGGCGGGCTCGTCGTGTCTAATTCGGTGTTAGTCGGGCTTGGCCCGAACTCGGCGGTGCTGGGTGACGTGGATAATGACGGCGATTTGGACGTGGCGGTGGTCAATCTCCTCGAGCGTTTCGACCCCGACGACGCATCGCAAGCGACAATATCGGTTTTACTTAACAATGGCGACGGCACGTTCGCGCCGCAGGTCAAGTCGCCGGCCGGCTTCCTGCCGCGGAGTCTGCAACTGGGCGATGTGGACGGCGACGGCGATCTTGACGCGGCGATGGGCAGTTTCGACGACCGGTTTGTCACACTGCTGAACAACAACGGCGACGGGACGTTTGTCATTGAGACTCAGATTGACCCGGCAGCGGCGGCGTTGGACTCGCCGCAGGACATGAACGCGACGGCGCGGTCGGTCGTGCTGGAAGACGTCAACGGCGACGGCCTTGCCGACCTGGTTTCCGTTTCGAATCAGGTCGATGTGAACGGCGCGTTCGCGACGGTGTTGGTGAGCATCAATGAAGGCGGGTTTGGGTTCGCGCGGCCGCAGGGTGTGTTGATCGCGCGGGAGAGTTCGTTGTCGATCGACGTGGCCGACGTGACGGGCGACGGGTCGGCTGACCTGGTCGTGGCGAATGTCGATCGTGACACGTTGACGGTGCTGGCCAACCCGGGTGACGGGCGGTTTTCGACGCTGAACGCGACGACCGTTCGGCCTGGCAACGACCCGGCGCGCGTAACGGTGGGCGATCTGGATGGTGACGGGACTGGCGATATCGCGACGCTGAACCGGGGCGACGGCGCGGTGTCGGTCTTGCTGAGTCAGCCGGGTGTGCATCGCGTGACGTTGGACGAGCCGGGCGACGTGTCGGGGATTGATTTTGGCGACTTCTCCCGGCCGAGCGTTGGCGGCGTGCAGTTTGTTGATCGTGACGGCGACGGCCGGCGTGATCGTGACGAGCCGACGTTGCCCGGCGTGACCGTGAGTCTGCTGGACGAGCGTCGGCGGGTCGTCGCGGAGCAGTTGACCGACGCGTTCGGGGCTTACCGGTTCGAGGGGGTCGACCCGGGTGTGTATCTCGTTGAGCAAGACCTGCCGGACGGGTTTGTGACGACGTTCCCGTCGCAGACGTTGTTCGCACCAGGCCTGCTGACGGACACGGCGCTCGGTCCGCGGGCGATCGTGTCGGCCGACTTTGACTTGGACGGCGATCTCGACGCGGCGGTAGCGTCTCGCGGGCCGGCCGGTGCGCCGGGGAGCGGCGGGCGAGTGGCTGTGCTTCTGAACGCGGCGGGTCGGTTGGCGGGCGAGTCGATCCACACGGTAGGCGACGACCCATTGGCGATCGTGGCCGGGGATTTCAATAGCGACGGTGCACCCGACCTGGCGACGGCTGACGGATCGTCTAACACAGTGTCTATATTGTTGAACGACGGCGCGGGCGGGTTCGGCAACGCGACGTCGATCGCGGCGGGCAACCTGCCCAGCGCGCTGGTCGCCTTCGATGTCGACGGTGACGGCGACACCGACCTGGCGGGCACCGTGTTTGGCGGCCATCGTGTGTTCGTAATGGTCAATGATGGGATGGGTCAGTTCACGCAGGGGTCGTTGATCGACCTGCCTTCTCCGGCTTCGGGCGCGGCGGGGCCGATTGCGTTGACGGCGTTCGATGTCGAGGGCGACGGCGACCTCGACCTGGCGGTGGCCAACTTCCGCAGCGACCGGGTTGCGGTGTTGACGAACACGGGCGGCGTGTTCGCCGTGACACAGGGTCTGAAGGTTGGCGCTCGGCCGTTGTCGATCGTGTCGGCCGACTTCGACGGCGACGGCGACGACGACCTGGCGGTGGCAGAGTCGGCTGACGGGTTAGTGGCGATTATCGAAAACGACGGCGGCGTATTGAAGGGTCACTCACGGCATGCATTGGGCGGTCAGCCCGGCGGGCTGGTCGCGGGCGACCTGGACGGCGACGGCGATGCGGATATCGCGGCCGCGTTGACCGTCGCTCAGCTTGAACCGGGCGAACCATTGAACGGCGCGGTGGCGTTCTTGACCAATCAAGGCAACGGCGACTTTGAAGACGTGCAGTTGTTCGCGTCGGTTGGCGGGCCGAGCGCATTAACCAGCGGCGACTTCGACGGAGACGGCGGCGTCGACCTGCTGGTGGCGGACGGTGTGACCAGCACGGCCGGCCTGATGCTGAACACGCGTGGCGAGTACGCGTTCCGCGCGATTGGCGGCTTGGACCTTGGGGGTTTCGACTTCGGCAGCCGATTCGAGGGGCCTGACCTTAGCGTGAGCCTGGGCGAGTCGTTTGATACCGACAACCCGTTTGTGCCTGGCGACGCGCTTCACGTGCCGGTGGTCGTTACGAATACCGGGACGACAACGATCCGCGCGACCGTGCCGCTTGAGGTTGTTTTCTCAGATGACGGACAGATCGACGCGGGTGATACGCGGGTCGCACGGATTGAGAACGTCGCGCTGAATCTCGCGCCGGGTCGTTCGCGGACGGTCAACGTGACGATGCGTTTGACCGACGCGGTGACGCCCGGCCGATACGCGCTGCTCGCGCAGGTCGATGAAAACGACGTGGTTGATGAGATTACCGACCTGAACAACGTCGGCGGCAGGCCGATCGACGTGGTCTGGCAGTTCGGGCAGGTCGGGACCCGCCGGAACGTTCGACTGATGCTTGGAGCGTTCGACAATGTGACGGCGACTTATCAACTGGCGGGGCCGGGCACGGGGCAGGTCGAGCGGGACGAGTTTGGCGGGATGCTCCTGACGTTGACGGAGACCACGACACGCAGCTCGGTATTCGTCCGCCCGGACAATGCCACGTCTGGCATGGCGCTGTACGGCATCACGTCGTCGTCGCCGTTGCGCGGCCTGATCGCGCCTTCGGTCGACCTGTTCGGCGATGCGTCGTTTGACGGTTCGATCACAACGCTCGTCATGCGCGACGCGAATGAACACAGCACGATTACAGTTGGCGACCCGACGAATGCGCGAGGATCGTTGACCGCGCGGTTCAGGGTGATCGTGGGGATGGAGTTCGACTCGCTCACGCCGGTGCGGAGTCTGACGGCCTGGAGTTGGAGCAGGATCGCCGGTTCGCAGCCGCGGCTGACCGCGCCGTCGATCGGCCTGTTGAACATCACGGGTAATCGTCGCGCGATTAACGACGGCAACCTGCACGCCGATGTCGAGACGACCGATCCGAACGGCCTGTTCTCGACGCGCATCCGTGTGGCGGGGTTGGTCGAGCCGGTGGACTGGTCAATTGCGGGGCGGTTGGCTTCGCTATTCATCGGCGATACGCTCGATCATGGTGCGACGATATGGGCGGACGTGCTGCCGAGGTTCGTGTCGATTGACGGCGTGCGTGTCGAAGTGGATGATGATGCACGATTCGTGGGGGGCGTGTGACCATGCGGCGACTGTCGAACACAACCCGGTTGGTGATCGCCTGCGTGGCCGCGGTGGTCTGGTGCGCGTTTATCGATGTGGGCCAGGTATGCGTGGCGGCTGCGCCGTTGCGAACTTACTACATCCAGGCGGAAGGCGACGATAAGGACAAGCCGCCTGCCAAGACCGATGCCGATGCGAATGACAAGCCCGACGCGCCGCCGGGCGACGACAAGACCAAGCCCCCCGACCTGCCCGTCAAGCCTGACGCGCCGGACAAAGCGCGGCCACCGGATCAGGCTGAGCCCCCGACGATTCCATTGCAGGCGGTGGTCGTCGCGGTGAAGGGTCGCGTGCAGGTTCGTCTGAACGCCAAGTCGCCCTGGGTTAAGCCGACGAAGGGGATGAAACTGCCGAGCGAGGCGGAGGTACGCACCGGCGTGCGCGGCGCGATCCAGTTGGCCATCCCGCCGGACGAGTCCATCACAGTCGATCGGCTGACGACGATCACGCTGTTGAAGTTGCGTCAACGCGGCGGCAAACGGCAGACGGACATCGGCATGAAGTACGGCCGAACGCGGTACGAGGTTGAGAAGGCGGGCATCGAACACGAGACAACGATCCGAAGCCCGAGCAGCACATTGGCCGTGCGCGGCACGAAGGTCGTGCTGTTTGACCAACCGCCGTTCCCGCCGGAAGCGTACAGCGACGAAGGGCGGGCGGTGTTTACAAACCTTGCGCGCCAGCGCATTGCGTTCGGTACGGATAGGCGGACGGATGTGAAGGGCGACCGCCGCAGCGCGGCCGAGTCGGCCGCCTACGCGGGGAAGGTCGACCCGGGCATCGCCCGCGCGCGTTCCATCATCGAAGCCGACCTGGTCGTCGCATTCCCCGAGTTGCTGGGCAGGGACCCGCGTCGGCTGTTCAACTTGACCAAGTCGTCGTCGAATCAGAAGCCGCAATCGGTGACCGGCAACCTCGACTTCACGCTGAACTTCTCCGGCGGCGGGGCCGACCTCGACCTGTTTGTGGTCAGCCCGCTGGGGGAAACGGTTTCACTCGATCCGACGCCGCTGAAGATCGTCCGCCCCGGCGGCGCGTCGAGTGTGCCCAGCGGCGGCATGTTCCTTGGCGGCGATGGCACGGCGCAGACGACCGGGCGGGAGATCATCCGTTGGGAGGGGTCGTTCCCGGTCGGCACTTACTCGGTGGGCGTGCAGTACTCGGGCGGCACGGGCCCGTCGTTGTTCCAGCTTGATGTCACGCAGATTCGCCCGACCTTGCAGCCGACGGTCAAGAGCTTCAACGGCACGCTCGACGCGCAGAACCCGGTGTTCATTGTGACGGGCGGGGTGAAGGCGGGGCAGTAAGTCGGCGGGTTCGCCACGAGTGATCTAACACGTCAGGCAGAGGCACACGAGGCACGCGATGCACAGCGCGTCTTATACTGGTGCGCAGGAGCGATCCGCGCATGACGGCAGTTCAACGACGACACATCCCGATCACGTTGTCGATCGGTGTTGTTCTGACCGTGCTGGTCGTGTTGTGGTCGTTTACCGACTTCGGCCGAGCGCTGGAGTACTGGTTTTATGACCAGCGTGCGAAGAAGTTTCAATACTTCAACCCGCCCCCGACGGACGAGATCGTTCACCTCGACATTGACGACAAGGCGTTGGCGTCGATTGGCGCCTGGCCCTGGGACCGGGCTGTGCTGGCGGAGCTGCTGGACGAGTTGCACCTGGCGGAGCCGCGTGTGGTGGCGCTGGATATCCTGTTGCCCGAGGCGATGGGCGAGGGTGACGAGCGGTTGGCGGAGTCGATCAAGAAATTGGGGAATGTGATTCTGCCCGTCGCTGGTGAAGACCGACATCAGCACAAGCCGATGGGGCAGCGGGCGCTGGCGTTGCTGGTCGACAACCTTGAGATGACCGAGCACGCGCTCGGCGAGCAACTGCGCAATGAGGATTTCAAGCTGTCCGACCTGCCGCCCGAGGGTTGGACGCAGCTCTTTATCCGCGCGCGCGAAGAGGCGATGGCGCGACGGGTCCGGGCCGAGTTGGCCAAGGCAACCGCGCGCATGCCGACGCTGGACGAACTCCGCGCCAAGCTGTTGCCGCGGACCGACCCGTTGTTTACCGGCTCACCGGAACTCCGCCTGTTGGAACGCGAGTACGAACGGGCCGGCGCACTGCGTTCGCTGGAGGCGTTTTCGCTGCCGGCCGGCGCGTCGAGTCCACCGGTTATGCCTCGTCGGATCGACCAGCCGCCGATCGGTGTGCTGAGTAAGCACCTGGCCTCGACGGGTTTTGTCGATTACCGGCCTGACCCCGGCGGCGTCGTACGGCGCATCCCGGTCTTCATCGAAAGTGACGGCCGACTGTTTCCGCAAATGGGGTTGGCCATGGCGTGTGTGGCCATGGGCATCGACATACGCGACGTGAAGGTTTCAGAAGACGGCGTCGTCCTGCCGCGCGAAGGCCAACCGCCGATCCGCATCCCCGTGCGCGTCGAGCCGAGCGTCACGCGCGACGGCGACCTGATCATGGTCATGCGCGTGCCGTGGTTTGGCCCCGACAATTGGGAACAGATGTACGGCCCGCCCAGCGCATTGGACGCGGACGACGAAGAGCACGTCAGCGCCCTGGCGGAGCCGGAAGCGCATCGGCATGTGGCGATAACGGCGTTATGGGATTTGCGGCGGTTGAACGAACGGCTGGTGACGAATTGGCGAAGCATCGACAAGGCGTTGTGGGTGATGCTGGGCACACGCCCGCCTGGCGCGGGCGACGCCGACGATCAGACGCCGCGATTCTTCCCGTTTCAACTCAACACGGAAGCGATGCGGGCCTACAAAGCGGTACCGTTTGAGCAGCGGGTGGACGGCGGGCGCGATCAACTGATCAAGAACGCGATCGAACAGGTGCGTGACGCCGGGCTGGAAGACGAGTTCAACGACGTCCGTGTCGCGCTCAAAGAGATCGATGCCGACCCCGACATGTCGCCTGCCGAGAAGCAGTCGATCAAGGATGCGCTGGTCGAGGCGCAGGAAGAGTTTCGCGCAGCCTGGCGGATTCTCACAACCGTCCCGCAGGAGAACCTGCTCCTAGCGAGCAGCCTGGAAAAGAACCGTGCAAAGCTGCGTTCGAAACTAAAGGACAAGGTCGTCCTCGTCGGCTGGATCGCGACCGGGCGATTGGATGAAGAGCGGACGAGCCTGCACGACAGTTGCCCCGGCGTCGTGATTCACGGCGTGGTGTTCAACGGGATCATGACAGGCCATCTCTGGTCGACAGCGCCGCCGTGGGTCACACTGTTGATCACCCTCGCGCTTGGGTTGCTGGCGACAACGGCCGGTGCGTTTCTCGCGCCGCCGCGGTCGCTGCTCGTCACGGCGTTGCTGGGTGTCGGGTACGTGTTTGTGAACGCGGTGATTCTGTTCGATGCGATGGATACGGTCGTTGGCGTCGGCGCGCCGTTGGTCGCGTTGGCGGCCGTCTGGTCAGGCTGTGGCCTTTGGCGATTTGTGGCCGAGCGGGCTGAACGCGCGTTGGTCACGCGGCGGTTCAGGTCGTACGTCGACCCGTCGCTGGTCGACTATGTCATGGAGAACCCGTCCGAAGCGGCGTTCGCCGGGCAGGAGCGGGAACTGACCGTCGTGTTTACGGACCTCGCCGGCTTCACCGCGCTGTCGGAAAAGTTGCGTGAGAAAACGGTCGCGCTGCTCAACGAGTATATGGGCATCATGGTCAAGGTCATCCGGCCGGCCGACCGCGAGCCGGCCCGCCGCGGTTACGTCAACAAGTTTCTCGGCGACGGCATCATGTTCTTCTACGGCGCGCCGTACGACAACGAACACCACGCCGAGGACGCTGTCGAGACTGTCTTGAAAATGCAGGCCCAGATGCCGGAGTTCAACGCAACGCTTGCCGCGCGCGGGTTGCCGACGTTGGCGATGCGCGCCGGTTTGAGCACCGGCCTGATGGTCGTCGGCGACGCCGGGCCGAGCGAGGCCAGCGACTACACCGTGCTCGGCGACGCGGTCAATCTGGGCGCCCGACTCGAGTCGGCCAACAAGCAAACGGGCACGAGCGTTCTCATTTCCGACCGCACGCGCGAGTTGATCGGCGACCGGTTCCTGCTGCGACCTGTTGGGAAGCTACAGGTCGTCGGCCGAGCCGATGGCGAGATGTGCTTCGAGCCCCTCTCGCCGGCCGACTCAGCGACGGACGAGCAGAAGCGCACCGTCGAACTCAGCACAGCCATGGTTGAGGCGTATCAATCCGGTGATGTGTCGGCCTGTGAACAGGCAATCGACGCGCTGGATGCGCACGAGCCGGGATCACAATTGGCGCAGCTCTACCGAGAGCAATTGCAACGACTCTCGGAGGACGGCAACGCGTCGTTTGACGGCCGGCTTGTGCTGGACTCGAAGTGAATGCCGGTGGAGGGACTCGAACCCACACCCTGTTGCCAGGAACGGATTTTGAATCCGTCGCGTCTGCCAATTCCGCCACACCGGCGTGTGTGTCGCGACGCGATTCTATGGCGGGGGCCGGGCGTTTGCCACTGACCGACGCAAGCGGTGTAGAAAGGCGACGCCGAGTTGTCATGCCCGGACGGCCGGTCGTTGCGTTTTGGGCTTGTAGCTCAGTTGGCGGGGACGACCGTGACCTCGAACCCTTCATTGGGCTTGTCGCTGTCGACGCCTGAGCTGTACTTGACAGTCGCCTTGCCTGCCGACTTGGCGACCAGATAGGCCTCGTCGAGGTTGTGCTGATCGGGCATGTCCACGGCCACGATGGCGGGGTCGGAGGTTGTCATCTCAGCCGGCGGCATCACGAACATGACGTACCGCGTGCTGACCGCGCGGACGCGTTGGCCGACAGTCAGCGTGACGTCCGGCGGGTGGTTGAGGTTGGATTGGTTGTGGCCGGGAAGGTGATAATGACGGCCACAGCCGATAAGCGTGAGCGTGACAACGGCCAGCGCGAGTGATTTGGACTTCATGGGTTCAGTATGACCCGGCCGGCGTGCAAGTTCAAATCAGCTCACGGATCGGCTGACCCTCATCCAGCATGTAAACCGGCCGACCGAAGTGGTCTTTGAACTGCACGCGTTGCGGGATGCCCAGCACGTGGAACAGCGTGGCCATGAAGTCTTGCGGCGTGATCGGCGTCGATGCGGGCACGTCAACCTTCGGCGCGGATTCGCCCACGGCCTGCCCCATGTTCAACCCGCCACCAGCCAAGGCGAGCGTCGATAGCGGCGCCCAGTGGTCGCGGCCCTGGTTCTTATTCACGCGCGGCGTTCGGCCGAACTCGCCGGTGATGACCAACAAGATCTTCTTGCTCAGGCCGCGTTCGTACACGTCCTCCACAAACGCGGATACAGCCTGATCGATTTGCGGCGATCGACTTTTCATTGATCGGCCGATATTGCCGTGCATGTCCCAGCCGCCGGAGCTGATCGTGACGAAGCCGCATCCCTTTTCACAAAGCCGACGTGCGGTGAGCATCTGTTGGCCAAGCCCTCGTCCGTACCGCTTGATCGTTTCGGGCGACTCGTGCTTGTAGTCGAACGCCTTGGACGCCTCGCCGAGCACGACGTCGAACGCCTGCTGCGACAGGCCGTCCATCCCCTCGATGTGGCCGGTCGCGTCGGCGTCGCGGCGCAGCGTGTCGATCTGTTTCAGCAGCGGGCCGCGGGCTTCGAGTCGTTTGCGGTCGATGCGCAGCGTCATGTCGTTGCGCGCGTTGCCCGACGTGCTAAACGGCGTGCACGCCGCGCCGAGGAACGCCGGTCCGTCGGCGTTGATCCGGCTCATGCGGATGTAGGTCGGCATGCCCGTCGTTGGGTGGTTCGATCCGCGGTGGCGCGCGAGGATGGAACCGATCGACGGCCGGTTGGGCACGCCGCCGTTGTCCGACGTGCGATTGTTGTAGCCGGTCATCACCCAGTGCGTCCCGCCGCCGTGCCCGCTGTTGCGGTGGGCGAACGCGCGCACGAGGGCCATCTTGTCAGCGACCTTGGCGATCTGCGGGAAGGTCCCACCGACGGTCAGGCCGGGCACGGGCGTCTTGACCTCGCCGGTCACCGAGCGGTACTCGCTGGGCGCGGTCATCTTCGGGTCGAACGTTTCAACGTGCGTCGCCCCGCCGGCCAACCAGAGCCAGACGATCGACGTGTCTTTCACGTCGTGACCGAGTTGCTTGGCTTCGGACCGCGCCGCCATCAGCGACGACAGGCCGAGCCCGCCCAGCCCGAGGCTGCCGATGCGCATGAAGTCGCGCCGGCTCACACCCTCACAGTCGCGGAACCGTGTGTCGGTAACGATGTTCAGCATGTCGCGTCTCGCTTGTGATTAGACGCCCACGGGCGGCGTACCCCTGATCCGGTCGGGCTCAACGTGACCAGCCCGTCTGTGCTTCTGTGGTCGAATGACCTAATCAAGTGTATCGGCCTGACGTTGCGGATTCGCGTCAGAATCAGGCTGAACAGGTGACGCACTAATATTGAAAGGTCGATTCAGCGGGTTACGTGGGTTCAATATCCACGCCATGGCTGAACGGCCAAGTGTTGATTTGGTAGTGAGATAGGGTGGATCGACCGGTCGTAGCGGCCTGAATCCGATCAGCCGAATCGGCCGGTGATGTAATTCTGCGTCCGCTCGTTTTCGGGCTTCGAGAAAATCTGCTCGGTCGCGTTGTACTCAACGAGGTCGCCCAGGTGCATGAAGGCGGTGTAATCGCTGGCGCGGGCGGCCTGCTGCATGTTGTGTGTGACGATGACGATCGTGTAACGCTCTCGCAGTTCGCTGATCAGGTCTTCGACCGCGGCGGTGGACTTTGGGTCGAGCGCCGAGCAAGGCTCGTCCATCAACAAAACCTCCGGGCTGACGGCCACGGCCCGCGCGATGCACAGCCGCTGCTGCTGCCCGCCCGACAGGCCGAGCGCCGAGTCCTTCAGCCGATCCTTCACCTCTTCCCACAACGCCGCCTGCCGCAGTGATCGTTCGACCAAATCCCCAAGATCACTCTTGGCCATCTTCATGTGCAGCCTCGGTCCAAACGCCACATTGTCGAAGATCGATTTGGGGAACGGGTTGGGTTTCTGAAACACCATGCCGACACGGCGGCGCAGCTCGACGACGTCGTGCTTGCGGTCGAGGAGGTTGTCGCCGTGCAGGTCGAGCGTGCCCTCGCAGCGCGCGCCGGCGATCAGGTCGTTCATGCGGTTGATCCATCGCAGGAGCGTGGACTTGCCGCAACCGGACGGGCCGATGAACGCAGTGACTCGGTTCTCAGGGATGTCGAGGTCAATGTCGTGTAGCGCGTGGAAGTCGGTGTACCAGCTATTGAAGTTGCGCAGGCTGATGGCGATTTTGAGTGACGCCAGGTCTTCGGTCTTGCGCATCTTGATCGCGGGCGGTTTGACCTTGGGCAGTGTCGCCGCGCCGGTGTCGGCTGTCGTCGAGAATGTCGGATCGTGTTCTGTCATGGCGGCGGCCCGCGGTCAGGAGAGTTGTTTCGTGAACTTCTGCCGGACGAACACAGCGACGGCGTTGAAGGTCAGGAGCTCGGCGAGCAAGACCACAATACCGGCTGCGGCGACATTATGGTATTCGTGCTTCGCCTCGCTCGCCCAATTGAAAATCTGCAAGGGCATGACGGTGAACTTGCCCATGAGATTCTGCGGGGGCAGGGCGATATAGCCGATCGCGCTGACGACCAGAATGGGGGCCGCCTCGCCGATTGCACGGCTCATCGCGAGGATCGAACCGGTCATGATGCCGGGGATCGAGGCGGGCAGCGTGATGTTCCAGACGGTCTGCCACCGGGTCGCGCCCAGCGCCAGCGCGCCCTGACGCAAGGAGTCGGGCACGGCCCGCAACGCCTCCTGGCTGGCGACAATGATGATCGGCTGAACGACCAACATGAGCGTCAAACCGGCCGCGAGCACGCCCCGGCCGAACGGGAGTCGGAAGTAGAACCCCGATTTACTGCTGCCGATTTCAAGCAGCGGCTCGTTCACCGTGCCGAATAATCCAAACATGTACACGAACGCCGTCAGCCCAAGCGTCCCATAAACGATCGACGGCACGCCGGCGAGGTTGGTGATGTTCAGTTGCACAAAACTCTGAACACGCCGCAGTTTGTTGTTCTTGGGCTTGAACTCTTCGAGCAGGATGGCTGTGCCAACGCCGATCGGGATCGCCGTGGCCGCACAGACCGCACAGACAAAGACCGACCCGATGATGGCCGGGTACATCCCCGCATTTCGCGGCTTGTAAGAGTGCGGCTCGGTCAGGAATGTCTTGGTCAGGTAGATGTAAGTCGATTCGCCCTTGACGATCGAGACCGTCGCCAGCAAGCCCAGCACCAGGAGCGTGGCGGCGACCGCGACGGTGATCAGGCGACTTCTTGAACGCTTGCCAAACAACAGACCGAAACCGGCGATCATTAGCACGATCAGGGAGATCAACGTCAACGAGAACGCCGAGGAAAACAGGACGTTCTTGAAACTATTCGTTTCAAAGTTGACGCCCAACGCCTGCCTAGCGATCGAAGCGAGCAGGTAGAGCAGGATGATGATCGACAGCGACGCGGACGTGACGCACACGGCCACGAAACCCATATCGATCATCTTGCGCTGCGAGCGGGACTTGTAGCGCACGTTCGCGGCAATCGGTGGCGCGGGGTCGCGCGGCGACGGGATGGCGCTGGCCTGGCTCACTGATACTCCTGTCGGAACCGCACGCGGATCTTGTGGCCGACCACCGTCAGCAGGAACGTCATGATAAACAACGTCGCGGCCACCGCGTAGAGCGAGTAGTACTCGATGTCGAAGTTGCTCACGTCGCCCTTGACCATCTGCACGATGAAGCCGGTCATCGGCTGGACCGAGTCTTGTGGGTTGATGGTTAGTTGTGCCGTCGAGCCGGCCGCCAGCGCGACGATCATCGTCTCGCCAACCGCGCGTGCGATCGCCAGCAGGAACGCCGCCACAATGCCCGACAACGCCGCCGGCACCACGACCTTGATCGACGTCTCGAACCGCGTCGCTCCGACGCCGTATGACGCCTCGCGCAACGACTTGGGCACGGCGCGCAGGGCGTCTTCGGTCAGCGACGTGACGATCGGCAGGGTCATGATGCCGACGGCCAGCCCGGCGCTCATCGCGTTGTAGACACCGAACCCTTCGTGCAGCCACTTCAGGTTCGGTGTAATCACCGTCAGCGCGAAGAAGCCGAACACGACGGTCGGGATGCCGGCCAACACCTCGAGCACCGGTTTGACGACGGCGCGCAGCGTCGGGTGGGCGTACTCACTCAGCCAGATCGCCGTGATCAGCCCGAGCGGCAAGGCCAGGCCCATCGCGATCACCGTGATCAGCATCGTGCCGCAGATCAACGGCCAGATACCGAAGTGCTTCTCGTTGCCCAGCAACGGGTTCCATTCCGTGCCGGTGATGAAATCGAGGACGGTGACCTCGTCTCGGCCGAAGAAACTGGCCGTCTCTTTCGTCAGGACGACGATGATGGTGACCGTAGTCAGGAGCGAGAACAGCCCGCAGCAGATGAGCGTGCCGATGACCACCGTTTCTCGCGCGCGGCGTAGGCCGGAGGACCGGTTGAGCCCGATCGGCGGCAAGCTAGGCAGACCAAGTGGGCTCTGGCTCATCGTGAATCGTTGTGGTGGGTCTTATCGAGCGGGCAGGGGCGCAGCGGGTCGAAGCCCGACCCGCTGCGCGAACCGCACCGGTGTAGATGGTTCAGTCAACTTTGTAAAGCTCGCCCAGCGACCCTTCCTTCTTCTCGCCCTCTTCGGTCAGGAAGAACGAGCCGGCGGTCTTGGTCTCGTAGGCCTTGCGGACCTGGCTGAAGATATTCTCAGGCAGGGCGACGTAGCCGACCTCGGCCGCCATCTTGCCCGCGTTGTCGAGGTAGAACTTCACAAACTTGTCTAACGCCGGGCTCTGTTCAGCCATCTTCTTGTTGACGTAGATGAACAAGGGTCGGCTGAACGGGGCGTAAGTGCCATTCTCGATCGTCTCGGGCGTGGGGAGCACCGGGCCGGCGCCGCCGTCGATCGCGACGCCCTTGATCTTGTCCTTGTTCTCAAAGTAGTAGGCTGAGCCGAAGAAACCGATCCCGCCGCGTTCGCCGGCCACACCCGTGACCAGCACGTTGTCGTCTTCCGACGTCGACACGTCGCTGCGGATAGCGGCCTTTTCGTCTTTGCCCAGAATCACTTCCTTGAAGTAGTCGAACGTGCCGGAGTCGGTGCCGGGCATGAAGATCTTGATCTCCTCGTCCGGGAAGTCGGCCCGAACCTCCGACCACTTCTTGGGCGCATCGGGCGCGGCGCGGAACATCTTCTTCAACTCGACAACGGTCAGGTGCTCAGCCCAGTCGTTTTCTTTGTTGACGACGATCGACAGGCCGTCGTACGCGATCGGCAGTTCGATGAACTCGATGCCCGCACTCTTGGCCGCCTCTGCTTCCTTAGCCTTGATCGGGCGGGAGGCGTCGGAGATCTGCGTCTCCCCCTTGGTGAACCGCTTGAAACCGCCCCCCGTTCCGGAGAAAGCGACCGACACGGTGGCGTCCTTGCTCTCCTTGTTGAAAACCTCCGCCACGGCCTGGCTGATCGGGTAGACCGTACTCGACCCATCGATCTCAATCGACTCACCGCCGCCGTCGCCACAGGCCGTCATGCCCAGTGAGCATGTCAGCGTCAGGGCGATCGCAGTCAATAACGTCCACATGCGCGTCTTCATGGTTTGATTCCCGAGGGTTAAGGTTCGGCCGAAGTCGGCCTTTTTCAGTGATGCGGCGAATGCTAAGTGGGCCGTGTTAGACGTGGATTAGGATTGTGTTAATACGCGATCACGTTCTGGCTGACGCAAGCACAAATCTCATTGTGATAACGCGTTAGGGCCCGGTCTTAGGTCGCAGAGAGGGTGGATCGATAAAATTGAAGGAGCTTCTGAAGAACGTCGCTCCAAGCCCGCAAATGGCCCGCTCTAGGGCCTTCTGCGGGATATCAGCCGACCTCTTCAAAGGTCCGGTTAGAAGTAACTGGCTGAACACGTCTCACCGCCGACCTCCCAGTTCATGACCAGGTAACGCAACGCGTCACAGGCGTGGTCCGGGCCGTCTTTGACGGGGGTTTCGCGGTCACGCGCAACCGGGTCGTAGTGGTAAGTCGCAAGCGACTCGATCAACGGCGTGCAGCGCGGATCGATGCTGATCGTGCGCTGG
>JANQSF010000122.1 GCA_028284155.1 Phycisphaeraceae bacterium
GGCCTAAGCCGGTCGGCAGCGACGCGGACTCGCGCTGCTGCTGCGACCAGACGATCATGAGTTGGAAGGCCGCGTCAAGCGCAGCCGGGTCGGCCAACCAGTTCGCCCGCATCGGCCGATCGACCCATTTTGCGGGCGCGGGGCCGGCCGACGCTTGGCCGACGATCCCCGATGCGTCGCATGCGTCGATCGACGTCAGGACCTGAAAGTCCGGGCCGTGGAACAACCGTTGGTCGGCGTAGACGGCCGCGGGCGACTCGTTGAAGAGTTCGGTCGCGGCGGGCTGATCGGCGGGTTGGGCGGTCGGCAAAGCGTGCGACAAGACGATCCGCGCCCGCGCGTGCAGTGTGTCGCCGGTGCGCAGTTCGACCGGCACGGCCTCACCGTCGTCGTACGCCGAAGCGGGACCCGCCAACACGCGTGCGGTCAATGGTGTGCCGTGCGCCGCGTCGAAAATCAACCCCTTGAACACGCGCAGGTCGTTTAGCCCGACGAACGCGAGGCCGGGGTTGTTGTGCATCGCGCCGTGGGCGAGCCATTCGACCATCAGCGCGACGGGCAGCACGGCCTTGCCGTTGAGCACGTGCGAACGCAACACGGGTTGCGCGTCGAGGCTGACCTCACGCTCAAAAACGAGGTGAAGGTTGTCATTCGGAACGTGCGGTTTGACAGTGGGCGCGGCGCCGCCTTCCGGTGACGTGACTGATGATTCACCGTCGTCACTTGTTGAGGCCACACCGGCGTCGTCGAGTCTTGACCCCGCGCCGAGCACGACGCGTTCAACCGCGTGCGGCGTATCACCGAGCGGCTCACTCAGCGCGGCGACGAGCAGCGTCACGCCGGCGTCGAGTGGGATGACGTTGATCCCCTCGTCGGCGAAGACCTGCTTGAGCGCGGGCGTGACCATGCCGCCGTCCCACGGGCCGAAGTTGAAACTGACGACGCGGCAGGCGGGTCGACGTCTTGCTTCGACCTGTGCGATTTTGTTGACGACCTCGTTGGCGGCGGCGTACGCGACCTGCCCCTTTCGGCCGAACCGCGCGGTGGAGGACGAGAACATGGCCATGACACGCACGTCGTCGTCACCCGCGGCGGCGAGCAACGCGCGCAGGCCTTGCACCTTGGTCGAATAGACCAGGTTGAACTGCTCGTCGGTCTGGTCGAGGATGAAGCGGTCGGCCAACACGCCCGCGCCGTGGACGAGACCGCGGACCGGGCCATGCGCCTGACGCGCGGCGTCGACGGCCGCGGCCATCGCGTCGGTGTCGCGCACGTCGACGCTGGTGTAAGTCACGGTCGCGCCGGCCTGCTCAATTTGTCGCAAGGTTTCGAGCACTTCGCGGTTGGCAAGACGCTGGCGGTATTCAGCCTCGACCGCGCGCGGATCGGGCTTGCCATTCTGTTGCGCGATGATTGCGCGTTTGATGTCGGCGGCGTAGGTCAGCGGCGCGAGCCAATCGGGTTCGGGCGTCGGGGCGGCGCTTCGGCCGAGCAGGAGCAGGTGTGGTCGCCAGGCCTGCGCCATGGCGACGGCGCACCGCGCGGTGACGCCGCGGGCACCGCCGGTGACGACAAGGAGTTCGCCGGGCTGAATGGGCGGTTGGTCAATACTGACTGCGCCCAGGTCGACGCCCATCAGTGTCGGCGTCACGACAGTCGCGTCGTCGGCTGGGTCGTCCGCGAGCAGAATCTCGGGTGGGCCGTCGGTCAATAGGGCGCGGAGGATGCGCTGTGCCATCGCATCGGCGGCGTCCGACGGCGTCGTGGGCGCATCGACCACGCGGCATTGGACGTTCGGCCACTCGAAACGGGCCGACTTGACGATGCCGGCCAGTGCGGCGGACGGTGGGTGCAAGCCCCCTGTCGTGTCGAGACCGGCCGACCCGCCGAGGCAGGTCACGGCGGCGAGCAACGCGTCCTGCGATGTGCTCGCGTCGCACAGCGGTCGGCCGAAGTGACGGACGCAAGCGAAGGCGCTGGCGACGTCGGCGTCGGTCATCGAGTCGTCGGTCGTGACGATGAGCGCCGAAGCGGACGGCGCGTCTGGCAGCGCGTCGAGCGCGACGCGGTGCGCGACGAGGCCGAGCGATTGGAGGGTGGAGATCAACGCAGTCGCTAACACGTCGTCCTCACCCGCGTGCGCGACCCAGACGGGCGCATGTGTCAGGTTCAATGGTGACGACGTGGCAGAGGCGTTGCCCGGCACGACGTCGTACACGTCGAGCGCGTTGAGAACGGAGAGGTCTAGCAGGCTGGGTGGGTCGGCTGGGGCCGGGTCAAAAGGGCGGGCGGGCGCGACCTCGGCGCGCGCTTCGGGCGAGGTTGCGGGCACGGCCGCTGAGGCGGCCTGGCCGAGGTAGTCGACGATCTGGCGGAGTGTTTCGAGCACACCCAGGTCTTCGGGCTTGACGGGCGGCGCGTCGGGGACGCGGTCTTGAAAGGCCGAGAGGATTTCAACACGCTTGATCGAATCGATACCCAGGTCGGCGTCGAGGCTCATGTCCAGGTCGAGCATCTCGACGGGGTAGCCCGTCTTGTCGGCCACGACTTCGAGGAGCGTTTGTTGCGAGCCGTTGGAGGACGGTGTCGGCGACGCTGTGGCAGGAGCAGGGGCGGGCGGCGCGGCGGGCGATTCAGGCACGGCCGCTGAAGCGGCCTCGCCGAGGTAATCGACGATTTGGCGCAGCGTTTCGAGGACGCCCAGGTCTTCGGGCTTCACCGGCGGTGCGTCGGGGACGCGGTCTTGAAACGCTGAAAGAATCTCGACGCGCTTGATCGAGTCGATACCTAGGTCGGCGTCGAGGCTCATGTCCAGGTCGAGCATCTCGACGGGGTAACCGGTCTTGTCGGCCACGACTTCAAGAAGCGTTTGTTGCGAGCCGTTGTTCGTCGCGGGAGACGGGGCCGACGGCGCAGGGGCGGGCGCTTGGGGCGGTGGCGGTGCGCTTGCGGGTTGTGCTGCTTGAACGGCGGCTGGAATCGCTGGGCTTCGCGGTGTCTGCGGGGCAGCGGGTTGTACGGGCACCGTCGGCGTGGGTGTCGGTTGCGTGGGTGTGGGCGCAGGTCTGACACTCGGCGGCGGCATCGGTGAGCCGGTCAGCAACGCCTGCTGTTGTTCGATCAACTGGCGAACGGTCTGATGCGCGGCGTGTTGGCCTTCGAGGTATTGCTTGTGCAGCGCGGCGGTCTGCTCCTGCATGCGCTGCAGCGCAAGGATGTTCTGTTGCGTCGCCTGCAACAGGTCGTTCGTCGCGTGGGGCGACACGGCGGGCGACGGCGTGGCAGGCGCGGGCGTTTGCGGCGCGTTCGGGTTGTTTGTCGGGTTGGTCAACGCGGCGGGTCTCGTCGCGGGGCTGGGTTGAGTGTGCGGAGGTTTCGGTTGTGTGGTCGGCGGTTGAGGCGGTTGCGCTACTTCGGGACGCCCAGCGGTTGGAGTCGCTGGGCTTCTTGCTGCGCGATCGACGTCGCCGTTCCGTTTCGTCGTCTGCGGCTGGCGCGGCTGACG
>JANQSF010000131.1 GCA_028284155.1 Phycisphaeraceae bacterium
AGCCGTTGATCACCGTCTGCTGGTCCTGCCCCTCGACGTTCAGCGTGTAACCCTCGATCGCGCGGTGCTGGTCCTTGCTCGGCACGCCGTAGCAGTAAAACTCGACCGCGCCGTTCTGCAACTGGGTCAGGTACAGGAACAGGATGTTCTCGCCCAGTTCGGTCTGCCAGATCGCGCGCTTGATGTGGTCGCGGTTGGCCTCGATCAACGCCTTGAGCTTCTCGATCGAGTCGCGCGCCGCGGCCACGCGCTCGGGCATCGGGATGCCCGTGTTGTTCGCCTTGACGATCAGCACGTCGATCTCGAGGCGCGCGGCGTCCACGGGGTCGTCGATCTCGACCTGCGCCAGGTGTTGCAGCAGGTCGTTCATGCCGAAGTCGCGGAGCTTGGCGATCAGCAGGTCGCGGTCGAGCCGCTGCAAGGCCTTGGGGACCGTCGGCTTTTCAGCCGAACCGGCCGGCTGCGCGAAAGCGGGGGCAGCAAGCGTCAGCAGCAGGCCGAGGGTGAAGGCGGTGACGAGCGTTTTCAGCGTCGTTCGCATCGAGGTGTTCCTCAGTCGTTTTCGTCGGGCGGCGCCACTTGCGCAAACGCGATGTTGCGGTAGCCGGCCCGTTGGGCGGTGTGGAAAGCGTTGACGACGTGCGTCCAACGCACGCCGTGTTCCGGCTTGATAATCACCGGGTTGTCGTCACGGAATACCGTACCACGCCACGCGGTCAGCCGTTCGCGCAGGTCGGCAAACCTTGCGGGCCGAGCCGTGCCGTCGTTGATCCGCAGGCCGTAGTCGGCCTCGCCGCGGGTCTCGATGTGAACCGTCATCGGGCGGGTCGGAGTATTCACTTGCGGCCCCGGGCATCCGCCGCACGCCGCGGGGAACTTCGCCGTGAGAATCCCCTCGCCGTTGGCGAAGCCGACACTGACGACCAGGCCGACCAGCAGCAGGAACGCGATGTCCACCAGTGGGGTGAGCATGCGAGAGCCGTGGGCACCGGCCGAGCCGACCGCCCGTTTGTTCTTGCGTGACCGTGAAACGCTGCGGTTCATCACAGGCACCCTCTGACTGGTTGGCGTTCTTGCGAACGGGGTGGATCGCTTCGATTGGCCGACCTGATTCGTGCCACGGCCGTGTCGGCCGTGCCGGAAATCAAAGTTGGACCGCACGGCCGACACGGCCGTGGCACCCAATCAACGCGACACGATCGTCACCCGCCGCCCGCCTGCGCGAAGGCGACGTTCTTGTAGCCGGCCTTGATCGCGGCGTTGAAGGCGTTGACGACGTACGTCCAGCGCACGCCGTTTTGCGGCTTGATGATGACGGGGTTGTCGTCCGGGTAGGGGCCGGCCGAATTGATCGCGTTGTTGTTGCTGCGCAGCCAGGTGTACAGGTCTTCAAAACTGGCCTGACCGACCGGCGTGCCGCGCACTTCGACGTCCAGCCGATAGCTGTCCAGACCGTTCTCATCGAGGTGCGGCGCGAGGCGGATGTTCAGCGGGCGCTTAGGCGGGTCTTTCGCGGCCGACTGACCCGTGCCCTGCGGAAACTTGGCCGTCAGGATGCCTTCGCCGGCTGAAAACGCGGCGGTGATGATGAAGTAGATCAGTAACTGGAACGTCACGTCGATCATCGACGTGAGGTTCAGGTCCATGTTGCCCTTCTTGCGGCCGCGTCGCTGGCGCGCCGACTTGTGGTGCGGCACCTGCTCCTGCGTCGCCGCCTCGGGCATCGAGCCGCCCTTGCCGCCGGACGACGGCTTGCCTTTGGCGCTGCCGGACGACTTACTGCCGGACGGCTTGCTTCCTGGCGTTCCGGGGGCGGGGCGTCCGGGGGTCGGGTTGGGTTGGTTCGGTTCAGCCATGGTCTTGGTTACAGGTGCGGCGCGTTGTCTGGCCCGCCGTCGGGCATGTACGCCACGATGTTGATCAGTTCAATGCCCGCCTGCGTGATGTGTTGCAGGATCGGTTGCAGTTCGCCGTAGTGCAGCGCACCGTCGGCCCGCAGGATGACCTGAATCTTCTTGCGGCCTTCCTTGACCTCCTTGAGGTCTTTCGTCATCCGCGCCAGGTCTTCGGGCGCATAAGTGTCCAAGCCGATCCGCACGAATTCGACCGTGTGGCCGTACATCCACGCCTCTTCGCCGTCGCGCTTCGCGTCCGGATCGGTCGGCTTCAGCTTGACGTTGATGACGACCTTCTCAACGTCCTTGATCTCCTTGATCTCCGGCTCCCACAGCTTGGGCACGATCATCTCGACGTCTTCGGTCGAGGTGATCGTGTTGACCAGCATGAAGAAGATGATCAACTGGAACGTGACGTCGATCATCGGCGTCATGTTCATCTGCGGGCTTTTGGGCCCTTTTTCAGTGACCTGTGACATAGCCGGTTCCTGTCTGCCGGCCAAGCCGCTCGCGGCTTGGCGCTGTGCTCTCTATCTACCTCACTCAACACACGGCGGCGAATGCCGTCCAGTATCCGTCGTTTGTCGGGTCTTACCGGCCCGGCTGCGGGGCGGCCGGCGGGGCGCCGGGCTTGCCGCCTGCCGGGGGCGTGCCGGGCTTGGCGCCTGGGGCGGCCGGGGCGCCGGGCTTCTTGCCGGGGGCGCCCGGAGCGCCGGGCGCGGCCTTCTTCGCGCCGGGTTTGAATGGGCGGATCAGCTCTTCAGCCATCAGCACGCCTTCGCTGGTCAGCGCGTCGATCTTGTTCCGCACAAGGGCGTAGCCGGCCAACGCCGGGATCGCCACGATCAGTCCCCAGAACGTCGTGACCAGCGCGGTCGAGATGCCGGCCGCGAGTTGGGCCGGGTCGGGCTTGCCGCCCAATTCGACCAGCTTCTGGAACGCGCGGATCATGCCGTAAACCGTGCCGAACAGACCCATCATCGGGGCGATGTTGCCGATCACGTTCAGGAACTCGACCGGGCGGAGCATCTTCGTCGTCTCCGCGTCGGCCGTCTCTTCCACGGCCCGTTCCATGGCCGAGTAACCGTTGCCCGCCTCGTTGAGCGCCGCGCCGACCATCTTCGACAGGTAGCACTCGTCGGTACTCGTGTACTCGATCGTCTCGCGGTAGCGTTTCTCCCCGAGCATCGTTTCGATCTGGGTGTAGGTCTCGAAAGGTATCAGCGTGACCCGGCGGTACTTCGTGAACAAGTGGATCATGTAGCCCGAATTGACGGCCGACAGGATCAGCAGCACCCAGACGACCATGACACCGATCACGTCGATGCCGCCGCTCGTGCCGGCGCCGGGCAGGAAGAACATCTGGAAGAAGCTCGTGCCGCCGCTGGAGGTCGTGTCCGACGAGGTCGTATCGTCACCGCCGCCGTCTTCGTCCTGGGCCACGACGGGCATGGCGAGCAGGCAGGCGAGTGTCAGGGCCGCAAGGCCGAACCAGGCTTTTCGTGTCCCACGCATGGGGTCTCCTTCGAGTCGGGTCGCAAGGGTGGCGATGATAGCGGATCACGCCGCAGGCCGCACGTCGGCCGGGCGGAATCACGAGCAATTCAGTTATGGGGCGTACACGCGGTTGGGTGGGTGGGGCGTCCGGGAGGGCTGGGTGGGAAACGGGAGCGGGGGGGTGGTGGGTCAGGTTGTCCAGCACAGGTCGGCTGAACGACGCCGACCCGGCGGGGGCGTCGGGCGTGCCGGGGAGGCGGGCTTACTCGCCCGCCGGTGTGGTTGCCTCGTTGGCCGAGTCGTTCGCGGCGCCTTTGCCACCGGTCTTGAACAGGTCAAGCCGCTTGTACAACTCCGGCTCGGTCTCTTCATCGATGTAGTTGATGGCCTGGTCATACAACTGCTTGGCCAATTGCGGCTTGCCCAGCAGGTCGTGGACGTGGCCGGCTTCGATGTACGCCGGGCCCGCGTAGACGCCGCGGGAGTTATAAATCACGACCCGCATGAACGACAGCCCGGCGCTCTTGATCATTCCCTGGTCGTTCGTCTGCTTGCCCAAGTTGAGCTGCGCCAGCCCACGCTGGTAAAGCCGTTCATAAAGCCGACCGGCCTCGCCGCTGTTCAGCCGTTCATCGACGGTCGTCAATGCTTGCTTGAACTCGCCCTTCATCAGGTGGCGGGTCACCGGGTCGGTCGTCCCGATGATCATCTTGCGCGGCATCGTGATCTCGGACTTGGGCAGTATGACGAGGTTGGTGGTATCCTGGCCCGACGCTTTCGCAGCGGCGAGTGTTTGTGCCGCCTGCTCCGGGTTGTGATCTCGCAACAGCACTTGCAATGACTTGAGCGCGTCCGGCACGGTCCGCCGGGCCGACTTGATCGCCGTGTCGACTTCCTTGACCGCCGCCTGGTGATCTTCGGCCTTGGTCAGATGAAGGATTGACGCCTGGCTTGGGCTGTTGACCAGGAACGCCTCATGCACGTTGTTGTTGAAAAGCGAGAGGTAGGCCCGGATGGCCTGAAGTGGTTGGCCGGCCTTGTCATATGTCGTGACCAGCCGGGCGTCGATCCATGTCTTGGCCCACTTCTGACGCGCCTTGCCTTTGGCCGCCATAAAGGCCGTGCCCGCCGCCTTGTAGTTGCCGTCTTTGAAAAGCTGCTCAGCCTTGTCCAGATCGGTCAGGCCTTCGATCCCGATGGCCTTGAGCCGGGCGACGGTCTCGCTGCGCTCTCGGCCGCCCTGGTCGACGTAGATGATCCGCCCGTCTTCGATATCCAGAATGCTCACACCCTTCAGCGGCAGGCCGGAGAAGTCGACCATGTCAGCCGAGGCGGTCGAGCCGACGGCGAGCAGGCAGGCCAGCGACAGGCTCAAAACCAAGGGCGTACGGCGGAATCGGGTTGTCGTCATGGATCGGCCCTCGTCCAGCCGAGCGGGTCTGGGCGGACCGTCAGCCGGGGATAGGGAAGCGGTGGGTTGTGAGCAGCGCCGGAACCGGCCCCGCCCGGTCGGGCGAAGCCGGCCAACCACGGGGTCGGCGCGGGCCAACTATCCTAACACACCGTCTGGCGCGTTGTCCAGTTCAATCCGTACGCACGCGCACGGAACGTCCTTGAGCGATCAGATTCGTGCCACGGCCGTGTCGGCCGTGCTGACGACCCTTGATGTCCCACACGGCCGACACAGCCGTGGCACGAGACAGTTACCGTCGGTTAGTTCGAGCGGTCGCGGCGCACGCGCACAGAAGCCGCGTGCCCATCCAGCCCCTCCGCCTCAGCCAGCCGGGCGATCGACGCGGCCGTGGCGTCGCTCATCCCGTCCCGATAACAGACCGTGCCCGTCCGTTTGAGGAACGTGTAAACGCTGATCCCGCTGCCGAACCGCGCCGTCGTGCCCGTCGGCAGGCAGTGGCTCGGCCCGGCGAAGTAGTCGCCCGCCGCCACCGGCGTCTGGTCGCCCAGAAACACCTCGCCGCCGTGACGCAACCGACCAAGCCACGCGTCCGGGTCGGCCACCGCAAGATTGACGTGCTCCGCCGCGAGCCGATTGGCGACGTCCGCCGCGACAACTTCGTCCGGCACGAGCATGGCGGCCGACCATTTATCCAGCGACGCCTCGATCGCCTCAACACGTGATCGATCTTTCAATTGATTAGTCAGCGCGTCGTTGACCGCGTCGATCACGTCCCGCGACCAGGCGACCAGCATGCACCGCCCGGGGTCGTGCTCCGCCTGCGCGATCAGGTCGGCCGCGACGCGCCGCGCGTTTGCTGACTCGTCCGCGACCGTCACGATCTCGCTCGGCCCGTAAAACCCGTCGATCCCCACGCGACCCATCAACTGCTGCTTGGCCAACTGCGTGTACGCATTGCCCGGCCCGACAATCAGATCGACCGGCTCGACCGTCTGCGTCCCGAACGCGAGCGCCGCCATCGCCTGCGCCCCGCCGATGCGGTACACACGCTCGACGCCGAGCATCGCGCACGTCGCTAATACGAGCGGGTTGATGTCGCTTGGTGCGCTGCCGTCGTCATCACCCGTTCGGGTAGGCGGCGGCGACACGACAGCGATCTTCCGGGGGTCGACGCCCGCCGCCTGCGCCGGAACGACCTGCATGATGACCGACGACGGGTACGCCGCCTTCCCGCCCGGCACCGCGCAGCCGACCCGGTCGATCGGCGTAAACCGCAACCCCAATTCCGCCCCGTCGATCGTGACCTTTGGCGGGTCGCTCGGCTTGACGTGCGACTGATACTCACGCACCTGCCGAGCCGACTGCTCGAGCGCCGCGCGCAACGTCGCGTCAAGCCCGTCGAGCGCCGCCGACATCTCGTCACTCGACACGCGGATGCGCGACGCGTCGAACGCCGGGTCGGTCCATTGACGCATGTACTTCACAACCGCGTCGTCGCCGTGCCGCCGAACGTCGGCCACGATCGCCGCGACCTGCTCCGCCATCTCGCCCGACGAGACAGCCGAGTCTCGCAGGTCGTTGAACCAGTCCAGCCCGTCCAGTTCGTCAGCCGACGTGAGGTTGTAAACATTCAATGCCATCGCGGCCGAACTTTAGCCACGGACTCTGTTCTCTTCATTCGCTGTAGATCGGCGGGTGATGATGTTGAAGAAGAGGGTGAGGCACTCGCCGTGCGGGCCTCTTCAATCGCCAGAGTGGCTCAGACCCCGCGCTTGAGGACAACCGTGTTTCGTCCGCGATGACCTGTCCCGCGCCGCACGCGTCAAAAGCGCGGGCGATTGGGGCCTTCCGCGGCCAGCCCCAAACCCCCGGCCGCCCCCGGAAGGTGGGGTGCGCTATCCACGCGACAGACTTGGCCCGCCCTTCCGGGGGGAGCCGGGGAGTTTGAGGTGCCGGCGGCGAGGCCCCTCATCTTAAGTAGTCCGCACGGCGCAGCCGTTCCGTTAAAGCGCAGCGCCAAGCGGCTGCGGCGCCGCCGGGGGTGAGCAGGCCCGTCCGGCAGGACACCGTCTCATTCAACTCGCGCAAGTTGTGGGTAAGGATGAGGTCAATGGCCGGCGCTGAAGATGGAACTCCGCTCTGATCGGTGACTTCATCCACGTGTCCGCGCGATCTTCCCGCCCGTGCGCGTCACCATCCCGCGGATTTGCAGCATCGTCAGGTCGCCCTGGATCACGGCCACGCTCAGCCCTGTCGTCGTCGCCAGGTCGTCCAGTGTCACCGGCTTGTCCAGCGCGTCGACGATCCGCCGCTGCGTGTCGGTCAGCGTCTGGTCGAACAACGACTCGGGTTCTCGTTCGGCTGGCGTCTCCTGCGCGACGTTGGCCTTGAGCAGCGTGCCCGTCTCTCCCAGCGCGTCGAGCACGTCGGCCACGTTCGTCACCAGCGTCGCCCAGCCTTCGCGGATGATCTTGTGGCAGCCGACCGACATCTTCGCATCGACCCGGCCGGGCACGGCCATCACCTCACGGTTGTGTTCCTCGCTGCAAAGCCTCGCGGTGATCAATGCGCCCGAACGTTGCGACGCCTCGACGACGAGCACACCGAGCGCCAAGCCCGACACGATGCGGTTGCGTCGCGGAAAGTTCTCCGCCTTCGGAGGGATCGTCATCGGCAACTCACTCATGACGGCGCCGCCCTCGGAACTGCCCTGTCCGTTCGCAATCTCATCAAACAGATCGACATGCTCACTCGGGTAAGGCCTCGCCAGCCCGCTGCCCAGCACGGCGATCGTCCGACCTCCAACGCGCAACGCCGCGCGGTGCGCCGCCGCGTCGATCCCGTACGCGCCGCCGCTGACGACACAAAGCCCCGCCTGCGCCGCGCCGACGGCGAATCGCTCGGCCTGCTCCCGCCCGTACTGCGAACACCGTCGAGCGCCGACAATCGCCAACGCCACCGCATCCGTGTCACGCAACTCGCCGCGCACATAAAGCATCGGCGGCGGGTCGGGGATGTGTCGCAGCAACTTGGGGTACGCATCCTCGTTGCGCGCGATGAGCCGGACACGGTGCTCCTCGATCAGCCGCTTCTCCTCGTCAACCGCCCCATTGCGCCGCAGGTCGTCGATGCCCGCGCGAATCGACGACGCCCGCTTCGGCCCGATCCCGTTCACGGCCGCCAACCGTTGCGACCCCGTGTCCAACGTCGCCGCAGCCGACCCGAACGCATCGACACACCGATTCACCAACGTCGGCCCCAGCCCCGGCGTGAGCAGCAGTGTGAGCAAGGCGTCGCGTTCGACGTTATCCATGAAAGCAGTCTACCAGCCGGCGTTATTCAGCCAATAGTGATCCACCATGAAGTGGCCGAGGATCAGCGGCCAAAGGCTTCCGACGCCCAGCCTCATGACGGCGAACACGACGCCGACCGCGGCTGTGTAAATGAGCTTTGGCTCGCCGCCTTCCCAGTGGATGAGGCTGAACATCGCTGACGACACCGATATGAACGCCACCGTGCCGTACCACGATCGGCCGCACGCATGCCGCATCATGCCGCGATAGACCATCTCCTCAATGAAGCCCGCAGTCGCGGCCAGGTAGAAGATGACCAGCAGCCTCAGCGCACCGGTGTCAGGCCCACGCGGCGGGACAACCTGGTCGTACCAGAAGGTCGGCGCGTAATCATCCGGGATGTTTGGCATAAAGAACGTGTTGATCAGTTGTTTGTCGATCCAAGGGTCGGCGAATGCGAAAACAACGAGCGTGGCCGCGAACAGATAGACGTTCGACCGTCCCGCGATCCGCATGTGAAACCCAAGGTCGTCGTTATCAAACAGCTTCCGCCGTCGCCCCCAGATGTAAAGCAGCGCCGGCAACACAGTCCAAGTCAAGACCTCGATGGTCCAGAACAGCCACGGCGTCGTGTAGATGCGCGGGTTGTACCATCCGTTGAGCACAGCCGGCGTGACCGCGACGGCGATCAATAGCCACAACTCGACCCGGCGCGGCATGGTCAGCGGTGCGACAGACACACCCACGTTATACTCGCCGCGCCATGCGCATCTACGCGGGAATCGACGAAGCCGGCTACGGCCCCATGTTCGGGCCCCTCACGGTCGGCCGAGCCGTCTACGCCTGCGACGACCCGCCACGGCCGTGCGACTTCAGTCGCCCGGCCCCCCCGGAAGAATCAAACAACGCATCAGCGCCCCAATCAGAACCGAACGAACCTCACCCCACCCCCGACCCCCCCGACCTCTGGCAAACCCTCAACAAAGCAGTCTGCAAGACACCGCGCGACACCAAAGGCCGAATCGCCGTCAACGACTCCAAG